>CAYFFV010000001.1:0-215678 GCA_964342695.1 uncultured Vicinamibacteraceae bacterium
GATCTATAAAGCGAGGAGGAAAGATATGGGTTCGTATTTTTCCTGATAAACCCATAACCAAGAAACCTCAAGAAGTTCGAATGGGAAAGGGTAAAGGAGCACCTGAAGAATGGGTGGCAGTTATACGTCCTGGGCGCATCCTTTTTGAGATGGAAGGGGTGAGCGCCGATGTCGCGCAACAGGCGATGCGTTTGGCTGCGGCTAAGCTGCCAATTCAAACAAAGTTTACTACCAGATTTGGTGAGGCAAAGACCGCATGAAAGACATAAATGAATTGCGGGAATTGGGTAGTGATGATCTAAAACAGCAGATCGATGATTTAGATGATCAGGTTTTCCGTTTACGCATTCAGAAATCTATGGGGCAAACAGAGGCTTCAAATAAGATGAAGGATTTACGTCGAGAACGAGCGCGAGTAAAAACTTTATTGCGAGAAAGAGAATTGGCAGATTCTGCAAGAAGCATCTAGTTCTTTTGCTTCAGTGGAGTTTTATTAGTATCTAGGATTCAGCGATGGCAAAGAAGAGAGAGATAATCGGTTTTGTTGTGCGGGATAAGTTGGACAAGGGTGTTGTTGTGTCTGTTGAGCGAAGGGTTCGTGATGCTGTCTACGGAAAGATCCAGCGGCGAACCACGAACTTTATGGCACATGATGAAGCTAACACGGCAAAAGTTGGTGATCGAGTGGCTATGGTTGAGTCGCGGCCACTGAGTCGGCAGAAGCGCTTTGTAATTAGCCGGGTTGTTGAAAAAGCCCGTATTGTCTGATCGGAAATAAAGATCATGATCCAGATGCAGTCGGTTTTGGAAGTTGCTGATAATTCAGGAGCTAGAAAGATCGCGGTGATTAACCCTTTAGGGGGAGCCACCGGGCGTTACGCGAGACTCGGCGATCTTGTAACAGCGTCGGTGAAGGAAGCGACGCCGGCTTCAGGGGTTAAGAAGGGGCAAGTTGTGAGGGCTGTGATTGTGAGAACGCGCAAAGAACAGCGACGTAAAGATGGAAGCTATATTAGATTTGATCGTAACGCAGCGGTGCTTGTTAATGAGCAGAATGAGCCAATTGGTACACGCGTTTTTGGTCCAGTGGCTCGTGAGCTTCGCGAGCGAAAATTTATGAAAATTATTTCGCTGGCGCCTGAGGTTTTGTGAAATGTCAAGATTACAAACTCCTGTAAGAAAAAACGATAACGTCGTTGTGGTTACAGGGAAAGATCGTGGGAAGCGTGGACGAGTCCTGAGAGTGCTGCCATCTAGGAATCGTTTGGTTATTGAAGGTGTGAACTTGGTAAAGCGTCACACTCGCCCTAACCCCCAGCAGAATATAAAAGGTGGAATTGTTGAACGGGAAGGTTCTTTACATGCGTCAAACGTGCAAATTGTTTGTCCGGAATGCGGTGCGGCTACAAGAATTGGACATCAGCTTTTAGGAGATGGACGAAAGGTGCGTATATGTAGGAAATGTGACGGGGCGGTGGACAAATGAGTCGCTTGCGTGAACTTTATCAAGACGAAGTTGTGGGTTCTCTTAAAAAAGAATTTGGTTATACCACAATTATGGCCGTCCCAAAGATTGAAAGAGTAGTCGTGAATATGGGACTTGGCGAGGCTACTCAAAATTCGAAACTCATTGAAGCTGGTTCTGAAGAGCTTGCAAAAATAACAGGGCAGCGTCCTGTTACTACGCGGGCTCGAAAATCAATTGCTACATTTAAGTTGAGGCAGGGCATGCCTATTGGTGCGATGGTCACATTGCGCGGTGATCGTATGTATGAGTTTCTTGATCGGTTGATTTCAATTGCGTTGCCACGTGTTAGAGATTTTAGAGGTATATCTCCCGATGGATTTGATGGACGTGGAAACTATACGTTAGGTCTTCGAGATCAATTGATCTTTTTGGAAATCGACTATATGCAGGTCGATCAATCTCGAGGAATGAATATTTCAGTTGTAACTACTGCAAAAACTGATAATGAGGGACGTCGGTTGTTGCAGTTGTTGGGGATGCCTTTTAGAACTAATTAATTAAGCGCCAGGAAAATGGACGCATGGTGGTGAGCGCCAATGTCGACTATTGCAAAGAGAGTTAAGGAATTAAAGAGACCAAAATATAAAGTTCGGCTTCGTAATCGCTGCCGGGTGTGTGGTAGACCGCGAGGTTACTTGAGAAAGTTTGCGCTCTGCCGGTTGTGTTTTCGAAAGCTTGCACTTCAGGGAGATGTGGCTGGTGTCACAAAAAGTAGTTGGTAGTGTTTTCTGCTTGTGCTTTTAGAGAAAAAATGTTGTTGCGTTTATTTAGACTAGCGGAGAGTTGGATAAGTCGTAGAAATGAAAGAGGTTGAGGTTTCATGCCTGATCAGATTGCTGACATGCTGACGAGGATTCGAAATGCTACATCTGGGTATCAGCCCCGTGTAGATGTTCCGCAGTCAAGGCTTAAGCTTGAGATTGCACGGATTCTGCAAAGTGAAGGGTATGTTCATAGTTTTAAGGTTGTCGAAGTTAAGGTGCGTCGTGGTATACAGCCGCAAAAGATGCTTCGGATTTTCTTGAAATACGGCCCAAGAGGACAGAGGGTTCTAACCGGTTTGGAGCGTGTGAGTCGTCCAGGACGTCGTGTTTACTTTGGGCGCGACGAGACACCCCCTGTTTTAGCAGGTCTTGGCACCAGTATTCTTACCACCTCTCAAGGTGTGATGACGGGGCGTGACGCAGAGAAGGCTGGAGTTGGTGGAGAGGTATTGTGTAATGTTTGGTAATTTTCAATGCTAATTATGGTGTGGTTATGTCGCGTATAGGTAAGAAGCCGATTCCGATTCCGAGCGGTGTTACCGTAGATCTGTCTGATGGCGTGATTGAGGTTAAAGGACCGAAGGGGATTATTCGGCAGCCCATCCCGCCTGGAATCCGCTTTGAATTATCTGATGCAAATCTTCTGGCTCAGCCGGTAAGAGAAGATCGTTCTTTAGCCAAGTTTCACGGTTTGGCAAGAAGTTTGGCGGCGAATGCTGTTCATGGTGTTACTGAAGGATTTGTTAAAGAACTTGATATTGTTGGAATTGGTTATCGAGCAGAAGTTTCAGGCTCTCAGGTGGTTTTTTCACTTGGGTATTCTCATCCTATCGTCTTTCCTGTTCCAGATGACATTAAGGTTGCCGTTGATAAGCAGAATCATATAACTGTGTCTGGGATTGATCGGCAACGTGTAGGGCAAATCGCTGCTGATATTCGTTCACTAAGAAAACCAGATCCCTACAAACAAAAAGGGGTCCGGTATACAGGTGAGAAGCTAAAGAAAAAAGTTGGTAAGACCGGAGCGTAACATATGAAGGTCAAGACAAAGAAAGATCGACGTTATCGTATTAAGTTAAGACTGCGCAAGCGAGTAAATGGAACGGCAGAACGTCCCCGTTTGGCGGTTTCGAGGAGTCTTTCGAATATATCAGTTCAATTGATTGACGACCAGGCTGGTCGAACCGTTGCATCAGCTTCAAGTCAAGAGGAAAAGGTGCGTCAGTGTTTTGAAGATGGCGCTCGTGGTGGAAATATAGCTGGAGCTAAGGTTGTTGGAAAGATGGCGGCTGAAAGATTAATCGATCAAGGACTTAAGCGAATAGTTTTTGATCGTGGCGGTCGTTTATATCATGGACGTGTTCGCAGTGTAGCCGAGGCCGCTCGTGAGGCTGGGTTGGAGTTTTAGATATGAGAAAGTCCCGACCTAAGATTGATCCCGCGATGCTCGACCTTAAAGACACGGTTGTTTCCATTAATCGTGTTACAAAGGTTGTTAAAGGTGGGAAAAACTTAAGTTTTAGTGCACTTGTTGTTGTTGGTGATGGACTTGGACATGTAGGTTTTGCTATCGGTAAGGCCAAGGAAGTTCCATCGGCTATAAAAAAGGGAATTGAATCTGCTAAGAAGGCCTTGGTAAAGGTCCCGCTGCAAGGTTCTACGATTCCTCATTCTATAGTGGGACGTTTCGGTGCAGGTAGCGTTCTTCTAAAACCTGCGCCGGAGGGAACAGGAATCATTGCTGGTGGTGCAGTTCGTGCTGTTGTTGAATCTGCTGGGATACATAACATTCTCACTAAATCCCTTGGTTCAGACAATCCCCAAAACGTTGTAAGAGCAACCTTTACAGGGCTCTCTGAACTTAAAGATCCAACCGAGGTCGCTCAGTTGCGAGGAATAGAGCTTGATTTGTCAGCGCCAGATCCTGTGGAGACAGCTGAATCTCAGCCAGAAACAGTTGTTGCAAGCCAGGAGACAGATAATTCATGAGACGTGGTAAAAGAAATGAGACAGCGGACAGAGTACAAATTACTCTTGTGCGGAGTCCCATTGGATACAACAAACGGCAACGGCTTGTTGTGCAAGGTCTAGGGCTTCGACGGATTGGTCACTCAATTGAGGTGGTTGATAATCCCTCGGTTCGTGGAATGATTCACAAGGTTCGACATCTTGTCAAGATTGGGTAAATAGATCATGGATCTGAGTAATTTGCATCCTCCTGAAGGATCGAGGAGGAATAAAAAGCGAATTGGACGCGGCGAAGGTTCTGGAACTGGCGTGACAGCCGGGCGTGGGCACAAGGGACAACAATCGCGCTCTGGTTATAGTCGTAAAAGGGGTTTTGAAGGTGGACAGATGCCTCTTAATCGGCGGCTTCCAAAACGCGGTTTTCATAATCCTTTTCGTGTGGAATATGCGGTTGTTAACCTTGACACATTGGCTGAACGGTTTGAAGAGGGAATTGAAGTAACACCGGAATTGCTTCGTGAGTGCGGTGTTGTGCGACAGTCACGTGTACTTATAAAAATTTTGGCGCGCGGTAAAATGTCGAAGCAATTAACTGTCAAGGCGCATCGTTTTAGTGCTAAGGCTATGCAGGCTATTACCGATGCTGGGGGGCAGTGTGAATTAATCTCAGCGACTTCTCGGAAGTAATCTTGCTCATGTTTGAAAATTTGAAAAATATTATTGCGATATCAGACCTAAGAGGAAGAGTTTTGTTCACTCTTTCTATACTGCTGATCTATCGTGTCGGTAGTCATATTCCCACGCCTGGCGTTAACACGGAGGCTCTCGCTCTCCTCGCCGAGCAGGCGGCAGGCACTATGTTCGGGATGTATGACATGTTTTCTGGTGGGAACTTGTCTCAGGTAACGATCTTTGCGTTAGGTATCATGCCATACATTAGCGCATCAATCATACTTCAGTTGTTGACTGTGGTATGGCCATACCTGGAAAGATTGTCGAAGGAAGGTGAACTGGGACGACGGAAGATCACTCAGTACACACGTTACGGAACGATTGTTTTGTGTGTAGTGCAGGCGATGGCGATTGCTATTTTTTTAGAACGCCAAACGAATATTGCAGGCGGACTTCCACTCGTTTATTCACCTGGGTGGACGTTTCGTTTAATGACAGTGTTGACGCTTACAACGGGTACAGCATTCATCATGTGGTTAGGTGAGCAGATTACCGAGCGTGGCATTGGGAACGGAATGTCGTTAATTATATTTGCAGGTATTGTTGTTGGTCTTCCTGCAGCAGTTTTGACGACAGTTGATCAAATGCGTACAGGCCAGATGGGCCTTATTCGTGTGCTTCTGTTGTTGGCGGTAATGGTGCTCGTTATCGCAGCGGTTGTTTTTATTGAACGAGGGCATCGCCGTGTCACCGTACAGTATGCCAAAAGAGTTGTCGGTAGGCGTATGTACGGTGGTTCTAGCACTCACATACCCCTGAAGGTGAATACAGGTGGTGTAATTCCTGTTATTTTTGCTTCTTCGATAATTGCGTTTCCTGCCACGATTGCTACGGCGTTACCGGCTGGTGGTTGGGGTCAAGCAATTTCCGATCAACTCCGTAATGGGATGCCTCTGTACTACCTCTTATATATTGCCGGCATCATATTTTTTGCATATTTTTACACGGCGATCATCTTTAACCCCGATGACGTTGCGGAAAATATGAGAAAACACGGCGGTTTTATTCCTGGAATACGACCTGGAAAACGAACTGCTGAACATATTGACACTATCCTTACGCGCATTACTTTAGTTGGTTCTATTTATCTTGCTTTAGTGGCTGTTTTACCGGATTTGTTAATAGCCGGATTCAGAGCGGATGCTGTTCCATTTATTGGGGATCAACTTGATATGTTGTTACCCAGTTTTATTACTGATGGAATGGGCGTAACGTTTTATTTTGGTGGAACTTCATTGTTAATTATCGTTGGTGTCTCAATGGATACAGTTCAGCAGGTGGAGTCACAGTTAATTATGCGGCATTACGATGGATTTATGAAGAAAACGAGAATCAAGGGACGGCGAGGTTAGATTTTAGGTAGCAAATATGGAAATGAATTTGGTTATGTTCGGGCCGCCTGGCGCGGGAAAGGGTACTCAAGCTACCCGGCTTAGTGAAATTTATGGTATTCCACAAATTTCGACGGGTGGGATACTCCGCGAGGCAGTCGAAGCCGGTACAGACCTTGGTCTAAAGGCTAAGGTCGTGATGGAAAAAGGTGAACTGGTTAGCGACGAACTGATTGTGGGAATTGTAAAGGAGCGATTGGCGCAAGATGATTCCAAAAGTGGTTTTATTCTTGATGGTTTCCCAAGAACTGTGGCGCAGGCAGTAGCTCTGGATAGTATTTTACTTAATAGGGCGTCTTTACTTGTTATTGAACTTGATGTTTCTGATGAGGTGTTGGTCGGAAGACTTTCCCGGCGTGCTGAATTAGAAAACAGGAGCGATGATCGAGAAGAGGTTGTTAGAGAACGGTTGAGAGTGTACCAAGAGCAGACGCAACCTCTTGTTGCGTTTTATCAAGATCGACCTACTTTTCGAAAGGTTAATGGCGATCAATTGCCTGAAGAAGTCCAAAATGCACTAGAAAAAGCTATTAGCGATTTAGTTGAAGTGCATTCAAGTTTGGAGTCATTAAATTAGTGGTACAGGAAAACCGATATGGTCATTTGTAAATCACTAGACGAAATTCAAAAAATGCGTGCTGCAAATGGATTGGTTGCTGATGTACTGACGAATTTAAAGAATCTGGTTCGGCCTGGAATCACTACGAAGTATCTTGATGAGGTTGCCGAAAAAAAGATACGAGATTCCGGTGCGATTCCGGCGTTTAAAGGCTATCACGGATATCCTTCGACGCTCTGTGCATCTATTAATGATGCTGTTGTACACGGGATTCCCTCTAAGGAGGAACTTAAGGAGGGAGACATTGTTTCTTTAGATGTGGGAGTGGTCATGGATGGCTATTATGGAGATTCTGCAGTGACAATAGGAGTTGGCAAGATCTCAGATTCTGCGGATTTGTTGCTAAGAATTACTAGAGAATCCCTAGAAAGAGCCATAAGTTCTGTTAAGGTTGGCGGCTACGTGTCTGACTTGGGCTATGCGGTTCAGAGCCATGTTGAAAAGCATGGTTTTTCTGTGGTTCGGGAGTTTGTTGGACATGGTATTGGAACGAATTTGCACGAGGATCCACAGATTCCAAATTATGGTAAACCAGGCTATGGAACAGTTCTGCAGTCAGGTATGGTTTTAGCTATTGAACCTATGGTCAACATTGGAAAACCTGAGGTTCAGGTGTTGGACGATGGCTGGACAGCTGTGACGCTGGATGGTGGGTTATCAGCACATTTTGAGCATTCCGTTGCGGTTCTTGAAGATGGACCGGTTGTGTTGAGCCTCCCCACTGAAGATAATTTTTCAGCGCAGACACGGGCGAGTTAATATTTTATTCTAATGATTTTTGAGTAGAGATTATATTTGAGGAGCGAATATGAAGGTTCGAGCATCTGTTCGTAAAATTTGTGACAAGTGCAAAATAATTCGTAGGCGTGGTGTTGTGCGGGTACTGTGTAGTAACCCAAAGCATAAGCAGCGACAAGGATAGAAAAAAATGGCTCGAATTGCTGGAGTTGATTTACCCAGGACTAAACGTATCGAAGTTGGGCTTACGTATATTTATGGGATTGGTCCCACACGGGCTGCTACCGTGCTTCAAGTGGCTGGTGTTGATATCGATACAAGAATTAAAGATCTAACGGAAGACGATGTACGTAAAATCAGCCGTGTTATAGAAGAACAAGGTGGGGTAGAAGGCGATCTCCGAAAGGAACGCTCACAGAATATTAAACGGCTCATGGAAATTGGCTGTTATAGAGGGTTGCGTCATCGTCGAAATCTGCCAGTACGAGGTCAGCGGACTAACACTAACGCTCGTACTCGAAAAGGACCCAAAAAGGGTGCCGTGACGAAAAAGAGGACTACGTAAAGGAGATTCATGGCTAAGACGGATGTTGTGGATGCTAGTGCACCGTTACCAGTAAAGAAGAAACGCAAGAAGCCGGTGAAAAAGCGTGGCGAGAAGCGGGTTGTGCATCACGGTGTGGTAAGTATCCAAGCCTCGTTTAACAACACAATCATCACCATTTCCGATGTCGAAGGAAAAGTGTTGTCGTGGTCCAGTGCTGGAGCCATCGGTTTTAAGGGTTCAAGAAAAGGTACACCCTTCGCCGCGACGCAGGCAGCAATAAATGCTGGTCATGGAGCGAAGGCTTTTGGGTTGCGTTCAGTTGATGTTCGGGTTAAAGGACCCGGTGCTGGTAGAGAATCTGCGATTCGTGCTCTTCAGGCATCAGTCGGTTTGGATGTGAAGTCTATCAAAGATGTAACTCCTATTCCGCACAATGGTTGTCGTCCACCGAAACGGCGGAGGGTTTAAGAATTATGGCTCGATATGCGGGTGCAGTTTGTAGATTGTGTCGTAGAGAAGGCATGAAACTCTTTCTTAAGGGCGAGCGTTGTTATGGCGAGAAATGCGCAATAGATCGTCGAAATGTTCCCCCAGGTCAACACGGTAAGGGCCGGCGAGCCCGGCTTTTGGGATACGGACTCCAGCTCCGTGAGAAACAGAAAGTAAAGCGAATTTATGGAGTCTTGGAACGCCAGTTCAGACGTTATTTTGAGGAGGCAGATCGTCAAAAAGGGGTTACGGGTGAGAATTTGCTTCGACTTCTTGAGCGCAGATTAGATAACGTAATTTATCGACTTGGGTTTGCGACGTCTCGGCCTCAGGCTCGTCAGTTGGTTCGTCATGGGCATTTTACGGTGAATGGAAAGCGTGCCGATATTCCATCTTTTTCAATCAAGGCAGGGGACGTGGTAGAAGTCAAGGCTTCCAGTGTTCAGAATCCTGCAATCATCTATGCTATGGAGGAAGTTAAAAGTCGGGGTATCCCGGAATGGTTAGAACTAGACGGCGAGAAGCTGACTGGCCGCTTGATGGCTGCACCAACGCGTGACCAGCTCAATCTGCCTGTGCAAGAACAGCTTATCGTTGAGTTATATTCGAAGTAGTGGCGTGAATGTTATCACCCGCTAACAGCTGAAAGGACAGAACTCGATGCTGTGGAAAGATTTCCAGCGACCAAAACGACTGGACTATGATCCTGAAACTCTTACTGATACGTTTGGGCGGTTTTCTGCTCAACCGTTTGAGCGAGGATTTGGGACGACAGTCGGTAATGCAATGCGCCGTGTTTTACTATCATCAATAGAAGGATCTGCTATAACGGCGGTTAAGATTGACAGTGTTCTTCACGAATTTTCACCTATTACTGGTGTAGTTGAAGATGCGACCGACATCATCTTAAATCTTAAGCAGATTCCAATTCGTGTGCACGTAGATCATGCTGTTACGCTGTATCTTAGAGCCGACAAAGCAGGAATTGTTAAGTCGGGAGATATTGAAGCCGATGCGAATGTTGAAATATTAGATCCAGATATTCATATTGCTACGATTGCAGACGGTGGTTCGTTGAATATGGAGATGAGGGTAGGGCTCGGACGGGGTTATGTTTCGGCTGATAAGAACTTCTCTGATGAATTAGGTATAGGTTGGATTCCTATCGATTCGGTGCACTCTCCAGTTAAGAAAGTCAATTATCTCGTTGAGGCAGCTAGATTAGGCCAGACGACTGACTACGACAAGCTTACCGTTGATGTGTGGACTGATGGTTCCGTAACGGCGATAGATGCTGTTTCTCTGGGGGCTAAACTGATCCGAGACCATCTTAATATATTTATTAATATAGATGAGCCTGTTGAAGAACCTGATGTTGTCGAAGAAGAGGAAGAATCTCAAGTCGTAGACCTTAATCTTAATAAAAGTGTCGAAGAACTGGAATTGTCAGTACGTTCGTACAATTGTTTGAAGAATGCGAACATCAAGACTATTGGCGAGTTAGTACAAAAAACTGAACCAGAAATGTTGCGAACCAAGAATTTTGGAAGAAAATCACTGACTGAAATAAAAGATCTGTTATCTGAAATGGGATTGAGCCTGGGTATGCGTCTAGATAATGAGACCACCTCGCCTCAATAGAAACTTATGCGTCATAGGATTGCTCATCGGAAGTTAGGTCGTGTTTCCGAACATAGGATTTCGTTACTGCGTAATCAGGCTGTGGCTCTTATCAGACACGAGCGTATCAATACGACAGTCGCAAAAGCTAAGGAACTTCGGCCATTTGTGGAGCGTCTAATCACGGTTGCCAAGCGAGGTCTTTCTGAAGGGGCTGAGACGGGTCGAGCGCTTCATGCGCGTCGTCTGATTGCCCGTGATGTTTCAGATCGTGAAGTACTTGGAAAGCTTTTCGATTCAATTGCACCAAGGTTTTCTGGGCGCGCCGGTGGTTACACTAGATTGCTTCACCTAGGGAGGCGGAAGGGTGATGATGCTCCGTTAGCACAGGTCGAATTAATCGGCAGTGAATATTCTCCAGAGGATGATCAGAGTGACGGCAGTGAAACAGAGGCGACAACACCTTCCCAAGGTAGTGTGACAGGACGCCTGAGGCGTGCGGCGAAACGGATCACAGGTTCTGAATCATCACAAACAAAAGACGAGTGATAAATTACGTTCAGGGATTTATTCGTCGTCGTCTTCTTTTGTTCCTCCACTAGAAGATTTTGCATCGGATATAACTTTTTGATGGAGGTGGTTAGGAACCTCTTCGTAATGGGAAAATTCCATATGGTAGGAACCCCTACCGCCCGTTGCAGAAGTTAATTGTTGCTCATACGTTAACATTTCAGCCATGGGTACTTGAGCTTTGATAAGTGTTGAAGAGCCGCGGGTGTCCATGCCACCAATCTTTCCTCGGCGTCCATTAAAGTCGCCCATCAGATCTCCGGCAAAATCACTTGGTGCATGTACTTCGACATTCATTACTGGTTCAAGCAATGTAGGTCTTGCTTTCGACATTGCGTCTTTGAATGCGAGGCGACCTGCCATTTTAAAAGACATTTCATTCGAGTCGACCGCGTGAAATTGGCCGTCAAAAAGTGTTACTCGAAAATCGACCATCGGGTATCCGGCTAAGAATCCTTTCTCACGAGCTTCTTGGATGCCTTTTTCAACGGCTGGGATAAATTGTTTCGGGATTGAACCTCCAAAGATTTCATTAGCAAAATCAAAATCTTCCCCGCGTCCTAAAGGTTCGACGCGTATTTTGCAGTCACCGAATTGTCCATGACCTCCTGATTGTTTCTTGTGACGGCCATGCGCTTCTGTCGATGCAGTGATCGTTTCACGATAGGGTATTCTCGGTAAATTAAGATTAACCTCTACACCGAATCGTTTCTTTAATTTTGCAACCGTTACCTCTATGTGCTGTTGGCCTTGGCCGGATAACAGTAATTGTTGGGTTTGAGGATCTCGATCGTAACGTATTGTGGGATCTTCCTCCTGCAATCGCTGTAGTGAAGTTCCGATTTTTTCTTCATCGCCGCGACTTTTAGGCTCGATAGCATATGATAAGACAGTTTCAGAGAATTTAATTTTCTTGAAGATATGCGGACTGTCTTTAGGGCCAAATGTGTCAGAAGTCTGTGTGTCCTTGAGTTTTGGAACAGCACCGAGATCCCCGGCCTTAATTGCAGTGACAGGCATTTGTTCTTTGCCCTGTAAAACGCAGAGGCCACCCATACGTTCCGTTGTTTCTCTGGAAATATTGTAGACAGAGGCGTCAGATTCCAAGGAACCTGATGCGACTCTAAACAAGGTGATCCTGCCTGCAAAGGGATCAGCGATCGTTTTCCAGACAAACAGTGAGAGAGAATCGGTTTCGCTGTTTTCGTAAGACTTGTTTTCTCCCGTTGTTCTATCTACTGCAGCTAAGGGATGCTCGGCTGGAGTTGGAAGGTAGGTGTTAATCGCGTCCAGCCAAGATTGAATACCGATATTTTCAAGTGCAGAGGTGCACACTAACGGAAATATATTTCTGTTTTTGACTCCAACCCTGAGTCCGGTTTCAATCTCTTCCTGAGTTAACGTGCCAGCTTCAAAAAATTTTTCCATTAAATTATCATCGGCTTCTGCCACCATTTCAATCAGTGCATCCCTCGCGGAATTAGTCGCAGTCACCGATGTTTCTGGGATTTCCATTTCAGATGGTTTTCCGCTATTTGATTGGAATGAAAGTGCTTTCATTCCAACGATATCAACAATGCCAGAGAAATTCTTTTCTTCTCCGATCGGAATCTGAATCGGCATTACTTCTCGACCAAAAGCGTCGCGGAGCGAATTCAATGATCGTTCCAAGCTAGCTCTTTCTCTATCAAGACGATTCAGTACGAGCAGGCAGGGCAAGTCTAGTTCCTTCGCAATTGCCCACACTTTTTCAGTCTGAACCTCAACCCCTGCTACTGCATCCACGACAATAATGGCGGCGTCGGTTACCCGCAAAGCTGCCCGTGCTTCACTAAGAAAATTTGCTACTCCTGGCGTATCGATAAAATTAATTTTTTTCTTGTTCCATTCAGCAAATGCAACACTTGCGGAGAGTGTATGTTTTCTAGAGATTTCTTCTTCGTCGAAATCCGTAACGGTATTGCCGTCATCGACTTTTCCTAAGCGATTGACCATGCCGGCATTAAATAACGCTGCGGAGGTTAGCTGCGTTTTACCTGCACCACTGTGGCCAACCAAGGCTACATTTCGAATATTTTCTGACGAGTAGATCTTCATAAGGTGCTGACCTTTTCACTAACGTAGGCGCGAAATTGCACGAGTCTAGCCTGTTCAACAGGAACAGGTAACCGTTGAACGTGGATTAAACCTCTAAAAGCTTTTTTGCCGAATGAGCTTATTAAGGTTGATAATACCTTCCGGCAATTAAGTCACCATCGTAATCGACTCAACGCACGCACTCAAGTCCTATTTAGTAATTCTTATTCATGCCGCAGGGCTTCAATAGGGTCTAGCCCTGATGCTCTGATCGCTGGAAAAAGTCCAAAAACTATACCAACCGATGCGGAGAATCCTATCCCAAGAGCGTATGACCACCATGGTAGTGAAATCGGGAAACCAGTCAAATAATGCACAGCTAATCCAAGTGAGCTCCCACAGAGAATTCCAAGAGCGCCGCCAATAGCGGTTAGCATGATTGCTTCTAAAAGAAATTGCCAGAGAATTTCTCGGCGCCGCGCACCAAGGGCTTTACGAGTTCCGATTTCACGAATACGTTCTGTGACAGAAATTGTCATGGTGGCCATGACACCGATGCCACCTACTAATAAAGCGATTGAAGAAATAGATACGAGTGCTAAATAAGTTGCAGAACTAATTTGATCCCATAGTCGCACGGCTGATTCTTGAGTCAGAAGATCGAAATCGTTTGGTTCGTCTACGCGGAGTCCGTGTCGTATCCGCATTATCGTTTCCATGTCACGCATTGCGTCGTTGCGATCAATGGTTGGATGCGGGACAGCCGCAATCATCACGCTGGCGATACGTCCTCCCATGGCGCGTCTAATTTCGATGCCAAACTGTTTTTGGTAAGCAGTGTGAGGAATAACTACAAAGTCATCTTGTCCGACTCCTAATCCTCCTGGACTTGGACGTGGTCCCAGCACTCCAATTACCGTGTACGGTTTTCCACCAAGCCGAATGGTTTTTCCGATCGGATCAGTAAGTGGGAATAACGCCTGGTACGGGGTCTGACCCAAAACGACTACCGATCTTCTATGGTTCAGTTCCCCTGTTGTGAAGAATCTTCCATTCGCAATGTCTATCTGGTACAGGTCAGGGAAACTTTCCGTTGAACCGAGAATGTTTAACTGTTTAGTGCGTCTGTTCTTGTATTGAAGCTGTGCTTGGGTAGGTGGGCCACCTTCGCCAAGAATGATACTGATATTCGCGATTGATGGTGCTTGTCGCTCGATAGCTTTAGCATCTGCCGGAGTCAAATTTGGGCGTTGCATTAGATCAAATAAGTCGTCGCCGCTGGACAAACTCAAGCCAGAGAATTGAATGAGAAAAATAGTGTTCGGTCCAATGGTTTGGATAGTGCTTCTTAATGACTCGTCAAAGCCTCTAACAATGGACGTCATCCCCACAATAGACGTAACGCCAATTAAAACTCCTAAAATTGTAAGGGACGAACGCATCTTCTGTTTGCGAACGGTGTCAATTGACATCCACACAATCTCGACAAACAGACCTCTATTCATAATCGGTTATTCACCTCGTCCAAGCGCCTCAATGGGATCTAGTCTTGCTGCTTGACTTGCGGGGTAGAGCCCAAAAAAGAGTCCGACAAAGGCTGTGGTCGAAATTGCTAGCAGCACAGACCATCCATGCACTACAGCTGGTACAGGAGCATAATTGTCGATCATTATTGCAGCACCAAATCCGATCAAGGCACCTAACACTCCTCCGGAAAGTGACAGAATGACGGACTCGGAGAGTACCTGCCAGAGGATGTCTCGTCGTCTTGCACCGAGTGCTTTACGTAACCCAATTTCGCGAGTTCGTTCAGATACGGCCATGAGCATAATATTCATGATCACAATCCCCGCCACCACAAGAGCAAGACCGACAACTCCAATGAGTACAAAAAATATTCCTCCGGTTGCTTGATTGTAGATGTCCATAACCGTATCTGCCGTAAATATTCCGAAGTTATTTTCTTCACTTGGACGCAGGCGGCGTTTGATTCGTAGAGCGACGGTCGCGTCATCTATAGCTTGATCAAGAACCTCTGGAGTTGTTGGTCGTACCATTAAGGTCAGGTCACTGCGACTGCCGAACAAACGTTGAAATGCCCCAAGTGGAATGAGTGCGAACTCATCTTGTGATTGCCCAAACATAGTGCCTTTTTCTTGACTGACCCCGATTACGCGGAAATGAACACCTTCGATAGTGATGGTTCGATCTAATGGATCGCCTGTTCCAAATAATCGTTCTGCCGCGGATGATCCGAGGACAGCCACGTTCCTTTTTCTGGTGATTTCACTCGGAGTTATTAGGCGTCCTCGCATGACATTGAACGTAGGAAAACTAGCGAATTCACTGGATACTCCTTGGACTGAAGCACGTTGAAGCAATTCGTTTCGATAACGTACTTCACCAGATGCTTGTCCCTGAGCGATGGCTGCGCCGATGTGATTACTAAATTGGTTGATTGACTCAAGATCTGAAAGGCTAATCTCAGGATAGCCTCTGCGTCTACGCCATTCCTCCTCGCTCCTGACGAGTCCTGTCCTATCGATAAGAAAGGTATCCGCTCCCACTTCGGTCAAGATAATTTGAGTGACTTCTTCATTAATACCCTCAATGAGAGACACTAGTGTCATGATGGAAGCAACTGCAACGATGTTTCCCAATATTGTGAGAAATGATCTGAGGGGATTTGACCAGATCGCGGTAAATGCAACCCTTACCATTTCGCCAATGACACGTATCTTCATGGTGTTAGCTTAAAGTCTTTAAATGGTCAGGAACAAGATGTCTAAAGAGCACTGTTTATGGTGAAGTGTTGTTTGTCTTCCGTTGTGCACTCCTGATAATTACAATTTGTTGAAGGCGCTCGCCTATTCAGTGAAGATAATCACCTGGGGGGACCCCGCCGACCGGTAACGGCACCTAGTGCACCTCCTAGTGGTCCTGTTCGATTTGCAGGACCACTTTGATCACCGAGATTTCTCGACGACACCTGTGCGTCATATGTGATGAGGTCACCATCTTTAAGTGTTCGAACGACATCAAAAGGGCCCGTAACAACTAAGTCATTTTCGTCCAGCCCGGACAGAACTTCAAAGTATCGTTCACCGGCGATTCCAGTTTCAATTTGCACAAATGAGACTCTTCCGTCACGCACTACAAACGCACCTTCGATTTCCTCAAATGAGTCCACTAGCTGCTGACCGTTTGCAGAGAGAGAGGTGCCGCCTAGTTGGTCTTGACGAAGTGGTATCTCTCGTACGGTAGTTGCCTGAATTGGGACAGCGATTGCGTTTGTACGCGTAGCAGTAGTAATGTCCGCAGTAGCAGTAAATCCAGGGCGAACGTTAGGAACATCATCATTAAGTGTAACAACGACTTTAAAGTTAATGGCTTGAGAACTTCCTGTGCTTGTGTCTTGGATTGGACTGTTTCCAATTTCTGTTACAAATCCATAGTGTGCTTGTTCCGGTAGAGCATCGATCGTAATCTTTCCAGCCTGATTCAGCGTAACAGATGGAATATCTGTTTCATCCACTTCGACGTGCGCTTCCATTATTGAGAAATCTGCAATTGTCAGTAATACGGTACCGGCGTTGTTCATGGTTCCAATAACGACGGTCTCTCCTTCTTCAATGTTTCGTCGCGTTACGAGACCATTAATTGGTGATGTTATTGTGACTTGGCTTAAATCGTACTGCGCACTGTCTAATGTTGCACTTTCTTGTCTGATGCGTTGACGAGCCGTTGAGATCTCTACCTGACGTGATTCAAGTTCTGTTTCACGAAGTTCAACATCTGCACGAGCTTGGTCATACACCTCGCGAGAAATGAGTCGCAGTTCCCACAATTCTTGCTGTCTCTTAAGGTTGTCTTGCGCAAGCTCCAAATTAACCCGGGCCGTTTCAGTAGCGACACGAGCTTGGTCGAGACCTGATCTTGTGGCCTGAAGAGATGCTTCGCCACGGTCGACAGCGGCCTGTAAATTTTCAGGGTCAATTTCGAGAAGAAATTGCCCAGCCGTTACGCGGTCACCTTCGTTAACAGCTAGTCGTGTGACACGTCCCATTACGCTTGAACTTATATCTACAGAGAGTTCTGGTTCAATGGTTCCAGATGCCGATACGATCGCTTCTAGGTGACGACGTGTGATTCGTTCGACATCAACTTCAGGTATATCGGATTGTTGAGAATACCAACGAAACCCGATTATTGTTGCAGCGATAACGGCAACAGTTACAACTACTGATAATATGGCCTTAGAAGACATTAAAATATTTTAGCCCGAGAGAGCCCTTAATGATGAGTTAAGTTGTTCATCTTGACACGATTAGGCCGTTTTCACTACGATTCGCATCTATTTTGATTACCATAAACCACTCCTTCATAAGCCTGAGAGATATAAAGTGTTAGGTTTCGTTCCGCAGCAATTATTTTTTACAAAAGGAGTTGGCAAACATCGAGAAAAGTTAACCTCGTTTGAGTTGGCTTTACGTGCCGCCGGTATTGCGGCGTGCAACCTTGTCCGAGTGTCTAGCATTTTTCCTCCGGGCTGCAAGATTTTGTCCCGATCTGAGGGAGTGCAACTTCTCAGTCCTGGTCAAGTAACGTTCGTTGTGATGTCAGAAGCAGCGACGCGTGAACCCCATCGATTGGTCGCAGCGACTGTGGGTGTAGCAATTCCACGCGATCCTAAACTTTTTGGTTATCTTTCAGAACATCACAGCTTTGGAGAGAACGAAAAAACCGCTGGCGATTACGCTGAAGATCTCGCAGCGGAAATGCTTGCAACTACCTTAGGATTAGATTTTGATCCAGATAAGAGCTGGGATGAGCAAAAGGAAGTTTACCGTTTGTCAAATCAAATTGTTAGAACACAAAACGTTACTCAGACTGCCGTTGGGAACAAGAATGGTTTATGGACTACCGTAATTGCAGCGGCGGTGTTTACCGGATAAGTAACCTGTTATTCATATCTGCATTTTATCTTTAGGTGGGACGTTCCGGGCTTGTACTGCTACCGATTCTTAATACTTGTTTCGCTTATTGGAATAAATACTGCAGAGGCGCAGCCATTTGAAGCGCTTGGTGTGAGAGCTCTTGGTATGGCTGGGGCTTTCGTTGGTGTGGCAGACGATGCTACAGCTGTTTATTGGAATCCAGCCGGTCTTTCTACCGGGCATTTTTTTAGTCTCCTTGCGGATCATTCAGATAATAGTTATCGGCAGTCGAACAATCGTAACGGGTTTCCTAAGATGAGTTCTCCAGGAACTATAGTTGGTTTATCAACAAACGATTTGGCGTTTTCTTATTATCGATTATCAATCAACAAGGCCATACCACTTCTCGTTAATGTTGCAAATGACGATTTTTCCGCCACTCAAAACGACATTTCTATTAATACCAATTTGGTTACGCAGAATGTGGCATTTACAGGGTCAACGTTTGTTCATTCCGCATTTAGGGTTGGTACAACATTACGTTACGTTAGAGGTTCCATTGGGCTAGGGTCTTCTGGTTTATCTGGATCGACAGCACAGATTTTCGACAGGACTGACGGAATGGAAAGGATCGGCCAAAATAAATTTGATGTGGATATTGGGTTAATGTTTGGTTCTGAAATGATACAAATTGGCATTATTGGTAGGAATCTTCTCCAACCAGAGTTTGTTGATTCTATTGGAAGAAGAGCGGCTAGACTCGATCGACATTTTCGAGCAGGAATCGGTTTTAGAACGAGAGCCGGACTTTTAGTTTCTTCAGATATTGATTTAAGCGCTATAAAAAATGATCCTTTAGATGGACAAAGACGAAACGTGGCAGTTGGTCTGGAGCATTGGTTCACGGACTGGTTAGGTATTAGGGGTGGCTCTCGCGTTAATATTTTGGCTACTACAATTAAGCCTGTTGGGTCGATTGGACTTAGTCTGGCGATTGTACCTGGTATATTTTTAGATGGACAGTTTACCCACGGTAGCGGTTCGATTGAAGAAAGTTGGGGTATAGCTGTACGAGTTGGTTTCTAGTAAGTCTTGGTGAGATTCTTTCGGTCTACATATTGTGAAGGTTGATATTTCAATAAGTTAAGATAGGCAGTGGGAAATTTGTGGAGAGAAAGCACATGCAGGATAGTAAAGGTTTTACCCTTATTGAAATTCTTATCGTCGTAGCGATTATAGGAGTCTTAGCCGTAATTGCCGTGCCAGGATTGCTTACTTCAAGAAGGGCTGGGAACGAAGTGTCTGCGATAGGTTCTTTAAAAGCAATAAATACCGCACAATTGACGTTTGCTGCGAGTTGCGGTCATGGATTTTATGCGCCGAGTCTGTCTAATTTAGCGACGCCTCCTGCGAGTGTGTCAGGGGAGGGTTTTATTGGACCCGATCTGGGCTCTGACCCTTCCTTGAAGAGTAGCTACACTGTAACGTTAACTCCTGGTGAAGTGGTTCAGGGTATTCCGCTCTCATGCAATGGGGCACCGGTAGTTTCATCTTATTTTGTGAGTGCTGCTCCGACAGCTGGTGGGGGAGTCAGATTTTTTGGCACGAATCAGGGTGGGACTATCTTTCAATCAACAAGCACTGTTCCTGTAACGCAATCCGGAGTTCCTTCCGGCTCGAGTCCTGTCCAGTAACTAATGAATTCTGGCAGTAGCAGAGAGTGCTATTTTAAGGATTCAATCCTCCTAGTTGTGCACCCGTTGGATTAATATGGTTGCAATGGTTGAACAGATGCAGCTAGCGGTAGTGATCGCAGCAGGATTGGCGTTTGGAAGTTTCTCGTGTGTTTGTATCTGCCGTCTACCACGTGCCAGATCAATTGTCTGGCCAAGATCTGCGTGTCCTGGCTGTCACAAAAACCTGATATGGTTTGATAATGTGCCAGTTATTTCTTATCTCTTGCTTGGTGGAAAATGTCGATCATGCAGGAAAAAAATTTCTTTGCTTTATCCATCTGTTGAACTGACGATTTCATTATTGTTTTTATTCCAGTATTGGTATTTAGGTTGGCAATCTCTATTGCTCGTTCGGTTGGCTTTCGCATGTGCCATGGTCATATTGTGTGTGATCGATTGGCAAGAAAGGGTCCTGCCAAATGTTATTACTCTACCAGGTATTGCATTTGGTTTAGGCAGTAGTGCCTTCTTAGATCCTGGATTTCTTGATTCCTTCATTGGCTGTGTGACTGGCGCATTCCTGCTGCTAAGTGTCCGCAGTGGCTATTATGCGTTTCGGCGCGAACATGGTCTTGGTATGGGCGATGTGAAGATGCTCGCAATGATTGGTGCATTTCTAGGTTGGCAACCTGTGTTATTAGTTTTGTTTGTGGCCGCCGTCGGTGGGTCAGTGATAGGAGTATGTTTAATGATAACTGGCACGGTAGGTTCTAGATACCCGCTTCCATTTGGTAGCTTTCTTGCTGTTTCGGCACTTGTAGTCAGTATTGCCGGAGAGGGTGTTCTAGATTGGTACCTCTCGTGGTATCTATGAGTTCAATTGTTTTAGAGCATATTTCTAGCCCTGATCAATTGATTCAAAATTTTTAAAGGGTTATCTGCCTTTCGGCACACCAATCGTTACGATAGCTTCTCGAAGCTCTGTTTCATTGAGATCATTTACGATGGTTGTCTCTCCTAAGCGGATAGGTAGTACCATGTGAAGCTTACCCTTAATTATTTTTTTATCCCGATGGATAGCTTTTAACAATGCCGATATAGACAAGTCACTAACCGACGGGAGCGGGCCCATTTGGCTAATCAGTGAAAAGAGTGCAGCATGGTTTTCTGATGAAAACAGATCCCGTTTCATCGCTATGTATGAGGCGGCGAGCATGCCGTAGGCTACGGCTTCGCCATGTCGAAAGCGTCGATATTCAGTTACTGCCTCTATTGCGTGTCCCACTGTGTGACCAAAATTTAATATTCTTCTGATTCCGCTTTCCCGTTCGTCTTTGGAAACAACGTCAGCTTTAATTTGACACGATTCCGCGATGATTTTTGAAAGAACTTCAGGTTTACGATCAAAAACTTGATCAAGTCCATCATGAATTTGAGTGAATAGACTTTGACTCGCGATGACACCGTACTTGACTATTTCATAAAGTCCCGCACGGAATTCTCGACGGGGTAGGGTTTGCAGAAAAAGCGGGTCGGCGATAACTGCAATTGGTTGATGAAAAGCGCCAATAAGATTTTTTCCAAGTTGGTGATTGACGCCAACTTTTCCGCCTATTGAACTGTCAACTTGTGCTAGCAAGGTCGTTGGAATATGAACCAATCTAATTCCTCGGAGAAATGAGGCTGCAGCAAAGCCTGCGACATCTCCTAGAACACCACCCCCGACGGCAATGATGGTAGTACTTCGATCCGCACCTAATTTAATAAGGCTCTCGTAAATTGTGGCAATAGTGTTGAGGTTCTTTGCTGTTTCACCGTCCGGTATTAGTACAAGGTCAGTTTTGCCAAGCGCTGTTTGTATTTCTGAGCCGTGAATGCTCCAGATAGGTTGACTAGAGATAACTACGTGACGTTCGGAACTACCAGATTCATTAAGTATTTGGTTGAGATTCTTAACGAGCCCTTCACCGATGTGAATAAGGTATTTTTGTGACGTCGTTTTTACGTTGATCTTAGTTACTTGAGCCATTTTGCTTAGTCTTGGACGTTTTGAAGGGAACTGTCGTGTAGGATAACAGTAAAACGTCTCTGAGGGGAATTTGGCAGTGGCGAAGCGTCTTGATTGGAGCATGGGTGGAAACGCTAAAGTGTGACTTTTTAATTATCGGTAGTGGGATTGCGGCATTGCGTGCTGCTATCGAATTATCAGGTGCCGGACAGGTTCTTATTTTGACAAAGGGAGAGGCAAGTCAAGGTAGTACTCTCTTTGCTCAAGGGGGCATCGCTGCTGCTGTTGCCGAAGAAGATGACCCGAGTGTGCATGCTTTAGATACGGTCGCTGCAGGGGCTGGGCTCTGTCGGGAAGATGCCGTTAAAACATTAACGGATGATGGACCGATTTATGTAAACGAGCTTATTAAATGGGGTGCGAAATTCGAGCGTCATCCTAATGGGAAACTTGATCTGGCGCAGGAAGGAGCACACAGCATCAGGAGGGTGCTCCACCATCGTGATGCTACTGGGAAGGAAATCTGTAGGGTTTTATGGGAGCAAGCGGACAAAGCTAAAAATCTTAGGATACTAGAGAATGCATTGGCCGTAGATATCAAGGTGATAGAAAATCGGTGCTTTGGCGCTCTATTTCTTGATTCTCAAGGGCGATTAAATGATGTCTCAGCTAATGCCACATTGTTAGCTACGGGTGGTTCAGGGCAAGTTTATAGTGAGACTACAAATCCTTATGTTGCCAGTGGTGATGGGGTTGCGATTGCCTATCGTGCCGGTGCCTACCTTGCTGATTTAGAGTTTGTTCAGTTTCATCCGACCGCATTAAATATTAAGGGCAAGCCAAGATTTTTGCTTTCTGAAGCTTTGCGCGGTGAAGGCGCCGCTTTGGTCAATGATGCTGGAGAGCGCTTTTTGCAGAAAATAGACTCTCGTGGAGAATTGGCACCTAGAGATCGAGTTTCTAGAGCGATAGCCACTGAGATAGAACGTACCGGTGGCAACGTTTATTTAACTCTTCAAGCTCTTGACTCTCGTTTTGTCCGAAGCCGATTTCCTGTAATAACCCAAGCTTGCCGCAGTGTAGGTCTGGATTTAGCGCGGGATCGTATTCCTGTTGGTCCGGCTGCTCATTACATTATGGGTGGTGTGGACGTGGATCTTGATGGACAGACATCGGTGTCAGGTTTGTTTGCCGCGGGAGAAGTAGCTTGTTCAGGAGTACATGGAGCTAATCGATTGGCCAGTAATTCTCTCTTAGAAGGGTTAGTATTTGGGGCAAGAAGTGGGCGTGCCATGCGTAGGCAATACAGTAATGAGAGGCCGATCACCGCAGTGACTATTGATGATATCGGAAAGAACTGCAGTAACCATAAGGTTCCAGTTGCTTCGGAAACAGTTGTTCGGACACTCATGTGGGAAAAAGTCGGTTTATTTCGTAATAACAGGGGACTTAATGAGGCGATCCGACGACTTGATGATTTGGCAATTGAGCTTGATTCATGTGCTTGGAACGCAAAGGTTGTTCGTATGGCAAACATTGTTACCGTAGGCCAGTTAATTGCGAGGGCGGCTCTTCAAAGAGAAGAGAGCAGGGGAGCTCATTTCAGAACAGATTTTCCAGAACGTAACGATACCGATTGGACTCGGCATATTAAAGAGTTGAAAGGTCAGGTGACAGGGATTGATGTCGGCGAAACAGAATTCATTCGTAACTAACATTACTCCTCGTTCAGAGGATTTTTCTCGATGGTACACAGATGTAATCCGGCGTGCAGAGCTTGCAGATTATTCACCGGTTAAAGGAAGCATGGTGATTCGGCCCTATGGATATGCGATTTGGGAGCTTATGCAGGCGTCCCTAGATGCTCGACTTAAAGCTACGGGTCATGTTAATGCGTACTTTCCCCTTTTTATTCCAGAAAGTCTTCTGCGTAAGGAGGCTGCTCACGTTGAAGGTTTCGCTCCTGAAGTTGCTTGGGTTACACACGGTGGGGATGAAGAGCTAGAAGAACGCCTTGTGGTACGGCCTACATCGGAAGCAATCATAGGGACAATGTATGCAAAGTGGATACAATCGTGGCGCGATCTTCCTTTGTTAATTAACCAATGGGCTAATGTTGTGCGTTGGGAAAAAGTTACTCGTTTGTTTCTGAGGACAACGGAATTTTTATGGCAAGAGGGGCATACGGCTCATGAGACCAAGCAGGAAGCGGAAGAAGAGGCACTCCGGATGCTTGGTGTTTATAAAGAGTTTGCAGAGACAGAGCTGGCGATGCCGGTTCTTGATGGTAGAAAAACAGAGAGCGAAAAATTTGCTGGTGCTGAGGTTACCTATTCTATCGAAGCTCTTATGGGTGATGGGCGCGCTCTTCAAGCTGGCACCTCCCACATGCTCGGCCAAAATTTCTCAAAAGTATTCGATATCACTTTTCAGGCACGTGATAAATCCGTACAACATGTGTGGCAAACCTCTTGGGGTATGACTACTAGGTTGATCGGAGGCGTAATTATGACCCATGGTGACGACGATGGTTTGATATTACCTCCGCGAATTGCCCCTTATCAGGTAGTTGTCATACCGATTGCAAAAGGGAAAGCAGGCGATTCAGTATTGGTTAAGGCTCAAAGCGTAGTAGATTCTTTGAGGGCTGTTGGAGTCAGAGTTTTTTACGACGACCGTGATACATATACTCCAGGTTGGAAATATTCAGAGTGGGAAATGCGAGGTGTTCCTCTTCGTTTGGAGATTGGCCCTAAAGATTTAGAGAAATCTCAGGTGATTCTGGCAAGACGAGATACTCGAGAAAAAATAGCAGTTGGTTTTGATGATTTAGAATCAAAAGTAAATCAGCTCTTAAAGGCAATACAAGATGGTTTGCTTGAAAGAGCTTTGAGTTTTCGTAACAAAAAAACACAACAAATAAAGTCAAGAGAAGAATTCATTAATTTATTTGAAGAACGTCCTGGATTTGTGATCGCGTCATGGTGTGGAGAAAAAGAATGTGAGGCAACGATCAAGAAAGAGACACAAGCGACCATACGAAATCTTCCCCTTGAACTAACGCCGTCTAGCGGCAATTGTATTTGGTGTGGTCAAAATGGGCTCGTGGATGCCTGTTTTTCTAAGGCTTACTGAAAGAATTCCTACAAGGCTAAGAAAGCAATAATTTCATCAAGAGTATGAGAAAAGTCACACTTACGCAGTGTTTCTTCGTTGACAGACCCAAGCAATGATTATGCTTAGACCGTACAGGACAATCATGGGTGCGGCCATCATGGTAAGAGTTACGGGATCTCCGGTTGGTGTTAGAACGGCAGCAAAAATAAAAATGAACAGGATGGCATATTTGGTGTTTCTAACTAAGAAGCCGGCTGTTACTACTCCAACCCTTGCAAGAAAAAATACAAGCGTTGGCATTTGAAAGACCGCTCCACACGCAAGCAGCAATTTTACGTATAGCGAAAAAGCTGGTTGTATTCTCGGAAAGAACTGCATGTAGTCTGTTGTAAAACCCGCAAAGAATGACCATGCCCAAGGAAACAGAAGGAAGTGAGAAAATAACGCTCCCAAAATAAAGAAACTAGAGGCAAAAAATACAAACGGGATGGCAAATTTTTTCTCTCTTGCGTACAAGCCAGGTGCTACAAAACGCCACAATTGGTAAAAAATTATAGGAATTGCAAGAATGAGTCCCGCTAAAGCAGCGATCTTTATATAGAGAAAGAAGGCTTCGGTCGGTTCAGTGTACACAAGGCGACCATCGCCAGGAAGTATCTCTTGAAGGGGGCGCATAATAAAGTCAAAAATTGGAGAGATAAAGGCAAAAGCGATTAGAAAACCTACCAACAGTGACAAAACCGAAGCAACTAGTCGTTTTCGTAATTCATCAAGATGGTCGAGGAAAGACATCTTGCCACTAGTTTCGTTAGCTATATCTTCTTCGTTTTTAGGTACAGAGTCAGTATGTTGGACGAGCGCCATAACTATTTATTGATTTTGAGGATAGAAATTTGAAGTTACTCTGTTGTGGTTTTCGGAAGCAGAATAAAGTCTTTAAACTTTACAGCTTAAGTTATTAGACGCTACTGTTGCTACTTTCTGTCGCTGGTTCCGATTCAGTCGTTCCGGTTGTTTCGTCAGGTTTCGTATCTTCCACCCGTATTTCTTCATCTAGTGTGTTCTTAAGATCATTAGACGCGCGCTTAAATTCGGTCAAACTTCGACCAAGAGAGCGGCCAAGTTCCGGGAGTTTCCGTGGACCAAAAATTATTAACGCAATTACAAAGATTATAATTAATTCTGGCATGCCGATTGAGCCAAACATGGTATTACTCCTTAATATCTGGGCATCTACGGTATACCCAGTCGAATTATAGAAATGCTCTGGCGGTCGGTCAAGCCTTGATTGATGTCAGTTTCTGCCGAAAGTTTTGCTAGAAGAGATCATGTCTGATAGCATGCCGACGTGCGTTCAAAATATACCGTCCCTATTGGGCTAATTACGATTGTCTCGTTTGCGTTTCTTGGAGGTCTTTTTGGGGGGCGTCTTTTAGCAACCCAAGAAAATATTCCCCAGTATTACGAGCAATTTTCTACTGCTCTTGCTGCCATCGAAGCAAATTATGTCGAAGAGGTAGATACCGAGAATCTTGTGTATCAGGCTATTGGCGGTATGTTACAGACTCTGGATCCTCATTCTAGTTTTATGGATCCCCAATCGTATGCCCAAATGCGGGAACGCCAAGAAGGTCGTTATTACGGGTTGGGGATTTCAATCAATGTCATTAATGGTGACATTACGGTAATGAGTTTATTTGAAGGTTCGCCAGCTTATAGAAGTGGAATTCGAAGCGGAGATGTAATAGCCAGAATTTCCGGACAAAGTGCAAAAGATATGACTAGTGAAGAAGCTGTAAGCCTTTTGCGAGGACCAAAGGGTACAGCTGTAAATATTTCTCTTCGACGAGTTGGCTATGACGATTTTATTGAAATGGCAGTTGAGCGGGATGAGATCTCCATAGCTACCATTGAGGCTGCTTTTTTGGCTGAGAATGATGTCGGATACGTAAAGCTTGGAGATTTTTCAGAAACCACAAATAGAGATTTGACAGCTGCCCTAAAGATGCTTCGCGGTGCTGGTATGAAGCGCCTTCTTTTGGACCTTAGGAATAATCCTGGTGGCCCTCTTGATCAGTCAATTAAAGTGTCCAACCAATTTTTGCCTAAAGGGGATTTGATTGTTTATACGCGCGGTCGTGTTGAAAATTCTGATCAGGATTATCACGCGACAAGGGAAGGTGAATTTACGGATATTCCATTGATAGTTTTAGTCAACCGTAATAGTGCTAGTGCTTCTGAAATAGTAGCCGGTTCTATTCAGGACCATGATCGGGGTTTAGTTGTAGGTGAGACCACCTTTGGGAAGGCTTTGGTGCAATCTATTTACAGAGTGAGTCATGGCGCGGGTCTTGCGTTGACGACTGCAAGATATTACACGCCAAGTGGCAGAATGATTCAGCGTCCTTGGGATGGAACATTCGATGAGTACCTTACCTATTCAATGAGAGATCAGTCTCCACCAGTACATTCTCCGGTAGATCGCAAGTACACTGACGGTGGGCGTGTGGTTTACAGTGGTGGCGGTATTGAACCTGATCATCGGCTATCTGGTCCTATTGAAGGATTTGATCCCTCTCGGTTGGGTCGATTACTTGCAGCGCGCCAAGAATTTGCAAGCTTTGCTCGATGGTTCTCGGCAGCAGCTGATTTACGTGTTTCAACTGAAGGTAAGGGCAGAAAATTGGTATCTCCTGGGTTTGTTATTAATGACAAGTTATTTCAAGAATTCAAAGAACACGTGCGAGAGCGTGGTCTTACTATTAATGACGAAGCTTTTAATGAGGATTTAGATTTTGTTGACGCCATGATGCATTTTTATATTGACGAGGCGGTATTTGGAGTAGAGGAAGCACGCCGAAATCTGTTTAATGTCGATCCCCAGATTCAAAAGGCAATTAGCTTGTTTGACGAAGCGAGATTGCTTTTGGAAGGTAGCGATAGTACATCACTTGTGGCCAGCCGCTAGATGATTCATCAATGGATAATCGTGAAAATTATTGATTGGTCTTAGTTATATTGTGACTTCGAGCCGCTCGACGGGGAGAGGATAGAATCAACCTGGTTGAGTGGTTTTTTTGTGTACTGGTTTAGTCTTTGGAAATTAGTTTATGCATTTGAGCAATCTTGAAATTTTTGGATTCAAAAGTTTCCCTGAACGGGTCGAGCTTGTGTTTGATTCTGGTGTGACGGCTATTGTAGGTCCAAATGGTTGTGGAAAGAGTAATGTGATTGATGCGATCACTTGGGTTCTTGGAGAGCAAAGTGCCCGAAGTCTTCGTGGTGATCGGATGGAAGACGTTATTTTTAGTGGCAGTGATGCGCGGCGACCTACCGCCACAGCTGAAGTAAGGTTGCAGTTGTCACAAGTTAATTCATCTTTGACAATTTTAGACAAAAGCGACTTAGCGGAAATTCAGGAACCTAAACCAAAAGAAGGTGCCGGGCAGGACAATTCTCTTAGTGTTGCTCCTGTACATATTTCACAGAATGGAAAAAATCAGACACTCGGTGACGGCGAACGCAGCTCTGATTTTGTACGACAGATTGAGGTCGGAAGAAGATTGTTTCGTTCTGGTGAAAGTGAATATCTTTTGGACGGAAAGATTTGTAGATTGCGTGACATTCAAGATCTGCTAATGGATTCAGGTGTTGGGATTAAAGCCTACGCAGTGATCGAGCAAGGGAAAATAGGACAAATTCTTGGTGCCAGACCGATGGAGCGTCGTCAATTATTAGAAGAAGCGGCTGGTGTTACGAAGTACAAAAGTCGAAGACGCTCCGCAGAACTTAAATTAGAAGCGGCGCAGCAAAATTTGACCCGGGTGGACGATATTGTTTTTGAGGTCGAAAAACAGAGAAATGCTCTTAAGCGGCAGGCTTCAAAGGCAAGACGGTATAGGAGATTTCGTGAAAACCTTCGATGCTGGGAAAAAATACAGTTTGTTCGAAGAAGTGAAAAAATTATTCAGGCCGTTACTGTTTCCGAGGAAAAACTTCGTGACGTTAGCCTGATGCAAGAGGAAAAAGTTGGTCAACTTAGGCAACTAGAAGATGATCATAAGAAGAAAAACATTGAAGTATCTGAGGCAGATAAGTCTTCAAATGAAGCTCGGGAGGCCATGCATTCTCACGAGCTTGCCGTTGGTCGAAGTCAGCAGAAGTTAGAGTTTGATAAACAGCAGGAAGTATTTTTGTCAGAATCTTCGACAACTGGTGAAACTGAGGTTAGCGCTCTCAGTAATCGTAAATCGCCGCTCCAGGATGAGCTCAAGAAGCAACAAGAACTTTGTCGGCAGTGCGAGAGTCAGTTGTTAACAGCGCGTGAAAAATTCAGAAATGCGGAGTCCTCTTATTCTGAGGCCCAAACTTCTATTACAGGTATGGAAGACAGGGTTGAAGCTTCTCGTGGTGAAGTGTTTTCAGCTGTCAATTCTGCAGCTTTACTTGAGCAAATTATTGGTAATGCTGTTGAGGCGAGGCGTCGAGTCGATGCTGAAATTGAAAAACTTGATTCTGAGTTAACCGATGCTTTAGCGGAAAAAAACAAGCTTGAGAGTTCCCGCAAGAGTGCGAATGATGTGGTGACCAATGTGCGTGAGACACTTGCAAGCACGCGGCTCTCAAGAATGGGTTGCGAACAGTCTTTACAAAAAGCCAGTGAGCAACATGATGAACATAAAATAGAAACACAAGCTCGAGAAACTGAGGTAACCGTTCTTTCTGCCAGACTCCAGTCTCTTAAAGAAATTGTTGCAGCCCGAGAAGATTACAGTGATGCGGCCCGAATACTGTTAACGCAGACTGACGAAGCTCTCAAACATTTTGGTTCAGTCGCGGACCATCTTGATATGGATCGAGAATACGAACGTAGCGTTGAAGCTGGGCTTGCTGATCTATTACAGTTCATAATTGTCGAAAGTTGGCAAGACGCATTGTCGGGTATCGAGCTGACCAGTAATCATAAGGCGGGACGTTGTGGTTTCTTGGTCCTTGATCTTTTTGATTTAAATCTAAATGCACCTCGCTTGTCTTTAGCTACAGGCTTGCGCTCATTTGAAGATATCGTGCGCGTTCAGGGACCCGCTAAGAAAGCGGTTCGATCTTTATTACGGCGATATTGGCTCGCCGATTCAGTTGATGACGAAGTCATAAAAGCGAATGTGACTAATGCAGTAATTGTTACTCCTGAGGGAACCGTGTATCGAGGTTCGGAAATAATATATGGTGGTGGACGAGTAGAATCTAAGGGAATTCTTGGCACCAAGGGAGAAGTCAAAGAATTAAATGTAAAGATACTTTCCAATAAGCAAGTACTAGAGAAACTTCAAAGAAATGTCAATGAATGTGCATTTTTGGTTAGCCAAGAAAAAGGAAAATTAGAGACGTTACAAAGCGCAGAACACACTCTTGAGAAATCATTGATTGAGGCAGAGCTAAAGACAGAACAGTTCGATCAGGAATTGGATCGACTGAATCGACGTCACGATATTATACAAACTGAGCGGCGGACATTTCTTGAAGAACGAGTTTCTCTTCAGTCAAAAAGAGAAGAAGCTCAAAATTCTGTTACGCGGTTGGAGGCGGAACGGCAGAATGCGGATCAGGCGTTTATGGGTGCCCAGCGTCAACTGAGTGAGACTCGAGAGTCTTTAGATCTTTTAAGTCAGAACGTAATTGACGCGAAGACAACCTATGTGGCGCTTGAAGAAAGGGTCAATGCCTTTAACGCAGATATTAGACGTCTTGAAGATGCTTTAAATGATTTAGAGCAACGTTTAAATTTAAGGAAGGTAGATAATCAACGAACTAAGGCACAGCGAGCTCACTTGAAAGAAGAAATTACTGAGTCTGAACGTCGACTGAATTTGGAGAGAGAGCGGTCAGACTTACTGCGTGAAACATTAGTTAAAGATGAAAAAAAAGCAGCGGAGTTGCGTCTTGAAATTGAGAAACAAGAAAATGAGGTGCAAGTAATCCGCCAAGATGTTGATTCCGTAAGTGACAAAGTACGAGCCCTAGAAGTGAGTCATGCGACTGTTAAAGCCGACCAGAGTAATTTGTCAGTATTGAGTCGTGAAACATTTCAAATGGATTTAGATGCTCTTCGTTTAGAGGTTGAAACGTTAGAACGAAGCCAAGATCGTAGCGCGGAACTTAGAAAATACTTGTCTAATACAAGTTCTGACGATCTTGATGAATTAGATGGCGAGGATGTTCAGGTAATCGGTGCTAGTTCTGAGTCTTCTGACGGTCGCGATCCGAGTGCTAACGATTCGGAAGATGTAAGAACTGATGATGTTAACGCCGATTTTAATTTAATCAACGATCAATCTACTCAGAGAATGGTTGCGGAAATCAAACTTCGGATCGAGCGCTTGGGTCCTGTGAACATGATGGCAATTGATCAATTTGATGAACTAGAAGAGCGGTATGAGTTTTTGACCGTTCAACGCAAAGATTTACTTGATGCAATTCAATCTACTATGGCTGCCATCAAGAATATTGATACGACTACAAGGGAGCGATTCCGTACAGCTTTCACTGCAATTAATGAGCATTTCCAAGACACGTTTTCAACGTTATTCGGAGGAGGGCGCGCCGGACTAGTATTAATCGACGAGACTGATTTATTAGAAAGCGGCATCGATATTATTGCCCAGCCACCCGGGAAGCGCCTTCAAAGTGTTCAATTGTTATCTGGTGGAGAAAAGGCTTTGACGGCTATGGCTTTAATGTTTGCCATTTTTAAATATAAACCTAGTCCTTTTTGTTTGCTTGATGAGATTGACGCTCCACTGGATGAAGCAAACATCAGTCGATTCATTACCATGCTTCGTGGAATGCAAGACGAGACGCAATTTGTCCTAGTTACCCACAATCGAAAGACAATGGAGATTGCCGATCGTTTGTACGGTGTTACGATGGAAGAACCTGGTGTTTCGAAGTTGATTTCCGTTGGTCTCAACTAATGGTTTAAGCCAACTGATGACTTTATCTTAAGAGCATGGGTTTTTTGAAAATGACCAGAGAAAAAGCAGTTAGACAGTCGTTATAGACTTACCTGATTACGATTTTTCTTTGTTTTGAGCTATTGTTTCGTTCTCTATTATCCCCGCTTTTTCATGGTTGAGATTTTTCCTTGTCGTTCCCGGGCGTAGTATTTTTAGGATCAGGAACGGGAAGAAGAGCCTTTCGACTTAGACGAACCTTTCCGGATGGATCTACATTTATAACCTTCACTAGGACCTGATCACCTTCTTCAAGTTCATCTTTAACGTTAGCGACTCTGTAATGAGCAATTTCTGAGATATGTAGTAAGCCGTCGATTCCTGGAATGATCTCAACGAATGCTCCGAAATCAGTGATCCGTTGCACTTTACCTAAATATGTTTTATCGACTTCAGGACTGGCTGTTAGCTCTTCAATAATTGTGATAGCTTTCTGCGCAGAATTTTCGTCTGACGAAGAAACATTCACTCTCCCATCATCTTCGACGTCAATTTTAACGCCTGTTCGTTCTACGATACTACGAATCGTTTTCCCTCCAGGGCCAATGACATCTCTAATTTTGTCAACAGGAATAGTAATGGTCACAATACGAGGCGCATGAGTAGAGATCGTTTCACGCGGCGTTTGTATAGTTGAGTCCATTTTTTTCAAGATATGTAATCTTCCTGCTCGAGCCTGCTCTAATGCTTCTTGCATGATGTCGGTAGGCACGCCGTCCATTTTGATGTCCATCTGCAAGGCAGTGATACCATCGGCAGAACCGGCAACCTTAAAGTCCATGTCCCCGTAGTGATCTTCTGCTCCAGCAATATCCGACAGAATCGCATGCCTATTATTGGCAGAATCCATAATGAGTCCCATTGCCACACCAGCAATAGGTGCTTTGAGAGGAACTCCAGCATCCATTAATGCTAAGGTGCCGCCGCAGACAGTAGCCATTGATGAAGAACCGTTGGATTCCAGTATGTCTGAGACTACCCGCACGGTATATGGAAATTTGTCCTCATCTGGGAGCATCGGATTTAAACTACGCTCAGCTAAGAATCCATGTCCTATTTCTCGTCGTCCAGGGCCACGGAGAAACTTGACTTCACCGACTGAAAAAGGTGGGAAATTGTAATGCAACATAAACCGTTTATGAATCTCACCACCGAGTTGTTCAATTTTTTGTTGGTCGTCTTTAGTGCCGAGGGTTGCCGTCACTAGTGCCTGCGTTTCCCCACGTGTAAACACGGCAGAACCATGGACTCGAGGCAATAAGCCAACTTCACACCAGATATCTCTGATTTCATCAAACTTTCGACCATCGAGTCTGTGGCCTTGTTCCAATACCTCCGCACGCAAAACTTTTTCTTTAAGTTCTGAAAAAATATTCTTTGCGTCTGCTTTGCGTTCATTTTCTTCTTCGGGAAGAGATGTCAAAAGCTCGTCTAGAACTCGATCTACCGCAGCGTAGTTTTCAAGCTTATCCGGCAGACGCATCGCTTCGGTTAATGGATCAATGATTTTCTGCTCCACTTCTTTATAAAAATCTTTATCAATTTCTTTGGTCTCAACTTCCAGTTTCGAATTTCCAACAGATTCTGCGAGTTTGTCAATTTCTGACACGATTTCTTTAATTGCGGAGTGACCTTTTTGGAGTGCTTCAAGCATGTCTTTTTCGGATACTTCTTCGGCGCCTGCTTCTACCATTACTATAGCGTCATGGCTGCCAGCGACCACTAAGTCTAGTTGACTCGTTTCCCGTTGCTGGTAGGTCGGATTGATGATGAATTCTCCATTTATCAAGCCAACTCGGACGGCAGCAATAGTCTTTAAGGTAGGTATTTTTGAAATAGCTAACGCGGCAGATGCACCGGTCAGAGCTAGAACGTCAGGGTCATTTTCATTATCAGCTGATAGAACTAGAGCAATAACCTGAGTCTCTCTGTTCCAACCTTGAGAAAATAATGGACGAATTGGACGGTCAATAAAGCGACTGGTCAGGACTTCCTTTTCAGTAGGTTTTCCTTCGCGTTTGAAGAAACCTCCAGGTATACGACCCGATGCATAGGTATTTTCTTTGTAATCAACCGTCAATGGTAAGAAGTCAATACCTTCTCGTGCAGTTGGTGTAAAGCACGCAGTTACCAAAACGACGGTATCACCGTATTTAACAATGACGGCGCCATCCGCTTGTTTGGCCAGTTTTCCAGTTTCTATTTTTAAAACTTCGTGGCCTACGTTCAGTTGGCCTGAATTCATGAATCTATCTCCGTTTAAATGAGAATAAAGAGAGCAGAGAGGAGGGGGTAAAAACCAGGAGAGATATCACCTTTACTTACGGATACCGAGGCGTTTGATTAAACCTAGGTATCGTTCTGTGTCCTTGCCCTTAAGGTAGTCTAAGAGTCGACGACGTTGCCCAACAAGCTTAAGTAGTCCCCGACGAGAATGATGATCCTTGGCATGAATCTTGAAATGTTCAGTAAGGTCACCAATTCTTTCACTCAGAATGGCCACTTGTACCTCTGGCGATCCTGTATCAGAGTCATGGGTTCGATACGAACCGATAACTTCAGTTTTTCTCTCCTTTGGCAAAGCCAATTTCCTGCGCCTCCAGTAGTGACTGCATCGGTAAACCGAGTAACTTACGGTTACCTGGTTTATTTATCAGTCCCGTTAAAGTGTTTTTTCTCCTGCGATTAACCTCGAATGTTACACCAAGACTATTCTAGGATGCAAAATATCGCCTGGTCCTTGCTCAGCAATTGCGAGCAAAGTTCCCGTTTGACTAAGAACTTTGATTCGGCCGTTACTGTCTCCAAGGCCCTTGCTTTCTTTTCTTTTTGGAAGAAAAGAGCTGATCTCATTTTTGCTCACGGTGTTCCCATGAGCAATACTGCGTGAACCATTGTCGGTCACTACGATCATCGGTAGTTCAGGAAGCAGTTCGTTCATTGGAATTATTTTTTCAACTGGAAAATTAATTTCATTCTCAAATTCACTGAGAAGCACGGATTGTTGAAGGGTGAATACTCCATTTTTGGTTCGGCGGAGCTGTTCGAGACAACCTCCACATCCTAAGTGTTGTCCAAGATCATGTGCTAACGCTCTCACATAAAACCCACGTGAGCACGATATTTTGCAGAAGAGTCTATTATCGCGAAAGGCAGTAATTTCCAATGCATGCACACAAACCTCTACTGGGGATAGTTGAACTGTTGCATTTTTACGCGCAAGTCGGTATGCACGGGTTCCGTTAACTTTCTTTGCTGAATAGGGAGGAGGTCGCTGAAGAAAAATTCCGGTAAATGACTTCGCCGCTGCTTTAATTGTTTCAAGAGTTAGGTTCTCAGCGCGGCATTTGTTCTGTATAGATTCGTCACTCGGTGACCCAGTTGCATCATAGGTATCAGTCGCTATTCCGAGATGAATGACAGCTTCATACGATTTCTTGCCATCTGCTAGTAACGATGCAAGTTTTGTGGCCTTTCCAAGAACCAGTGGAAGTACTCCAGAGGCCATTGGATCAAGTGTTCCAAGATGGCCCGTTTTCTTCGTTTTTAGCAGGCGACGAATTCTTACGACCACATCGTGGGAAGTTATGCCTTTTGGTTTGTCTACAATCAGTACTCCGTTCATTGCTATTTAGGTGTTTAGTCTTTTTTGCTCTTGATGGCCGATAGCACATCCTCGATTATGATTTCTTGAGTAGCTTTGTCAGAGCTTGGGCAATTAAATCCTGCTGCATTGCGATGGCCGCCTCCACCAAATCTTGTTGCTACTATGCGTACGTCGATCTTACCTTTTGAGCGCAAACTGACCTTAACACCGTCATTGAGTTCTTTAAATAGTACGACAGCCTGGATTTCCGAAACGTCGAGAGGGAGATTAACTAATCCCTCTAAATCACCGATTGAACATCCGGTGTCCTTTAGCATGTTTTTACTAACATTCAGAACGGCAATTTGACCGTTTCCCTGCAGTTCCATCCGATCAAGGAGAAGACCGGTCAGGCGAAGCTTTTCTAGGCGTTCCTGTTGAAATACGATGTCCGACACTTCAGCAGGAGACACTCCTGATGCCGAAATAGCTTTACAGATGTCGAACGTATGTTCAGTTATATTTGAATGACGAAAAGAACCGGTGTCTGTCAGAATCGTTACGTAAAGTAACGTTGCGATATCCTTGGTCAAAGGAATCCCGAGTGCCGTAATGATACGGAAGACCATTTCTCCGCACGCCGCAGCTGTTTCGTCGAACCAGTTGACCGCACCGTACATGGAATTCCCTACATGATGATCAATGTTAATTAAAAACTGTTTATCAAGTCCTTCAATTTCAGTCCGTTCTAAAGAGCCGCACTCTAGCACGATAACAGCATCAAAAGTTTCCTCAATGGAGTCAGTGAAAATAATATCTGACAGTCCAGGTAGTAAGCGAAAATACGCTGGAGGTTCGTCGCGACACACTACTTGTGTAAGTTTCCCAATTTGTTTTAATGCATAGGAAAGCGCAAGTTGAGAGCCAATTGCGTCGCCATCTGGTCTAGCATGCGACACGATTAGGAAGTGTTTCTTGGATGATATTGCTTCTAAAACTTGATCAAAATCTGATTTTTTGTTTTCGTCGTTTTTCATGAGTTTTTGTCATTTTGAGATAATTCCACTGCAATTTTATCTAGTAAATGAGCTACGCGATCCTGTTTTTCAGCGGCGTCATCAAAAAGAAATTTTATTTCTGGCACTTGACGTAGGTCTAGACGTGCTAAGTGTCGTCTTAAAAACGGTCTGGCACGGTAAAGAGCTTTCGATATGTCACGTTTGTCGACATCAGCATGAGGCATTAAAACGTAAAAAACGGTTGCCTGGGATAGATCTTTTGTCATTCTGACTTTAGTGAGGGAAATGTGTCTGATCCTCGGGTCTCTTACGGTTCGTGTCATCAGGGAACTGAGTTCAGTCAGCAAGATGCTCGATATTCGATCAGCACGATTATGGCTCGCCATGATTACTCACTTTACTTACATAAGCCAATCAATATTGTACGAAACAGTCAATCCGTTGTTGTTTTGATCGATTTCGTCAATCACTTTGTTAAAAGTGCGTTCCACGTAAACTTTTTCGTTTCCTACTGCGACTACTGAGAGGTGGCACTTTTGATAGAGATCTTGTGTTTCTATTTCAGAAAACGAGATGTTGTGGCGGAAAAGTTTATCCTTGATGCTTTTAATCACAGAACGTTTTTCTTTGAGAGAGTGTGCTTCCGGAATGTAGATTTTTATTTCTAACAAACCGACGATAGACACATTTGCACCTTAAACATTCAGATGTGATTTAAATAAAAGCGGTTGTTTCTTTAAACAGTTGCCGCGATGGTTTCAACATCATATGACTCGATAATATCGCCAACCTTAATATCTGGAAAGCTTTCAAATGCGATACCACATTCGATGCCAGATTTAACCTCGCTAACATCATCTTTAAAACGACGCAATGAACCGATACGACCTTCGTGCACTACGATGCCATCACGAACTAAGCGTGCTTGCGCGGCACCGCTTTTGGTAATACGTCCATCGGTGACCATGCAGCCTCCGGCAGTCCCAAATTTTGGCACCTTGAAGGTTTCCCGAACTTCAGCAAGACCCAGTTGTTTTTCTTTAATGGTTGGTTCAAGAAGGCCGGCCATTGCTTGGGTTACTTCTTCTGTAACATGATAAATAACTGAATGCTTTCGAATATCGACACTTTCTTGTTCCGCGATTGTCGTAGCATTGCGGTCAGGCCTAACATTAAAGGCGATGACGATTGCATTGGAGGTTGACGCGAGTAAGACGTCGGACTCGTTAACGGCTCCAACGCCCGTGTGAATAATTTGTACTTTAACGCGCTCGTCGCCAAGCTTGGAAAGCGATTCTGCTAGCACTTCTGCTGATCCCTGAACATCAGCTTTTATAACGATGGGTAATTCTTTGATGTCCCCTTCAGACAATTGCTGCTGAAGTGATTCAAGGGTCAGTCGAGAGCCTCGATTACTTAATTCTTTTTCTTTTGCCTGTGTTTGTCTAAGTAGTGCTATTTGTCGGGCTTTTGCAGCGTCCGCCACAGCCTGAAATTGATCTCCAGGCTGAGGTAATCCAGTGAGACCAAGCACTTCTACCGGAGTAGAAGGTCCAGCTTTCTTAAGTTGTTTTCCGCGGTCGTCAATAAGTGCGCGTACTTTTCCTACTATAGTACCGGCAATAAAATTGTCTCCGACAGTAAGAGTGCCGTCTTGGACTAAAATAGTGGCTACAGGGCCACGGCCTCTATCAATTTTTGCCTCGAGAACGGCTCCGGCTGCGATGCGATTTGGGTTTGCCTTATGTTCACCCATTTCAGTAACGAGAAGAATCATTTCAAGTAATGAATCAAGATTTTCTTTTTTCGTTGCAGACACCGGAACCATTACCGTTTGGCCACCCCAATCTTCTGGTGTAAGTTCTCGTTCTGCGAGTTCCTGTTTAACCCGTTCAGGGTTAGCGTCAGACTTATCAATTTTGTTGATAGCGACTAGAATTGGGACTTCAGCGGCCTTTGCATGATCGATGGCTTCCTGAGTTTGGGGCATTACCCCGTCATCTGCAGCAACGACAAGTATCACGACATCAGTCACACTTGCACCCCGAGCTCTCATTGTTGTGAATGCCGCATGCCCAGGAGTATCGAGGAAAACGATCGGCCGGTCATTAACGGTTACGGCGTAGGCTCCAATATGTTGCGTAATACCTCCGGCCTCTTTTTCCGCGACATGGGTTTCTCTAACGGCATCAAGAAGAGAGGTCTTACCATGGTCCACGTGACCCATTACGGTGACTACCGGTGCTCGAAGTACAAGATCCTCAGGGTTAGTATCCTCTGCCTCGAGAATGACCATTTCTTCTTCGAAAGTACGCATCTTCACATCTGCGCCGAACTCGCGGGCAATCATCGTCGCTGTATCGGTGTCGAGTGTTGTATTGATGGTCATCATTAAACGTTTTTCAATTAGTTTCTTTAAGACTTCTTTCGCTTTAACTTCAAGTTTTGCGGAGAGGTCTTTGACCGTCATTCCTTCTGCCAACGTAATAGTGCGAGTAATTGGTGGCGGCGGAACAGCAACTCGAGGTGCTTGCTGACGAGTTTTTCGGTCACTACGTTTTCCTTGTGGCCGATGTGGTCGAGGAGGAGGTCTATATCCTACAGCTGGCCGAGGAGGTAGTGGACGTGATGAAGGCGTTGTAGATCTTATTGGTTGAGACGGAAGAGGTCGCGGACCTCCCAGCGGAGGCTGGCTTGGTGTTGGAGTAGGCTGTGACTGTATGGTCTTCGACGGTCCCGCCTGCTTTAGTTTGATACTGGTAGCGGTTTCTTTTTTTGTTTTAATCGCTGTTTCTGTTTCAATTTTTGATTTTCTTGGTTCTTCGACGCGCAATCTAAGAGTTGGAGGCGCGACTCGGCCCGTCGGTTTAGTTACGATCGAAGGTCCAGAAGTAGTTGTTGCGGAAGATCCTGTGCTTAAACTTTTTTTACTAGAGCTTTTGTCGTTTTTTTCTTTTGTGGCCGAAACATCTTTTTTCACAGGAATTTCTTTATGCTCTGCCGGGTTTTTCTTTTCCTCTATTGATTCTTGTTCGATCGTTTCTGCTTGTGCGGCAACACGTGCGGCTTTTGCAGCCTTGTTTAAACGAGGTGGGCCAAGTTTAGGTTTCGCAGGTTCTTTAACTTCCTGTTTTGATTTTGTGGTTCTGATTCGTTTTGATGGCTGACGTTGTTGAGTTGTTGAGGAGAATATTGAGCCACTCGGTAATTTTATGCCTTTTTCTTTTCCTACCCGTTCGGCAAATTGTCTGGCAACAACTTCCTCAACCGTGCTGGAGGCGCTCTTTACTTCAATGCCATGGTCGCGACGCAATAAATCAATAACTTCCTGACTGGGAAGTTTAAGAACTTCAGCAACCTTATATATTCTAATAGTAGACAACAGTGTTCTTTCAGTCTGAGCTAGTATTTCCCGTTTTTTTCTACAAGTTTGACTCGTTAGGAACGTCATTCTGTTCCGAGTCTTCTTCCTTTATTTCAGTAACATTTTCTTCTACTGCAGCCAAGGAAGCTTTTTGTGCTGCTTCAACTTGTTCACGAACGGCAATATGTAATTGCTCAGCCGTTTCTTTGTCGACACCTGCAACTTCAGAAAGTTTTTCTGACGATGCTTCTAACAAGCGATCCGCAGTATCAAATCCTGCATTTGCTAGGTTTCTAATTTGGTCATCATCAAGTCCAGGCAGAGTAAGCGTGACGGAGTCTTCGGTTGACAAACCATCAAACTGTGCTTCTACTTCTCTCCTTTTTTCGTCTTCGTCCTTAATGTCAATTTTCCACCCTGTTAATTTAGCAGCCAAGCGAACATTTTGACCTTTTTTCCCGATTGCCAAAGAGAGTTGCCGCTCCTCGACCACGACTTCAATTTCTTTTTCGATGTCGTTGGTAACTGTTACACGTTGAGCCCGAGCAGGACTAATGGCGTTAGTAATAAACACTATTGGATCTTCGGACCACTCGATAATGTCAATTTTTTCACCCCGAAGTTCACGTATTATTGCTTGAACGCGGTTGCCTTTCATGCCAACGCAGGCGCCCACGGGATCAATATCTCGTTCGCTTGAAAAGACGGCAACTTTTGCTCGGTCACCTGCTTCCCTAACGGCACCAAAAAGTTTTACTGTGCCATCGTATATTTCTGGTACTTCCTGAAGAAAAAGTTGTTCCAGCAGTTTTTCATGAGTTCGAGAAAGTATTATTTGCGGCCCTTTAGTGTTTTTATTGACTTCAATGATTACGGCCCGGATTCTGTCTCCAGTATTGTAATTTTCAGCCCATGATTGTTCTCGACGGGGCAGTAGAGCTTCCATTCTCCCGGTTTCAACGACAATATCACCACTTTCAAAACGTTTTACGGAGCCAGATACAACCTCATAGAGCCGATTGTTGTATTCAGCATAAATATTTTCACGTTCTGCTTCGCGAACCTTTTGAAAGATAACTTGCTTAGCAGTTTGTGCCGCGATGCGCCCTAGGACATCTGTCGGTTTTGGAAAATCTATTTCCATATCAACTTCAGCATCATCTCCGTAGAGTTCTTGAGCCGCTGTCAGAGAAATTTGTTGAGCTTCATTGTCGATAGCGCTATCCGGGACAATTACTTTTACAGCAAACAGTTCAATTGATCCGGTTTCTCGGTTAAATGTGGTTTTAAGATTTTCATCTGTTTTGTAGTATTTTCGTGACGCGGTTAAAACCGCTTCTTCGATAGCGCTAATGACTTCTTCCGGATCGATACCTTTTTCTTTAGCTAGGGTCTCAATCGTTTGTTGTATTGAAGTATTCATGGCTTACCCTAAAATTCAACTTCTAGTCGAGCCTTAGATACGATTAACCACCGTATCTGTTCTGTTCCGAGTTCTGTTTCAATTTCTACGCTGTCCCTATTAACTCCTATGATTCTTCCGACTGAAGAAAATTGGCCAGCGATTGGCTCTGTCGTAATAAATTTCGCAAGTTTTCCAATAAAGCGTCTGCAGTCATTCAAGTGTCGAAGAGGACGATCAAGTCCTGGTGATGACACCTCAAGCGTATATTTATGTGCAAATTTTTCTTCAGCATCCAAGACCACGCTCAGGTCTCGACTAAACTTCTCACAGTCACGAATGCTAACGGAATCTTCAGACGAAATTTCCTTAAGTAAACCGTTGTCGCTATTTTCGCGATCAAGGGTCACTCGCAGAACCCACCCAATCGACTCCCGATGCATACGCATCTCAAAAACGACAAGATCGTAACTTTTAGCTACCCGTTCTGCTGTTGCTTTAATCTCGTCTATGAGAACGTTTTGACTCACTGCTATTCGTGTCTGTTGTGTCCCCAAAAACAAAAAGTGGGCAACCGCCCACCTATAAATTTAACGTTGACGTAATGGTGAATATTACCATGAGCCAATCTTGCGTCGCAATGGAGAGCGGAGCAGTAGCCCGTTTTTAGTAGTCTTTTTGGAAATTAAGACATTGCTCAAGGCTTTAGCCGGTGTAACATTCTTGGGTACGGTATAGATTCTCGTACGTGATCAAGGCCACAAATCCAAGAGACAACTCGTTCGATTCCCATTCCAAAACCACCATGAGGGACACTTCCATATCTCCTAAGATCCAAATACCATTGAAACGATTCTTCCGGCAGGTCAGAGGTCTTTATCTGCGATTCTAAAATTTCAAGATCATCTTCACGCTGTCCACCACCTATGATTTCTCCGTAACCTTCTGGTGCCAGCAAATCGACGGAAAGAGATAGATCAGGTCTTTCTGCATCAGATTTCATATAAAAAGCTTTAATAGCTTTTGGAAATTTATGTACAAATACTGGTTGGTCGAAATGGTTGGCGAGTGCTGTTTCATCGGGACTTCCAAAATCTTTTCCCCATTCAAAACTAAGTCCCTGTGTTTTAAGAATGTCTGCGGCTTCATCGTAGGATATTCTTGGAAACGGGTTCTGTAGTTTTTCCAACATAGAGGTGTCTCTTTTGAGGAGTCGCAGTTCCTTCTGATTTTTTGATAAGACATTTTGCACGACTTTTAAGACTAGTTGCTCTGATAGATCGATTACATCATCTAAGGTGGCATATGCCATCTCTGGTTCTACCATCCAAAATTCGTTGAGATGACGACGTGTTTTTGATTTTTCCGCTCTAAAGGTTGGTCCAAAACAATAGACTTTCCCCAGCGCCATTGCGTTGGCTTCGTTGTAAAGTTGTCCGCTCTGGCTCAAAAAGGCTGTGTTGTCGTCAAAGTACTGAACTGGGAATAAAGTGGAGGTGCCTTCGCAGGCCGCCGGTGTCAAAATGGGCGTGTCTACTAGAATAAAGTCGCGGTCGTTAAAGAATTCTCGAGTACTGTTAATAATTTCATGTCGAATTTTAAGTATTGACGTTTGGCGCTCGCTTCTGATCCAGAGATGTCTTCTATCTAAAAGATATTCCACTCCATGCTCTTTGGGTGTAATGGGATAATTATTTGAATTGTGGATGATCTCAAATCTAGTAATATCAATTTCGAATCCACCCGGGGCACGCTTATCTTCCCGTACTAGACCTTTAACCTTAAGAGAAGTTTCCTGGCCGAGATGGTCGGCTTTCGTAAAGATTTTATCTCCAACGATCGATTTAGACATTACGGTTTGGACGGAACCAGTTCCATCTCTTAGAGTCAGGAAATGTATCTTTCCACTTGAGCGTCGGTTTTTTAGCCATCCGTATAATGTGACTTCCTTGCCCGAGTGTTGCGAAATGTTATTAATGGAAACCATAGAGTCCTTACTATTCATTATTGACATCGCTATTACGATTTTTGAGAGGTTAGCCTCGGCTAACGTGTGATGTGTAAGTATTCAGCATATCTCGTAACCGTGCGAATTGGGGGAGTTGTTTGCATGCCTTTTCAATGTAGCGAGTAGTTCGTGGAATATCAGTAACATATGATTGATTTCCTAGTTTTGCAGCTTGATATCCGAATGTTCCTAGAGCCTTTAAATGACGCTGGAGTGACATAAGCTCAAAGCTCGCGTAGAAATTTGACCTCATTGTTATTCCCATTTGGTGGTGGTAATAGTCAAGCATTTCCTGAATGAATGAATCATTGTGTTCAAGGTAGCAGTCCTTTAGCAGAGAGACTAGGTCGTAAGTGTCTGGCCCCATAAGCGCATCTTGAAAGTCGATAACAAAGAGGTTTCCCTGATGATGCATTAAATTCCTGCTGTGGTAGTCACGATGACACAACACTTGTGTTTCGTGAGCTAACAATTTACTTAATTTTCTAAAATCGTCTTCCAAGGCCTTACGCGCTGTTGCTGATATGTTTACTCGGGAGTACATGATGAGAAAATAATCGAGAAAAAATTTGAGCTCCCAGTTTAATTTTTCTTCGTCGAGCGCTTGACTGAAAGGGAGGTAAGAGTTCGAAGCTAATTGTTTGCCCTGCTGCTGAAGGCGAACAATTATTTTAATAGCTTCGGTGTAGGCTTCACGACATTCATCAAGAGAGGCTGTTTTTGTAAATTCAAACAAGGTCGTATCGCCTAGATCATCAAGAACAAGAATGCCTAGATCTTCTACTTTGTCATGAACAGTAGGGATTCTGATAGACATCTGAATCAACAGTTCTGACACGTTCAGAAACGGTAGATTGTCAGAATTGATTGCTGTTTCGTGCAGAAGTAAAATTCGTGACGATTCATCTGGAAATGTTAAGCGCATGTAATGCCGACTCGAGGCATCACCTTTAAGATGGGTTAGCCGTACGTCAGATTTATCTAGGCCTGTCCTCTTAAGGTAAATTTTTGCGCGTTGTTCGTAAGTTTCGTTTCTCAATGTAGTCATAGGGTTTTTGAGAAAACGCATTCTATTTATTTAGTGTTTCAAAGTTTAAATGTTGTGATTCAGGATCGGTTTTCATTCTGGAATCTAAATCAATTGAGACAATTTTGTTCTCGCAAATTGTATTTTTTAGTAATCGGACTCCATCGCTAAGGATAGAATTCTTTATTCGACAGCCTTCCTCTATGATTACATCATTCCAAATGATCGTGCGAGTTAATGATGCCGTAGGGTGAACTTGGCAGTTGTCGCCTATTAAGACGTCGGAGCGATTTTCTTTTTTGGCGACGGCTAGTGAAGAGGCGAAGTAGTCAGACGGAGTTCCTATGTCACGAAATTTTTTTGATATGCGGTGAGCGTAGATTTTTTGTGAGTCGGATTGTAATAGCGAATCATATATTCCTCCGATCGATGAGGCTGGTTCCTGATATCGAAGAGGTGAAAAGACTGATGCTTTAGCTAGCTGAATTCCAACGAAATGAAGACCGTTATGATTTCCCGGTGGACTAAATCCCTGCACAAAACTATCTTTACCTACTGTCACTCCACCGTACCGTTTGGGCATAAGGTTATCCGAGACCGCTAAACTCACGACAGCGTTGTGTTCTTTGTGCGCTTGAAACATTTTCGTGAGATCGATATTGGTAAGAGTGTCACCGTTAATCACAAAGAATTCATCACCTAGCATTGAGAGAGCACTGCGCGGGCCACCGGCAGAGCCTAAAATTCTTGGTTCCCATGAGTATTTCACTTTAATGCCGATGCTTCTTCCATGTCCGACACAACGTGTAATCGAATCAGGTTTGTAATGCAGATTAAGGATCGCGTTTTCTACACCTTGTGCCGCCAGCCACTCCAAAATTCTTACTATTAAGGGTATGCCTGCCACCGGAACGCTTGGTTTAGCCCTCGACTCAGTCAAGGGGAGAAGTCGTCTTCCGAAACCGGCGCTAAGTATTAATGCAGATGGAACTGTTTGTGTCACAGGTCTGCGTCCTTATCTTTTTCAAGAATCATGTTAGTGGGGCTCACTTTTGCTTTCTCGCATGCAGAGACAAATAGTGCGTGGTAGGAATCTAAAATGTAATCATTTTTCGTGCGTCCCATTTTCTTTGCTGCTTGAAATATTTCGTATTCGGTTCCTTCGATCTCGACATAGGTTCCAATTGGGGTTTCATCGATCGTTAATGTTACGCCCTGATATTTATATTCTTCACGGTATTTTTGATAGCGAAATCGAACTTCAAGCCCGAGTCTTTTCAATAAGACTATTAGTAATGAAGCATTGTCTACGGTCGTTTCCAGTTCTTCGCGGGCTTTAATTGTTTTCGCTAAAGGTGGTCCTTTGAAAGTCAGATAGGAAGTGTTTCCATAATTTCGAACACGAAGCGCGCAGTGATCCTTTTCTAGGCGACCATCGGGCCAGTCAAAAAGGCGATCATCTTGAAATTGCCGTGTTCTATTTAGTTTTGCTCCTACAGCCAGAACAGCAGCCCTCGCTTCTTTTACTGAATTAAAGTGGAGTTTAATTTCCCGTTCAATAAAGTCTGCCATGGCTTTTATGTAATGCGATTTGCAAATGTGCAGCTTTGCAGTTGAGGCTCTTTAATTCCTTTTCCGAAAATCAAAACCTTATGAGTGCTACCAAGGCTACCGGGAAGAAGAAGCGTTTTTAGAGCTAATCGACGGCGGAGTGCGGTTGTGTCCTCCATAGGCGGGTTAGTCAATTCATCGCTGTTGGAGGCTAGGCTGAGTAGAAAATATGTTTGATCGGTTATTGCAATGGTAGACAGCCCAGCTCGTTCGGCAGTTTGGCGAATAGCTGTTAGATCGACATGTGCCGTTATATCGGATTCTCCTGGGTCTCTCAACCAAGGACCATTGTTGTTTTTTGATTGAACTGTGTGACGTTGATAGCATCTTAGAGTACCTGATCTGTGCCGATCGGAGTACAAATCATGCGATTCGAAGCCGTAGTCAATCAGGATCAGGAATCCCTGATTTAGGCACTTTGCAGCATTGTTGACCCAGGAAATCGCCTCTGGGCATACTTCAGCCCGCCATCCGACTTCTAGAGCTATATCAAAGTCCTCTACATGTTTTTGAGCCCTGCTCGAGATTGGACCCAATTGCTCAACAAATTGTGAATTTTTAATATTTACATAGATTTCGCGCAGCCCATCTTCGTTCATTTCAATTAGATGAACTGGGAATGCATCAAGCAGTTCGTTCGCAAAAATGACTCCATTAACACCGACAGGAAATTTCGTTTGAGAATTTTCCCAGTGGCTTTCGTGAGCCATTAAATTGTTTTTCTGTGCAGAACGTGCAGTCTGGCTTTTTTCAATCAACACGTAATTGCAGTTATGATAAAAATCTGGTGAATATTGTTTGGCGTGATCTAAGACGTCTTTACAGAGACGTCCGCTTCCTGCGCCGGCTTCAACTATTGTGAAGTATGGGGTTTTCCTTTTCTTTCCTTGGTTCAGTAATTGCTGCATTTCTGTGAACTGTTTACACAGCAACTCACCAAATAGTGAACCAATATCGACACTGGTAAAAAAATCTCCTGATTGACCTGTACGTTTTTTTACTCTTGAATAATATCCATGTTGTGGATGGTACAGGCACAGATCCATGTACTCTGCAAAGGGCATAGGCCCCTTCGCTTGAATCCGCTTAATAATTAAATCGCGGACCGACATGAAACTTAAAGCGACGAGCGCTATTCCTTTCTAACTTGAAGAAATACCCTAGATTCTCCACGCTGAACTAATAGAAATGCAGTTCGTCCGGCTTCGATGCTGTTTAATTCTCTTACGGCACCAGAGGCGGTACTAACGTCAACTCTATTAACACTCAACAAAACATCTCTCGGTTGAACGCCTCCACTTTCTGCGGCACTACCTCGTTGCACGTCAACCACCACGGCACCCTGTGTGCCACTTGGAAGCCTGAGCTGCGAGGCTATCTGTGGAGTAACATCTTGGAGAGTCATTCCGAAACCTTCGCTTAATTCTTCAGCGGAAGAAACTTCTGGGTTAGCTTCGACGTTTAAATCAAGTTCTTCTACGGTTACATTAAGAGTGATTTCTTCGCCTCCCCGCAGGACTACTACTGGCACTGTCGTTCCAGGTGTCGTTACCACGACACGGCTCTGCAAGTCACGTGTGTTAGCAACACTCTCACCGTTGAATCGAATGATGACATCCCCAGGTTGCATGCCCGCCTCATCAGCAGGACCGCCTTGGGGTACAGAGGAGACTATGGCCCCCATTCGTTCGCTTAGACCTAGGTCTTGATAGGACTCCTCTTCGACGTCCATGATTTGAACGCCAATACGTCCCCGTGTAACTTTTCCTCCTCGAAGTTCAGTCAACAGTTCTCTTACTACATTACTTGGTATGGCAAAACCTATTCCGACATTGGCTTGGCGGTCGCTAACGATAGCTGTATTAATACCCACAACTTCACCTCTGATATTAAGAAGAGGTCCGCCGGAATTTCCTGGATTAATAGCTGCATCAGTCTGAAGAACTTCTTGTGATCGCCCTCGGACGGGATAAAAAGGGCGGCCTGTTGCTGATATAACCCCGACGGTCACTGTGTGACCAAGGCCGAATGGATTTCCAATTGCCATAACCCAATCTCCGGGTTCCATTTTTGATGAATCTCCAAAACGTGCTACGGGTAGCTCCTGAGGAGGGCTTTCAATGAGTTCAAGTAACGCGCTATCTGTGAGAGGATCGCGACCTAAAATTTGAGCTTCATAGTAGATGCCATCGTCATCACCAAAAAAGTCGATTTCGATTTTTGTGGAACCTTCGACTACATGATTGTTGGTAAGAATTAATCCGCTTGCATCAATCACAAAACCGGTGCCAGCCGCTTGCACCGTTTCTTCCCGAGGTTCTTGATCCGGTGACGGTTGTCCAAAGAAACGCCTGAACATATCATCACCACCACCACCACCAAAAAAATCATTTAGACTTGTTTCACGTTTTGATTCGGTTCTGATGTTTACGACCATATCTGTCTGATTTTTGGCAATATTTCTGAAAGTGCCCGAGTCGATGGGCCCATCTAATGGGGCACTATTCATTGAAGGAGCAGAAAAGGTCTGTGTCTGTGCGGATGACGCGGGCGCCATATTAAATCGGGAGGTAATTACCATTCCGATAGCCATGGAACTTATCGCGATCAAAGCCGCGGAAAACAGCGTGCTACGTTTTTTTAACATTATTTCCTCCAGCAAACCAACCCTCTTAACGGTACTCCAACTGCCCCGGAAGATCTAGAGCTTCTCCGGTTAGTCAATGGTACAACCCATTGAACTCAGAGAAAGTATAGATTCTTGGATTGAACTCGTCACGGTTGACTCGTATTTTCCAATATACATATTAATTTCTGTTCTTACCCCGAACTCTTCAAAGTAAATTCCCGGTTCGATTGTAAAACCCGAGCCTTCAATGAGTCTCCGGTCGTCATGTGTTTCAAAATCATCGAGGTGAACGCCGTTTCCGTGGACTTCCTTTCCAAGGCTGTGTCCTGTCCTGTGAACGAAATTTTCTCCGAAACCAGCTTTTTCTATGACTGTACGTGTTTTTCGATCAACTTCCCAACCTTCTAATGATTTTCCTTCAGCAAAGGCATCTTTAACAAGTAGAACTGCCGTATCTCGGGCTCGGGCCGCTACGTTGAAGCACTTGCTGTATTGGTTTGGGATATTGGCACCGGTGAAACCGACCCAAGTAATATCTGCATAAACAGCGTTTGGAACATTTTGTTTTCCCCAGAGATCTATTAGCACAAGTTCGTTTGGATTAATCGGTCTAAAACTCGAAGAGGTTGGCAAATAATGAGGATTACCACTGTTTTCTTGGGCTGCTACTACTGGCGCCGAATCACTGACAAGATCTGCTTCCTTAAACCAGTCTACCATTATTTGTTGAACTTCATATTCATTGACAGGGGACTTTGTGCTGAGTCGGTCCGCAATTAATTTAAATGCTCTGTTTTTAATGTCTTCCAAGTGCCCGGCCGCATTTTGATGAGTTTCCAGAGCATGATCGTCCCATGTTGATTCAAAACGTTGTACTAAGTTTCCTGACGATAAGATAGAGATACCATGACTTCTCAAGGTTTCGACGGTTCCCGCGTCCACCTTGGAAATGTAAGGTATGTTGCAATCTTGCGAGTATTCCATGGCTAAGCGGCTGTGTCCACGAATCAATCTGGCGAGTGAATTCTCAAATTGTTTTCGGCCTGAGTACAGTTGTCGATTTCCTGGCAAATGACTGAGGCTGTCCGGTTCTATTTGATGAACTAATGCACAAGGGACTCCGTCTGTAGGTATCAGGTAAAACCACCGCCTTGTGGTGAGTTTCCTATTTGTGTCAACTTTTGCTATTGAACGGGAAATAGGGTTCGAACCGTGAAAGTCGTACAAGAGCCATCCGTCAAGCTGGTTCTCATCCTCACGTAAGGCGCGTTGAATTGTTTCAATATCAATCACCACTACGTCCAGTTTTATAGGTTGCTCATCAGGCGTTCCGTATTATTCATAATACTTTGGACTCCCGACGGACCGAAAAATTTTGAAATTCAATTGGTATGACTTTAGTTGCAGAAATGTTTCCGCAATATTTGAACTGTTGCATTAAAAACTAGATGCGTGAAACCGAGCACCGAAATCTACTGATTCCGGTACTTGGCACAAGCACCGAAGCAATATCTACCTTTCATCTAATTTTCGTTGAGAAAATCAAGATTGGTTCTCGGAATCTTCCTCTTCTTCAGGGTCTTCTATAGATTCTAGTAGAGTTGCTTTGATTTCCCCATTTTGATGGGAAAACTCGTAATTACTTCGATCCATGGCAGGGTTGCGAGGCACACGAAGTTCTATATCTATGACTTGCTCCATTAAAACAGGTTCTCGAAATCGGACAGAGTCACCGGTTACGGTATTTCCATCTCGATCGAACCAGAACTCATCAACTTGTAATCCAGCGATTGCATTTTCTGCAAGGTTTTTAACCCTGAAGTTCGTAACAATAAAATTTCCTTCTCTTCTAGCGTTGGGCTGTTCGTAACCAATCTCAGCAAGACCACGAACTGTTGGGACGAGCTGAATATCGCTTCCGAGTTGGTTGGTTAGGCGTTGTGCTGCGGCGACCGCTTCTGGACTGGGAGGAGCTGGTCCGGCATCAACTGCCTCACCCTCCTCAGCAGGACCAGAGCTGCCACATCCAATTACACTAAGAACACCAACAAACAAACCGAAGAGTAAAATACGGTTAAACTGTTTCATATACAGTGCCTCCAGACAGGATCAAACTTGAATGCAGATTATAGGTCTTGATGACCATAAAGCTCAACATTCCAAGTCCAGAAATTGTGCAGAATCCATGATTTAGGCTACATTTCGCCATTCCACTCGTCAGGTTTGGGGTGTGTTGATCTAAAAAATTCAAGTTTTCATTTACCTCCATCCCATGGTTCTACAATTTCAGGCGACACGACTTCACTCAATAATCCGGCAAAGCAGCAGCCTTCTTAAGCCCCCTTTAGGTGATAGGATGGCTCGCCCCAATTAGAAGTTGGATATAAAATTAAGACTGAGAAATAGATAATACCTGTCATCTACGGCTAGCGGTTTTCGGTAGCGATTTTCTGAGACATAATGAAGAGACACTTTAGGATTGTAGATGTAACTTTTAATCTTCAGAAAATTTGCGAACTTTCTAAAATTTTCTAATGAAAAATCAACCGAGTCATCGCGGTCTTCGTCACGTAGCTTTATGCGTTCGACATTTGGAGTTAATGCGGGATTTTTACGTCGAAAATTTTGGTTTTGAAATTGAATGGGAGCCGGATTCAGATAATGTTTATCTAACTTCAGGAAGTGACAATATCGCGCTTCATCGCACGGCAATAGGAATTGGTCGAGAAACAGTGCTTGACCACATAGGATTCTTGGTTGGTCATGCTAATGATGTAGATGGATGGGCCGAGTATCTGAAAGCGCGTGGGGTTGCACTTATTAGTGAACCACGGACACACAGAGATGGTGCAAGGTCATGTTACCTGTCTGATCCAGAGGGTAATAAAGTACAAATAATTTATCATCCACCAATTAGTAAGGAACTGAGCTAGCGTTTACTCCACCTTAGTTTTTCTCTCAGTACGGCAAAGTAGTTCCTTGATTCTGCACTAACAACCTTCAAAGTGTAATCGGATTTTTCAATTGAGATGTTGTCTCCAGGGGTCAGCTCAAGTCCGAATTGACCATCAAAGCTAATATAAGCAGATTGATGTGGGCCATCAAGTGTTGGTGTCACGCACACTGTGCTGTCGGTAGGAATTACAATTGGTCTGTTAGTTAATGTATGCGGTGCGATTGGTGTCACAAGCAAGGCATCTACCATTGGATGTACGATTGGGCCACCGGCGGCCATGTTGTAGGCAGTCGAACCAGTAGGACTAGCAATGATTAGTCCGTCTGCGCGTGAATTCATAACGAAATGGTCGCCAAGAGTAATAGCGAAATCAATTATATTTGACAGTGCAGCCTTACTGAGGACTATGTCATTCAACGCCGTTCTGTTGACGATGACTTTATTTTCACGAATTACCTGAGCCCTCAGCATTTGGCGTTCATCTATCCTGGCGGTTCCAGCTAGTACGGATTCCAGTGATTTGTATAGTTCAGGCAAGGTCGTTTCAGTCAAGAAACCTAAACTGCCGAAATTAACTGCGAGAAGAGGTACGCTAGATCGATTTTTAGCAACTAGCCCAGCCACTCCCAATAGTGTTCCGTCTCCACCAAGAACGAGAATTAGATCAGAAACCGCAGGCAGCTTATCCCTCAGGCAGGTCTCTATTTCTTGTTCCTGGAGTAGTTTGGCGGTTTCCTTTTCTACTACAACGGAAATACCGCGTTTCAGTAGCCATTCTTTGACTTCGGCGACTACACCAGCGATTTCACCTAGTCTTGTCTTAGCTATTATCCCGACTGTATTGACTGTAAGCTTAGTCATGGGTCCGCTTTCTAGAGTAATCAGTGTCGTCAAATTTTTTGCAAGTGAAGAAAAAACTCTTTGTTTCCAGCGCTTCCTTTAATAGGCGATGCAGTCATTGCTATTCGTTGTAAGCCTATCTTACTGGCAGCAGCAGTTATTTCTTCGATGACACGAGTGTGAACATTAGAATCGGTAATCAACCCGCGCTTTTGTACCTCTTCTCGTCCTGCTTCAAATTGGGGTTTAACTAAGGCGATTACGTCGCTAGTTGGTACAAGCAGTCCTAAAACTTGTCTAAGTATCAATTTTAAAGAAATGAAAGATACATCTATTGTTACAACATCAACTTTTTGAAATCCTTTTGGAAGCATCTTAGGTTCAAGAGATCTAGCGTTAAGTCCTTCTATCACCGAAACGCGTTCGTTTGTCCTAAGTTTCCAAGCTAATTGACCGTGACCCACATCGAGCGCTACAACGTGCTGAACGCCGTTTATTAATAGTACCTCCGTAAAACCACCAGTGGAAGCACCAATGTCCAATGCAGACCGTTCGGTGACTGTTATTTGAAATTTTTTCAGGGCGTGTTCTAGTTTTATGCCGCCGCGACTAACATAAGGGTGATCTGGTTCAAGTAATGCGATTTCTGCGTTATCTGATACTGACGTACCGGCTTTGGTTGTTACTGTTCCGTCGACCTTTACTTGACCTGCCATTACGAGAGCTTGGGCGCGAACCCGGGTTTGGGCTAACTTTCGTTCAACTAACAATGTGTCTAATCTTATTCGACGATTCATGTCGATTAGAGCAATAGAATTAATTAGATCGGGACAAAACCCAGTCGGCAATTTCATAAAGGCGGCCGCTGAGAGCGGCTTCTTTTAAATGAGATTTTGCCTTCTCGATTGCCTCAGTAGCAAGTCTTTTGGATTTCTCGATTCCCCAAAAAGTAGGATATGTTGACTTTCCTAAGGTTGCGTCTTTTCCTGCTGTCTTTCCGAGTTTTTCCCGGACGCCTTCCACATCAAGTATGTCATCAATAATTTGGAATCCGAGTCCTAGCTCATAGGCGTAACCCTCGATGCAGCGCACTTGTTCTTTTGACGCTCCAACCATGATTGCGCCAGAGACGGCCGCGGCATGAATCAGCGCGCCAGTTTTCAGTCTGTGCATGGATTTAAGTTGTTCTGCGTCTAAAAGTTTGTTTTTTCTTTCCAGAATTTGTCCAGAGGTTTCCAGATCAATTGATTGTCCACCAACCATACCTAAGGGACCAGCCGCCAATGCCAAGTGTTTTGCCACGAGCAATTTTCTTGTATTTATGATTGGATCGTTAGTATGTGGTAATTCAGTAACTATACGAAAAGCTTCAGTAAGTAATCCGTCTCCCGCGAGTATTGCTAAACCTTCACCATATTTGACGTGTGATGTGGGTCTTCCGCGCCGGAGAACGTCGTCATCCATTGCGGGAAGATCGTCGTGGACAAGAGAATATGTATGGATCAATTCAATTGCGCATGCGACCGGTTTTGCAAGTTCTCGATTTTTCGTTTTGTTGCTTTTCTCAACTGTATCTGCTGATGCTAGTGTAAGAATCGGGCGAAACCTTTTTCCACCGGCAAAAAGGCTGTACTGCATGGCTTCTATTATCAAAGGCGGGTTGCTGAAAGTTGATTCGAATAGACTTTTTAAAGCTTCTATAACTTCTTTTTTCTGGGTATTAAGATAATCCTCTATGTCGTTCTTTTCTCCTAGGGGGCTTAGTGCTCTCACGATGAACCTTCGTCGTTTAAAGAGTTTAGTGAGTCAGCGTTGTTGGCTATTTCACCACGTTCTGTCAGAATCTCGAGTTTTTCTTCAGCGGCCTCAAGTTGAGTATGGCAATATCGAGAGAGTTCAACCCCTCTCTCGAATAGTTCTAGTGATTTTTCTAATGGAAGATTGCCTTCGTCTAAATTCTTAACGATTTTCTCTAGTTCGGCTATTGCCGATTCGAAATCTTTTATTTTTGATGTCATTTCGTTGCCCTCTTTACTTTGCAGTCAAGAGTTCCATGATGCAATTTCACATGAATGTCTTGTCCGATCACGACATCATCAGAATTGCTGATAATTAAAGATTGGTTGCTGTTCCAGCAGACGGAATATCCTCGAGCAAGCACGGCTAGTGGGCTTAGGGTATCAAGGCGACCACTTGTCTCATGCAACCTTCGTTCCCGTTTGTGGTGTAGATCTTTTACTTTATTAATTAATTGAATGTTTGCTTTAAGTAGACGGTTTCGGACGTGGCTAAGTTGGCGGCCAATATCTAGTGTTTCTAACTGGATCGTTAGCTCGTGGAGACGTCGTTCACTTCGGGTTAACTGGTTGTGCAACAGATGTTTCAATTGATGGGTGGTTTCACTAATTTTGCGTCCTCGCATGGCAACACGAGAGGGCAATCCCATGAAGCCTGTCGCAGTTTCGAGATGGTGAACATTAGAACGTTTATGTTGGATGTTGTGGCGTGCATCCGAAGCCATTCTCTCTATTAGATGACCGATTCTTGTAATTAATTCAGTTTTTTGCTTTATAACAAGTTCTGCCGCGGCAGAGGGTGTAGGCGCACGTAAATCTGAGACAAAATCACTGATGGTATAGTCGGTTTCATGTCCAACCGCTGATATCGTAGGTATTTCACAGTTCACTATCGCGCGAGCTACGTTTTCCGTGTTGAATGCCTGCAGGTCTTCAATTGAGCCACCACCTCTGGTCAAGATAATCACATCAATGTTTTTAGTGGCTTCAAGTCTAGTAATAGCTTGAACAATTTCAGCTTCTGCTTGCTCGCCTTGAACCCGCGTAGGGCTAACAACTAGGTGGAGATTTGGATGTCGTCTTCTGAGTACATTCGTAATGTCTTTCAGCGCTGCTCCATCGGTCGAGGTTACGATGCCAATTTTTCTTGGAAGCAAGGGCAGCGTTTTTTTTCTCTTATCATCAAAGAGGCCTTCGTTTCCGAGTTGTTTTTTGAGTTGGTCAAAGGCGAGTTGTAAAGCACCAACCCCGTGAGGTTCTATGTGCTCACAAATAATTTGATATTCGCCTTTCGGTTCATAAACACTAATCCGACCGCGGACAATAACCTGCTGACCGTCATTAACTTTAAAACGTTGGGCGCGGACTGCTGATCGAAACATAACGCCTCGCAACTGGGAACTTGCATCCTTAAGGGTGAAATAGAGGTGTCCTGTTTTCCATACTCTAGCGTTTGAAATTTCTCCTTCAACCCAAATTTCTTGAAATTTTAATTCCAGAAAATTTCGAATTTCGATAGTTAATTCCGAGACCGCCCATACATGACGATCTTTCTTCGCCAGTGGTGTCGGTGGTTCTACAGGAAGATCAAATAAATTTGTCAAGGTATTACCGGTTATCCTTTGCTTTCTTCCAGATCTTTATCTGAAAGATTTACCCGGTGGATATCTTTAGCACGCCCGGTTGCTGTCTCGATATTTATGATGGCGGCATTTAATCTTGGATTATTTCTGGCAACTTCAAACCTGCTCGGTAAACCGCCAATAAAACGTTTTATTACTGGTGCAGTTTCTACGCCGATAATGGAGTCGTGGGGTCCAGTCATGCCTACATCGGTTATGAATGCAGTACCCTTAGGTAGGATTCTTTCATCAGCTGTCTGAACATGAGTATGAGTACCTAGAACGGCAGTTACACTTCCGTCGAGATACCAACCCATTGCTTGCTTTTCAGAGGTTGCCTCTGCATGAATATCTACAATGATAATGTTTGTGTCGTTCTGAACGCCTTGAATTTCTTTTTTAATAATTTCAAAAGGATTATCAAGTGGATTCATGAAGATGCGTCCCATAATATTTATTACCGCCACAGGTTCTAATTCTTTTTTTCGTAACATATAAGAACCCTTTCCCGGTGTGTCGCTAGGGTAATTTGCAGGTCGAAGCAGTCTTGGTTCGAGAGCTATGTACTCGAGAGCTTCTTTTTTGTCCCAGATGTGATTGCCGGAAGTCATAATGTCGACTCCGGCGTCGAGAAGTGTTTCGGCAACGTTTCTGGTAACACCTTTTCCGCCGGCGGAGTTTTCAACATTGGCAATGACCAGGTCGATGGTATGTGTTTTAACAAATGCGGGAAGATACATTCGGACGAGGTCCCGTCCTGGTTTTCCTACGATGTCGCCAATAAAGAGAATCTTTAGCATCGGTTAACTCTCGAGATCATGTCATAGCCGCCTAGAGCAAGTGAACTAGGATAGTGGTTCAGGTTAACTTAATGAGTTAATTCAATGAAAGAAAGATTGTTAAATCTGATTCAAGAGTTCGATAGTGACAGTGTTTCTGGTGCGTCTGATTTGACGTTAAAGGCAATTGATATTCTTGAAGACGTTTTGCGAACAGATCCAGGGGCGGTTGAAGCTGTGGCGGTAAGTTTGTGCACAGGTCAGCCCGCGATGGCCTCTGTGTGGAATGCGGCTGCTGTCGCACTGAGGCCGGATGCTGCAGCATCGATCTCTCGTTTTCGGCGAGTTGTAGGTCGAGCTCCCGATGCGTTAGCGCGAGTATCTGAAGAAGTACTGCTACTTGGATGTGTATCTAAAGATCGCTTTTCCGTGCTGACCATTTCTTCAAGTGGTGCGGTTAAATCTTGTTTATTGCGATTAGCCAAGTCCTGTCGCCTTAGTGTTATTTGCGCTGAAAGTAGGCCAAATTACGAGGGAAGAAAATTTGCGATGAGTCTGGCTGACCAAGGAATCGCAACCAGTATCTGCACCGATGCGGCAGCTGCGAGCCTTTGTCGCTCAGTTGATGTTTTTCTCTGCGGTGCAGACGCTGTTTTTTTTGAATCGTTTATTAATAAGTGCGGTACAGGTCAGTTAATAAACGCTGCATCAGAATGCGGGATACCGCCGTATGTGATTGCTTCTAGGGATAAATTTTCTAATGATCTGCTCGAGTCGACTTTAACCTTAAACGGTGGTCCTGCTGATGAAGTTTGGCCAAAAGCACCAAACAAAATAGGTATTCTCAATCCTTACTTTGAGAGAGTTCCGACAAAAAATTTAGCTGGAATAATTACTGATTTTGGAAATATTCCACCGGTGGGACTTAAAAATGTGTCGGACGGCCTCGTTGTCCGGCAAGATATTGAAAAATTGATTGATACTGTTAAAAATATGAGTGCGAGAGAATAATATTTTATATTGGTATTTAAGTAAAATTTTTACCATTATAGAATCTCGTTATATAATGTTTTACCTTTCATAGTTTTGAAATATGAAGCAAGCTAATTCCATCGTGTCCCGTACAGACAGTCAATTGATTCCCGTAAGAGATGGGGATGGAGGCGTAACTCTGTATGCTAACGGGAGGGTTGCTTTTTATGTTTACGGTGGGGAGTTGTTCGGGGCCCTCCAAGGTCCTCAACAATGGTTAGAATCAGATTCAGATTTTTTTGATTTTAAGAACATTATGTTGATGTCGACCGATAGTGTGTCGACTTCATAGGTTTTTTTCGATTATCCTAGTAGGGACTTTATGGTTAGTGAAAAGACTGAAGAAGAAATAGTTCAAGATCCGGAGTCCGGTGGCAAAGTAATCCCTGCTAAAAAGGCGGAAGGCGTTCCTAAGCCTGACAGTAGGTTCTTATATGTTGATGTAGCTTCACGCCGGGCTAAACAGCTTAGACGTGGCGCATTACCTCGCCTTAAAGAACTGGAAGTGAATCCTGCAACGGGTGAACGGCCAGAAATAAAAAATAAGCTTGAGAGAGTTGCGATGGAAGAAGTTAATGGTGGGCTTATTGCTTACGAACTACCTGAGCCATCGAAAGCAGATTAGGAATTTATATGGACGCTACTCCCATTGAAATTGCTTTCGGTGCACTCCAAGGGTTACTTGTTTCAACAGGATTCTTGCTTACGCTTTTTATAGGGTTTTTAGTGATTGCGGGTTTGACAAAACACGGTAAAAGAGAAAAAAATTCGTCAATAGTAAGAAATGTATCAGAACGGATGGGTCGCCAAGCTCAATATCTTCCTCCTGATGCACCCCGTGGCCGCGCTGATCAACTGCAAACTCCAGAACTTTCTGAACAATCCAGTCAAGAATCATAATTCACATAATCTAATCGCTTGCATGTGAACGTACTCTATGTATCTAAGCATGCAGGAGGGCGTTTATTTTTCCATTCTGTGTTCATCTCGAAGGTATGCGCAACGCGAAACAATGTTGTTTCATCGAAAGCTCGTCCAATCAATTGAAATCCAATCGGTAGATGTTGTTTTGTCAATCCTGCAGGAAGGCTAATTGCTGGTAAGCCCGTAAGGTTGGCGCTAACCGTGAATATATCTCCCAAATACATTGATAGTGGGTCGTCAACATGTTCTCCAAGCTCGAAAGCTGGTGTTGGTGTGGTCGGCATTGCAATTGCATCGACATCACTCAAAACACGATTGTATTCGTGGCGTATCAGTTGTCTTACCTGTTGAGCTTTAGCGTAGTAATCATCGTAATATCCTGCGCTAAGGGCATAGGTGCCAAGCATGATCCGACGTTTCACTTCATCGCCAAATCCATGGTTTCTGGTCCGGCTGTACATGGTTTCTAAATTGACTTTAGGCCCGTCTGGGTTGGCACGATAACCGAATCGAACTCCATCATATCTGGCTAAATTTGAACTGGCTTCTGCTGTCGCTATGAGGTAGTAAACCGGAACAGCATGTTCCGTATAAGGTAGATCAATATCGACGATAGTAGCTCCTTGCTCTGACAAGATTGCAATAGCTTTATTGAATGCCTTTGTAACTTCTGGATTAATACCTTTCTCGAGGATTGACCGTGGAACCCCGATTCGAATTTTGTGAGCATTCCCTGAAAATAGATTTGAGTCATCAATAGGAGATTGCTTGCTTGAGGTCGCGTCATTTGGATCAAATCCTGAAATAACCTGAAACACGATAGCCGCATCTTCTACGGAAAGAGTAATGGGACCAATTTGGTCTAACGATGATGCAAAGGCCAATAGCCCATAGCGAGAAACTCGTCCATAAGTGGGTTTAAGGCCAACCACGCCACAAAAAGCTGCTGGCTGACGAATCGATCCACCTGTATCAGAGGCAATTGATACTGGAGCTAACCGTGCTGCAACTGCTGCTGCGGCACCACCGCTAGACCCGCCTGGAATATGTGTTTTTTTCCACGGATTCTGCGTCGGTCCATGATAGGAGTATTCAGTTGAAGATCCCATTGCAAATTCGTCGCAATTTGTTTTACCTAGAAGTATTGCACCAGAGTCACGTAAGAGTTTGATGACGGTTGCATCATAGGGTGGACGATAATCAGCTAGCATACGAGAGCCTGCGCTCGTCAGTGAATCTTTGGTGCAGATTACATCTTTGACTGTGATCGGAACTCCGAATAAAGGATAGGTTTCCCAAGAGTTCTGCTTACGGTCTATTTCTTCTGCTTGTATGAGTGCCTGATCTCTTAAAACCGTGGTAAAGGAATTTAGTTCCTTGTCCACAGTTTGAATTCTGTTGAGATATATTTCGCATATATCGCGGGCTAAAATGTCTCCACTACCGATTGCATTTCTAATGTGTGCAATGGACCAATCACTACCACTAATCATCGGTCAATTACCTTTGGGACACGGAAAAACCCGTCAGATGATGCGTCTGGGGCGCCAGAGAGGGCTTCTTGTCTGTCTAATGATGAATTACGATTATCAGGTCTCAGCTCTGAGGTGGCATTCTTTTTTTTATTTGAAGTGGATAATGAAGAAGTGTCGACAGTTTGAAGTTTTTCTGCGTATTGAAGAATTTGAGTTAGCTGTTCAGTAAATAAAGAAACTTCATTTTTAGTTAATTGAAGATTCGCCAATGATGCAATACGTTCAACGTCGCTTCTGGTCAATTTTTTAGACATGGCTAATAAGGATGTTACCACTCACCACTGGATCAAGTGGCTTTCAGGCGTCATCATAGACAAGTTGTGACATCAGATAAAATGAACTTTTCGTCCGAGAGTTCTTTATTTGGAACTTCTCGTGGACAAATAGATAAAATTTTTCAGCGACGGGAGGAAGTACTGTGTCCTCTCTGCAAGATCAAGCCTTCTCGGTTTGCTGTTGATTTTCAAGGATTCACGCTTGCTCGTTGTTCAAGTTGTCAACTGGAATTTCAAAATCCTCGTCCGGTGTTTAGCGACCTTGCCAGCGCTATTTACACGGAAGATTACCATGGCCCGAGAGAATCAATTATTGATACTTCGCGACACTACCAGTTTAAAAGGCAATTAGGATGGTTTGAACGGTATGCTGTAAGTGGCGATAGGCGTATTCTCGATGTTGGATGTGGAGCGGGTGCTTTTATCCGTTTCGCTCGTAATTATGGTTGGAGAATCGATGGAACTGACGTAATTGTTCATGCGAATGCTCGAACAAAGGGCACGAAAATATGGAAAGGCCAACTACCAGATATTGTTTTTGGTGAGTCTCTTTATGATGTTGTGCGCTTCAATCATGTTTTGGAACATACTCAGGATCCGCTTTCTGAGTTGTGCCGAGCCAGAAGTCTCTTGACTAAAGGTGGAGTCTTGCATGTGGGTGTGCCTAACCTAGCCGGTTTCAGCATTACTCTTAAAAGTTGGCAAAGTTATTTAGGAATTAAGAAACAGCGATGGAAGCATTACGGAGCGATACATCATTTATGGTTTTTTACACCCAGTACACTCAGGCGACTAGTTGTTGCTGCGGGATTTGAAGTCATTGGTTTTGAAACACCAGTTGTTCCGAGATCGGGACGGCCCAAATATATAACTAGTGCGATAAGGGGTTCACTTGAAGCTTTACATCTCGGGGGAGTTATAGATCTTTTTGCGAGGAAGTCTTCTTGATTGGCACTGTTATGAAGCACTTCCAGTATTAACGTTTTTGTCGTAGTCGAGTTCTCCGGATTCGATTCGCAGCTTAAGGCGATTCATTGTTGGTGGAAGAGGGCAGGTTGTAAAGGGGTTAAAGGCACACGGGGGATTATAAGCACGGTTGAAGTCTATTATTGTCCAGCCGTTTTCAGGGGGCTCTGCGTACAAGAAGCGAGCAGCGCGATAGGTTTCTGTGCCACTAGTAAGATCTCGAAAGATAAACCAAAGTAGGCCGTCAGAATCTACCGGAAGCATCTCAATCTCTTCACCATCCAAGGTCAGACGGACTATACCGTGACTGACGAACTCTTCGAAGTCTCCTAAAACGTTTTGAACTGTAACTTTGATTGGTTCTTCATGCGGAATAAACTTTGCCGGCACTCTGTAACTTTTGTCGACTGGGTACCAATTAAGCCCTTTAAATTCTTGTCTAATTTTGCTCGCGGTGTCACGCATGCGAATAGCCAGCCTGTTTCCACTTTTATGTACAAGTAAAGTTAGCGATTCCAATACAATTTCCTGTGGAGTTGGACTTGGATAGAGTAGAGCCGTTGAGACCCTTTCACCCTTTATGGTTAGTGTTTGATCAGTGTCCGCATGAAGAGTAACCTGCTGATTTTTTAATTCGAAAAATCCAGCTTGCTTAGGCCCTGCCGGCAAAACGATGTCGTTGTTTGCATTGGTTCCGAACGAATTGTGTCCTTCTTTTAGGAAAAATAAGCCTGTAACAGTTAACCAACCATCGTCTGCCATTAAATTATTTTGACGTTCAGTTCTCCAATCCTTAATCTCTTTAGCGTAACTATTCGGTTGGTTCTGGGTTGGCGTGGAGATGAGAGAAACGTCCAATTGCCAGGTGCAGAATAGGCTAAGACAAAGTAGTGTCTTTTGTGTGCGAGGCATATTGATTTTGTTGACAGAATAGAAGACCTGAAAATAAAGATCAACGGCAAAGTAAATTCATTTAGCACATTACTTTACGAAATTCTGAAGCTCTTTAATATTTTGAGATTTTGTAAATCCATTGGGTCAGCCGCGATTAATTTTGGAGAATTTTTTTCTGTTTTAGGGGTTTCCAAAATCATAGGCAGTTTTGAAAATCTATTGTCCTGAATCAATCTTCTAAATGGTTCTGTTCCGATATGACCTTTTCCAATGTTCTCATGACGGTCGAGACGGCTACCTAAAGGTTTCTTAGAATCATTAAGGTGGAAAGCTTTCAGGTAATTCAATCCAACAATTTCATCGAACTGTTCAAAAACCTTCTGATATCCAGATTCTGAAATAATGTCGTACCCAGCTGCAACGAGGTGACAGGTGTCTAAGCAGATACCTACAGAAGCAGCACTTTCAAGGCCATCGATGATTGCTCGCAGCTGTTCAAAACGATATCCAAGTACTGTTCCCTGACCGGCCGTGTGTTCGAGAAGCAGCTCAGTTTTCAGTTTTTGGCAGTTTCCCAATACTTCATTGAGGCCATCAATGATGCGAAGAATGCCATCTTTCTCTGAGCTGCTCGTGAAGGCGCCAGGATGAAGGACCACTCCTTTAATGCCAAGTAGCTCTGCACGCTGAAGTTCGTCGACGAGAGCGGCAACAGATTTCTTGTAAAGGGCGTCGTCAGGTGAAGCGATGTTTATCAGGTAACTAGCGTGTGACAGGATGGTATTGATAGAGCCTTGTCCAATATGGTCCAAAAATTCTGTGATTTCAGTTTCCGGTATAGTGCGGGCACGCCATTGATTGGAGGACTTTGTGAATATTTGTATCGCTTCGCAGCCCGTCTCCAAACCGCGCTCGATTGCTTTAGGAAAACCGCCAGAAATTGACATATGAGAGCCAAGTTTTGGCCGGTGTACTTGCTTTGATGCCTGCTCGTGAAGGATCATTGTAAGTTTGGACAGTTAATATTCTGTCTTGGAGTAATCTTTAAAGATGACAAGTGCTAATTCCTTCGGAACACGCCAATCTCTCAAGATTGGAAATGACACCGTTGAATTCTATAGCTTACAAGCTCTAATAGATAACGGATATCCAAATGTTTCTGCACTTCCCTATTCTCTTAAAGTGCTTCTGGAGAATATGTTGCGGCGCGAAGATGGACAATCTGTAACTTCTGATGATATCGAAAGGCTTGCACGCTGGAGTCCGGGAACTTCTGGTGAAATTGCGTTTATGCCCGCGCGTGTTCTTTTGCAGGATTTTACTGGAGTACCTGCGGTGGTGGATCTGGCTGCGATGCGTGATGGTATCAGTCACTTGGGTGGCGATCCAGAAGCTGTAAATCCTCTACAGCCCGCTGAACTTGTAATTGATCATTCGGTTCAGGTTGATCACTTTGATTCAGGTGACGCATTTGAATTAAATGCAGGACTTGAATTTTCAAGAAACCGCGAAAGATATGCATTCCTGAAGTGGGGGCAGGAAGCGTTTAAAAATTTCAAGGTCGTTCCGCCTGATACAGGTATTGTGCATCAGATCAACGTCGAATATTTGTCACGTGTGGTATGCCGAAGTGAAATCGATGGCTCCAATGTGGTCTACCCGGACACTCTTGTTGGTACTGATTCGCATACCACAATGGTTAATGGTCTTGGTGTGGTCGGGTGGGGTGTTGGAGGTATCGAGGCTGAGGCTGCAATGTTGGGACAGTCCATTTCTATGCTTATTCCAGATGTTATTGGTTTTAGATTGAGAGGCCGTCTTGCAGAGGGAACAACAGCAACGGATTTGGTGCTAACCATCACTGAGCGACTTCGCGAGTACGGTGTTGTGGGTAAATTTGTTGAATTCTTTGGTCCCGGTCTCAACGATCTGACATTAGCTGATCGAGCCACCCTTGGAAATATGTCTCCTGAGTATGGGTCAACTGTTGCGATCTGTCCTATTGATGAAATGACCATTGATTATTTGAAATTAACTGGTAGAAAAAATGATCAACTTGTTCTGGTCGAATCCTATGCAAAAGCGCAAGGCATGTTCGGAAATCAAAGTGGCGAACCTGTCTATACAGACGTGATTGATTTTGATTTAGAGATTGTTGAGCCGAGTATAGCTGGACCAAAACGACCACAGGATAGAGTGCCACTCAAAAAAACTAAAGATGCTTTTGATGTAACACTCGCCAACTTACGAGATAAAAACAAAATTGATCCAAAGAAGAAAGGCTTAGACCATGGTGCAGTGGTGGTAGCGGCGATTACCAGTTGCACGAATACATCTAATCCGAGCGTGATGTTAGCAGCTGGTCTTGTTGCTAAAAAGGCTGTTGACAATGGGCTAACGAGGAAACCATGGGTTAAGACAAGCTTGGCCCCTGGTTCCATGGTCGTTACTGAATATCTTCGTGCTGCTGGTTTGTTGGAATCCCTCGAACAGCTCGGATTCGGTTTAGTGGGGTACGGGTGCACGACATGCATAGGCAATAGTGGACCGTTGCCTGATGAAGTCGCTGCGGAGGTCAAGGATAGGGATTTAGTTGTGACTTCTGTGTTAAGTGGTAATAGAAATTTTGAGGGTCGCGTACAACCCTTAGTCCGCGCCAATTATCTTGCTTCTCCACCATTGGTTGTTGCATACGCCTTGGCCGGTAGTATGACTATAGATTTGACCAAGGAACCGCTCGGGCGCGGACATAACGGAAAGGATGTCTACCTGCGCGATCTATGGCCTACTACTGCTGAAATTCAGATTGCAATGTCAGAGGCTGTTCAGACAGAACAATTTATAGATAAATATGCTGAAGTTTTCGATGGCGATGAACGTTGGGCGGCACTGGATGCTCCTGTGGGTCAACGGTTTTCTTGGGATGAACAGTCTACTTATGTTCGGGTCCCTCCATTTTTTGAAAACCTTCCTTCCACTCCACCACCGCTGACAGATATTCATGGTGCTCGTGTGTTGGCATTACTGGGTGACAGCGTAACAACTGATCATATTTCACCGGCCGGTACTATTCCTCTCGATAGTCCTGCAGCAAAGTACCTGCTCGATCATGGTATTGAACCACGTGATTTCAATTCCTTTGGCAGTCGACGAGGGAATCACGAGGTCATGATGAGAGGCACGTTTGCGAATATCCGGTTAAGAAATCAACTGGCGCCTGGCACAGAGGGGGGATGGACGTGTTATCAGCCAAACGGAGAACAAATGGCTATTTATGATGCCGGTATGCGGTACAAAGCTGAAGGCACGCCTTTACTGGTAATTGCTGGAAAAGAATATGGATCCGGATCATCTCGTGATTGGGCGGCGAAAGGAACTATGCTTCTTGGTGTTCGGGCTGTTTTGGCTGAAAGTTTTGAGCGTATTCACAGAAGTAATCTTGTATTTATGGGTGTCCTACCACTTCAATTTAAAGATGGATCTTCAGTGGAAAGTCTTGGATTAACAGGACAGGAATCGTACGAAATTACTGGTATTGTCGAAAGCTTGGCTCCCCGTAGCGACGTTCATGTCAAAACAACTGGATTAGATGGTTTAACACAGGAGTTTGTGGTGACAGCCCGAATAGATACTCCTGAGGAACTCAATTACTACCGGCATGGTGGGATTTTGTCTTATGTGTTGCGTCAACTCGCAAAGCGCTAGTCTGAGGCCGTTGAAAAATATTTAGAGAGCCACTGGAATTAAGAGCATAGCGATGACACTGGTAATGGTGCAAACTATAGCAATAATGCCAGTGTAACCGAGGACGTCTCCGAAGCGGAGTCCAGTTACTGTCAGAATAGGGATTGCCCAGAACGGTTGGATTAGGTTGGTTGTAGAATCTCCATATGAATAAGCCAGTACCGTCGTTGTTGCTGACACTCCGAGTTCCTTAGCAGCCGGTAGCAAATAAGGTGCTTCAATAAGCCATTTCGATCCTGCTGACGGAACAAATAAATTCATGAAACCTGAGTAGAAGTAAACCACAAGTGGATAAGTATCAGTTGTAGCAAACCGTACAAATAATTCACCTAGCCAGTTTCCTAGTCCTGTGTTGTTGATAACGCCAAAAATTCCCGCATAGAAGGGAAACTGCAAAATAACTCCGGACGCAGTTTTGGCTCCGTTTGCAAATGAGCGCACCAAATTTGATGGCCGTCCTTGCAGTAATAGGGCAGAGACTAGAAATACGGCGTTGTACGCATTAATTGTCCAACTTGCGCCAAACCCACGAGTGATAATTGAGTGTCCGAGCGGATAGCCAATCAAAATTGCGGCCAAAATAACCCATCCAGGAAATCCTTCCATTTTTGCAGCCGGCGTGTTTTTGGAGTCTGTCTCTGGAAGTTTCGGCATGATCCTGGCGATTTGCTCTTCGGTCATGGTTTGGGGATTTTTTCGGGGATGCAGCATAACTACGGTGGCCAGTGCGACAGTAAAAAGAACCAAAATGTAAGTTAGGTTAAATGTGTTGAACAAACTTTCAGTCACTGGAATGAGTCTGTCCACAACAGGTGCACCGCTACTTGGTTCGAGTAAAGGATTGCCTGGTGTTGCCAAGATGAGCGGAGCGGATCCTGATAATCCGCCGTGCCAAATCGTTCCAACACCGAGATAAGCAGCGGCAATTAAAACTCGGATGTCTGCCCTGGGATTTCGGCGTGCAACAAATGGAACGAACAAAGCGGATGCCACCAAACTGAGTGCCCAATTAAAATAACTTATGACCATTGAAAAGATTGCCATTAAGGCTATGGCCTGCAAGGGCTTTTGTTTGTTTGGGGCATTTGCGAGGCGATCCAGCAATCCAAAAACTCTTTTTGATGAAACACAGGCGTGCGCCGCGATCATTGCGATACTAAATTGCATGGCTAGTTCGAGGAGTTGCCACATGCCACCACCCCATGCCAAAACCGCTTCGTTTAGGGTTGCCCTTGCGCCGAAGATAGACAGCAAAATCGCCAAAACCGTCAAGATCATGCAAACAACCCACGAATCGGGTATCCATCGCTGAGTAAACGACGATAACCGTTCGCCGAGATTTCCAACCATTCTGATAATTGATGGCGTTCTTTCGTCAGTCAAGTATCATCTCCTTACAAGTAGGCGTAATTATTCTAATCTTTTCAGATCAGTAGGTTCTGGTCGAGTTAGGTTTTTGTCAACAGAATTATTGTCAGATAGTGTGAAATTAATCGTCCAAATGTCTCTCGTAAATTTGACCATCAGCTGACAAGAGGGTACGCTTTCACACCTCTTTCAATTTATTAATTTCATATAAATTAAGGATAGACCATGAATAGATGGTTTGCAGTTTTTGGTGGCGTATCTATGAACCTGGCATTGGGTTCTTTGTATGCGTGGAGTGTATTTGTTGCTCCACTTGAAGCAGAGTTTGGTTGGACCCGAACCCAAACTGCTCTCGTTTTTTCAATTGCAATCGTTACATTTGCGTTCTCGAATGTTTTGGCCGGTCGTATTCAAGATGTTCGTGGACCTAGAATTTGCGCTGCAATAGGAGCAACCTTGGTAAGCACGGCTTTCCTCTTGGGTAGCTTTACCAGTTCACTGCCATATCTGTACATAGCATTTGGCTTTGTCGTGGGATTAGGCAATGGATTTGGCTATGCCACTCCGATACCTGTTGGGTCCAAATGGTTTCCTGATAAGCGTGGTTTGGTTGTTGGGCTGATGGTTGCTGGATACGGTGGAGGATCTGCTATTTTTGGTCCTGTGGCGAATTCTTTAATCGGCACGGTCGGATGGCGGTCAACTTTTCAAATCCTTGCTGTAGTCTTTTTTGTCATGGGTATGGTTGGAACGTTTTTCTTACGTAACCCACCGGAAGGGTACAAACCAGAAGGTTGGGAGCCAGCTAAAGCTTCAGAACAGACTCAACGTGACATACCAACACGAGAGATGCTCGGGATGCCCACTTTTTATTTTCTGTGGATTGCATATTGTTTAGGAACAACTGCAGGACTCATGACGATTAGTCAAATTGTGCCTTTTGCGCAGAGTGCAGGCATGACGACGGCAGCGGCTGCGTTTGCTCTTACGCTAGGCGCAATTGGTAATGCATCCGGCAGGGTTGCATCTGGATGGATGTCTGATTTAGTGGGGCGGTTAATGACCTTGCGAATCATGATCCTTGTTTCCGGTTTGGCCATGCCGGCATTATATATTTGGCGAGAAGAAGCATTTTTACTTTATTTGTTTGTCATCGTTGTTTATTGGTGTTTTGGAACGCAGTTGTCAGTGTTCGCGTCTACCTCGGCAGATTTTTTCGGCACCAAGCACTTGGGGCTTAATTACGGGCTGTTATTTACGGCATATGGTGTCGCTGGTTTTGTTGGGCCACTGATTGGGTCGTGGGCATTCGATAGTTTTGGAAATTATCGATACGCTTTTTTGATCGCTGCTGCTTTGGCCGTGATTGCATTAGCGTCCTTGTCGGTGGCGCGGGCTCCTAGTAGAGACGCTTCTACTGTCTAGGGAATTCGTTAAGAATCTATTAATGAGGAGTTTGAATGTCTTTAAGGAAGTCTTTCAGAATGTTATGTTTTTGCTCTTTGTTGTTTGTTTTCTTTCCTGTTCAACAGTCCTTTGGACAGAACCAAGGTTCTTTGACGGGTAAGGTTACCGATGATAGTGGCGCTGTGCTGCCTGGCGTAACCATTACTGCTACGCATTCTGAAACTGGACGTCTACGAGCGGCGGTGAGTAACAGTAGGGGTGAGTATGAAATAACAGTGCTTGAGTCAGGCTCCTACGAGGTAGAAGGGCTTTTGGCTGGTTTTTCAGCTGATCCTAGCAGTGTAAATATTGGAAGTGGTTCCGAGAATCTTGATCTTGTTCTTGGTATTGCTCCACTTTCTGAAACTGTCACAGTTACACGTGCGGGAAACGAATTATCTGAAGTACCAAATGCGGTGACTGTGGTGCAGCGTGAAACCATCGAGGTCGGCCAGCGTAGGGCATCATTAGATGAGTCACTGCGAGGGATTCCGGGGGTCTTTGTTCAAAACCGACGCAACTATGGCTTGTCTGGTGGCGTGGGTCTAAGTATCAGAGCTCCAGAGCCAAGGTTTGGTCTGAGAGGGATCGCTTTAATTCAGGATGGCATACCAATTACAACGGCGGATGGAACTACGGAACCAGGGAACGTCGACCTTGGTTCAATGGGGCGCATTGATGTTATTCGTGGTCCGAGTTCTGTTCTTTATGGGAATTCAGCTGGTGGTGTGATTAATGTAACAACGGAATTTAACCCGGAACGTCGAATTACGTTCACACCAGACGTTCAATTTGGAAGCCATGGATACAATCGTCAGCAGGTTAAGGCTGAGGGCCGTGCAGGTGGCACAGATTTTATTGTTAATGTCAGCCGTTTTGAAACGGATGGATTTCGTGAACAAAGTCATGCGGAAATTGCGCAGGCTAATATCGTTGTACGTAATCAATTGTCGCCAAGTACAGAAATTCGAGGTGTGTTTAATTTTTATGATGCTCCATTTGCGGAAAGTGCGAGTTTTGTAAATGAATCAGATGCACGTAACAATCCCCAGATGGCTCGCGGAATCGCTGTGGCGCATAACTGGGGTGAGGCTGCTTCTCAAGGTCAGGGCGGTGTGACGATTGAGCATCAATTTAGTGGCGGTCAGATTTTGCGCGCCACTGGCTGGGGTGTATGGCGTGAACTCGACGCGGAGGCTGTTTTTCAGGTTATTGATTTAAGTAGAAAAGGGGGAGGTTTTCGCACTGAGGCGCTTGGCGAAATTCAACTCGGATCGATCCCGTTACGATGGACTGCCGGGGCCGATCTTTCTTCGCAAAGAGATAGTCGTAACGAATTTGGTTTTGTGGCCCCCGCTTCTCCTGGTGCACGGATGACCAAAGGTGATTTGAGGGTTGATCAACAAGAAAATGTACTTTCTGTAGGGCCGTTTATTCAAGGTGTTTTAGAAGTCCATTCGCGCTGGCAGGTAACAGCGGGTGTTCGGTACGATTATTATGATTTCAGTGCTGATGATCGGAAGCTTGATGACGGTGATCAATCTGGAACTCGAACAATGGATGCGGTCAGTCCTTCTGTGGGTGTAACGTTTCTTGCTGGAAATGGGGTCAATATTTACAGCTCCCTTTCTACGGCATATGAAACGCCGACGACAGTGGAATTGTCCAATCGTCCCTCAGGCGAAGGTGGCTTCAATCAAACGTTGGATCCAGAGGATTTGACGAGTTTTGAGGTAGGTATAAGGGGGTTAGCGGAACCAGCACGTTTAAGATATGAGCTTGCGGTTTATACCGCTAATCTTACGAATGCCTTGGTTCCGTTTCAACGCCCGGACGAGAAAGTATATTTTGCAAATGCGGGTGAGACTTCCAGAAATGGTGTTGAGCTCCTCCTTGAGTGGGTTCCGGATCCGTCATTAAGTGCAAGGGTTGCCTATACCTATCAGGATTTTGCTTTCGATAATTTCGTTCTTAATGGAAATGACTTTAGTGGCAACATTGAGCCTGGCTCGCCGCCTCATCGTGTGTTTGCGGGGGTTACTCATAGAGCTCCCTTTGGTTTAACTTCCGTTGCCCAGCTTCGATGGGTCGATGATTACACAATTAACAATCAGAACACTGCGTACAATTGGGGTTACAAAGTGTTCGATCTTAGGTTCGCGTTAGACAGCATGTTCGGTAATACGGATGTCAGACCATTCTTCGGCCTTGATAATTTATTTGGTGAAAGATACAACTCCTCGACAATAACCAACGCATGGGGGGGGCGCTATTATGAACCTTCGCCGGGCCGAGAAATTTATGTAGGTTTGTCGGTAGGTTTTGGCGTTCAGTAAGTTTCATTAATACAAGAATTTTTAAAGTGTGTTTTTGCGGAGCGGGTGGATATTTTTGTGGCGATTAGCTCTGTGTGTTTTTGAATAGTTGAATTGCAAATAATCGGAGACGTTGATGACTGTTGATGAAAAACCAACGATTGACCTTGATCGGGCCAGAGAAGTTGTCGATCGTTTCCAGAGCGAATCAACCAAATGGCTCTACGGTTTGGATGATGCAGCCAGAATATTGTCGTGGGCTTTTTTTACTTTACTGCCCTACACAGATAAGTTGAGTCAGGGAAAACTGCTGAGGCAGCCGCATGTTATGTTTCGTGGGCCCACTGGGACTGGGAAGACTGACTTGGTAAGTGCCTGTGCGATGGCTGTTGACGCTAAGTTTGAGCGAATTCAAGGTCTTCCGACCTACATGCCTGAGGATATTCTTGGTTACGAAACGATTGTTGAGGAGATGGACGGGACAAAGAAAATCCATTTTAAGCCGGGAAAACTCATGGCACACATTGTCCTGATTGATGAGGACAATAGGTTATCTGGAAAGACAAAGGCAGCAGTTCTGGAAGGCATGGAGGAAAGTTCTGCAACGCTTTCCACAGATTACGGTAACTTAGCCGAAGGGAAAATGATTCCTCTGTTTCCATTGTCAGGTGATTTCAATGACATTGAAGGGCCACGTTTTTTCATGGTCATCTGCACGGAAAATATTTATGGTGAGGAAGAAGGCACCTTTGCTAATCCTGTTGCACAATTGGATAGGACGACCCTTTCAATAAATATGATGGATCCGGAACTGGAAGATGATGAATTCAAAATAAGTGCTCAAAATGTTGTTGGTAAGCGGGTCGAAAAGCTCACGAATCTCCATGAAGTGCTAGACATTGCGAAGTTTATTTTTGATAACGTGAAGATGTCTGAGTACGGACAGCAATATAAGGTTCGTCTGTTAAGAAATACTAGACCCCATCGAGTGCAGGGTAGAGCGGCAAGGACCGTCAAGGAATACATCCGTGTTGGTATTTCTCCCCGTGTCCATTTTCATCTTGAAGCGGTCGCCAGAACGTTTGCATTTTTTAATGGTGATACTGTCATTACGCCTGATCACATTAAGGCTGTTGCCGAACCCGTTTTGGCCCATAGGTTAGTGCTTCGGGAGGGCATGGAGTTTTCTGTGGTCAAAGAAGAGCTGCTCGAAAAAATTATCCAGGACATGGAGGTTCCTCCGTGGAAGTAGAGGAGGTCTTTGCTCGATTTCGTGATATCAAACATGGAGTCAAGGCGAAAAAGAAGGCCACCAGTATCCACTATGGAGAACATAAGAGCGGATTCAAAGGCTCTGGTTATGACATTGTTGGTGTGGATGAATGGCGCCAAGGGCAGCCTCTCAAAGATATAGCATGGTCGCTTAGTCTTTCAACATTTCCAGACAAGCTGTTTCGAATTGAGCGAATGGAGCCTAAAGAGTTGCGAACGCTCCTTGTGCTTGATCTTTCTTATTCAACACTATTTCAGATATCACAGACTTCCAACAAGGCGATGTTGTTACTCGATCTTATAGGCAACTTGGGTCTTACTAGGGCGAACGTTAGGGATCCAGTCGGGTTGCTGGGGTTTTCAGACCAAATCGAACTTTATATGAAACCTAGACTTGGTGCTTCACAAGTGTTTCATATGGCGCAGAAGATTTTTGAGAAACTTCAACTTGAACGGGAGTTTCCCTCACGGCGGAAGGCGGATTTTTCGGTTGCAATAGACTTCTTAGTTTCTCGTTTAAAAATGGGACATTCTGTAATTGTGATCTCTGATTTTGTTGATTTTGTAAACAATCCTGAATCAATTGATTACAAGCGGCTGAGGATGCTCGCCTCCAAGCACGATATGATGATGCTGATTTTAGATGATCCGAAAGAGTTTCAGGTTAAGAGTCGATTGGGATATATAAGAATTTCAGATATGGAAACTGGAAAGCAGACAGTTATTTCCGCGCGCAAGGCTGGCGCTATTAGGCGGCGAATCGAAGAAGCCCATGAAGACATCCAGTATCAACTTAAGCATAAGTGTGGCATTGATTCAGTTGTACTGACTCCCGAGAATCATACAGACGCGCTCGGGGAGTTTTTAATCGCTAGAATGGCAAGATGATTTAACAGGTGAGACAACCATGAGATGTAAATGGATGATATTTAAAGTGCATTTCCTTAGTTTGGTGATACTGGGACTCTTTGTTTTTTCCTTAAGCGACCACCATGTGTCACTTCAGGCGACGTCGCAAAACGGTGAAATGGCTCAAGAGGTCTCTGACGAAGAATCTCCAGTTCAGATTGAGACACTTGCGGTCGAACCGACTGTAGTGAAGACGGGCGATCTGATTATTCAGACGTATCGAGTTCGCTATCCTGATTTACTAAGCGAAGGAAAAGAAATCATTATTCTTGAAGATCGTATGGTTCCTGAGACTTTACCAGTTCATCCATTTGAGGGAGTTTCACTTGAAATTGAAAAACGGCAAGTCGACAATGAATATATCTGGGATTTCGTCTATGAGTTCCGTTTAATAGCACCCGAAAAATCAATGTATGTGTTGCCAGGGTTTAGTTTTTACTATCTAGTTAGAGATCTTGGTGAAGACGTGGAAGATGCCGAAGTTCGTCAGGTTGATGGCGGTGGAAATTTAGTGCGCTATGTCACTACACTCACTGATACTCCGGTGTTAGACATTCGTGACACTATTGAACTAGGTAGTTTTTCAGCGAGAGCAAATTTTTTTAAGGTCCTCGCATGGACTGTAGCTCCACTTCCACTATTAGTTTGGTTTGTAATGCTTATCCGCCAGAGTAGGCGTCCGAAAGCTGCGTCTGAAGTAAAACAGAGAGAAGCCGAGGAGCTTGAGCGTCTCGAAGCACAAATACCGGTTCTTCCATCTATCTGGCAGGCTCGGCGTAATTTGTTGCAGGAGGTGAAAGCGCTGGACAGTCTAGTTTCGTCTGAAAGCGGCGAATTATTGCGAACGACCAGGCGGAACCTGATTATTGCAGGTCGGGAATATCTTCAGGCTGAGTTACCTGACTTGAATTCAGGTGATACCTCCAAAGATATGGACAACTATGTGGAGAATCTGAAAGACGGGTCACGCAAAGACGCTCTCAGAAATCTTTCTTCAAGATTGTCGGCTTATCAGCATAGTCTAGAACGTGACGGAGGAGGTCCTATTGATGATCCGACTGCCGAGGCACAGGCTCTTCAAGATTCTGTCGCGGCCTTACGTCCTCATAATCGGTTGCTTAGTCAAATTAAGGGTGTTTTCGGTGCTTAACAAGAGTTAATAAGACAATGTTGATGACTTGGGGTGAATTCGTCGCTTTCCTGCAGTCTGGTGCGCTTGAACTGGCTGAGACGCAATTTGAACAGGTCCGTTACGGTGACGTTGGGATGGCTCTGGCGCTCACGATTCTTGTTGGGTTTGGTTTGTTTTTAACTTTTGGACGACTTAGTTTTTGGCAACGAAAACATACGCGTTACCACTCTGGCTACGACATTGAAGTAACGCATCAAAAAAAATGGCTGGCTTGGATTTTCCATACTGCACCAAAGTTGCTAGTGGGAGCCGCGCTGGCTCTGATTTTATTCGCTGCGGCAGATCCTTTTCTTACTGCGACGGAGGAAGTTAGTGGGTATATCGAGTCTCGGGTTCGCGTTGATCTGGTTGACACATCAGGGTCCATGGCTTGGGAATTTCCGGATACGGGAAAATCTAAAGCAGAAATTGCACGAGATGCCCACCTTGAATTTTTAGAGATGCGACGTGACAAAAATGATCGGGTGTCACTGTGGTTGTTTTCAACCTACCCCTATATGGTTGATGACTTTGTAATGGATGATGAGTTGTATTATTTCCAGGTATGGGACGCACCTTATGTAACAACTCAGCGACTCGATAAAGCAATGGTTGTTCCGCCTGACAAAGTACGGATTATTCCTGCTGAAGGAGATACGAATATAATCCGCCCCCTCCGCTCCATTATGAAGCACTTTGAACGTGATGAGGCTCTTATGGGGGGCGGAGAAGATACCAATCGTGCGGTCTTGATCATTACGGATGCTGCGGTTGATGAGTTTCCTGATTCTGAATTTGCTGCGCTTAACCAAAGAAACATAGTTCCATATTTGATATATATAAACACCAGTGATGTTCGGACTGCGATGGTAGGGCAAACGACGACCACGCCTCGACTCGTGGAAATGATTCGTGAGTATGGAGGAGATTATTTTGATGTGACCGATCAAGATAGTCTGCTTAGGGCATATGAAGCCATTGATGAGCGTGAAGCCGTTCGTGTGGAGATGAAACACCGGGCTCTAAAAGTACCGATTTATTCAAGATTTTTGCTTGCGGCCTTAGCGATGTTGGTAGTTGGTATTCCGATGGGTTTTTTGGCAGAGTTGTTTTGGGGAACGACTCCCTAGGAGTGATAAAAACGATGCGAATAACAGACTTGCTTGATCGAGAGAATGCGTTTAAATACCTGATTGGGTTCGTTTTGGCTACGATTTTTTATGTTGCGGTATCTGGCCCATCACAAAGTCTCGTTGGATTTTACGAACGACTTGATAGTTTAAGTGATAGTGTTCGGCGCGGAAATTTTGATCAAGCGGAAAGTGAACTTGATCAAGTGACGAATTTTTATCAGGAGAGTCAGGGTTGGGGGCTTCAGTGGGTTGCGGATGCCTACCTTTTTAGAGATGCTTTTCTCCAGCAAGCAGCTTATAGCTATCTTACAGGCGATTACGAAACGGTTGTTCGTGATCTCGCGGACGAAGTTGATGATCCACGGGCTTCGTACCTGTTGGCAAGCGCGAAATTTCAGTTGTTGCGGCAACAATATCGAGCCATCGATGACGAAAATCCTGATGGAATGGCACTGAAAGCTGCGATCATTCAAGAAGTTCTCGATGATGTGAATGCAGATTTTGAGCGCGCCCTCAGGAGTGATGACGCGGACCGATTTGAATATAAGTGGAATTATGATCTTACGAGTGACCCTGATGCAGTACGGCTCGCATTGGAACCGTTAAGACAAGTACAAGCGCCTGAACTAGAACAGATGAAAGGCGAAGGGACGCCAACACGCCGGCGACGCGGCTAGAGAATGGTTAGATAGCACGTGAATATTTTGCTTGCGGCTTTTCAGGATACTGTTGAGTTTTCGAATCCTGAGTATTTGATGGCAATTCCGATTGCCATGGTGCTTGGGCTGTTTGGAGCAAGTGTATTTATTCTCCGTAGTTTTTTGCGACCTGCAAAGACTCACGGATCTTCATATCCACTCATTGGACACATTAAGTTTTGGTTTGTTGCTATCTTTGTGTTGGTTGCTGTGGCGGCTGCGGCGGCTAGGCCGTATTGGGTTTATGGAGGGCGCACATTTAAAAGGGGAGATGTAGACGTCGCTATTGTTGTCGATGGTTCTGCTTCTATGTGGGTCAAGGATTTGGGGCCATCACGACTAGAAATAGCTGTGCGCGAGGCACTGAACTTGTACTCGGAGGATATTCTGACTCCAGGTGATCGAACAGCATTGTTTGTCTTTGGCACCACTGCTGTGCGCAAGGCGCATCTCTCTTCTGATGCAGATAGATTTGTTGAACAAATTGGAAGAGTGTCTCCACCAGTAACGCTCTCGGGGGATGCGTTTCCGTGGGATAGTGATATTGCCTCGGCTTTTGAACACGTCTATCAGTCGTTGGATAACCAAGATAGATTTGAGTCGGGCAGAGAAGATTGGACACCTGAAAAACGTTCGGATCGCGTCGCTCTTTTATTTACAGATGGCGACTTTTTTGGTTCACGGGAACAAATGGGACGGCTGGATGCTGCATTATCGGAGATGCAGCAGCGAGGGTTGACGGTTTATCCAATTGGTATTGGCGCACGAACTGGCACGAACCTGAATTCTGTTTTATTAGATTACGTGCGCGGAGTAGATTATGACGAGTCACTAGAAGCAGATTTAGATTCGCAGCGAACCAGGCTTAATACTGACGGTCTTAGTATGCTTCAGCAGAGAACGGGAGGCCGTTCATTTGTTATTGAGAGTGCAGGTGTTTCTTCAGCACCGTTTCTCAGAAATGCTATCAATTCACATCGCAGTATTTCATTCCAACTTGTTCCTGCAGAGGATAAACAGGAGATTTGGCAATGGGTTCTAGCGATGGCTGTCGTTTTATTTGTCGTTGCGGTGCTTTTTTACTGAAGACATTATGTTTTCATGGGGCCATCTGGAATACCTGCCCCTCGCCGAACAAATCTTGCCAAGTTTGACATGTCTTCATCTCCGAAGCCTTGAGCGATCAATGAATCTTCAATTGTTGCAACTAAGCTAGCAATCGGAACAGGAACTTTAGCGTTTCTGGCTGTGTCGAGGGCGATTCCTAGATCTTTTCGATGTAGGCGAAGCCTAAATCCGAGTGGATAATCGTCGGTTAGCATTTTTTGTGAACGATTGTTCAGGATCCACGAACCTGCCACTCCGCCGGAAATGGCTTCTACCACTCGTTCGGGGTCAGCGCCGCTTCGGTAGGCTAAAGTCAAGGCTTCGGCTAGAGCCATAAAGGTGCCAGTGATGACAACTTGGTTGGCAACTTTAGCTATTTGGCCACAACCGACAGGTCCAATTCTTGTCACTCGACTTCCAATAACTTGAAGAATAGGATTAGCGCGATCAAAATCTTTTTCAGAACCGCCACACATCACGGTTAACGTACCTTTTATTGCTCCTTCAGAGCCGCCAGAGACTGGAGCATCAATAAATCCGATGTTATTACTTCTAAAGACTTCTGCAATTCGGCGCGTTGCCTCTGGCTCAATGGACGAACAGTCTATGACTAGACTTCCCGATCGTAGTCCATTGATGACGCCCTGTTCTGAATCGAGTAGGATGCTTTCAACATCTGGTGTGTCTGAAACACAAGTCAACACAATTTCTACAGCACTGGCAGCAGCGGCTGGGCTGGCAGCGCGTGTGGCACCTAATTGTTCGAAGGATTCCTCTTTATTTCTTGTTCGATTGTGCACAGTGACTTCAAACCCTGCTTTAATAAGATTTTCCGCCATAGGTGCTCCCATGGTTCCTAATCCAACAACTGCAATTTTCATGGTAGTGTGTCTCCCTCAAACTTTCGCATGTACGATTCCTCGGCCAGACTGAGGACGGGTCGTCACCAGCGACAAAAATTTCTTCCAATATCTAAACGATGGAGTGTAGATAGTTTCTACACTTTCGAATCCTGCAGATTCTAACATTTGTGTTAGCGCAGTTATTGTAGGCATTGCGCAGAGTTCGTAGGGGATTTCTTTGGCGTTTTCATCTCCAGGAAAGAATGGAACCAGTGGGTATCGTTCGTGCATAAAAGGGAGAAGTACATGTGTCTCACAGATAAGTTTTTGTCTGGTAATACTTCGAATGTTTTCTAATGCTTGCAGTGGATTCCGAAGATGGTAAAAGACCCCGAGGAACAAAACCAAATCAAAGGTTCCGAGAGTGTCGGCATTTAATTCATGAACATCGGCATGGTGGTACTCGACATTTGAACCTAGTCTATCCTTCGCGTTGAGAAACTCTTCGATGCCAAACTTATCCCATGCGAACCGATCGATTGCAACTACTCGGTCAGCTCCGCGACGTTCACATTCAAAAGAAAAAAATCCATGCCAAGCTCCGATGTCAAGAACTGTCCAGCCAGTCAAGTCCTCTGGTATTTGTAGCAATTTTAAACGTCGTTCGAAACGCCGCCTGATAAGCCCTTCGTGCGACAAAAGAGACGTCGTGCCTTGGGGGCTGGTTATGATTTCATGAGGTCGTCGTGCCATAGATTTTTTATTTAGAGCTCATTACGTGAAGATCTTTATATGAAAGCTTGGCATTGTCATTAATAAATGCTCAATTAAAAAACAACTAAACTTATAGAACTGTCAGTAATCAATAACGGTTTAATCACTAAGTAGAAAGCCGTTGACAGAACAACGTGCATCGTATGCTACGTCGATAGCTCGATTGCTGCCAAGTTCTTAATACTTTTCATCTTTGGTTTTGGAAGGCTTTGGAATCATGATCGGAGGTTTGCCCGCGCGTTGTCGAATCCAGTTAAATGCCGTTTGAACATGCTTTTGACGAATAAGGCGTATTTCCAACGAGCGTTTCCCTGGGAAATCCAATAAAGTCAAGGCGATTAATACGGTGATAATGCCTTGCCCTGGTAATACCAGCATTATCAACCCTGGTATTAATAGAGTAATTCCAAGGAGGTTTTTAACAACAAATAGTCCGAGTTTTGCGGAAGGGTGGCGATTCATCCAGCTTTCAGAATTACCTTCGGATGGATTTACAAAGTAATCCATTCTGACCCTGGAAACAAGTACAGGAATTAGAAGAATACTTCCGACGAAAAGAATGAGTGACGCTCCGAATATCAAAGCTAGGAGACGTGGCTGGAGTACAAGGTCTCCAATTATTGTCGCGAACTCGCTGATAACTTGCTGCATGTCTTCTCTATTTTATAGAAGTAGCGGCATTTCGCTAGATAAGTGACTCCATGTTATACTCCGCCCGTTTTTCTGCCTTGTTTAGATACTTTCATGAATGCACCTAATCATCAGTGAGGTACACGGTGTTTCAATCGTCAAAATTATTGTTAATCTTTGCGCTTTGTTTGCCTCCAACGGTAGTGAGTACTCAAACGCTTGGAGGAGTTCGACCTCAGACAACAGCTCCACGAAAGAGTGGTGTTCTCACGGCGTTTCGGGCTGCACTTGACATCTCTCATTTATCTGGAGTGGCTGCGGACAATCGCTATAACTGGGATGCTGATTTACTACTTGATGCTGATCTTTTTGATGTTGGTGTGTTGCGCGGTAATTTGCTCGCTAATCTTGAAACAGTTGTTGGAAGCGAGCTTAGGGATGTCGATCCTAATCAAAACAATTACACAGTAGATTTTTCCATCTTTGTTCGTTTGCCGAGAGGTGAACTGGGTACAACCTTCCATCACGTTTCTCGTCATTTGAGCGACCGGAAAGATTTGGGAAGTGTTTCATGGAACATGGTCGGTATTTCATATGGTGATCGCTTTACCTTAGGGGCACTGCATTTAGACGCCGGAATTCGAGCGCTGGGAACGGTAGAAAGAGCTGGCGTTGATTACACCGCCCAATTTGAATGGCACGGACATTTCACGAGACCAATCAATCCTAAAGTCTCGATTATTGCTGGTTTAGAGGGCGCAATTGTTCCTGTTGAAAAAAAAATGATGATGCGGAATCTCAAGAAAGGTGGAGTTGTGTTTGGTGGTGTAAGATTTCCTACCGGAGTTGGAGCCGTTGATTTGTACGTGGGTTGGGAACGACGAATTGATGCCGGACAGTTCTCCCGAGATATCCCTCAATGGACAAAAGCTGGTATACGTCTTAGAACGCCACTACCTTGAGGCGACTGTGTCATAATGAATCTATATGAGTGACGAAAAACCTCTTCGAAAAGCTTTGCTAATAGGCCAAGTAGGCTTTGTCCTCGTCTTGCTTGTGTGCCTATTGGTTTCTGTAACGGTCTATAGTGCGGTTCGTCCGGCCAAGCTAAATTATCAGATTAAAACGCTGGGTAATGGTTTAACAGTGGTTATGTCTGAGGATCATTCAACACCCATTGTTCATGTTGAAATGTGGTACCGCGTTGGTTCCAAAAATGAGCCGGCTGGTCGTACAGGTTTTGCTCACTTGTTTGAGCATTTGATGTTTAAGGGATCTAAGAATGTTCGGTCTGACGAGCATTTGACAATGATTTCTCGTGTTGGTGGAGATGGAAACGCGTACACTACCGAGGATGCGACCGTATTTCTTCAGACTGTTCCATCGCAGTATCTTCCTTTAGTTCTTTGGTTAGAGGCTGACCGGATGGCGACTCTGCGCATTGATCAACGTACTCTCGATGCAGAAAGGGAAGTTGTCAAGGAAGAAAGGCGTTGGCGGTATGAGAACGAACCATTCGGGCTGCTGTCAGAAATTATTTACGATCACGCATTTACGACGCATCCTTACAAGCATACTGCGATTGGATCGATGAAGGATCTTGAAGCTGCTTCTATCGATGATGTTCGTGAGTTTTACAACACTTTTTATGTCCCAGAAAATGCAACTCTCGTTATTGTTGGAGATATCAATCCTGATGATACGATACAGATGATCGAACATTATCTTGGTCGTGTGCCCCAATCTCAACTAGAAGTGCCTCGAAACATTCCTCGGGAACCCGCGCAGACATCCGAACGCCGGATTACAGTTGAGGCTGACAATTGGCCACTACCTGCAGTCGTGGTAGCGCATCATATTACCTACGACGGTCATCCTGATGCATATCCATTACATATTGCGTCAAAGGTCCTTTCTGATGGACAGAGTTCGCGTATATACAGAAGACTCGTGTACGAGCAGCTGGCGGTATCAGCTTTTGGGCAAGGAAATATCATTGAAGACCCGAATCTGTTTTACGCAGTAGCAATTGTTCCTCCAAGCGTAAAGCCAGATACTACCGCTGAAGCTCTAGTTCAAGAACTCGATCGCCTAAAGGAAGAACCGATAACTGATGAAGAGTTACAGCGATCTAAAAATCAATTCGCTCGAGATTACATAATCGGAAGGATTACTAATTCACAAAAAGCAGCCCATTTAGCCCACGCGGCTGTCATTCATGATGACATCACCACCGCTGATGGTGAGTTTGACATATTTATGAATGTTTCGAAAGAAGACGTTCAACGTGTGGCCCGTAAGTACTTTACTGATGAAAATCGTTTAGTGCTAACTATCTTGCCACGCAACAGCCGTAACATTGAGGGGGTTGCGTCTAGATGATTTTTTGTTTAGGAAAACGACTTCTCATTCTTCATTTTTTTGCTTGGGCTTGTTGTTTGATTTTTATGATTGATTCGATAAATGCTCAATCGTTGGAATGGCCTGATGAAAATCCTCCTCCGCCTCTATTAGCTCCAGAGGTTCAATTTCCTGAATATGAGTTGAGACAACTTGATAACGGTCTTCAGATAGTTGTTGTTGCTGCACGGGAACAGCCTGTTGTGAATGTTCGTCTGATTATGCGGGCAGGTTCGTCGAATGATCCAGAGGGAAAGCCTGGCGTGGCGTCAATGGCTGCTCAGATGCTAGATCAGGGTGCCGGTAATTTCACGGCCCAAGAGATTGCGAAAACAATTGATAACATCGGTGGTGTTTTGTCTGTTGGTGCTGGTTCCGATCTGAGTTTTGTGAACGTTCTGGTTATGAAAGACAGTTTTGGTCTTGCCCTTGAGACCTTAGCCGACGTTATTCGCCGTCCTAGGTACGATTCCAATGAACTTGAACGGCAACGCCAACAATTATTATCTAGTATGCAGGTCAGTTACGACGATCCCAGTTATATTGCAAACGTGGTGTTTGGACGGCTTATTTACGGTATGCACCCCTATGGAAGACCAAGCAACGGGACACGGGCTTCGTTGGCTTCTATCACCCGGAAGGATCTTGTTGATTTTCATCAGGCTCATTATCTCCCTAATAACGCTATAGTTGCGATTGTTGGTGACGTGACGACTGACGAAGCAGTTACAGGCATTAATCAGGTTCTTGGTGACTGGTCTCAGGGAATACTTCCAACGCGACATTCTGTTGAACCACCACGGCCGACAAATCGATTAGTTGTTGTGGACAAGCCGGATGCGGTTCAGACCGTCGTTAGAGTTGGTCACTTAGCGCTGCCTCGCGCTCATCCTGATTTTCTCAATCTTGATGTTGCGATCAAGATTCTTGGAGGAGAAGGGGGGAATCGTCTTGGAGGTGTCCTGCGCACAGCGCGCTCGCTAACGTATTCAGCATCTGCCGATTTGGCCGGTCGACAGGCCACAGGCGATTTTATGGCCAAAACGGAGACGCGTTCTGCAGCTACTGCGGAGGTTCTACGCCTGATGGTCGATGAAATTTCTCGTCTTCGACGTGTTCGAGTTCGTCGGCAAGAACTACGAGGAGCGCAAGACTATCTCGCGGGGAATTTCCCTCTTACAATAGAGACGCCCAATTCCATCGCTACTCAAGTATTGGAAGCTTTAGTTTTTGGTCTAGATTTGAGCGATCTCGAAACTTATCCCGAGCGTGTGCGGGCTGTCTCTCCGCATGATATTCAACGTGCTGCGCGAGCTTTCTTGCAGCCTGAAAATCTGTCAATTGTTTTGGTGGGTGACGCCGCCGCGTTTATTGATGATCTTGAGGAGACCGGGTTTGAAGATTATGAACTCATGAGTGTTTCTGAAGTTGAATCTTCAACTGTCGGTTTTTAAGGTTGCTAATATGTTTGGTATCGCGTATTTGTCCCGTAATCTTTCGTATTTCTATTATCTGTTTAAATGAAAATTTTAGTTTCGTGTGGCGAACCTTCAGGCGACTTATACGCTGGGGCTCTTACGGAATCACTATTAGCGTTAGAACCTTCTGCCCGAGTTTACGGTTTGGGGGGGGAGAAGTTTCGTGCGGCTGGTGGTGAGTCGATTGAAGACTATCGTGGTCTTACCGTGACTGGTTTAACCGAAGCACTCTCTGTGCTGCCACGGTCTTATTCGATTTATCATCATCTTGTTAAGGTGGCAAAAACTGAACGTCCTGATGTGTTTGTGCCAATTGATTTTCCGGATTTTAATTTTCGATTGGCCAAGGCGATCTCTCATTTAGGCATTCCAGTTGTTTATTATGTATGTCCGCAACTCTGGGCGTGGCGGCGTGGAAGAATTCATGCCATGAAACGATTTGTTCAACGAGCCCTAGTCATTTTCCCTTTTGAAGAAGTACTGTATAAGCAAGAAAACATCCCTGTTGATTTTGTTGGGCATCCTCTTCTCGATTTGTGTCAGGTTACTAGCGATAAGAAAGGAATACTGCGTGAGAACGGATTTGATCCCAATTGTCCTACGGTAGCATTGTTGCCCGGAAGTCGTCCGAATGAGGTTCAATCTATTCTTCCTGATCTAATCGATGCAGCATTGTTAATTCGACAGAGAATTCCTAGTGTTCAATTTCTTATAGCTCGTGCTTCTGATCTAGATGATCGATTATTTGATCCACTTTCGGATCTATTGGCCACTGGTCAGTCAACAGTTGTTCTCGAATCTCAGACCGATAATGTTCTGAAGGCTTCAGATTTTGTGGTAACAGCATCTGGCACAGCAACGGTTCAGACCGCGATTCACGGCCGACCGATGGTCGTCGTGTACCGAGTATCCCCGGTCACGTATCGTTTAGTGCGTGCTTTTGCGAATGTTGATGCGGTTGGTATGGTTAACCTGATTGCTGGCCATAAGATAGTACCTGAGCTTATTCAAGACGCATTTACGCCACAAGCAGTGTGTGACGAAGTTGTTAATTTTTTGTCGGATCCGGCTCGCGTGACTAAAGTCTGTCGTGAGCTCAAAATGGTTCGAGAGCAATTGGGTTGTTCTGGAGCCAGTCGAAGAGCGGCGGAGCTTGTGCTGTCAGAAGCACATCGAAATCATTCGCCTTTGCTTCAATGAGTATTAATTTTAATGTTGAATTCATCTAATCTTAAAGCGAAAGCTCAATCATTAGGTTTTACTGCATGTGGAATCGCTCCAGCTGAAAATTTTATAGAACTCCGATTTTTAAAAGATTGGATTCAGCGTGGTTTTTCAGGTGAAATGCAGTACATGGCTCGCACTGCAGACAAACGGTCAGATGTTCGAAATATACTTCCATCTGCAAGAACGGTTATCGCGCTTGCAACTCTTTATAACGTGGACCGTCCGTATTCTACTGAGCAGGCAGATCCAAACTGCGCTCATGTATCGCGTTATGCTTGGGGATCTGATTATCACGAGATTCTTAATAAACGTATGGAAGAGCTTCTTAAATGGATGCGGGAGACTACCGCGGAGTCCTTTGAAGCAAAAGTTTATGTAGATACAGGCCCGGTTCAAGAACGCGTTTACGCACAACAAGCCGGCTTGGGATGGATTGGAAAGAACACCTGTTTAATTAGTCCTGAATTGGGTTCGTGGCTGTTTTTGTCAGAGATAATTTGTAGTTTGTCACTCGATACAGATTCTCCGGCTTTAGATCAATGTGGAGAATGTACTCTTTGTTTGGAGGCGTGTCCGACGGATGCCATTGTACAACCGTGGGTTATCGATGCGACGAAATGTATTTCATATTTCACTATTGAATTGCGCGATGATATTCCAGAGTCGTCGAGGGAGACGATTGGCACACATGTTTACGGTTGCGACATTTGCCAAGATGTGTGCCCATGGAATGCTCAAGCCGCAACTTCCGGGGATTCGGTATGGCAGCCAAACGCGGTGTTTGATCAGACAAGCTTGTCGGCTTTATGGTCTCAGCCGGATGAGGTGCTTCGACCCATTGTAAAACAAGGGGCAATGTCCAGAGCTGGACTCCGTGGACTTCGGCGTAATACGGCTGTTGCACTTGGTAACAGTGGTTTATCTCAAGCGGAGAATATTCTTGATGAACCGGTTCATGATAGCCGGTCAGATCCTTTAGTTAAACGTCACGTTATTTGGGCTCGTAATCAGCTTCAGTCTGATCGCAAAGAGTAAACAGGAAGGTGTGAAGAGGGTCTAGTTTAATGAATGAGATTTCTTCAAAAACGTTGGTCCCGTCGTTATTGGTTTCGATGCCTCAACTGAATGACCCAGAATTTTGTCGCACAGTGGTCCTCTTGTGTGAATATCGAAATGAGGGTGCCTTCGGACTGATATTGAATAGAGATACACAGATTTTAGTAGCTGATGTTATTGATTTTGAACCTCCTATTAATAACCGAGGTCAAGACGCCCTAAAACTCTGGCATGGAGGACCTGTGGAGCCACAAAGCGCTTGGATTCTTATGGGACAGGAGCCCGAAGACGAAAACTCTATACGGCTCTGTGAAGGTGTTTATCTTTCGACATCAATTCATCTTTTGCGTACTTTGGTTGAAGATTGTTCACCTCCTGGAACACGGTTGATATCCGGGCACGCTGGATGGGAGGCCGGTCAATTAGAGGCCGAGCTGGCTAATTCGGCGTGGCTAATAGCTGATATAGACAAGGAGGTTCTCTTCAATACGTGCTCTTCGAAAATGTGGAAGACTGTAATTCGGCGCTTAGGTGTAGAGCCTGCACTTTTACAAATGGGTGGAAAACAAACACATTAGGAAAGTAAGGAGTATTCATGGCAAAGAGCAAAGATATTTTACGACGTAAACTGATTGACGGACTTAACGAAGATCTAAACCTTGAACTCGAGGCGGTGCTTCGTTATCTGTATCATTCTTCGGCGGCCACGGGTTTACTTGGGCATGCGCTTCGGCAAGAAATAGGACCTGATATTCAAGGAGAAATGACGCACGCAATTTTTCTGGCGGATAAGATTGCAGCTCTTGGCGGTAAAGTACACATAAACCCAAAGATGCCGAAGTCAGTTCGATCGACGGAACAAATGATGAAACTGAATATTGAAGCTGAGCACCGGGTGATTGCTAATTACACTGATCGTATTCAGCAGGCGGAAGAGTATGGTGATAAGGGTTTAGTTACTCGACTTGAGGATATACGGGCGGAAGAAACCGATCACGCAGAAAGTCTTCAACGATTGGCTCGGTAAAGCGGTGTGAATCGCAGCTCTTTAATTAAGTTAGAAGATGAGAGTTTGGTCTAGGCATCTTACGAGTGACTTTCGTCAATCATAGGATAGGCGCCGTGAGCGTCTAGGCGAATGTTCTGTTCTTTTGTTTTGATGATTTTCGATGGCTTGTTTTTGTTCTTCTCGTTTTTTTTCGAGGGCAGCTCTTTCTTTCTCTAGTCGGTGATAATGGTGCAGGCGATCAGACAATAGCCGTCCTGTCTTTACAGCTTCTTGTACAGCGCAACCAGGTTCGCTATCGTGTTGGCAATCTCGGAAACGACAGTTTGATTGAAGTGAATTGATGTCACTGAATGTTTCCTCTAGAGCATCAGTTGTGTCCCACAGTTTCAGTTCACGCATGCCGGGTGTGTCGATAATTAAGCCACCTTGTGATCGGATAAGCAGCTGCCGAGATACTGTTGTATGACGACCTTTTTGGTCTCGTTTCCGAACTTGCTGTGTGGCCTGTTTGTTGAAGCCTAGGAGTCGGTTAATGATTGTCGATTTTCCAACGCCAGACGATCCCAAAAATGCGACGGTCTTTCCTTTGTTTAAATAACTTTTCAGTGGGTCGATTCCCATGTCTTTCAAGCAACTAGTGGTGTGTACATTTACATCTAGGGCTATCGATTGAACAGCTAAGAGAGTTTCATCGAGAGATTTACATAAGTCTGATTTGTTCAAGATGATCACTGGAGTTACAGAACTCTGTGCTGCAGCGACAAGGTAACGTTCTAACCGGCGAAGGTTGAAATCTCCATCAAGGCCAGAAACAAGAAATACTGTGTCTATGTTCGCAACTATAATTTGACGTTCAGTAGGATTTCCTGCAGCTTTTCGAGAGAAGTTATTTTTTCTGGGTAGCACGGCCTTAATAGTTCCAGTCTGATTGTCATTAATTTTTATCGCAACCCAATCTCCGACGGCTGGAAGATCTTGGCTTCCGTTGGCATCGTGACGGAGCCCTCCTGATAACTCAGCTAAAAATTCTCCATCGGATGTAAAGACACGGTAAAAGTTGTTGTGTTCGATGCTAATGCGCCCTGGAACACAGTCGACGATTTGATTGTCTTTAAAATGTTTTTCAAAAAATACATTCCATCCCAAGTCAGACAGTTCAATAGATTGAGTAGAAGACATATTTAAAACTCTGTGTGCTCATCCCACAAAGACGGAAGATATTGTGGGTTGGTTTCGTTTGCCATTTTCGGGTTGAGCAGATTCTTTACACTTACGCCCAAGAGACGAATTGGCCTTACGCCGGCCTCTGTTTTTTGAAGAAGAGTTATTGCACAGTTCGTAATTGATTTCGGACTAGATAACGGCGACCGTTCGGTTTGGCTTCGCGTGATTGTATTGAAATCAGAATAACGAACCTTAAGAGTTACTGTACGCGCAGCTAGATTCTTGTGTTGAAGCCACTCTTCTGCACGTGCAGCCATGCGTTCTATCTCTTGTGTGATCTGATCAATATCTGTTAGGTCCTCAGAAAAAGTATTTTCACAACCGTTTGATTTGATTACGCGATCTGGTGTCACAGGTCGGTCATCTTGTCCATGTGAAAGTTTAATGAGCCAGTCTGATTGCCGTCCAACAATATTTTTTAGTTCAGAGGCTTTAAAGTTCCTAATATCGACAAGCCTGATTATTCCGGAGCGCTTTAATTTTTTTGCTGTCACTGGTCCAACGCCCCATAATGCTTCAACTGGAAGATTCTGGAGGAACTGTTCTACTTTCTGAGTCGGCACAATCGTCAGCCCGTCTGGTTTTTGCCAGCCCGACGCAATTTTCGCAATAAATTTTGTAGAAGAGACACCTGCGGATGCAGTTAATTGGGTCGCATTAAATATTTGTTGCTTTAATTTTTTTGCGATCGGAGTCGCAAAATGTTCACCCCATTTGTTGTTTGTCACGTCAAGATATGCCTCATCAAGAGAAATTGGTTCAACGAGAGGTGTGACCGATCGATAGAGAGAAAAAATATGAGACGAAATCTCACGGTATTTTTTAAAATGAGGTCTTATAATCGTTAAGTCAGGACAAAGTCTTAGCGCTTTTGACATTGACATGGCCGACTTCACGCCAAAGGATCGTGCTTCATAACTAGCCGCTGCAACAACACCACGGCTTTCAGGGCGCCCTCCTACAGCTACCGGTCGACCCTTGAGTTCGGGATTGTCGCGTTGCTCGACTGATGCGTAGAAGGCATCCATGTCGATGTGGATGATTCGGCGGGATGCTGAAACCACAGAGAAAGTCTACTACACTGGAATGAACGAATTTTATGCTTAACTCGTTTTATAGTCATCTTTGAAAATGTCTGGAAACGAAACGAAAAAAAAGATCTCTGCTGGAGCGTGGCAAGAAGCCAGAGAATTAGTTTGGCGCTATCGTAGACGATTGTGTCTTGGTGTTTTTCTAATGCTGATCAGTCGACTGTCTGGACTTGTACTGCCCGCAATGTCGCAATACATTATCGACGATGTAATTCCTGATGGTAGGGGAGATCAATTACTCTTGCTTGCCGGGGTCGGTCTCGGTGCCACTGTGATGCAGTCAATAAGTTCATTTTCGTTGTCACAGTTGTTAGGAGTGGCGGCACAACGGGCAATTACTGAAATGCGAAAAAAGGTGATGTCTCATGTTACGCGGTTGCCGATACGGCATTTCTATATGACTCAGACAGGGGTTCTTATTTCTCGAATTATGACGGATGCGGAGGGTATTAGGAATCTAGTAGGCACTGGATTGGTCCAACTCACTGGAAGTGTGGTTACGGGCACTTTAGCTTTGGGAGTGCTGTTCTATCTGAATTGGAGGCTCACAAGCCTAACCCTATTGATTCTAATCGTCTTCGGGATCTGTATGGCGGTTGCTTTTTCAAAGCTGCGTCCTATTTTTCGTGCTCGAGGAAAAATAAACGCTGACGTTACGGGTCGGTTAGGAGAAACCTTAGGGGGTATTCGTGTCGTAAAGGCGTATACCGTTGAAAAAAGAGAGCAGCTCGTTTTTGCGAAGGGCACTCACCGACTTTTCCGAAACGTTGCAAAATCTGTCACTGGGGTCTCGGCCGTTTCTTCGGTGGCTACTTTTATTATGGGAATTATTGGTGCATTGATGATCGTGCTTGGTGGTCAAGCTCTGATAGATGGGTACTGGACGACTGGTATTTTGGTCCAATACATCATTTTTACTGGTTTAGTAATCGCACCAGTGATCCAGGTTTCTTCCATTGGTACTCAGATCACGGAAGCCTTTGCTGGGTTAGATCGAATTCGTGAAGTTTTGACAATGTCAACTGAACATCAAGAAGATGAAGGTAAACATGTTGTTTCGAAAATCAGCGGTGATATTCGATTTGACGAGGTCTGGTTCGAATACGAACCAGAAACTCCTGTTTTAAAGAATGTGTGTCTCAATGCACAAGCTGGAAGCACTACAGCACTTGTAGGTTCGAGTGGTTCTGGAAAGAGCACTCTAATTAGTCTTGTAATGGCATTTAATCATCCGACCTCTGGAACAGTATTCGTTGATAAGTTTGATTTAAGATCAATTAAATTAATGGATTATCGGTCTAATCTTGGAGTAGTGCTTCAGGACAATTTTTTGTTTGATGGAACAATTGCTGACAACATTAGATTTTCAAAGCCGCATGCCAGAGACGACGAAATTCAAAGGGTTAGTCGGATAGCTCATTGCGACGAATTTATCGAACAATTTTCAGAAGGTTATCGTACAGTGGTCGGTGAGCGTGGAGTTAAACTTTCTGGTGGACAACGCCAGCGGGTGGCGATTGCACGTGCAATTTTAGCTGATCCGAAGATACTTATTTTGGATGAAGCAACGTCTAGTCTCGATAGTGAAAGTGAGGCATTGATTCAGGACGGTTTACGTGCGTTGACAACTGGCCGCACTACATTTGTCATTGCACATCGTCTTTCAACGATCCAGGATGCAGATCAGATTTTGGTGCTGGAAGAGGGTGAGATTCTCCAAAGAGGTTCGCATGCTGAGTTGTTGGCTGCTGGTGGAAGATATAAACAACTTTATGACACGCAATATGGACTGGAGAGAAATCGATTTATTAACCCAGGCGAAGATTTTACATCTGTAATAGAAACTAAAACACTTTCTCCCAAGGTAAGTTAAGGCAATAATCTAAGTTAGTTATTGACGGTTACATCCTGAAGAGTTCAAAAAAAGTAATTCGATACACTTAATCTATCATGCATACAAAAGTTCGCGCAGGTCGAGTATTTTCTTGGGTCAGATTATTTGTTTGTAGGGGAATAATTTGTGCGGCAATATTTATTGTTGGTGCTGTCGTAACTAAAGCACAGGATTTTGGGACCCTTCGTGGCCTCGTTAAGGTGGATAATGTGCCTGATACGGTAATGGTTGCTGTGGAAGCCGATCAGGCGGTATGCGGTGAGAAAATTGAAGATCAAACTACTCTCGTAGATTCGTCCGGTGGGGTTGCAAATGTCGTTATCATTGTAAATGATTTGGAATGGATTAATGAGCCGCCCCCTTCGATGATTAACAATCGAAAGTGTTTCTTTGAACCTAGAGTGCAAGTTGTTAAGACTCGTAGTCAAATTGAAATTCTGAGCGAGGATGAAACACTTCATTCGACTCACGCGTACGACGATCGCCAGAGAACGATGTTCAACGTAGCCATTCCGTTTCCTGGTCTCAACATTCAGCGTCCCTTACGTCGACCGGGAGTCGTGCGTGTTGAATGTGATTCTCATTCTTGGATGCGAGGATGGATTTATGTTTCCGATGATGTCGGCACGGTGACAGGAATGGATGGCACTTTTGAAATTTCTGAAATTCCTCCCGGGAGTTACGATTTAACAGTTTGGCATGAAAGATACCAAGATCAAAAACTTTCTGTCGTTGTTAAACCTGGTGAAACCACGGAAATCAATCTGACTTTACAGTAGTGAAACTGTAGATAAGTGAACTACTCTTATTATTGTGGCGTAAAGACCTATAACTTAGTTAAGAATTAAGGGCATCTGAAGCTTAGTTTCAATTATCCGAATTGTTTAGGTTTCCAACGCAGACCAGCGTTTAAGATTTTCTGTAGAAGTTGTTCATAGGAAATTCCTGCGCACTCAGCAGATTCAGCGAAATCTTCTCCATATGCCAATTGCGGATTGGCGTTTGCTTCGAGCACATAACAATTACCTGCCGTATCTAACCTCATGTCCATACGAGCATAACCATTCATTTTGAGTGCTCGATATACACGTTTGGCTATGTTCTGTAGTCTGCTTGTCGTCCTTTTTGGTAAGTCGGTTGCTTCGCTGGTCATGATGCCATGTTTTCGTTGGTACCCAGCGTTCCACTTAACTCGGTCGGTAGCGATACGGTGCAGCCTAGAAGGCATGTCGTTGAAATGCATTTCCCAGATGGGAAATGCTTGAAGGCGATCATTGCCTATGACACCGATATAGAGTTCCCGTCCTTGAATAAATTGTTCAACGATGGCGTCAGTTCCGATAGTGTCATGTACAAAGTGAATGCGATTATGAAGTTTAATTTCATCGTGAACTACAGAGGCTTGAGCAATTCCAATTGATGCTTCTTGTGTAAGGGATTTAACAATTAATGGAAAGTCACGTCGTTTTCGAAGTTCTAATCGTTTTCCTCGCGGGAACACCTCAAACGTTGGAGTCAGAATATTCGCATCAGCGAGAAGAATTTTTGTTAGTGCTTTGTCTCTGGAAAGAACCATTCCACGAGGATTACATCCTGTATATGGCATACCTAGTAATTCGAGGTAACTGACGATATTCATTTCGAAGCTACTAATTTCATCGAATGCTTCCATCATATTAAAGGCAATATGTGGCTTGTATTTGTCGATAGCTTCACGAATGGTTTTAAGGTCGTTATGGAGGCCCAAGGTGATTACATCATGCCCCATATATTCAAGAGAACTTGTAACGTCGTACTCGGTTTTCCAGTCCGCAGATACGAGATCAATATCTTTCAGCTCTGTCGGAGGGACTAAATAGTCATGCATTAAATTTAATATGCGAAGTTTCCTCATGTAGTCACCGGATGTACGAAAAGCGTGAATCACTCATATAGTAATTTGATCAAGAAGGGAAAGACAGCTGTCAGTAAATTCTTAAATCTAGAGACAAAGATATCAAGTCGTTTGCACCGATTAATATAAACTTCTAATACGTTGTTGTTTGACGTATTAACCAAGCTAGCCTCTATAGATAATTTATGTCGCCAAAATATGTATACACAATGAAAGGACTCGGCAAGGCGTATCCTTCCGGGAAGACTGTTCTACATGATATTTGGTTGTCTTTTTTGCCAGGTGCAAAAATAGGAGTCCTTGGATCAAATGGTGCAGGAAAGTCGACTTTATTAAGGATTATGAAGGGTGAGATTACAGAGATTGAGGGCGAGGTGTTTTTGTCACCTGGTATGACAATCGATTATCTTCCACAGGAACCGACACTTGATGATTCGAAGACAGTTGCTGGAAATGTTGAAGAAGGAGTCGCCCATCTTCGGAATCTCTTAATCCGATACGACGATGTCACCGCATCGCTTTCATCAGGATTGTCTGATCTAGAACCTGTGTTAGAAGAGCAGGGGCGACTGCAGGATCAAATAGAAGCTGCTGGCGCGTGGGATCTTGACACTCGAATAGCGATGGCAATGGACGCTCTTAGACTTCCGCCGCCGGGAGCTGCTGTGTCTAATTTATCTGGTGGTGAAAAACGCAGGGTTGCTTTGTGTCGCCTTTTACTTAAAGCTCCAGATATATTGCTTCTTGACGAACCTACAAATCATCTTGACGCGGAAACGGTTGGGTGGTTGGAAAGATTTCTTGAAAATTATAAGGGTACCGTCGTTGCTGTAACCCATGATCGTTATTTTCTAGATAACGTAGCTGGTTGGATTCTTGAACTTGATCGGGGAGCAGGTATTCCATGGGAAGGTAACTATTCTTCATGGCTTGAACAAAAACGACAGCGTCTTCTGCTTGAAACGAAACATGAAGTAAAACGTCAAAAGTCACTGGAACGAGAACTTGAATGGATTCGTATGTCTCCAAGGGCGAGACAGGCTAAGGGCAAGGCACGTCTAACAGCCTATGAACGTCTATTGGATGAAGATCCTGTTGACACAAATAAAGTTGCTGAAATCTATATCCCTCCTGGTCCAAGGCTGGGGGATGAGGTTCTCGAAGCTCGGAACCTTCGCAAAGTATTTGGTGAGCGTGTGTTAATTAATGATTTGTCTTTTTCGTTGCCCAGGGCAGGTATTGTGGGGGTCATTGGGGCAAATGGATCTGGGAAGACAACCTTGTTGCGCCTGATTACGGGTGAAGAACAAGCCGACAGTGGGTCGCTTCGACTTGGTGAAACTGTCCGACTCGGATATGTTGAGCAGAATAGGGATTCTCTTAACTCATCTAGAACAGTGTGGGAAGAGATCTCGGAAGGAAATGAAGAAATCACGCTCGGTGCGCGAAAGATCGCTTCGCGAGCTTACGTGTCATCATTCAATTTTAGAAAACAGGATCAACAGCGTCGGATTGACGAATTGTCAGGTGGAGAGCGAAATCGGGTACATCTTGCGAAACTACTTAAAGGTAGTGCCAATCTATTGCTCCTTGACGAACCTACTAACGATTTGGATGTCGATACACTTCGAGCTTTGGAGGAAGCACTATTGGCATTTGCTGGTTGTGTGATTGTTGTTAGTCACGATCGATGGTTCCTTGATCGAATTGCAACGCATGTTTTAGCTTTTGAGGGCAACTCTCAGGTTACTTGGTTTGCTGGGAACTATGCTGATTACGAAGTTGATAGACGACGTCGGTTTGGTAAGGATGCCGAGAATCCACACAGAATAAAATTTCGTAAGTTTGTTCGGACCTAAGTTGACTAAAAATTTTGGATTACTTGAAGGTTTAAAAGGTTACGTTCAACGCTAATCACCTGGAGTCGTTGTCAGAGATGTTCTGCGAAAAAGATGTGACAAGACTGTGACTGACAGGAAACACAATCCAATTGATCGTGAAAGGCTAAATGGATAGAACAGAAGTAAACCTCCGACGATGGCACCTATCCGTTCCAGCGGGGTCGCTTCTTTATTAAGCCAGCCTCCGCATCCCATTGCGAGCGCACAAATGCCGATTACCGCCGTGCTGACAATTACCAACGTATCGTTGAGCGGTGCCTGAAGTAAGACACCTAGGCCTTCCGGACTTAGGGTGAAGGTGAACGGGACCAAGAAAGCAGGCAGGGTATACTTCCAAGTTAATAGCATAGTCCGGAACGGATTTGCTCCAGTAATTGCTGCAGCTGCGAAAGGTGACAGCGCTGTTGGTGGACTAACTTCTGATAAAACGGCGTAGTAAAAGATAAACATGTGGGCTGCGACATCTGAGATTCCTACGAACGTTAATGCTGGCGCAATCATGACGGCTGCAATGATGTAAGATGCTGTCACTGGTACTGCAAGTCCTAAGATCCATACTGCGATGGCCGCATAGATTACGGTCAAAAAGACGCTGCCTGAAGCTAGAGCGACCAATATACCGGCGATTTTTAGTCCTAACCCAGTTAATGTCACAACTCCGACGATAATTCCTGCTGTCGCTGTTGTTGCGGCTACGGATAGTATTCCTGCTCCACCGGATTTGAAAGTGTCGACCAAGCGAGTGGGAGTTAAAGCAGTTGTAGAATTAAAAAAACTTAAAGCAACGGCACATAAGGTCGCATAAAACACGGCTCTAAAAGGTGTAACTCCAGATATTAGTAGTAGAACGATAAGGAACAAAGGTATGAATTGGTAGCCAGATCTTCGTGTCAATTCCCATAGAGTTGGCAATTCACTGCTAACTGATTTTGTGTTTAAGCGGCGTGCGTCGGCTTCGATCATTAAAATAATTGAAAGGTAATAAAGAATGGCAGGAATAATCGCCATACTGATTACTTGTAAGTACGAAATCTGTAGAAATTCAGCGATTAAGAATGCGGCCGCACCCATGGTTGGTGGAGCAAGGATTGCCCCTATACCGCTTGCGGAAAGAATGGCTCCACCGGTTTCCCCTGAAAAGCCTGCTCGTTTGAGGAGTGGCCATGCCACTGCTCCCAATGTCACAGTAGTAGCTACACCGCTCCCGGAGACGGTCCCGAGTAGGAAGCCTGACACGGTTACTGTTCGACCGGGTCCCGCGCCAGAGCCAGAACGTCCAAATGCAGCCATGGTCCATTTGATAAAAAATTGTCCAGCACCTGATCGAGCTAGGACTGCTCCAAATATGCTGAACAAAGTTATATATGTAGCTGCAACGTCGAGAGGAACACCAAAAATTCCTTCTAGTGTCATATAAAGCGTGCCAACGAGACGGCTCAGGTTATATCCTCGATGAGCAAACAGTTCTAATCCAAATATTTCAAAGATTGGTCCGTAATACCCATAAAGTAAAAATCCAATGGCCGTGATCGGAAGTACCGGACCAACGGTTCGCCTCGTAGCTTCAAGAATGAGCAGAATGGTGATAGATCCAAAAATTAAGTCGATAGTATTCGGCGTTGCTGCGCGATAAACAAATTCGTCGAATTCAATGATTGGCCACAGCAAGGCAGTCGTTGACAGCAGTACAAGTGCCCAGTCCAAGGTCGTTACATTTTGACGTGATTTGTGACTTCCTGGATAAAGTAAAAATGTTGCTGATAGGACAATTAGCAGAAAACTAGTTCGGTAAATTTGGGGCTGAATGATACCAATGACCCAGTAGAGTGCATAAAGTGAAAGACCTGTAGTAAGTGCGCTTGTCACATAGAATGCAATTCCCGTAAGTTGACGAGTTGAGTTGTTTTCGGCGTCAATTTCGGGGCTAGCAGGTTTGGTTCTGGTAATTGTCAGAGTAATCCTATGCGGTTAGTTGATGACTTGAATTCCTTGATCCCGATAGTAGCTTTCTGCGCCTGGATGAAATGGGATGGGAGACCCGGTTACAGCAGTTTCAAGTGACAATATATTTGCCATAGGGTGCACGGCAGAAAGTTCGTCATGATATGCGAATAGAGCTGCTGTGATTGCTTTAGCCAAGTGATCTTCCATTTGTTGATGTACGACAAGCACGTTTGATACTGCTATCGTAGAAATATCTCTGACCATACCAGGATATGTGGTTCTCGGAATCTCAGCATTACGGTAAACGGTTCTACCATATTTTTGCTGTAGTGACTCCAGCAGGGTACTGGTCTCAATGAGCCGTACTGTCTGGCTAGGCGTGCTCGCAAGATCAAGCACCGCACCTGTTGGAATACCGCCACTCCAAAAAAATGCTTCGATTTTCCCATCCCGTAATGCATCAACAGATTGGGACGCACCAAGACTTTGGCCTTGGATATCTGTTTCGGGATTAAGCCCGGCCGCGGTAAGTATTCGATATGCACTTACTTCAGTTCCACTGCCAGGGGCTCCAGTTGATATCACTCGGTTATAGAGGTCTTGAACAGAATTAATTTCTGATTCGCTCGTTGTCACCAGATGAATGTGGTTGTTATAAAGAACAGCTATTGCACGCGCAGGGATTGGGCCTACGTCAAGAAATACTCCCTGTCCGTTAGTAGCATCATCGAGGGAATCGGCTAATGCAAATCCCAGATCTGCAGACCGTGCAGAAATGAATTTTAGATTATCTACTGTTCCAGCTGTTACTTCTGCCGTTGCTTCGATGCCATCTAGATGATCGCTAATCACCTTTGATATTGCTCCGCCATACGGGTAATAGACCCCACCGGTTCCACCGGTGGCAATCGAAAGTCTTTGCGTAAGTTGAGTATTATCAGTACACGCAGATGTCAGGGTTACAAATAAGCAGAGTATGCACGCTTTACGATTTGTCCAAAATGCTGTTTTGACTGATAAATGTAAGTTAGGCATTTGTTCAATTCATAGACTAATGTGAATGTTCACTTTAGAGTTTAACCTTTTGAGAACTAAACTGTTTTTGAAGAAATCGCTTAAACATATATCTACTTCCCATCAGAATAGATTCGTTTATATGCAGCATAATTTGTTAAAACTTCACGCACAAAGCGACGTGTTTCTGAATAGGGAATTAAATCAACGAAAAAGTCTTCATCGGCGTTACTTGCCGAGTCCCACCAAATTTTAACGCGGTCTTCGCCGGCGTTGTATGAGGCAGCTATTGGTGCAAAATCTTGTTCAAACATGAGGGATAGGTCGCTTGTTAGCTTCGCCGCAATCGCTGCATTGATTGAGGGTAACATTAAGCTGGTCTCAGTAATAACAGTATCAATTCCAACACTTTTGGCGAATGCGTTCGCGGTGTACGGCATGATTTGAAATAGTCCGATCGCACCAACTGGGGAGCGTGCAGCGGGATCGAATCTAGATTCTTGTCGCATCAAGGCGTAGAGAACATTAGGATCGATATTATTATTTACAGCTGCATTGTTTACTTGTTCCCAAAATGGACGCGGGTAGACAAGTTTCCAAAAATCTTCTGGGAGGTTTCGCGCAGGTCGTTGCATAAAAGTGGAAAAATGATTCACTAGGATTTTTGTGACACTTGAATGTTCATTGGTCTTAGCCGAGGCCCGAGCCGTAAGAAGGGCGAGACCTCGGTTGACTTTGGAACGATTTAACAAGCGTCTGAGATACCAGGCGGCATCCTCAATTAATCCAGCTCTGGCAAGGGCCATTGCAGCCTTGTATTCAGGTTTTGCCTGTACTTGTGCTGTGAGAGTAAGTTCAGGAAAAGAAGTTTGTGGTCCTAAGTAATTAGGAATGGATTCGATGCCGACTAGCTTGTCGAGACGGGTTTTCGCTCGGAGGCCGTAATAGTGGAAGGGAAATCGTTGTATGAGAGTTTTAAATCTTCTCTCGGCACTTTGGCGGTCGGTTAACGTTTCTGCAACTGCCAGCCAGTACATGCCAGCCAGTTCTAAGTCGCCTGTCGGATTTCTATCTAACAGTGCTTGGAGATTCGTGACAGCTCGGTCGCGCTGTCCATGATGCAGGGCCGCGACACCAGCGCGCCACAGATAAGCACGCTGGTCGTCAGCATTTTCTGAGCGTTGAAACAGGTCTCGATATATGTCGAGACCACCAGATAAATCCCCTATAGCTACAAGATATGCAGCTAACAAAACACCAGCGCCCCGGCGATGATTTTTAGTAGTATAAGGCAGGTGTCCTCGCCATAAGTTCAAGCCTAGTTCTCGAGCATTTTCTGTGTCAGACATTCTGACTGCCAGTCGGAAGCGGGTAAGCATGACATCAGCCCAGAAATTGCTAGAAGGAAAACGTTGAAAAAAATTCTCAGCCGCAGCGACAGCCATCATGTTTTCGCGTTGAGCATAAAGAGTTTCAATATATTCATATGCAATAAGATCTTGCCGTTTCGGTAATGGATCTGATGTTCTCCATTCTCCAATTGTTTCTAAGGCAAGTTCGAAGCTGGAAGATGACCGCAATCGTCGAACGAGTTTTCGGTATTCAACTTGAGTCAAAATTCGAGCATTTATATTGTGTTCTGAAGTCAGACGCTTTTGCTGAAGGCTCGCTTTCTTAAATGTAACTGGATCAGTATGAAGAAGTTTTGTTACCGTCAGGAGTTCCAGCGCTTCTTTCACTTCCCCCTGTTGTTCTAGCGTTTTCGAAAGACCTAAACGTGCCATGTCAGCTAAGCGCCCTTTCGGTTGCTGTGTGATGACCTGTCGATAGAGACGGGAGGAGTGTTTCAATTTTCCTAGACTTGCGTGGCTTTCGGCTACAAGAGTTGCTAGGTCTAGATGTCGGGTTGGATCGGATCTCATCAGATCTCTGAGAAAAGGTTCCGCGAGTTCTGCTTTGTCACGTGAGAGCAAGCTTTTAATTATCGAACGTCGAGCAAATGTTCGCATCCAAAGGGTGCTATCAATAACTTTTTCCCAGTGCGATTCCGAAGCTTCTGGTTTTTTAAGAACGCCGAATAGTGTCGCGCGAAGTATTTCCGCCTCCACAGGAATGGGAGTAGTGAGGCTGTCGATCTCTGTTTCAAGATGATCCAAAGCTTTTGCTGCTTCTCCTTTTTTCCATAGATCCACTACTTTTTCGTAGGTCGGATTTGGGAGATCCAGAGTTTCTGTGGTTGCAAGAGTCTGAATCTTATGGGCAATAAGAAGCTGGCCGAGTAAGAAAAACAAGAATACAGTCCTACTCGGTTTCATCATAGTAAAAGGCCTCAATAGAAGCGATTCTACCCTATAGAAAGGTGCCTGCTTAGTGGAGGCCACATTTTTTTGAGAATGTTGTTCCCAAAGAGAGCTGCAACATGGTCAGCGATTGTTCAAGCAGATAAAATAAGACGCAGCGAATAGAAGTTTGGTCCAAGTAAACCTCCAGAGGAGTAAAAACGTGACAATAACACCAGGGAAAATTTCAGGAATGAAGGCAGTTTCAACGGATAAAGGCGTCATTGGGGCTGCTGCGATGGATCAACGAGGGTCACTTCAAAAAGCTCTTGCAAAAGAAAAAGGAAGTGAAGTGACGGATGCGATGATGGAGGAATTTAAGGAAGTTGTTACTGAAGTGCTTACACCACACGCCTCGGCTGTATTGCTAGATCCGCAATGGGGTATTGGACCATCAAAAAAAAGAAGTGCGAATGCCGGTTTGTTATTAGCTTATGAACAAAGTGGTTACGATAATACGCGTCCTGGTCGACTGCCCGATTTGTTGCCGCATTGGTCGGTTCGGCGCTTAAAAGAATCAGGTGCAGATTGTTGCAAGGTGCTCATTTATTACACACCGTTTGATAATACTGAAGTAAACGAAGAAAAACATGCATTCATTGAGAGAATCGGAGATGAGTGTCGAACAAATGATATTCCGTTTTTTCTTGAGTTTGTTGGGTACGATCCTACTGGTGGTAGTGAAAAAGATCTTGAATTTGCCAAAATTAAACCAAAAGTTGTGGCGGGGAGCATGGCTGAATTTACAAAGGATCGGTATGGTGTTGATGTTATGAAAGTTGAAATTCCCGTTAACATGAAAAATGTAGGTGATTCGAACAGTTTTTCTGGCGAGGAAGCATATTCTCGAAGTGAGGCGCTAGAACATTTCCGTGCAGCGGCGGCTGTTGCTACCAAGCCATTCATTTATCTTTCAGCTGGAGTCAGCAACGAAGAATTTACTGAATCACTGGAATTAGCTGCAGAGTCCGGTGTGACTTGGGCCGGAGTACTTTGTGGGCGAGCGACATGGAAAGATGGAATTCCTGTTTATGCTAAAGAGGGCCCCGATGCATTTCGGCGATGGTTGGAATCCGAAGGTGTTGAAAACATAGGAAACGTCAACGAACGACTACAACGAGCGAAGCCGTGGTTCGAGTCGTATGGCGTTAACTCAGTTGATGCGTTGGCGGGTGTGTGACCTTTCAGTATCGTCCGCAGGTGTTAAGCGAACTTCTGTCCCACGGTATTTGCCCGACAGCCCAGACGGAACCAGAATTTGTTCGCGATTTTGTAAATGATCTTTATAGATATGAATTAAGGCGATTACGGGATAGAAAGATGAGGGGAGAAATCCATAAAAGTGTTTATGCAAATCATGTGGTTGAGTTACGAAAAAAATATATCCTGATGTCAGTGCCAATTAGATTTTGGACAGTGTCAAACTATGAGTCTCAGTAATTTTTAAGATAAGAACTGTTTAAGGTTTTACTTTAACAAGTTTCCTGTTGAAAAAATGGCAGGAGAGCGAAATTCTTGAGGGGTTGTCATGTCTCTCATGATCGTACGTGTAGGGGTACTACTTCGTACTGGTCCATGATAAAGATCGAAATTCTTGAAGACATTAATTTTGGGAGCCATTGCATAAACTCTGATAACGAAGTTTAACCGGAGGATATCTCTAGGGTCTGTTACTACTGGTAATGTGTCGAGCTTATGTTTTATCCGTTCAATGGACACAGGAAGGCTGATTTCATCTTGCGGGTTAAGGTTTTCTGGAATCTGCTCACTCTTTGAATAGATTGCTTGAGTTGTGAGAGTAATTAGAAAAACTGTAAAGGCGACTGCTCTCATGCACCCCACCGTACGCACTCTTCCATGAGTTGTCAAGGTGTATAGGAGCAATTAAACATGTCACTACTATGGCTGGTAGTACCAGCGTTCTTATTGGCTTTATTTCTTGTGGCGAGGAAGTTGCACTTTGAGCGTGACAGGAATGTACTTCTAGAGTCGCGATTAGCGTCAGTATTGGCTATTGATGATGTCGGGCTGTCAGTGTGGAGTGCTGAAAAACGGTTGATAGCGTGTAATTCTCGATTTCGAGAATTTTATTCTGGGATTCCAATTAAGTTGGGACTCGAGTATGAAGACTTAATCCGATATACCGCGACACGTGGTCTTATTCAGATTCCTGAAAACAAGATTGATGATTGGATTAATGACAAAAGTGCTAACGCTGGGACCGAATCTGTTGAGATTGTTTGTCTTGCCGATAGTAGTTGGTTTGAGATGCGGGTCTTGCCGATAGTGCACGGGCAATTTTTAATGCTTTACCGAGATGTTACTCGATTTGAAAAACTTCAAAAAGAATTTCAAGATCAGAGTAAAAAGCTTTCTGTTGGAATAAATGAACGTGAAGTTCTCCAGCAAGTCATTGAAGCTTGCGCGGGGTCTGATTCTCTTGAGAGTTTACTCAGGCTGACAATGGGATTTATATGTGAGTGGACAGGATGCTCTGTTGGGGTTGCTCGTCGCGTCGTGAAAGATGAAAAGAATAAGTTTCCGCCGATTGTAGGGTTAAATTCAAAAACTGACAGCAAGCAAGGCTTTGATTTAAACGTTACAGAGCTTCAAGAAATTACGGACCCACAGGAAAACAGGCTTACGGAAAGAGTCTTTAAAGCTGGCGGTGTCGTCTGGATTCCAAATATAGATGGCGATCCTACTTTTTCAGAGAAATGGAAAGAAGGAAAGTCGAATCTCCATGGTGCCTGTGGTTTGTCTGTAGTTCACCAAGGGGAGATTCGTGTGATTCTCGAATTTTATGCATGCAAACCACTTGTGCCGTCTGACTCACAAACGCGTCTACTTGAAAACCTTTCAAGAACTATAGGTTTAACTGATTTTCTGCGATTAGGATAGATTGAGTTGCACATCCGATTTGAGATGTCGGATTATTGACTTCGTCAATATAGCGATAGTTTGTTCCCCGTTGAGGTTGATATTGGCGTGTTTCTTGGTCGGTTCTACATATCGAACAAACATCGGTTCTACAGATTGTTTCCATTGTGTATGAATCGATTCCTCCGTTCGCCCGCGCTCACGTCGGTCCCGAATTAGACGTCTCTTGTAGCAAGTGTGATTATGAGCGGACAGAAAAACCTTTGTTGATAAAAGTGTGCGCACAGGCGCATGATAGAAAGTGAGTCGTCCTTCGACGATGATAATTTGTGTTGGTTCAATCGTTGTCGTGAAATTGTTGCGACGGTGCAATTGAAAATCATAAACTGGCTGCTCTATTGGCTGTCCGTTGACTAATGTTCGAAGATGGCATGTTAATAGTTCTAGATCAAGCGCCGCGGGGCTGTCATAATTATGCAGTTTGTCTCTATCGTCACCGGCATTTCTATCGTCTAAGTAATATGAGTCTAATGAAACGATTGCTGCAGAAGAATCACCTAAGACATCGGCTACGGATTGGGCCAACGTGGTTTTTCCAGCACCAGAATTTCCAGCGATGCCGATTAGATAAGGTTGGTTCATAAGCGGCCGGAGTATATAGCAAGAAGTAAGGATCGGTATAAGATCAACAGAATTTCAATAGTAAGTTTAAGCTGAAGGTTATTAATATGTCTCAACATGACTCTACTGAAGCAACCGCACCGGATTTACTTGAACATGGAGCTCCTGTAAAAGGAGTGCCACAGACCTTAGATAAACGGTTATTTGTTCAACTTCAGGTGTTTACTGAGTGCTTTGATTGTGCCCCAGTCATCGACGCTGTTAAAAATACTGGTTTGGACATTGCTGTATATGCCAATGTCAATGATCCACGAGGGATTGGCGTTGTGACCATGCATGAAGATCCCGCATTTTTTACCCAGGCGGTGCGCACTATGTTTACGGCTTCGCCATTTAATAAATTGACTCCCTTACCGCAATTTACGATGTTTGGTCGAACTTATGCTCAGGGTCGTGAGCCTGATCTGGAAGATTTCTTACTTCGCAAGGTTCGGCGCAGTGTTTTAAACCCTGAAACGCCTTGGGGCGTATGGTACCCACTTCGCCGCGTTGGTCCGTATAACCAACTTGGTCGCGCTGACCAGGGAAAAATCATGATGGAGCATGGAATGCTGGGACGGCGTTATGGAGAGGCCGGTTATGCCACTGATGTTCGACTCGAATGTCATGGTATTGACCGCGATGACAACGAGTTTGTTATTGGGTTGATTGGTGCCCAATTGTATCCTCTATCAAAGTTAGTAAAGGACATGCGAACAACACGCCAGACTGCAGAATTTATTCAGTCGATGGGTCCGTTTTTTGTAGGCAAGGCTATTTTTCAATCTAACAATTCTGGCTCTCATCAAGACGATATTTTGTAAAAAATATTTCATGAAACAGCCGAAATAATGACTGAACATCCGGAACTTGATCAGCTTGAACTGCCCCAGACAAATCTCCGGGCCTTATTTAAAAATTTCGGGCCGGGTATTCTTTTGATGATGACTGGTATAGGGACGAGTCATCTTGTCACGGCTCCGGCCGCCGGCGGACGATTCGGGTATGCCCTTTTGTGGTGTATTCCCGTTGCCTACATTTTTAAATACTACGGTTTTGAAATGGCATTTCGTTTTACACATGCCACGGGTCGTAGCATGCTAGATGCGTACGCGACGGCACCAAAGAAATGGCCTTTATGGTATGTATTGATAACAACCTTGTTGCAATGTGCCATTGGCCAAGCTGGACGGTTAGCCGCTGCCGCTGCGGTTGTTTATTACTTTGCTGCGGAATTTCTCGGGCTTGGTTTTCCTATTCAGGTATACGGAGTTTTGCTCGGTGTGAGTGCGGTAGCCATTATTTTAGTAGGTAAATATGCTGCTCTTGAGCTCGGAACGAAGATTCTGGCGGCTCTGTTAGTGCTCTCGACAGTCTCTGTATATATAGCCGGTCCGGCGCCCGTTTCAGCATTGAGCCGTTTCATAATTTTTGAGGTACCGGACCAGTCGTGGTTAGTCATTGCCGCCTTTCTTGGGCTGTTACCGACAGGTATGGATGTGTCTCTTCAAGCTTCAGAATGGGGCAAGGCAAAGAAAGTTGGTATGGGGCGGATTCGACAGAATCTTGAGCAGTCTGGTTTAGCTCCGGTCTTTGATCCGTTGACGTCGACAAGACATGATCTACGGGTTGACACGGAATCTCTTCCGTCGCATGCGCGTGAGTACTGTAGACGCTGGTTCCGTATTGGATTGTGGGATTTTGGACTTGGACATGTTGTTTCATTTTTTATCGCAACGATCTTTTTATTGTTGTCGGCTGTTTGGTTGTACCCAAGTGAAGTGTCAGGTAATGCGGTAATTGGTGAAATTGCGAGCATTTTTACTTTGAGCATTGGTCCAAGCATGATGTTGATTTTTCTTGCGGGAGCTTTCGCCGCTACGTTTTCAACTGCGTTTAACTATTTTGACGGTTGGCCAAGAGTTGTGGGCGCGTGTTGTCGGAATCTGTTTCCTGCAACGGCGGCTTTATCGGGAATTGCGCGCGAAGATCTTGGTTCTGAACATCGACAGCGTTGGTATTCTGAATTCAACATTTACCGTATTACGATGTTGTATTCGTTGGTTGCTTCTGTCGTGATCATTGCCGGGGTGCCGCGTCCCGTTTGGTTGGTGCTCGTTGCGTCGGCCCTTGCACTTTTTATCGCTCCAGTTGTTTATTTTCTTAATCTTTATTACTGCATGAAAGTGATTCCGAGTACAGATCGAATTTTTTATCCATCGGTTTTTGCTCGTTGGGCAAGTTGGTCGAGTTTGGTGGTTTTTACTGGTCTTACTCTAATTGTGGTGATGGCTCGCGTCTTTAACGTGACCTTGTTTGGAGGATGAGGGTGACGTTATGAAGATTTGTGTTGTCGGAGCTGGTGCTATCGGGGGCTACATGGCGGTACGGTTAGCCGACGCCGGGCATGAAGTTTCGGTAATTGCACGAGGTGCACATTTAGCGGCCATTCAAGAGCGAGGTTTAAAACTAATTGAAAATAAAGAGGAACTAACAGTTTTTCCGGCAAACGCGACCAGTAAAATAGTCGATCTAGATCACCAAGATCTTATTTTACTTGCGCTGAAAGCCCATCAAATTCAAGCGGTCGCTAAAGATCTTCCACGCCTATTTGGAGATACCACTTCGATGGTGACGTTACAAAACGGTATCCCATGGTGGTACTTTCAAAAATTACCTGGTGAATTTGAAAATAGGGTGGTGCGAGCTGTTGACGAGAATGGAGAGCTTTTTAACACTATAGATCCAAATAGAATTATTGGTTGCATTGCGTATCCTGCAACCACGATATCATCACCTGGAGTAATTCGACATGTAGAAGGCAATCGGTTTCCAGTTGGTGAGCTTGACGGTGTTATATCGGACCGTTTGCAAGATATTTCATCAGTTTTTACTGAGGCAGGTTTTAAAGCGAGGATGTTGGAGGACATTCGTTCTGAAATTTGGTTGAAGCTTTGGGGGAATCTAACGTTCAACCCGATTAGTGCAATGACGCATTCTACTTTGGTTGATATTTGTCAGTTTCCTCTCACGCGGGAGTTGGCGGCTACGATGATGCTTGAGGCTCAAGCTGTAGCTGAACGTCTTGGAGCGAGTTTTCGTGTGGAATTGGAGCGACGTATTAGTGGGGCCGAGGCTGTCGGAAAACATAAGACATCAATGCTCCAAGATGTGGAAGCTGGTAAACCATTGGAAATCGATGGCATGTTGGGTGCTGTAGTTGAATTGGCTGAAGTCACTGCTATTGAAGTGCCTACCTTGCGGGCTTTTTATTCTTGCGTGAGTCTTTTGGATCGAACTATTCGAGAGGAACATGTCAAAATCGCGGGTACACCCGTATAGCTACTAATTAACGGAGATAGTCATGAAAGCACTGGAAGGAATTCGAATCCTAGATATGACCCATGTACAGTCAGGACCAACCTGTACACAACTACTGGGATGGTTCGGTGCGGATGTGATTAAAGTTGAACGTCCCGGAACAGGGGATGCAACACGAGGTCAGTTGCGAGATATTCCTGATGTGGACAGTCTGTATTTTACAATGCTGAATCATAATAAACGGAGTATGACTCTCAACACGAAACATGAACAAGGACAAGATATTTTTACGCGACTGATTAAGACATGTGATGTGTTGGTAGAAAATTTTGCTCCTGGCGCACTCGACCGTATGGGATTTTCGTGGGACCGAATACAACAGATTAATCCTCGAATAATCTATGCTTCTGTGAAGGGATTCGGCCCGGGACCCTATGAGGACTGCAAGGTATACGAAAATATCGCTCAGTGTACCGGTGGCGGTGCTAGTACAACGGGCTTTGATGATGGTCCACCAACTGTTACAGGGGCCCAGATCGGAGATTCTGGCACTGGATTACACTTGGCCCTTGGAATTGTTACGGCGCTTTTTCAACGAGAAAAGACAGGTCGTGGTCAGCGAGTGGAATGTGCGATGCAGGATGGGGTGTTAAATTTATGTCGTGTTAAATTGAGAGACCAACAACGGTTGGTACACGGGCCACTGACGGAATATCCCCAGTACCCTGCTGGAATATTTGGTGAGGCCACTCCAAGATCTGGTAATGCCTCTGGAGGTGGGCAGCCTGGTTCTGTTGTTAAATGCAAGGGATGGGAAGGTGATCCGAATGCTTACATTTATGTTATTGCTCAAGCGGCGGCATTTAATGGTTTAGCTCGAGCGATCGGTCGGGAGGATTGGATAGATGATCCTGGGTGGAAAAAACCGTCAGATCGATTGGACAAATTAGATGAGATGTTCAATGAAATAGAAAAGTGGACGAAAACAAAGAGCAAATTTGAAGTTATGGAGGTTCTTAATCCATTAAATGTTCCTTGTGGACCTGTGCTGTCGATGAAAGAATTGTCTGAAGAACCTTCTCTTCGAGCGTCAGGTACTGTTGTCGAGGTTGAGCATCCAACGCGAGGATCTTATCTTTCTGTTGGATGTCCAGTAAAGCTATCTGATTCGCCAGTTGAGGTAACACGATCACCTTTGTTGGGTGAGCATACTGAAGACATCCTTAAAACCGTGCTCTGTCTAGATCAAACTACAATTGAGTCAGCAAAATCTAACGGTGCCCTGTAAAGATGGTGTCTACTCGATTTATTGTCCTGGTTATGTCCTGTGTCGGTTTTATCGTCCCCGGCTGGTTTGTTTTTGGAACGGAGGCGGTTGATTTGACTGTTTCCCACCACGCACGTTCGATACAACCTGGAGAAGTCGTGGTGATCGAAGTGCGGTCTGCGAACGAGCCTGTATCAATTTATGCAGTTGCCTTTGGTCGAGGGGTTAGATTTTATTGGAGTGAAATGGATGAAACATGGCGTGGGTTGATTGGTATTGATTTGGAGACGGCTCCGGGCAAATACCAGGTTGAAATTCGCGCCACAATAGATAACGGTGAAATCATCCAGGAAGTATATACACTACAAGTAGAAAAAAAGGATTTCCCTACTCGCCATTTGAAAGTTAATCCAAATTTTGTAAATCCACCAGAAGAAGTCATAGAACGTATTACACGGGAAGCAAAGACAATAGCAGATATTTTTGCAAAGAGTAGCCATGTTCGGCATTGGAGTGGTGAATTTCGTGCACCTGTTCCCGGAAATTCTACTAGTGGTTTTGGTCGCCGAAGTGTATATAACGGTGAACCTCGTAGTCCCCACAGTGGAACAGATTTTAGAGCTGGTAGTGGCACGTCAGTGAAGGCTCCGAATATAGCGCGTGTGGTTTTAACTGGAGAGCTGTATTTTTCTGGTAACGTCGTAATCCTAGATCATGGGTGGGGTCTTTATTCGTATTTTGCACATTTATCTTCCATCGATGTTATTGAAGGAGAGATGGTAGCGACGGGGCAGGTGGTAGGAAAAGTAGGTGCTACAGGGAGAGTAACAGGACCTCACCTCCATTGGACTGCGCGTTTAAATGGTGCGCGTGTCGATCCGATCTCCTTGATGACACTACTCGAAAATTAATGTTGTTAATAGAAGTTTTATTAAAGCATTGAGGCTAGAGAAGTAACCTGAGTCAAAAAACAAACCTTACGCCACCCGAGATTTGTGTGCCACCGTATTCAAGTGATGGTTGGTACTGTCCTTTCAGTTTGATTGCTGAAGTTGTCGCACGACTAAGTTGTAGTTTGAAGCCTAAGCCCAACTGATTAAGTAGATCACTTGAGCCAAAGAGTCTTAAATTTTTGAGTCCAAAATATGTCAGGTCGAGGCCGGCATTAAAACCTTTCACAGAGGAAGTTATCTTTTCTGTCACGATAGACCTAATATCGACTTGATTGAAGGTCAGCCCGTTTTCCTTGGTAGTAATTCCAGAAACAAAAGTTTGAGACCCATTAAAAAAAGAAGGTCCCCCGAAAATAGTGAGCCGTAAATCCTCTCTAAGTGCCCACCAGTAATGACCATGCAGATGGTATGCCCGTTGTGTATTTGCCAGCTCTTGTGCCACCGTCGTTACCGTTCTGGGAAAATGATAGAAAAATGGACTTGGCACAGTTGCCGTTACCGTTCCATCCGAGCTGGTGTTCGCGAAGGTCATAGATGCTCCGATCCCGAACCCTTTCCAGAGATGTCTTGCAACACCAAAGTCATAAAGAAGTCTTTTACTACTTCTTTGTGAAGTCTCCAATTGACCAAATTCATTAAATAGTTCGAAGGCAATCTGATCTGTGCGTGTGTTCGCAGTCGTTTGCACACCGATGTTTCCACTAATCATGTATGGCTGATCTTTAAAATCTTGGGACGCTACCAATTCATGTTCAAAGAAACATGTCATTACAAGAATGACTATAAGAGGTTTGGGAATTACTTGATTCATTAGCGATCTTTCTAGTGGTTTTGATTTTTAGTCTTTTGAGAGGAAAATTACAGTAATGAGCGATTTCCGTTATTGTTCAGGATCAGTTATAGCCGAGCGAACAGCTAACAGTAATGAGTTCATATCTTCATGGTTATTGTACAAATACGGTGCAACACGAACTACGTCCCCACGGAAAGAAACTCTCACATTATGGCTTTCAAGTTTGCCGGACAGCATGCTTGGTGTTACTTGCGGAGGCAAACGAATTCCAAATAGATGTTCTCGTCTCCACGCGTTTGATTCAATTTGGCAACCCAAGTCTCCTAGCTCTGCTACCGAAGATTCTGTCAGCTTAAAACAGTAATCTTGGATTCTTGGCGCGCCCCATTCTAAAATTTGTTCAAGTCCGGCTTTTAACATGGGGAGCAGGATGAAATTTGAGCGTTCTCCGACATCATATCGAACAGCACTTGGTTGATACTCTGATTGATACGATACGAGATCTGAAAACTTTTCACTGTTCTGTCTGGTGATCCAATTTTCTTCTAAAGGTATTCCGTTATCAAAAATAGGTCCGAAGTAGGCCAAGCCCAAAGAATAGGGTCCGGTAAGCCATTTGTAACCGGCACAAATGAGTGCATCGGGACGAATATCTGTGACATCAAATGGCGATGCTCCGATGGATTGCGTTCCATCTATCACGAGACGTGCACCGTAGGAACGTCCTTTTTCAGAAATGTTCTTAAGATTGAACCGAGTACCGTCAGTCCAATGTAGTTCTGGTATAGCAATAAGAGCGGTTCGTTCGTCAATGGAATCAAGAATAGCTTCGGTCCACGTCGCAGACCGATTTGTACCAACATTGACTGGATGTACAGTTCTCATTTCAGCATCGAAAGCTGTACACATTCGTTTCCATGGATATATGTTGCTTGGAAATTGTTCACTTGCGACTACTATATTTTGTCCAGCGTGTAGAGGTGTATTCTGAGCTACAGTTGCCATTGCATAGGATACGGACGGGATAATAGCAATGCGATCTTTGTCTCCGGAACCAATTAAACGAGCAAAGAGACTTCTTACAATATCACTGTCAGCAAAAAAGTCGTCTGGTTCAAGGAGATTTGGGGTTTGCAGTTTCTGCAGTGCCTTATGACCTGCAGTCAATACTCGTTTTGAGAGCGGTGCCATGAATGCACAATTCAGGTAGTGTAATTCGTTTGGTAATTCGAACAGGTCACGCTGACAGGAGAGCGCTTTCATGACGGTTATGTCCCTTTAGAATATCGAGTAGACTTGATGACGCCAGCGAGACGCAGTAATTCACCTTCACTATTTGGAAGTATCGAGAGGTCATTACGAATTTTTGCAAAAATTAGAAGTCCATGGATACTCGCTACAAGAAGTTTTGCAGCGTCAATTGGACTGTTGAGAGAAACCTGATTCAGGTTTTCTGCTTTCTGAAGTACACGTCCTACAATCATAACCTCACGGTTCAAAAGATCTTGTAAAGCCTCAGAAATTGTTTTATCGAACGAATTAATTTCAGCCGTCAAGTTTACAAAGATTGATCCACGAACATAACCACTGGCCTCTTGATCTGCATAATGGAAAGCAAATAATTCCTCAAAATATTTTTGGATCTCATTCACTGGATCTTTTGGAAGCTGACTTTCCCAACTGGTAAGAAAGCCTGTTTCGTCCCACGAAATTTCGACGACAGCTAACAGTAAATCTTTTTTTGAAGGAAAAAAATGATAAAAGCTTCCTTTGTGAACTCCCGCGAGTTGACACAATTTTGCTATTCCAACGGCGTTAAATCCTTTTTCTCGAAACAGATTGCTCGCGACAGCTACGAGGCGTTCCTTCGCATCACTCTTTCGACCCATAGTTGCAGAGGGTACTGCGCATAGGCTGGTGGGTCAACGACGGATGCCTTCTCAGAGACAAATGCGGTTGACACTTACAGGCCTAAGAAAAAGTATTGTGCGTTTTCAAGTTATGGTCATTGAGGCGTTTGAGCGTTTTCTTCCGCTTCTTTATGTCGCGCACCACTAAGAGTGTGAATGATTCCATAGTTGCCTTCATGGCACGCATATTCGAGAAACGCCTGATCTAATTTAGTTAACGGAACTTCGACCGACCAGGAACTTGTAAACTTTGATTGATCTTCGATTGTCATTTCGTACATTAGAGTCCCAGCATCCACAAGCGTTAAACGCTCAACAAGGCGCATAGTTTCTGTTGGTATCCGCCACGTTGCTAACCAGCGTTCCTCAGTTTTGTCGAGAAAATTTTTTGTTTCAATAACAAGAGTGTCGCCTTCCCAGTGACCAATACTTTCGCCAAGCCAATGGCGTATATTTCCATGTGGTCGTCCATCGGTTGGGACAATTCTTCGATCTCTATATTGTTCTCCCTCAATTACTATCCAGCCTGGGCTCTGAGAAATTTTCTGTGGGCCTCCAGCCGTTCCTGTCCACATCGAGCCTGGGAGACCATCAGTGTGGCACCGTTCCCCTGTATCAATGTCGTGCCAATTGTCAAAAGGGCCATTTCCGTAACTAGCAGTGTTTCTGATGCTTTCTTCTAACATTTCAGGAGTAAACGGAATTTTTCCAGTATCTCCCGTGATCATAGAGGTTCTGGTTACGATTTTGGCTTTAGTACCTCGGTCCTGCCAAAAACGATTATAGGTGCCGGCAGGTTGGGTGGTCGTTTCAGGACTTGGGCCTTCAATGGCAGCTTGTCCATCTTGACATGCCAAATTTCGAGATGTGCGGCATTTTTCTGCTGCTAAAAGAGTCGCTTCCTCTAGTGTGTAAAATTCTTGGGACTCAACAGAATCTGGTCGTTCTAACGGTGTTTCGGTGTCGTTTCTCCAGACGCCTTGTAAATTTGGTTCACCCCATGCCGTACGAGGGTCTGATTGTTCACTCTGGGCTAGGCCCTGCACCGTGAAAGTGAGTATAGCTACAACCGTTATTACTAATATTCTTATCTCTGTGCGAGCTCGATGGTCCATAGTAGTCCTTACCGTTGTTCTGTTGGGTCTCTTCCGTCGAGAGGGGCGCCTGTTCCGGATGACCCCAAAAATAAATGAGTTCCATCGGGAAATGTAAGGTCCCTCCCGTTCGCCCGTTGACTTCCGTCAATAGCTTGGTAGCCGTCAACGAGAATTTCTGTGCCTGGGAGCAGTGAATCCTTTGTGAATCCTCGACGCACCAAAGAATTCGGAGGACCTCCTTCCACCATCCATTTTTGAATCGTTCCATCAGATTGAGGGACATCAAGGTGAATCCAAGCATGAGGATTGATCCATTCCATTCGAGTCACAGTGCCTTCCAGTTGAATTGGCTTATTCGAATCAAATTCAGCACCAAAGGCATGGTGTGTAGAGCTGTCTTCTGTAAGTGCAAATAGTGCAAGAATCAGAAAAACGAGTGTGACGGATATTGGTGCGCGCATAGGGCAGCCTCTTTCACTTTTCACTGTTCAAAATCTTTACTCAATGTTCTCAGTAAGAGTGGTTCTACAAATTCAAGACAACGAAAATCCATTACCTGAGCCTTCTTATCCATACGACGGTACAAAGGCATTTTCATTGTCCACGGTCGTTCAAAGACATTTTCATCTTCGATGGTGACTTCATATGACAAATGGTAGGGGGTTATCGGAGTGTAACGCTCGATGACATGAAGGGCTTCGCTATGGAAATTTCCCGCGCGATCAAACCAAGTCCTTCCGTTAAATCCCGTGACGTCTACGACTAAGGTGTCTTCTTCCCACCGCCCATTAGACCAACCCATCCAGCTATCTATCGCTGGTGATTGATGGTTTTTAAGATGTATCAGACGGGTGCTGCTGGAAAATTCATAAGCGATTGTGATTTCGTCCTCGCTTTGGACGATTTGAAACGGGTAGGGAAGATACGTTGCCCTAGGCACACCGGGTAGAAAACACTTCACTTCAGGATCTCCAACTTCCCGGTTCCACGGATCAACGGTCATTCTATTTTCGAAGTTTTCTTCTTTTTGTTTTGCGGCCCACAATTGATAGGGAATCGGTCCATCAACGACACCATGACCGGCTGGAATGGCCCCAATAGCCCCTAATTCAAGAATTGGGCCAGGTTGCGCTATGTGATCTTCGATGTTCCAGTGGGCTGTTCCCACGGCTTGCCATATTCCGTTTAAATCTGGTTGGTCTGTTCCCGGAAACCTCGGTGCGCTATACGTCTGGTCCTGGGCAGACGGCCAGGAGGCCAGCAGGGCAAGCAATGCCACGACGGATATTACAGTTAGCCGCTTATAGACTTTTGACATCGCTGAGTTTCTCCTAATATAAGGATTTTGATTCTCACGTTTCTAAGTGTCAAGAACTAATAGATAGGTATCTTTGTTATTGGTAGTTGTTTTCCTGTTAAAAGAACCATGTGAGTGATAAATAGCCAGTCGTGCCAGCTAATCCATACTCTGAAGGTAAAGGGGTCTCAAGAGTAATACTGTTTTTTCCTGCACCGAAAAACAGGCCGCCACTAATTGACGTATTGTCACTGGCTGAAAAGATGATAGAGGGAGAAATTAGTCTGCTCTGGTCATTGAGATTCTGTAACCACAAGGCGGAGATGTTCCACAGTGGATGTAACTGGTAGGATATTTGAGCTGCTGTTTCGTCGCGACCCAACACCTGATGTTCGCCGCGACGGTAGGTTGCGGACTGTAATATCCGAAGATAATCATCGGGCTCAGCGGCACCCAGCCCATCGCGCTGATACTCGAAGACAATCATTAGATCTCGAGACTTAATTTGGACGAGTCGGTCTAATCCAAACGTACCGCGAAATATATTCGTGTGCCGAACGCGACGGATAACGGCTTCCCCTCGTACCGCCCAACTTCCCAATGCACCTGCTACACCGACTGCTCCGGCGGGCTCTCCGTAAAGGTGCCCAGTCCATCCAGACACTTCCCAGTTATGCCAGACGGCCAGGGCACGTGCGACGGCACTCATTTCTTCTCCGAGCGGAGATTTTGTCGCTCTGACGACAACGTCAATTTCGCTCAAGTTACTTGGGTATATGCGGATCCGTGCAGCATCGACACCAGCTCGAAATTCTCTGAATGGATCTGCGGGATCAAAGGGAGCGAATGGATCTGCAGGGGTTAAGAAGAGTGTGGTGCCCCATGAAATAGCTTGACGTCCCGCAACAATTTCAAGTTTGTCAGTTGGTTGCCACGCGACATGTACACGATCGAATCGATGGGACCATCGAGAGTGGTCTGTTTCGTTTAAGGTCCATTGAAGATTGAGCCATTCACCACCACTTGGAACGGATCCGACACTAAATCCGATAGGTTGATTGTTTTCTGTAAATGTTACGATTTGTTCATAGGCGACGCCTACACGAACAGATTCAAATACGGAATCACTTGATAGTCTGAAACGGTTGAAATGAGAGATGTTTTGCTCGTTCACGTTTGTCTGTCCACTTATGACAGGGACAGTTTGAATATATCCACTGAGTTTCGATGACTGTGCATAAATCGGATTGTGAAGGCAAAATACCGATAGGCTAATCATTCCGATCACGTGAAAACGAAGTGCCATAGTAGTTGAGTTCGTCAGGTGCGAGAGACGTCAGATTCGACAGCACCATCAATCATATGAACTAGTCTCTTGGACCGTTCCATGACACGAGAGTCATGTGTGGCGAAGACAAAAGTAACGTCCAGGTCTTGATTAAGTTTGTCCATCATGTCGAGTAGCGCCGCACTTGCTGTCGAATCTAGATTTGCTGTGGGTTCATCAGCGAGCACAAGTGCAGGGCGACTCGCGACTGCCCGAATGACAGCAACGCGCTGTTGTTGTCCTCCAGACAGTTTCCCCGGTTTCCTATTTTCTAATCCAGTCATACCTGTTTGCTGAAACAACTTTGTAACCCGCTGCGAACGTTCTGCCGCGTCAATACCTTGAAGCAACATAGGAAACTCTGCATTTTCTTTCGCGGTCAAGACGGGAAGCAAATTGTAGGCTTGGAAAATAAATCCCAATTGATGAAGACGTAGTTGTGCGAGGGCTTTATGGGACAGTGTATTAAGTTCTTGACCAGCTACCCAGACGCGTCCATCGGAGGGTCGGGTGAGTCCGCCAATTAAATTGAGCAGTGTGGTTTTTCCGGATCCAGACGGGCCAGCCAGGGCCGTAAATTCGCCTTGTTCGATGGTGAGTGATACGTTTCGGACGGCCTGGACTGTTTCGGCTTCCTGGGAAAATATTTTTGACAGCGCTTCTGTTTTGACTGCGACGGGTTGATCACTCATAGTGTCATTCTCTAATTTTATCGATCAAATTTCATGGATTCAGTGATGTCGATTCTGGACGCGCGCACCGCAGGATAGATTGACGAAATGAGACCAATCACGAGTATCCATCCAAATGATTGGACGATTCGTGCGGTCCGAAACATAGGAATAACGACCGGATCGATTGTCGTTCCTGAGACTTCCGATCCTTCCGGAACAAGGGCTGAAAGATCTATACCATCTCCGAGGAAATACCTCGAAAGCGAAATGCTTATTACAATGCCGAGTACGCCACTAACAGTAGTCAGTAACAGTCCTTCACTGAGCACGATCGCACTCGTCTGTTTGGGGGTGAGCCCCAGCGCCTGCAATACTCCGAATTCACGATGACGGTGCAGTACGGACATCAATACAGTGTTGATGATGCCAAAGGCGATAACAATCAGTAGTAATCCGTTAACCACATAAGCTCCGAAATCGTCAATCATGACGGCACTGGCGAGTTCAGGCATTGCTTCTTTCCAGTTCATTACCGCGACATCCCTCATCGACAGAGATGCTCCAAGTATTTGCTGTAATTGACTGCTTATTTGTGGAGCTACATGACTTGGTTCAACAAGAATACCAATATTGGTTACAGCATTGTTAGCAGTAAGCCAGTCGTTGGCCGTATTAATAGGAATATGAACGAGCGATTGATCAGCTGCTTCTACACCGGTTTCAAAAGCGCCTGTAACTCGGACTAACTGTCCAGCGATTTCGTTTGTCGTATCTTGTGCGGTCAAAACGAGGCGAGATCCTATTTTTAGATCAAGACTTCGCATGAGTCCGATGCCGACGAAGGCGGCCAGGGTGTCGGTTGATTCAAGATAACGCCCTTCAACGGTTAGTTCGTCCAGTGTCGTAAACAGAGCTTCAGATACGGGATCGACACCGATGATTTGTACGGGACGGGCTCCCGCTGGCGAACTTGCCAACCCCAAAACCGTCAATTTTGATGAGGCCATATCGATGTAGCCGGTCGAGCGTAGCGTTTCGATTGCTTGTTCGGCGGTCAGACGTATTTGTTCGGGTAGACGGTCCTCTATTTTTCGAGTGATTCGAAAATTCGGCCGTTCAATAGTGATATGGCCGGAGTCTTGTCTGACACCAGAGTCGATCCATTGTTCATGGGCGCCGTCTCCAAATGAAAGAGTAAAGATCAACAGAGCGCCGCCAATAATCATTGCAGACGCCGTCAAAGCAGTACGTCGAATCTGTCGTCGAAGATTGCGCAGTGCGAGCGGCAGGATAATGGTGAAGTAGGTCATTACAGCCCCGAGAGAGTATCAGCAGGTGGAATTCGACTTGCTCGTATCGCGGGATACAGTGCAGCGAGCACACTTGTTATAAGCAAACCAAGGCCACCTTGTATCCAGGTTCCCACATCGTATTCAACTCGAAATGTGGGGGTCACTAATGAACCCAAAAAAGTCATGTCCTCGTACAACCAACTCATGTCGAGTGGGGCATTATGTAACCAGATCATAGTTGGAAATGTAACAGTCGAACCTATTACCACGGCGATGAGTCCGACGGAAAAGGCCTCATAGAGCACTGTTAAAATCAATGTTCTTGGGGTTGCTCCCAAGGCAAGCATAACTGCAAATTCTCGGCGTCGTTCATGTGTTGCCATGAGCATGGTATTCGCCACACCAAAGGCGGCCACGAAGAAGACAATTCCAAACAATATGACATGCATTCCTTCTACTAAGGCTCTGTATTCTTCTATTTGTGGGGAAAATTCTGTCCACGACGCAATCTTTATGGCAGGATTATCAGCCTGCGTGGAAGATGCTAGACGTAGTGCTGTTTCATCAGCAAAGCTGGGTAGCGTCACGGCGACTGCTACTTCGTGGATACGTGCGCGATTAAGGGCCACTAGAACTTGAAGATCTTCGAGTGCAAAAACTCCAACGGTTGCGTCAAGTTGAGTAAGGCCTGTTCGGAAAGTTCCAGAAACCGTAAACAAGTCGTTGCCCGTGGAGCCATCCGCTCCTGGTGCGACGATCACGAGTTCATCGCCTGTTGTTACGTTCAGTTGGCGAGCCATCTCGATTCCGATAGCGATCTCGTTATGACTGGGTCTCGGAATATGACCGCTCTCTAGGTTCTGCAAAAATCGACTCACGGTCGGTTCGCGGTTCGGATCGATTCCCCAGAGCATCCCGGCAGATGTCGTGTCTCCTGAACTTATAAGTCCAGCCGCATAGACACGGGGTGTAGCACTAATTACAACCGGGTCATCTGTTACCTGTCGCAGTAATCGGGAGACATCGGTGCCGTCTCGACCCCCAATTGTGTCGTACAAACTCCGATCTGGTCGGTAGTCAGACGCATGAATTTCAATCTGTCCACCTGATAGCCCAGTGGCATTTTCGACAAGTTCTGCCGTGATTCCAGACATCCAACCGACTAAAAGGACAACGGCAAAATAACTAAAGCTCAATCCAGCTGTGGTAATGAGGGTACGTTTGTAATTACGATGGAGATTACGCCAGCCTAGGCGCTGCCAAATCATATTTTATTACCGCTGCCGCTTGAGATTTCGGAGTGAAAAGAATGATGTGTCTAGGCCGAGATTAAATTGCAACATGTCGTACCGAATTCTGGTGTACTCGTCTGGTTTGTCAGTTGGCTGCATTTCCATGACCAATGGAATCAACCGACCTCCCATTTCCGTAAATTCGCTAAAAGTCGTAGTTCTAGATAAGTTGCCGTTCTCGTCAAAAAATTTAGCCCATAAAGGCATATAGTCGCTCTGACGAACTTGGTAGATTATCCGTCCCCAGACGACTGCAGCTTCAGGTAATGGACTAAGTTCAAATTCCCATACATTAGTGCCGTCACGGTCTCCACGGTAGCTCAAGTTGATGTCATAATCCTCAATGAGTTGACTTTCTTTCACGAGGTCATCATTGCTAAAGTGGGAACCCATCCAGGAACTAGCCATCATCGAAGCCGGCATCTTTATGCTTCGGTCGACCTTTGGTAAATAATTCCAAATATCATTTTCTGACATGAGTGTGGCGGTTCCTGCCTCTTTTGCGGGGGACAGTACTCTCAAAAGCGAGTAATCTGTTCCTAATGACCATATTTCCAATCTAACCTGACGTTCCCAATGTTCTGTCACAACCTCCATGGTCGCCGTAGCTTGACTGGAGTCACCCCGAAGGAGTCGGTCTACCCGTTGCATAATGTCTTTGGGAGATTCGTTTTGGGCGCTGGCGCCGCTACTTACAAGGAGTACTATAATCATGAGAACCTTGTAATTCATGGATTCGATCCTAACAAGGGCGAACATAAATTAAAAGAGATAGCGTGTCTATGTTTAACACAAAATTAACGTATCTTGATACCGTCCGGATGTTGTCTTGGGTGTAAAATTTTGGGAGTTTAAGCAGAGAGTATTTTCAGATATATTGTCGATATGTTGGAGAGATCAGGTGTTGCTTTTTCTGATTCTTCGTAACCCGCGTCTTGTTGGAGATCTAGCCTGACTGCAGCAGTAAAGTATCGCATTCTCATTGTTGAAGACGACCCCGACATTGCCGATCTTGTAGCGTATCATCTTGAGCGAGCTGGATATGCAAGCCAAGCGTTACATTCGGGCAACGAGGTGCTGTCTCATGTAAGAAAAGAGTCACCAGATCTCTTGCTTCTTGATTTGATGCTTCCCGGAATGAACGGCTTAGATATCTGTAGAGCGATGCAGGTAGATCCTGCTTTGGCCAGCATTCCCATTATTATGCTAACTGCAAAATCTGAGGAGGCAGATCGAATTGTTGGCCTCGAATTAGGTGGTGATGACTACGTCACGAAACCGTTTAGCCCCAAAGAACTTGTCGCGCGCGTTGGAGCCGTTTTACGGCGAAGAAAAAAAATGCGATTTGGGAAGGAAGTCTTAAGATGCGGGCCTGTAATCATTGATCAAGAAAAGCATGTCGTCACGGTGGACGGTCAAGAATTGCGCCTTCCAGCAAAAGAATTTCTATTATTAAAATATTTGATTGAACACAAAGAACGCGTACTGTCTCGTGATTTACTTTTGTCAGAAGTTTGGGAATATCGTTATACCGGTGGGACACGAACGGTAGACGTGCATATCCGTCGCTTGCGGGAGAAAATTCCCCAGTTGAGAGACTCAATCATAACAGTTAAGCAGTTTGGCTATAAATTGCTCGATTTAAACGCAGAGTCCTGATTATTTAATGCAAATACGTACACGGCTTTTTGGCGCGGCTTTTGGTGTTGCGACCGTGAGTTTGCTCTTAGCGGCATCACTTGTGTCTTGGTCTCTCCAGAGAGAACTGCGTGACAGAGTCGAAACGGAATTGGTTGAGCAAGCACGTCTAGTGTCCCAGCTTGTTTCCCGGAGAGGGATTTCCCCTACGATAGCAGAACTCGATCAGGAGGCTGATTCGTTAGGGCGTCAACTTGGCACCCGTGTCACGTTGATTGCACATAATGGTCGAGTTGTTGGCGATTCTGCGGAGGATTTGATGGGAATTGCCAATATGGAGAATCATGGTTCCCGGCCAGAAATTCTTCTTGCTCGTCAATCTGGTCTTGGTGTGACGCAGCGTTTCAGCACCACTATTGAAATAGATTTTTTGTACGCTGCATTACCGGTTGATCATCCTTTGGTTGGATTTGCTCGGTTGGCATTGCCGTTGACTGTGGTCGAGGATCAGCTGTCAGCGGTACAAAGTGCCACGGCAGTTGGCATTGTTTTAGCACTTGCCAGTGCGCTTGTTTTGGCGTGGTTCACTTCCACGGCTATGAGCAGTCGTGTTTCTTCGATCGCGGCAGTGGCTCGACGTTATGCTCAAGGAGATTTAAGCCCGCCTGGCTATAGCTATGGAAATGATGAGGTCGGCACGGTTGCACGCGCGTTGGATGCATCTGTCCAAGAAATAGGGAATCGTCTAAATGAGATTTCTCGGCAACGGGCGTTAACGGATGCCATCCTTTCGAGTATGGCCGAGGGTGTTCTTCTCGTTGATACTTCTGGACATGTCAAAATGGCAAATGACAAAGTTCAAAGTATGTTGGGTATCAACAAACCGTTGATCGGTTGTCATTATAAAGATCTAATACAGCAAGAACAGATTGCTCAGCAAGTTCAAGATGCACTTGAGAAAAACAAAACAACAAAATTAGAAGTTCGATTTAATACGCTGCCAGAAAAAACATTGCTTGCGAGCGCGACGGTGCTCCCAGGGAGCGACGGCTCAGAAGATAAACAGGGTGCAGTCATGGTGTTGCATGACATGTCTGAATTTAAACGTGCCGAACAGGTTCGTCAGGATTTTGTTGCGAATGTTTCTCATGAATTAAGAACGCCGATTACTGCGATACGGGCTTCTGTCGATGCCTTGATTGATGATGAGCCGGATAAAGAGAGTAATCGTTTTCTAGACATTATTGCCAGACACACCAAGCGTATGGGCCGGTTGGTAAGTGATCTGCTGCGTCTTGCGCGCCTGGATGCAGGGCAGGAACCTTTGAAGTTGGTTTTAGTGTCTCTGCCGACTGTTGTTTCGGCTGTGCAAACGGAGTTGGCTCCGTTACTTGACAACAAGAAATTGCGTATCGACATCAATATCGATCCAACAGTTATTAAAGTTGTGGTCGATCCTGCAAAATTACATGATGTGCTAAAGAATTTAATTGAAAATGCTGCTAACTATGGTCCAAGTGGTAGTTTTATTGAGATCACTGCTTCAAAAGATGGCGACGACTTGATTATAAAGATAGAGGACCAAGGCCCTGGAATACCGGAAGCTTCACTGTCTCGTATATTTGAACGTTTCTATCGTGTAGAAGAATCTCGAGTCCGAGATCCTGGTGGTACAGGACTTGGACTTTCGATTGTTAAGCATCTTCTTGGACTCCATGACGGCACGGTAATTGCTGGAAATCGATCCGGAGGAGGAGCCTGTTTTATCATTACCTTGCCACAGCGAAAAACTGTTGCTGAAGAAGCCATAGCTTCACCGCAACGAAACTCTAGAGTTGAAGAAGTCGCACTCGATATTTGAATCAGTTCTTTCATTTCAAATGTGTTGCTGTGTTTCACTCAAGAATAAACGGAGGGCTCGTAATGCTTTGCCGCGGTGGCTGATTTCAGCCTTGTCTTCAGCAGGTAATTCAGCGAGCGTTCTGTTAAAAGGTGGGTAAAAAAAGATGGGATCGTATCCGAATCCATTTGAGCCTTTTGGTTTCTGAGCGATTTCACCTTCTACTGTGTGTTGTGTTTCAAAAATGATTCTGTTTCCATCTGCAACTGTTAGCGCGCATACGAAACGAGCTGTTTTAATTCTTGTATCCCGTTGTTTCAGCTGTTCGTAAATGACCCTAAATTTTTCTGGATAGGACGATGAATTGTTGAAACGAGAAGAAAAAATTCCAGGAGCTCTATCAAGTGCATCGATTTCAAGTCCAGAGTCCTCGGCCACGACAACTGATCCGGTCATTCGACTATAGTAGAACGCCTTGAGGCGAGCGTTTTCAGAGAACGTTGCGCCTGTTTCTTCTGGAGGTGCAATCTCGGGATAGTCTTTTAATGTCTTGATAGGAAATAGGCTGTCAGGTAGTAAATCTTTGATTTCTATAATCTTATGTGAATTAGTCGTCCCAATTAGTAAAGTATTCGTCACTAGTATCCCAATATTTCTCCAACTGTTTTGCGCTGGACTTCAATTATCTCGGAGATAGCGTTATCAGCTAGTCTGAGCAGTTCATTCAACTCTACTTGGCTAAACGGTGCTCCTTCGGCCGTGCCTTGCACCTCGATAAATCGACCGTTACCAGTTTTTACAATGTTCATGTCGACATCAGCCGCTGAATCTTCTTCGTAGCACAAATCGACCACTGGCATGCTACCTACGATGCCGACACTAATTGCGGCTACATAGTCATCAATTGGTACTGTGACTAACGTCCCGCTCTCTACAAGTTTCTTGCACGCAAGAACAAGTGCCACAAAGCCGGCAGTAATGGACGCTGTACGTGTTCCGCCATCTGCTTGGAGTACATCGCAATCGATCCATATGGTTCGTTCGCCGAGTTCTTTGAGTTTGGTAACTGCGCGTAAGGAACGACCGATTAAACGTTGAATTTCCTGAGTGCGGCCACCTATTTTCCCTGTTTTTGCTTCGCGGGTTGTACGCGTCGATGTTGCTCTCGGTAACATTCCGTATTCTGCGGTGACCCATCCTTCTCCGCTACCTTTTAAAAAACCTGGAACGCGGTCTTCTACACTAGCGGTACACACAATTCTCGTTTGGCCGGCTTCGATAAGAACTGATCCTTCAGCATGTATAGATACATTTGTTTTGATATTTAAATCGCGCAGTTCATCTGGGCCACGGTGGTCGTTTCGTATGGTTTTAAGTTCGGAATCCAAAATTCACAATCCTTCTTTAGATAAAGGTAATGAGTCGTCCCCGGAGACCCATTTCATATTTAGACCGAGTGGACGCCTGAGGTCTACATGACCAGCCAATGTATCCACTTCTTGTCCTTCGATGAGAATTTGTACGGCACGAATGTCAGGGAAGTTCCCAGTTAATGAGTTAACCAGAGCATAAACAGTAAAAATTTCATCGAGAGAGCCTCCAGGGTGTGCGAGTGATACTTCTTGAGATAGATCTACGAAGGCGTCACCGTTGGGAGCAAGAAAGAATGCTCGTAATTGGGTGCCATCAGGAAACGGTGTGAGCAGGGGAGGCTCGGGTTGCTGTAATTGTTGCTCCGCTACTATTCGGGCTTGAGCAAGCAGCGTTTCTGTCTTTGAAATTTCTACTTCATGCTTAACCAAGGCAGAGCCGTCTTCAGAGATATAGTATAAGTCGATCTTTTGAAGTTGATTATTTTCAGGTGAGTTTATTTCTGAATCGTTTTCCAGTGTGTTTTCACTCACTTGTTGTCCATTCTTGAACAAGCTGCCAGAGATCCATGTGATGAATATAACGATCGCCACAGTGAGCACAAAATATGACGATGTTTTGATCCATTTTGGCCGACTGTTCTCTATGGCTTCGGTCATTCTTGTTCCTGTGAGTTTGTGGGGTTGATTTGATCCCACCGATCGAGATCTGAACCAAACTTTAAGATACTTGCTACGAGTGATTCTACGACTGCAGTTTGAAAGCGGTCGCTTGTGAGACGATATTCCTCAGCGGGTTCGTAAATCGATCCGAGTTCGATTAACACTGCCGGCATGTTTGCACCGACAAGCACGCGAAAGGGCGCCTGTTGTATGGGTTGAGTATTCATAGCGATGCGCTGTTTGAGCTCATTTTGGACAATACTGGAAAGGTGAGCCGATTGTTCAACGTATCCAATCTGTGCAACATCCCACAGTAGCATATTGATCGTCCGACTCCCACCAGTTACAACTGAAACGGGAGCAGTTGCATGTTCGGCGAGTTCTTGTGCCTCACTGCTGTATTCGTCGATACTGAGATAAAAGACCTCTGCGCCAATTGCTGAAGGTCGAGCCGACGAATTTACGTGCAAGCTTATAAAGAGGTCAGCTTTGTTGTTGTTAGCGATAGCAGCCCGTGCATCTAGGTCGACCGTTTCATCCCGATCGCGCGTCAGAATTACGTCAAGTCCAAGACGATTCTCTATAACCTGTTGTAGTTGTAGAGCGATGGCAAGAGTAATATCTTTTTCATTTGTTCCGTTAACCCCTTGGCTGCCATAGTCACTTCCCCCATGTCCGGGATCGATTGCGACAGAACGAATTTGTTTCTTATTTGAAAAATCTGGGAAGGATGTAGGTAAAGTTTCTGTTAGGTTATCAGCGTTTAATGATGTGACCTCTTCCACGGAAGCATCAGCTGCTGCAATATTCTTAGAAACAAGATCTATCGATAAAAGCTCTCCGCCATTTGTTAATTTCTGACTGGAAACACTTAAACTGTCAAATGTTGGTCCAAGGGAGATGCTGATATCTGGTGATTCAGAAAGTTGTTCGAAAGTTGTGACTAATTCGCCACTCAAAAGTGGAAAATCAAGGATATCGAGTCCATTTGCATCAAAGTGAAGAGTCAGGTGTTGTAAATCTTGATCAATCTTATAAGAAGTGGCAGGTGTAACTTCAAGCGTCAGTCGATCATAATCAGTGCCACTAAGATAACTTGTCGAAATTTTTGGCACATGCGCATCTTCTAAAACGAGCACCCGTGAATTAGAACGGAAATCGAATGTGCCGGAGTATATGGGTTGTAACACTCGTTCAAGAAATTCAAGTGGGATCGCCCATTGTCCTTGGAAGATTCTAGGGGCCGATCGCAGGGAAATGAGTCTTCCGTTAACGGAAACGACCTGTTGGCCTTCAGTGAGAATAATATTGGCTGATTCAGTCGAAATAGAAAGTATATCCGGGCGAGAATTTTCCTCAATTTGAATTTGGATCAGAGGCACGAGTGCATTTAGCGACAGCATTTCCTGTCCCTCAACATTAAATGTTGGGATTCTGTCTGTTCCCGACGTGGAATACACGAGTAACTCTGATGAAATCTGTCCCTGTGCATGAGGTCCAGAAAAGGACATCGATAGGAGACAAGATACGACTAATATAGAGAGGAACCGTAACATCTTGGTGGTGTAGATTTAGGTATCATGATATCACTCTCGATCAAGATATTTAGTGCATTGATTTATAAGGTTTTAATATGGGCGTTAAACTGCCGGGTTCTATAGACTTAGTTTTTCTTCTTTTCAAGAGAGCGAAGGAGTTTTAAATGAAATTAACGGTTTTGAGTCTCGTGCTGGCGCTGATGTGGTTGTCTCCCGTCACGGCGGCCAGTCGTACTGTCGATATTACGAGTGCTGACGGTGTTGTAATTAAGGGAAGCTACTACGATGCCGGTCAAAATGGTCCTGCCATGCTTTTGGTTCATCAATGCAATATGGACCGAACCTCGTGGGAGACAATTGCGACAAGTTTGTCCAATTCTGGAGTGCATGTTCTGACAATTGATCTTCGTGGTTTTGGTGAAACACCGGGGGAAGGCTTAGTTTCACCAGAGTCATTTCCAAGGTTGCTGAAGCAATCTCCACCAGATCTCGATGCAGCGTATGCTTTTCTGGTCAAGCAAGGTGGTGTCGACCAATCCAAAATTGGTGTTGGAGGTGCGAGTTGTGGCGTTGCGTTGACCTCTGATCTTATGACTCGGAATCCTGAGGTCAAGGCGTTCATGGCATTGTCAGGTTTTCCAAGCGAAGCGGCTCAGGCCCATATTGCCGCAACACCTAGTCTTGCAGTATTTGGTGCTGCCGCAGATGCAGATGACCTGACACCTGGTGTCCACGAAGTTATCAAGACTGCAGTCAGTGGTTCAAAGCATCCTAAATCTGTCGCTAAGATTTACGAAGGTACCGAGCACGGTGTGCCTATGTTTGGACCGAATCCAGACCTTGAACCAGCCATTATTTCTTGGCTCAAGGGGCAACTCCTGAATTAATGTTTTTGTTTAGTTAGTAGGCGTGTTCCTGAGCCTGCGAGACAGCTCAGGAACGCTCCTCCTAAACCGAACATTGCCGGTGTAAAACCGGCAAAACCACGTCCTTCCGTTGCAATTTGTACAAATGTAGCGAACGAGATTCCAGCTAGCATTGAGGTCAAAGCTTCTGTTGAGGTAAACCGCTTCAAATACAGTCCAGCGATTACTGGGACAAAGAGACTGACACTTAGTAACGTGTAAAAGAAGGCTAAAACATCGGCGATGGAATCCGCCGTCACGGCCATCACTGTTCCCAGAAAGCCACCTCCAATTGCGGCCCACCTGGCCACAGTAAGCACCTCTTTATCCGTAGCATTAGGCTTCAGAACACGTCTGTAAAAATCCTTCGAAAGCGATGTCGCCAGCATAAAGAGAATAACGTCAGCTGAGCTTATTTCTGCAGAAAATAATGCTGCAAGTCCTAAGGCTCCAACCACTGGAGGAAGGCTATGCATTAAGAGAGTGGGGAGGGCAAGGTCAGGATGAGAAAGCTCGGGAAAGGTCGAGCGTGCAATCATGCCTAACAGTGGGGGAATGGAGGCAAATACTAACAAAAAGAGCGCATTCCAACCGATACCAAGACGGACTGTTCGATCATCACGAGCAGCGTACACTTTTTGTAACAGTCCTGGTGATACTACAAATGCCGGAGCGAGCATGGCGAGATAAAACCAACCGGAGTTTCCTCCACGCCAAGGATTCCAATACTGCTCTATGTCGGAAGTCGCATGCATAACGTAAGTCAAGCCACCTGCTTCACTTAATGAAAGTGGGAGCACAACAGCGAAGCCAATAAGTAGCACGACGAGTTGTACGACGTTGACCCATACGGCCGTTAGCAATCCTCCGGCAGTAAAGTAAGCGGTGACAACAATGCCGCCAATTACGCATCCCATCCAACGATCTAGTCCGGTAACGACGTTTAGTACCCAGCCAATCGCCATCAATTGACCTGCTAGGATTGCAACGGTTCCTATCCACAGTAGGATTGTTACAGCTGACCTGACTCCTCCGCTATATCGGTATTCAAGAAAGTCTCCGATGGTTTCAAAATGATGTGTTGCAGCAAGTTGGCGTATCTTTGGACCAATCCATAGCGCGAGCGCTATGGATCCAAGTCCTGCAGAACCAACCCACCACCAAGCACTTAGTCCATCTCGGTAACCCAAAGCCGCAGCATTAACGGTGGATCCAGCTCCAATATTTGAGGACAAAATCGTCGCGAAAAGCAAAAAGGGTGTTAATCGTCTACCTGCCACAAAAAAATCATCACGAATTGGCACACGATTACTAATGAAGAGACCAAAACACATCAAAGCAGTTGCATAAATGATAAGGACAGCAAGTGCGAACGTCATGATGAAGAACCATCAATTTTTTTCAATACCGATCCGAGGAAGCGTTCGACGGCGAAGGTGCTGATCTGTCCGCATGGCCCGCTAAAAAAATAGTCACAACCATGAGTCGCCCACGGCATACGCAGGATGAAATGAGGTACTCCTTCTTCTAGAAGCCGGGCACTCAAAAAATTGCTATGGAACGGTGCGACGTGTTCATCTCGGAGCCCCTGTATTAAAAGTGTAGGGGGTGTTGAGTCATTAACAAATTGGGTCGGCTCTGCGGCAAAGTACTGCGAACTGTGACTTTCAGGTGTCCCACCTAAATAAAGTTCAAGTATGCCTGAGGAATCAATCACGCCAAGTTTGGCAGGATTGTTGTACCCCCATCTAAGAGCTATCGGAGCATAGAATGACACAACCCCACGGATAGAAGGGTCCTTGTTTGTATATGCGGATAGCAGTGCAATTTGTCCACCTGCGGAACGTCCAATCAATGCGATGCGATTTGGATCAAGGCCGTGACTATATTCAAGCGTTTTAATGTACTTAATAGCAGCGGTTAGATCTTCTTGAGCCGCAGGAAACTGCCATTGGGGCGCCAATCGATATTCAATGCTGGCTACAACGTAACCTCGAGATGCAAGGTAGTCATTGAGGGAGGTCAACTGGCGCTTATTTCCACTTGTCCATCCGCCGGCATGGACTACTATTACTACTGGCAAGGTTCCGTCCGCGAACGCTGGTCGATACAGGTCGAGGCGCAATTGTTTGTTATCGACAACTTGGTAGACATGTTCATCAACGAGAACATCTGAAGATGAAATTCCAGCTAGTAAATCTTTAAACACTAGGGCAGCCGGCCGAGGTGGTTTATTTGGGATGCTTTGGGAAATGCTCGAGCCAAATGTTTTTTCTAATGATATCGGTAATGTTCTGCTTAGTGTGACAGCGTTCCATAATGGAACTAGAAGAAGCAGAATGGCGATGGCGGCCAAAATGGATCCAAGAGCATCCAAACGGGAGCGTCGGTAACCTGGAATCAGTAGCAGTGAGAGTAGTGCGAGCCAGTGTCCCCATTCACTTAGAACAACACTCGCTTGCCATAGCAGTCTGGTTGGCTGAGGAGATGTCGCGATAATTCCGGCTATGCAAACGCTGATTCCCGAGACAAGACGTCCCAATGTGCCAATGTTGAAAGTGTTGTTTTGTGCCATCAAAATATCTCTTGACTACGCTATCATGCCACGATGTTTTAGGCACCTCGATTACTGTTGGTCGACGCCACTTTTTTCGGTTGTCAGCATTTTTATGCGACGACAAGAGCGTGAAGGATTTACAATGTTGGTAGAGAATTTATACCCTGATCTTATAGATACTCTAAATGTTGTGAGACTGCCGGAGTGAGCGAACATCGTCAGTTCTGTGTGGTGCTATTTATCAGATTTTAGAAAGGAGACATATCCAGTGAAACGGAGCGATGTATTAAATACCCTTGATGAATTAATTCAATCACGAAGTATTCTCGGTCATCCATTTTATGTGGCGTGGGAGCGAGGAGAGTTGACTCCTGAACAGCTTGCAACATATGCACGCATGTACTATCCCCATGTTCAAGCATTTCCCGGATATCTGAAAGCCGTTATTGCAGGTTCAAGTGATGCGGAAACACGTGAAGAGTTGTCAAAAAACCTTGCCGATGAATTGTCAGAGCCGAAAACGCATCCTGAATTATGGTTAGACTTTGCCCAGGCGGTGGGAGTGAATTCTGAGCAGCTTCAAGCTGAAACACCCGCTGATTCCACTCGCTCTGTAATAGCGGTGTTCACGGAATTAACAAATCGAAGTGTAACAAGTGGTCTTAGTGCACTTTACGCGTATGAGTCGCAACAGCCGGAAGTGTCAAAGAGGAAAATGAAAGGGCTTTGTGAATTGTATGGAATAGAGAGCAGTGAGGCTCTTGAATATTTTTCAACTCATGCCACTGCGGATGTTGAGCATCGGGAGGGAGAAAGAAAAGCTTTGGCTCGGTGTCTTGAATCTGGGGTTTCTGAAGACGAGATTTATCATTCTGCGAGTACTGCCCTTGATGCTTATTGGAAATTACTGGACGGTGTTTGTGAAGTGGCCGACGTCCGGGTTTCTAGTTAAGCAGAGCAAGTCTTATGAGGGTTTTTGAGCCGGGCAAAGGCCCGGCTCAAAAACATAAGTCACGTTTTGATTACGGTGTATTTGAAACTAAAGGCGTAAGGTCCATTGACCGATTGCCTTCATGGCAAGCATATTCGAATAGAACATATTCTGGTGGTGCTCGTTGCCATACGCGGAACGCGATTTTCCATGGTTGAGTAAATACATTTGGATCTTCAATCGTCGCCTCGTAATCAATGGTATCGGCATCAACAATGGTGAATCGTTCAACCACGTGAAGTGCCGGGCTATGGAAAGAACCAGCAGACATTCCTTCCCCGCCAAGCTCTCCGATAACCCATGTCTTATCAGTCAGATTCTTTACATCAATAACTAGCGTGTTTCCTTCCCATCGGCCACGAGAATCTCCCATCCAGAGCTGTATATCTTTTCCGGGATGAGGGCTTCCGTCGATTGGGATTACTCTATATAAATGGTTGTGCTCATAGAGAATAATTACGTGTCCTGGTGTCTGGAGAACCTGCCATCCGTTGTATGAACTTGAGAATGTTCCACGAGGTGTTCCTGCCGGTAGACATCGTACTCGTGAGTCAATAAAAGATTTACGGTCATACGGGTTGTCCCTGATATATGTTTTTTTAGCAAGCGCCCAAGGTTGCCAAGGGACTCTTCCATTCGGTGGATCAACTACAGCGTATCCTTCTCCTCTTCCGGAACCTTCGCGCAGGTCTCCTTCAGTCCATTCTGTGCCGTATGCTCCAGGATTTGGACCACGAACAGCGATCATTTTTTCTCCCCATTCTTCACGTTCTTCGTCGGTCCAACGCTCAAGTGACAGGTAAGCGGGTGAGATATAGATGCCTTGAATGTTTGGTTGTCCGTCAGGTAGAAGCTCAGGTTTGTAAGTTTCATTTTCTTGACCGGATAACAAACTGAGGCTAGATAAAACCAAAACAACTCCGACAATTGTCAGTGTCAAGGTTAGTGGTCGCAATAGAAAATTTTTCATAAGCGCGCTCTTTTCTACTAAGTGTCCTGGTTTATAAATCCCGTGAGCAGTATTTATCGTTCCGTTGGATCCGCTCCATCAACGGGAGCTCCAGTGCCTGACGAACCTACAAACATTTTTCGACCATCTGGAAAGGTGACGTTTCGTCCGTTAGCAATGTTTTTTCCGTTTTTAGCTCTGTAACCTTCAACGACAATTTCGGTGCCAACGGGAATAGAATTTTTGTTCCAACCTCGACGAAACATAGCATTCGGTGCGCCCGCTTCAATTTCCCACTTTACCACGGAACCATCGGCTTGAGGTACGTCGATATAAATCCACGAGTGAGGATTCACCCAATCCATCCGAGTCACAACGCCAGAGAGTTGGACTGGTTTCGTTCCGTCAAATTCTGCGGTGAAGGCGTGGTGTGCATTTACGGACAATGTCCATGCAGTCATCAAAGCAGTAACGGTAAATGAGACTAAGAAAGCGGCTTGTTTTAAATTCATGTTATTACCTCACAGTTAATCTCTTGTGTCACCAAATGTAAGTTCCATAGTTCGGTTTCCTTCATGACACGCATATTCAAATAGCACATAATCCTTTGGAGCTCTAGTGAACACTCGGTACTTCATGGACCAAGGCTCCGTAAACACATTGGGATCTTCAATTGTGACTTCGTAATCAATATTATCTTTGTCGACTATTGTAAAGCGTTCGACGACATGAATATCTTCGCTGTGAAATGATCCAATATGAATGCCTTCCCCGCCCAATTCCCCGATCACCCACGTTTTGTCGGTCAGGTTAGTGACATCAACAACTAATGTATTGCCTTCCCAGTGACCGCGAGAGTCACCCATCCATAGGTTGATGTCCTTACCAAGGTGAGGACTATCGTCGAGAGGAATGACGCGATATAAATGGTTGTGTTCATAAAGAATCACGACATAACCTGGCGGTTGGAGGATCTGCCATCCGTTATAGAAACTCCAGAAGAAACCCCGAGGTGTGCCAGCAGGAAGACATCGAATTCTCGAGTCAAAAAATTCTCTTTTCTCATATGGATGATGTGATAGATATTTCTTTTTTTGAAAGGCCCAATCTTGCCAAGGGATGCGACCAGATGTAGGCTTCGACACGCCATAAAAGTTGTCGGGATATGGGTAATCAGCGCGACGTTCGGTGGTCGACTGTTCTAGCCAGTCAAAGTCGTAAGCTCCTGTTTCAGGGCCGCGATGTTCGATCATCGCTTGTCGGAATTCTTCACGTTCTTGGTCTGTATAATTTTCGATCGTGAACACCCACGGATTGATATAAATGCCCTGAATGTCTGGTTGTCCGTCAGCACGCCTGTTAGGTTCCCAAGATTCATCTGTTGCACTTGAATCTTGCCCAAAGACAAAGGCAGGATTGTTTCCCGCGATACCTATGAACAGGATTGATAAAGCTAGGAGAGCAAAAAGTATGTTTTTCATGTTCGCCCCATGTTCAGCATCTTATTTGTGTTGTTGTTGCTCTAATAGTTCCAAGGGTGAATTTTAGTTCTGTTGCTCTGGAGGACCCGGCATGCCAGGAACGGGCACTTCGTCCCAAGGCAGAAATGGTTCCTCAAATTCAAGGCATTCATAGTCAAGGGTCTGAACATTTTCTTCAAGGCGGCGATAGAGAACCGTACTCATAGTCCAGGGACGAGTGAAAACCTTTGGATCTTCAACAGTTACTTCATAATTAATGTGATTCGGTCCCATTGGGCTATAACGTTCTACTAGGGTCAGTTCTTCACTGTGAAAATTCCCGGCACGATCAAACCACGTCTGATTGTTGAAATCGGCTACGCTGACAACCAAAGTATCACCTTCCCAGTGACCTCGAGAATCTGCCATCCAAAACTCAAGCGCCTCTGGATGCTCAGTTCCATTAGTCCATATCCATCGAAAGGCATGACTATATTCGAATGTGATCGCCGTAAGCTCTGACGTTTGATTAATCCGAAATGGATATGGCATATACATAATTCTTGGCACCCCTGGAAGATAACATTTGTGCAGAGGATCAAGGTCGGCTCGGTTTTGATAGTTCTCTTGCTGTTGTGCGGCAGCCCATTCCTGGTAGGGAATTTCATTGCCGTGGACGATGCCCTGTCCGGCAGGAACACCTTTTTGTGCATTGTGATCTTGAATATTCCACGATGCTGTTGTTAACGCCTGCCATACCCCATTAAAGTCAGGGTGTCCTTCTGGAGTTCGAGGAACAGTATCACTTGCCGTATTGTTTGTTAGTTCTGTTGAAGTGCCACATGCTGAAAGTAAAGTAGCTATTAATAGAATGAGCATTTTGTGGCTTCTGTGGTGAAGCTTTCCTCTTTCCAACTTACCCATTTTGTTTCTCCTAACTACCAGGTTGCCTAAGCGATAGTATCAATTAGAGTAGTCCCTATAGTTATATTCTAATGAGAGTTCATTTCATCTGCGCGTGCTCCACTAAGAATGTTAGCCGCAGAGTAATTTCCTTCGTGGCAAGCATACTCGAACACGTTTGTATCGATTTCCACAAGCGGAAAGGTTGCAGACCATGGTTGTGTCCATGTCCCAGGGTCATTAAGTGTAAATTCGTAATTAATAGTAGCAGCATCTAATCGTGTGAAACGCTCAATGAGCCTTGCCGAGCGATCCGAAGTGCCAGCATTTGGATATCGCCATATATTGACACCCCCGAGAAGTTCTCGTCCCGAAGAAAAGTTTTTTGTTTCTACGACGAGAGTGTTTTGATCCCAGTAGCCCCGTGAACTACCTAACCATTGTCGAATATTGTCCGAAAGTTCAGGATTGCCATTAATAGGAATAATTCGAGCATCATGGATCATTTCATTAAGGATTACCACATAGTCAGGGGTCTGAAATATTTGGACAGTATTGTTGTAGGCACTAGGAAGAAATGGTGGTCCTGCGTTAAACCCCATAATACATCTGTCAGTGATTGAGAGGTCTTCATGTCCAGACGGGGATTGTGGTCCGGTGGCACGTGAAGCTTTATTGCGTTGTTGAACCTGCTGCACAACCGCAGGCAACTTTCCGTCGGCCGGATCTGTAATTAAAGATGTTCTCTTTGTGGCGACAACTTTTGTGCCGTAGTCCACCCAGAAGCGGTTGTAGGTGCCGGTGTCACCAGGGCGCGGTGGGCGATCTACGCGTTCACGGGCAGTGCGTTCTTCTAAGCTGGCAGCTTCTTCTGCGGTGAGTATTGTCTTTCCGTCCACGTTACCCGGTCGTTGTAGGGGAGTGATCGTTGCGAAAGTAAAGATCCCCTCAATATCTGGATCGCCCCACGTTGTGCTTGTCGAAGATTGTCCAACGATAGCTGCTGTAGACATTAAGATAGTTACGACCGTGCTTGTTAAGATCCTAATCATAGTAGCTGCGAAGTCATGCACGAGGTCCTCCTCGATTGCGGCCCATCTGCCGCGCCATGGAACTATAGGTTTATAAATTCTAGTCTGTTGTTTAACTAAATCCTAGGCTGTAACGTATTGGATTTTTTGGGATTGACCGTGCATTCAATTTAGAGGGAGCGGAGCAAGTAGTGCTCACATGATAGAGTTTAAGGTTTTAACATGAGTATGTTGCTCAGGTATCTAATTGAAAAGACTGTTTTTTGTTTGTTTTTTCTTAGCTGGTTGCCCGTAAGCTCTCTGGCCGAAGGACAGGCTTTACAAGAGTCAAATAAACAGCCGAATACCGTCGTGAACCCAGTCGACGTGCAGGCTCCGTTTCAAGAGACTGCTAGTTCTATTGGACGAGCTGTCTCCCTCGAACTTCCGTTAAATCTAGATGGAATTCTAGACGAATCTATTTATACGATTGTTCAGCCTATGTCCGATTTTATTCAAGTCGAGCCAACGGAGGGACTGCCGGCGACTGAAGTGACTGAAGTCTGGGTGTTTTTTGATGAGGATCATATCTACTTTGTTGCTCGATGTTGGGAGACTGAGCCTGATCGACTGATGGTTGATGAGATGAGGCGAGACAATACCAATATTGGCAGGGGAGATAACGTTGCTTGGATCTTTGACACACTTTATGACCAACGAACTGGTGTCTTATTTGAGGTCAACGCTCTGGGCGGTCGGATGGATGGACAGTCAACAGGAGAAGGGCGAACAAATTTTGACTGGAATCCGATTTGGGAAGTTGAAGTTGGTCGATTTGAACAGGGCTGGACAGTCGAAGCTGCCGTACCTTTCAAATCATTGCGATATCGGCCAGGTGATGACCAGACTTGGGGTATCAATGTGCGACGCCGGAATCGTTGGAAAAACGAGATGTCATATCTTGTCGAAGTCCCGGCAGCAGTTGGAGGACGAGGTCTCAGGGCATCGTTAGCGGCCCCATTAGTCGGGATCAAAACCCCACCACCGTCACGCAATATTGAAATTAAACCATATGCTATTAGTGAGCTAAACACAGATGCTAAGGACAGGCCGGCACCTCAAAATGATTTTGGAGCTGAGGCAGGTATCGATCTTAAGATTGGCATTACCGAAAGTGTAACGGCGGATCTTACCTACAATACAGATTTTGCCCAAGTCGAGGCTGACGAGCAGCAAATAAACCTGACGCGCTTTAGTCTTTTTTTTCCGGAGAAACGCGATTTCTTTTTAGAAAACCAGGGAACATTTTCATTTGGTGGTCGTGGGCGAGATACTCCTGTGGTCTTTTATAGTCGACGTATTGGTCTCCAAGGTGGTCGAGAAGTGCCGGTAACGGCTGGAGGTCGTGTGACGGGGCGTGCAGGAGGTTTTGACTTGGGTCTTTTACATATTAGGGCTGATAAAGAAGTTCTTTCCGGTGCTGCCCCTACGAATTTTTCAGTTGTGCGTCTGAAGAGAGATATTTTCCGCCAGAGTAGTGTTGGCCTAATTGCCACTGATCGTTCGGTAAGTCTCAATAAGTCTGGTCGTAACAGAGTGTATGGTGTCGATGGGGATTTTCTGTTTCTTCAAAACACCCTCGTTATTGATACCTATTGGGCCAAATCTGAAACTGACAAGCTTGACGGCAATAATTCCAGTTACCGGTTAAATTTTAATTTTGACGGTGACAAATACGGAGTGCGTTTAGAGCGTCTTGTTGTTGGAGATGCGTTCAATCCTGAGATAGGTTTTGTTCGTCGTGATGATATGCAGAAGAGTCGTGCCCGATTTCGCTTTAGTCCGCGACTATTTTCCGTGCAGTCCATTCGAAAACTTGTGTGGGCTGCGTCAATTAATTATGTCGAAAATATGACAGGTCAATTGGAGACTCGTGAAAGTTATGCAGAGTTCGGTGTCGATTTTGAGAATAGTGATCGGTTTAGATTTCGTTATCGACGAACTTATGAATTTCTTCCCGAACCATTTCAAATTACACCATCGATAGTTCTTCCTGTAAAAAACTACGATTTTAGTAATTATCGTATTCAGTACAATCTTTGGTCTCAGAGGCTTATCAAGTTAGATCTTGAAGTTGAGCGCGGACAATTTTTTAGTGGGCATCGGACTGCTGTGAGTGTGCGACGAGGGCGTTGGAATCCTACGCCACGATTTGCAATTGAACCCAGCTATTCTGTGAATTGGATAAACTTGCTGGAGGGTGAATTTACGACTCACCTCACTGGTGCTAGGGTAGTGTTTACGACCACACCGAAAATGTTTACGAGTGCCTTGTTACAGTACAGTTCAGAAAGTAATACAGCCGCGGCAAATATTCGATTTCGCTGGGAATATCTTCCTGGCAGCGAGTTGTTTGTTGTGTACAACGAACAACGAAATACCCTTATGAGACGTTTTCCTGGTCTTGACGATCGTTCTCTAATAGTGAAAGTCACGCGGTTATTCCGTTTGTGATTAAACGCCAATAACGTTAGTAATTTTTAACTAAAAACTTCCGACCATTGTTCCAAGCGCTACCGTTGTCATCGTAGCTAAAAAAGGCACAACCAACGCAACTACAAAAATGTCAAAATAAGACTGTCTGTGGGTGAGTCCGCAAATAGCCAGAAGGGTGATTACCGCTCCATTATGTGGAAGAGTGTCAAATCCTCCACAAGCTAGCGTTGCTACGCGATGAAGAAGTTCTGGAGATATATTCGCTGTTTGGGCCATAGCGAGGTAGTGTTCTCCAAGGGCTTCCAGAGCGATGCTTAAGCCTCCTGAAGCCGAGCCAGTAATTCCGGCCAGAACATTAATCGAGATACTTTCTGAAATAAGAGGCCAGTCTGGGAAAATGCTAAAGATACTATCTTTGACAAGTGTAAATGAAGACAGGGATGCAATCGTCGCGCCATAACCTACTTCTGATGCAGTGTTAAATATTGGAAGAAGGCTCCCGATTGTACCTTTGTTTATAGATGTAACTGGTGTTGATAGTTGTTTCCGTTGAATAAGTAGAATGCTTAAAATCGAGATAGTGATTGCCGCAATGATGGACCATAGACCTAAGACGCTTTGAAGATTAGTGGCCCCAAATTGTTCCTCTGAGAGATACGAGATGTTCCAACTGGGGATAAACATCCGCGTAAACATATAGTTCAAGATAATCACGAGACTTAATGGCAGTAAAGCTGTGAACAACGACATCGAGAGTCTTTGTTCATTATGGGTTTCTTGTTTTCGCTCAGAATTTCCAAAGCCTTCCCCGGTGGCTCGTGCTGCTGCTATACGCTTGCTTAACCAAAAAACGCCCCCAACTAACATGATTAATGCTGCGATAATTCCCAAGCCTGGTGCGGCGTAAGTTGTGGTTCCAAAGACGGGCATTGGAATCGCATTCTGAATTGCTGGAGTGCCCGGTAGGGCCGTCATAGTAAATGTAAATGAACCAAGTGCGATACACGCTGGAATAAATCGCTTTGGTATGTTGCTTTCACGGAAAAGTGTGTGTGCGATCGGATAAATACAGAAAGCTACTACAAACAAAGACACCCCACCATAAGTCAATATTGCGCAGGTCAACACGACGGCGAGTGGAACATTTGAAGACCCAAATTTGTGGGTCAGTTGATAACCTATTACATGGGCGGCACCACTATCTGCCATGAGTTGCCCAAAGATTGCACCGAGCAAAAAGAGCGGGAAATAACTAAATAAGTAACCGCCAAGTGCGGGCATAAATACTTGGGTATAAGACGCCATAATCGGGGCATGGGGATCAAATAGCGCCGCAGCGATAGCCATGATTGGTGCAAGAACGAGAACGTTCATTCCACGGTAGGCGAAATACATTAGTCCGAACAGGGAGAGGATAATTCCTAGAATTCCCATGACTTCTTGCTATGTTCGTGTGGCAAAAAAAACTTAATTGTCAAAATGAATTTCCGCAATAGCGATGCCATGTTCGCCAGCAACGGTGTACAAGATGAATGTTCGACCACCCTCTTCAAAAATAGCAGGATCTCGAAGTTGGTTAACAGCTTGATCGATAGAGCCTCGTTTGGACGGTGCAACAGGGAAAGAGGCTCCTTCCCATTCTTCTTCAGGGCGCAACACTTCGACACTATTCGATTCCGTCCAAGACATCCAGTTTCCGGTCAAATTAATGGTCGATAGTAGAATTCGTTCAGGGGCATGTCCTGCTTGTGTCCAGAAAACATTAAGTGCTCCATTTCGTACAAGAACCGCTGAGTGACGCATATCTGGATTGAACAATTTCGGACCTTTTTCGAAATCAGAAATTCCGTCGCGGGAGCGATAAAAAATTCCTGGCATGGCAAGTGCATAAAAATTTTTTTCGTAATTGAAAACACGAAAATAAGGTCGGCCTAAAATTTCGGGTCTTTCACTGAAGATGAGCCCATCTTTTGAAGTCGAGACACGCGTGACTTGACCGTCAGTATCTTGGCCGTGGACATACATTACTATTTCTTGGCGATCTTTACGTACATGCACGTCTGGTGAGGCAATGTGAACGTATGTATTTGGAAGTGGTGGAGTCTTAGAAAAATGTGTTTGATTAAGTCGTAATGTTCCTGGTTCATGCGTGAGCCAGGGGCCAAGCAGGTCGTCAGCGTACGCGAGTCTGATATATGTTCCGCGGTGATCAGCGAAATACAAGTAGTACTGACCTAAAGGGTTTTCTATCCAGTCAGGGACCTTTATCAGTGACGGTCCATTAATGTTGCTACCCATTGAATTGTCCATCGATGGGCGAATAATAGGTCCATTTCCGAGGCGTTCAACGTAAACTCTAGGCGGTCGTGTAGGTGATTCTCCTTGTGCTCCAGCTACCGGTTGCGTTAGGAGTAAGATGACGCTCCAACACAAAACTCTGAGTATTATGCGCGGACTTAGAAAAATAAAATCAGTAATTGCCAGTAGTCGGTCATACACTATGTACGCTCCTTAAGATATATAGGTATGGTTGTGTATTTTTCTAACCATAGGAACAACATACCGAACTCTGATCTCAAAAGGTAAGAATAATACGAATTGGTTCACCCGGTTCTACAGCAGCCTCCTTTTGCGGTTAAACCGAACAGTGGTTTCGCAGTTTTAAGACGAGCGAGTATACTCCCAAGTGTGGCTTGGGGCGAATAAACAGAGTAATGCTACTGGTATGCTCATAAAATAATGCACGATGTGGCAGAGCAAGTGAATTGCGCACGAGAACGAAAAGAGGGATATGGGTTTCTGTGAACATTGTGAGGGACAACGATTTGATCGCGCCCAAGTTCTCAGGGTATTACGTGCAACACGCAAGGGACTTCGTGATGAAGGAATGTCTGTTAGTGCCGAACGCGCCGTTTTGTTAGCTATTAACGCGGTAAGGTCTCTTGCGATACCACATATTGAAGTATTGGATGATGATATAGAGTCACATGTTGTTCACTAGCAAGTAGTTAACTTTTGGGAATGATTGATATTTTTTAGAACCTGGAAGATTTAAGGTGAAGCGATTGTCAACGAATGGGGGTTTGCTATGACTGTCCGATCTACGTGGTTGACCGGCTTGGCTGTTTTCGTAGTAGCTCTATTGCTATTACCTGCCATGACAAAGGCGCAAGATTCAGCTGTACCTCGTACAGCGTGGGGTGCTCCAGATTTGCAGGGTGTCTGGGATTTTCGAACGCTCACACCCTTTGAGCGTCCTGAGGCACTTGAAGGTAAGGATGTGTTTTCCAATGAGGAAGTTGCTGAATTTGAAGCCGAACGCAATGCTGCGATTGCAGTGCGTGATGACCAGGTCCCTGCGGATATCGTGGGAAACTACAACCAATTTTGGTTTGATGCTGGTGCAACGTCTGTAGAAACGAACAGGACTTCATTGGTAACGGATCCGCCATCTGGTCGTGTGCCAGCACTGACACCTGCTGCTGAAGAGCGCTTAAGGTTGCATCAGATGTCTCGTAAAGGAGTGACGCGCCATCAACCGACGCCAGGAGGTTGGGTTGACGATCTTGGAAGTGGGATGTTTGCGGTACGGTGTGTTCTAGGGTTTAATTCCGGTCCGCCTATGACACCTGCAGGGTACAACCAAAATGTTCAGTTATTTCAGACCGAAACTCACGTAGTGCTTTTAAATGAAATGGTACACAGTTCGAGGGTGGTTCCCCTGGATGGACGCGAACATGTTGATGACAGCATTCGTCAATGGATGGGTGATTCTCGTGGCTACTGGGAAGGAGACACACTCGTTGTTGAGACACGAAATTTTCTTCGGGAAACCAGTTTTAGAAACGGTCTCGCTGACAGGAATCTCGTTTTAACTGAACGTTTTACAAGAGTGTCTCCCCAGACACTTATGTATGAGGTGACAGTTGAAGATCCTACCGTTTGGGTGTCTCCGTGGAGTTACGAAATTCCCATGCAGAAAAGCGATCAACCACTTTATGAATATGCCTGCCATGAAGGCAATTACGGGTTATACAACATTCTTGCTGGTGCCAGAGAGCAGGAGCAAGCAGATGAGGAGGCTCTGGCTTCCTTGCGGCAGCAGTAGGTACACTTTATATATTCTACGTTTAGTAGTGAGGCAGCAAAGGGGGCTTATTTTTGAGCTCCCTTTTTTCTGTTATGTCTCTTTAGATTGACGTAGTTATTCAGGCTTGTTGTTCTTGTTTTTTTTCAATTCTAGTTGAGCCTGACATTCCCTTAATACGGCAGGAGGAATTAGTTTAAATATAAGCCACACTGCGAAGGGAAGAACGATTGCGTCATCAACATATCCAAGAATCGGAATAAAGTCAGGAATTAGATCGATAGGACTCATGGCGTACAGCAGCGTGCCGTTCGCAAGCCAGCGAATATAATGTGGCGTGCGCGGGTTCTTGTAAATAAGACGCAGCAATTGTATTTGCTGACGAATGTTTGAAATCAAACCAGACATTTTAAATTAATACGCACCTGTTATAAAGGCAGCAACCTGTAGCATTCCTGGATCCGAGTTATTACTCATAGCAGAAATAATAGTGCCGTGATTGCGGTCGGAAATCTCACTTGTCGTCATCCCAGTGTTTCCTGCGCGTCGAAGTTCTCCTGCAAGGCGCTCATTCTGTTGTTTTCTCCAGTCGTCGTCACCGTCGGCGTAGATAAAGAGTATCGGAGGTTTCTGATCGCCCACGTACGGAGAAACAGATGCTTGGAGCCATACTTTCTGGTCTGTTCCCCAAACTGTTTTCGGGCGATCAGGAGCGACTTCCTCAACATAAAGAAAAGGACTAATTGCGACAGTGCCACGAATGTTAAACAAGGCGACACGATGTTTCTCAAGATATGAGGCATTGAGAGATAGCAATGTGGCCAGGTAGGCTCCAGCAGAATGTCCGGATAAGTACAAACGATTTCTGTCACCACCGAAGGAGCTGATATTTCTATATGCCCAGGCCACGGCTTCTGCCGCATCTTCGATATGGGCGGGATGTATTACCTGTGGAGAAAGACGGTAATTCGCACTAACGACACCGATTCCTCTCTCAGTTAATTGCGCGGCAAGCCCTTCAGCTTGACTTTTATCTCCTCGTTGTAAGGCTCCTCCGTGGAAATAAATCACGATCGGAACACCGGAAGCCTGTTTTGGCATGAAAATGTCTAGCTTGTCTCGGTTGTCCGCATAGATTTTAGTAGGAACATAATCGATGTTTCTGTAAGTCCGCATCTCCGCATATGTTTTTTCCTCCAATGCTGTGGTCACAAAGCCAGTAATTAGTAGTGTTACGGCAATACATTTAATGTTTAACGACTTCCATTTGAAGTAAAACATCTGTTTCCTCCTTAATAATAAATAGTTACGCGCAGAAAGGGCATCGACAACTACATCAGTGAATTATATGCTTCTTACAGAAGGATTCTGGACAAGTGAGGTGTCACCTCGTAGCATGCATATGAATTTTGTTGTCTGAGGAGGTTTTAGATGAGTCGGTGGACACGCAAATCGGTGAACGTGGTTGTGTTGGCATTGGCGTTTGTATGCGTCGTGCCTAGTATAGTTCTAGGACAATCAGCATCTGACACGTGGCAAGTGCCGAGAACATCCTTTGGTGCTCCAGATCTACAGGGTGTTTGGGCAAACAATACGGCCACACCTATGGAACGTCCAGCTGCCTTTGAAGGCAAAGACAGTCTGACTGAGGAAGAATTGGCGACACTTCAGCAGGCAGCGGCTGCCGCTCGAGATGATGAGCAAGCTGGTAATTTACTAGGACCGTTGTTACTGGCTAGACTTCTTGATCCCGATAATGAGGCGCTTGAATTTGATGCAGGTACCGGAAATTACAACTCGTTTTGGTTGGTCGAGCGTGAGTTAGACAATCGGACTTCCCTGATTGTTGATCCACCGAATGGTCGGATTCCACCGATGACCGAAGAGGCAAAGCAGCGACCACGTACTATTACGAGAGAAAATGGTGCTGCTGGCGCGGAGGAAATGCCACTGAATGTTCGTTGTATGACATATGGTGTTCCGAACTTGCTTGCAGGGTATAACAGTTATTTTCAGATTTTTCAGACGGAGAATCACGTAGTCATATTGCAAGAACTCATCCATGATGCACGGGTAATTCCGATTGATCAACCGCACTTAGAGGATAAGATTCGGCAGTGGCATGGTGATTCAAGAGCGCACTATGACGGCGATACGCTGGTTGTGGAAACGACCAATTATTCACAGGCTGGTAGCTATCGTGGTGTTGGTGAAAACGTGCATGTGACCGAACGTTTCACCCGTATAGATGACGAAAATCTTGCCTACGAAGTGACTTTCACTGATTCAACTACTTGGACGAGTCCATGGACGTTGATGATCCCCCTTAAGCGGAGTGATGGCGCAATTTTTGAATATGCCTGCCATGAAGGTAATTATGGTCTTATCGGTATGTTGGCCGGTGCCAGAGCTGAGGAACGAGAATCAGAATAACAGGTGTGTTGGTTATTACTGATTAATCTTGACTGTTTCGTGCTCGGCGTTCGTTTATGATAGTTTCGTAATCATCGTCACTAATAAAAATAAGCTGAGCATTTGAATGGGCCATTTCGTCAACTGTGCGCGGTCCATACCATACCCACTGCCGAGGGTCAGGATTGTTACGGTTTGCCGCCGTATTGTCGTGCCAGGCAGTGATTTGTAATACTGTGCCTGCAGGAAGGACAGGGGCGTAATCTGGGTCGTAGATGTAATTGATATGCCAATCGTTGCTGAAACGATTGGCATGGTTGAGCAATTCTCGGTGGCCGTCAGGGTATATTGCTTCCAACGAAAATGCTTTCCCCCGATAATGCATATGAGGCTGAAAATTGTGGAGTATCGTTGGAGCGGGGAGTGTAAACGAGCCTTGGTGTACTGTTTCACTATGTGGAGGAATGTGTAGTGGTTTTACATTTACACTTCCTACTGAAACAAATGAGGCACTGTACTTAGGTGTAACGTTCTTAGGATAAAACCACCAGCCGACTTCAAGCTGATCTGTAATTTCTTCGCCGACAGCGTGGTAATGGATTGAGAATTCGACCTGTGCACCAGGTTGAACGAGTTTGCCAGTATTTTCAGGATAGATTTCCCCGCCTTTTCCTTGAGCCCACTCTGTAAACATTTCTCGAGTTTCGAGGGGGTCACGTCCTATTCGTTCTCGAGACACTTTAAGAACCGCATCGGCTGCCGCTTGTCCTTCTAAAAGTGCTCGCTCGGCTTCGATAAATTCTGGCGTTTCTGGTTGATGGAGGAAAGTTGATGCATGATGAGCGATACGACGACCGTCGCGCCCGGAAGGTTTTGTTTCGGTCGCGAGAATCCATCGGGGTTCGGTAAGTCCAACATCTACCATAGGCCTAAAAAATGTATCCTGAGCCACTGCAGGCATCGTAAAGGGTACAGACTTTACGATTAGGTCAGGTGGTCCGAGTTGACTTTCCAATCGAAATAGATCTCCACTCGGCCATTGACGTGGCGTTGGTGAGTCTTTTGCGTCACCCGCAGGAGCGCCTGCGTCGACCCACCGAACGACAATATCGATTTCTTCGTCCGTCAAAGATACGTCATTAATGAATTTTTGAATTCCAACCGTTTTGTCAAGAAACCAAGGAGGCATCTCTCTGGCGGTTACTCGATCTTTGATTGCGCGAGCCCATGGTCGCGATTCTTCGTAAGTGAGTAATGACATTGGAGCCATGCTGTCAGGCCGATGGCATTCCTGGCAATTTTTCTGAAATATTGGAGCTACGTCTTTGCTGAAAGTCGGGATCTCAGGGGATTGAGCCTGTATGGCGTCATCACTAAAAAAAACTCCCGCTAATCCCATCAGAAGGGCGCTAACAGTAATTTGCAGCTTCGCCGTTCCGTATAGATTTTCATTAGTAAATTTCATTTTGGTGTCTCTACGGTAACTTTTACGTAACTGTTTGTCCAACAACAACCGTCGAACCCTGATCCATCTGACACAAGCGCATGAAGCATGTAGTCGCCAGGAGTATCAAATCTGACACGGGTGAGTGCTTGACCGTCGTGAACGATCGGAGACTGATTGTCGAAAAAAATGGGACCAGGGCCTCGGTATTTATTCCATGTCACAGTAACACCTTCAACGCTTGCATCACCTCGGCGATAGCTTCGTTGAAGAGAACGAATTACCTTATTACCCTCCGGTCGAGGAGGTAAACCGTCGTCTGTTACTAGTAATTCGAGTAGAAGCTGTTCAGCAGCATCGATCGTGAAGAAACTAGTGTGTCCGGCTGGGCCTTGAGACGTTTGTTCATCCGGTGTGAGTGTTGCTTTCGGTGGCGTATTTCCAGGGAAAGAGCCGCCGCGATTGATGAGTCCTTCTATTTCGTATAACGGATCTAAATTAGCCGGCATGGTAAAAGTAGTGTCGCGAATGTTTAAGGTCCAGCTGATTTCTTGGGCTGGGTTTTTTGGAGTTAGAACTGTAAATACACCGTGTTGGTGACCCGGCAAAAAATAAGTCGGCTGTCCTTGATCAAGTGGTCCTGGAGTAATTTTGTTATTCGGGCCAACTGGGATCTGAATAATTTCTTCGGAATTTCTATTTAAGTATTCAAAGGTGACATAGCGTTCTCCATTTGGTCCTCTAAACCACCCTCTATAAAGAGGTACCACACCCTGACCTTTACTGTATTGCTGTTGGCTGCTGATGACTGGCAATTGAGACAACTGACCAGTAATCATTGGCTGAATTAAAACCGAAGCCAAAATGACCATGAGCACAGTGAGGCGGGAATCTTGTTGTTTCATCATTACGACTAATCACATTTTATTTGGATCAGATGTTTTTACTTGGCGGTAAAGAAGCCAGTGAATATCAATCCAGAATGAGTACATTAGTAGTGCAAGTGCCATGGCAGCTATAGTCGATGCTACACCTGACGGGGTAATCGGACCAAGGCAAAAAAGTAAGACGACTCCTTGCACGACGCAAATTATCTTTGCTCGTTGATTAGCGGGTAGTTCTCCTTGTAGTTGTGGCCATATGTATCCGGCAATGACAAAGAGGTATCTGATTATTCCAATGAGTATTATCCAAATACCGGTTTGGGCGCTGCGCCAGACCAGTAAAGATAGGATCAAGAGAAGAAAAGCATCTAATTCCATGTCAAATCTAGCTCCGAAGGCTGTAACGTTGCTAGTGCGACGGGCGATCGACCCATCTACTCCGTCAAGAATCATCCCTAGTATTGCTATACAGATGATCACCCAATAGGCTTCCTCATTGAGATACTCAACATTTAGTACTAATCCTGCAAGAGGAAGAACGAGTGTGGTCCGGAACAGCGTGATCTGATTCGCCGGATTCAATCCACAACGAGAAGCAGTGACAGGAGCGTAATGCGAGACTATGATTGCCACGAAAGCATAAAATGTTAAGACGTGAAAAAGATATAAAGTGGGGAGCTTGAAAAGCCACCACAAACTTAAACTTTCAGCCAGCAATGGCATAATGCCACCAATCAGATAAAGAGTGATCCGAGTTTTGAAATTCATGTCCAATATCAAGAACGCCCAACAGTTCTGGATAACTGCACCAGGTCGTGGAGAGATTCTGAAGTCAGAACTAGCCCCAAGGCAAGTCGACCAAATCTTAATTCGAACGTTGTATTCTGGAATCAGTCGCGGAACGGAGACGCTGGTGTTTCGAGGTGAGGTTCCTTCATCGCAATATCAAATTATGCGAGCGCCTTTTCAGGAGGGCGACTTCCCAGGACCTGTTAAGTATGGATACGCCAGCGTTGGACAGGTAGAGGAAGATTCTGGTTCCGATAATTTAGTTGGGCGGAACGTCTTCTGTTTGTTTCCTCATCAAGATTACTATTACGTACCAAAGCATGCGATTTTTCTCGTACCTGAAGATGTTCCACCGGAACGTGCCGTACTCGCGGCAAATCTTGAAACAGCAATCAATATTGTGTGGGATAGTAATCTGTCGATCGGTGACAGAATCGTCATCATTGGCGCTGGGGTAATTGGACTACTTGTTGCTTGGTTGTGCAACCAGGTTCCAGGAACTAGTGTCATACTCGTTGATCCAAATTTAGAGCGTCTTAAGATTGCTCAAGCACTTGACCTTACATTTTGTCCTGTTGTTAAGAAGGACACAAAGGCTGATGTGGTAGTGCATACCAGTGGGCAACCGGACGGTCTCCGGACGGCCCTAACTGTGGCAACCGGCGACGGCATTGTTGTCGATGCAAGCTGGTATGGCACCCGGTCTGTAACTTTACCGCTAGGTGAGGATTTTCATTCTCATCGAATAACACTTAAGAGTAGTCAAGTCGGTCGGATACCACCTTCAAGAATTCCTCAGTGGACTCATAATCGTAGACTGACGCTTGCTTTGAAGTTATTAAATGATCCTGCTTTGGATTTACTGATTTCTGATGAGTGTCGGTTTGAAGAATTGCCTGATGTGATGGCGCGCTTAAGTCAAAGAGAACCAACGGGACTTTGTTGTCGGATTGTTTATACCGAGAAGTGAATTTTTATAGGAAGGTGTCATTTTGTACAGCGTAAATGTTCGTGACCATTTTATGATTGCTCATAGCTTTCGCGGGGAAGTGTTTGGGCCCGCACAGCGTCTTCATGGGGCCACATATGTGGTTGATGTGACCTTTATGTCAGAGGAATTAGATGGTGATGGGGTGGTTGTTGATATTGGCCTTGCGAGTAACGGTCTTAGTTCGGTCTTAGAAGATTTACAGTACAAAAATCTTGATGATGACCCTGTGTTTAAAGGAAAGAATACGACAACTGAGTTTCTCGCCCGAGAGGTTTTCAACAGGCTTGTGTCTATTATCAAAGATGGGAAATTTGGTGAAAATGCACAACATTTGACTTCTCTACGCGTGATGCTTCGAGAGTCTCACTTGGCTTGGGGCAGTTACGAAGGACAGGTGTGATTTCAAGAGTAATTCATTTCATTGTTCCTGGCCCGTTGAAACAGCAAACAGGCGGGTATATATATGACGCCAAAGTTATATCCGGGTTAAGACACCGAGGTTGGAAGGTTGTTACGCATTGTCTTGAGGGCACATTTCCGGATGTCGATGAAGTAGCTCGTAGAAGTCTTTCGACACTCCTTACATCGCTTCCGGACAAGGCCTGCGTTGCTGTCGACGAGCTAGCTATGGCTGGCTTGCCTGACGTGGTGGTAGCGCAGCGTGAGCGCCTTTATATACTAGCGATAGTTCATTTACTTCTGACCGACGATACTGAATTAACGATCTTTCAACGAGAGCGTCTAGTGAAGCTCGAGCGCCGTACGTTACTGGCTAGCAGTGGGGTAGTTGCGACAAGTGAGTACACCGCATCACGGATTCTAGCTCTTGGTGTCAATCATGATTGCGTGCGGGTAGTATTACCCGGGACTGATCCCGCACCACAGGCTGAGGGTGTGTTTAGTACCGGCGCACCGCAGATTCTTTGTTTGGCGTCTGTTACTCCACGAAAAGGCCAAGATGTGCTTGTGCATGCTTTAACTCAATTAAACAACCTGTCCTGGTCTTGCATATGTGCTGGGAGTTTGTCGCGCGATCCGTTTTTTGTGGCCCATGTGGAGGAACTGGTGTTTCGATCTAACTTGGCTGATCGAATTGTATTTCCAGGGGAATGTGATTCGATAAAGGTAAATGCTCTGTATGCCGCAAGTGCAGTGTTCGTTTTGCCTTCTTATTCTGAGGGCTACGGAATGGTTCTGACCGAAGCTATGGCCAGAGGATTGCCGATCATTAGCACGACTGGAGGTGCTATTCCTCACACTGTACCCTCTGACGCTGCCCTGCTAGTTTCCGCAGGCGACCAAGATGCACTGGCGCAGGCGCTAAAACGGGTACTGGATGATCAGACTGGCTACCCTAATAGTGCATTTACGCTGCGCGGAAAACTTTCAAAAGCGGGTCGTACTTATGCAGCTGGTCTTCCTGATTGGAATCAAACGATCGGTAAGTTTGCAGACACAATAATCGAATTAACTACTGAGAGTTGACGAATGTCACTGCCAAAATTCAGTGCAGAGTGGCTCGCATTACGAGAGCCTGTGGATCATCGTTCGAGAGCAGATGAACTTGTCCCTATTTTATGCGAAGAGTGGCAACGTCGCGAATGGGAGAGAATTGTTGATCTTGGCTGTGGAACTGGTTCTAATTTGCGCTATCTTGCGCCTAAACTTCCAGGATTTCAACATTGGATCTTGATTGATCACGACACCAGACTACTGGATCACGTATCTGTTCCGAACCAAGAGATTCGTGTAACAAAGGTCAAGGGACTTCTTGCACAGGAAGGTTTGGCGTGTGTGTCTGAAGCGGACGTCGTAACGTGTTCAGCGCTTCTCGATCTAGTTGATGAAGGATGGTTGAAGACATTGGTCTCAGCTTGTTCTGCAAGAAGGTGTGCAGCCTATTTCGTTTTGTCTTATGACGGCACGATGGAATGGTCTCATCCTGATCTTGGGAATACTGATGCTGATCCAGATGATCTGATGATCCGGGAAGCAATAAATGCTCACCAGCAAAGACGTACAGCCACAACGAAAGCCTTAGGCCCTACTGCTAGCCTAGTAACGGAAGGTTTATTCAAAGAAGAAGGTTATAGGACATGGCGAAGGTCTAGCCAGTGGCGTCTTGGTGTCGATGACCGGCAACTTGTACATCAGCTAATAGACGGTTGGGAACTCGCAGCCTTAGAGTTGCATGTTCAGTTTGATCGACAGGAGCGCATTCGAGCATGGGCAAGACGTAAACATGGCCTGCTTCAACGAGAATTTCTGGTGCAAATAGGACACCAAGATCTTCTTGTTATGCCAGAGATGGGATTTCGTTCGTTGTGAAAATGGTAACGGTGTTTCTCCGCTTTGGTGTTAGCGCGGGGGTCTTAATCGTTTTAGCGTTTGTTGTTGACCTGAATGATGTTTGGTTCAGGTTGTTAGACATGCAGTGTGATTGGGTTTTGTTAGCTGTGTTAGTTTCTGTTTTGCAAGTGGTTGGTTCCGCATGGCGCTGGCGCTATACAGCTTCTCAACTGGGTATTGGGTTATCGCTTCGTCAGGCTGTTCAAGAGTACTATTTAGCAACCTTTCTTAATCAAATTCTTCCCGGTGGAGTCATGGGTGATGTTTCAAGAGCGTGGAGACATTCTCGTATTCTTTTAAGTTCTGGATTTGGAAAGACTGGGAAGGCTGTTCGCGCCGTAATTTTGGAACGACTCTCAGGTCAAATGGTCATGTGTTTGATGGCGGTAATTTCACTTATGTTTCTGTCAATTAACTTCGATTTGATTCCATTGTTTTGGGTGTTCGGAAGTGTTGCTCTGGGAGTGCTCACTATCGGATTATGTGTGTCTTGGATAGGCAGGCAAGACGAATCGTTTGCAGCACTAGTGTTACGGGACACGAGAACGGCATTGTTTTCAAGTCGAGCGTTCCCTGTTCAGTTGCTGAGTTCTTCATTAATTGTTTTGTCGTATTTAGTAATGTATATAGTTGTCGCGCGTGCTGTTGGCATTAGTACTCCAACTGTAGAACTGGCGCCTTTGATCGCACCAGTTCTGATTGCGATGTTGTTGCCTGTAACAGTTGCTGGTTGGGGATTTCGTGAAGCTGCTGCGGCATTCATTTGGGGGTCTGTCGGTCTAACGGTTTCAGACGGTGTCGTAGTGTCGATTGGATATGGTGTAGTCGTGTTGCTTTCTAGCCTTCCGGGAGTCGTGTTTTTGTTCTTTGGAAATCCAGATCAAAGAGGACGTCATCATCTAACACAAAATGTCTAACCTTGGGTTTTATTGCTTTGTCGAGGCTGTCAATTGGATTTAACGTAAGCGCTTTACGGCCTGCCCCTATGAGCAGAGGTGACACCGTAACGTGAAGACGATCGAGTATTCCTGCTTTCAGAAAAGATGAAACTGTTTTACTGCCTCCTTCGACTAAGATGCGTCTAATTCCCCGTTGCTTCAAGGCTTCTACAATCTGTGCTGGCTCAAATAATAGAGATTCCGGAAAGGTCTTTGGTGGATTAGATGAGTCGCCTGCTGGGAGTAAGATTTTCTCACCATTTTTATTTAGTTGATCAGTGTCTTCCGTCGATTTCGAGCACTGTATTGTTAGCGTTCTGGCAGATTTATCCGTGAAGACACTCAGCTGCCGATCTAATCTTCCATGTGGGTCAAGAACTACTCTGATAGGATTGTCTCCTTGTATTTTTCGGACCGTCAAGAGCGGATTATCGGCCGAGGCAGTTTCAGCACCCACTACAACAGCATCAACAATAGCTCTAAGACGGTGTAATCTTGTTATATCTTCGGGTCCTGTTATGTAGTGGGAATGTCCGGTCGAGGTTGCGATATATCCATCAAGGGTTTGACCTATTTGTGCGATGATTAAGTCCGGTTTTAACTGTAGTGGGAGAAAAATTTCTAGGAGATCTTTAGCTTTTTCTGTGACAGAAAGAGGACATTTCCATGTACCATTGGCTTCAATTTGGATCCAAAGAGCAGAATTCGACGGATGGTTAGCACGAAGGGGGAACTTTGACGATTGAATTATTTTTGGTATTCCTCGAAGAAGGTCCCATGCCGCTTGTTCGTCAAGACGATTGCTCAAGTAAACTCCTTATAGATTAGCTTGCCCTGGTAGTTTGATTTCAGATCTAGAATAGGTCATTAACATGCAGGATGCAGATCGTGGATTATATGAGTTGCGACGGGGTCGCCTTCTTTATGTGACTCCCTCATCCCCCTCAGACAACGAGTCGGGAGTAATAGTTGCTGCCGTAGAGGTTTTGACGCCTTTAATTTTAGAGCATCTCAAGCGATTGTCCAGTAGCTCTTTAAGGTTAGTCGTGACCCCACACCGGGCTCGAGCTATGGGGTTATCGAATGGGGCACAACCAACGGAACAGAGTGTCATGCTTAACGGTACGTCGCATTCTGATGCGATCTTGCGTCTTTCGACTTCTTCGTTTGAGCCGAAAGGTGGGCCAACTTATGACTGTCGTGTGGCTTCAGCTTCTGAAATCGGGGCACTCAATTTGGCACGCTTTGGAAAGTTAATACCTGCGGTTTTAAGTGCAGAGGTCACACCTTATGAAAATATAGAATTAAGGAAAGATCTTGAAAATAAAGTCATTTTAAAGGTCACTGCAGACCAAATCGAGCAATTGATTGGTAGCACCACGTTGGAAGTTGTCCATGTTAGTGATGGTCCTGTTCCGCTTGAAGAAGCGGAGGATGCTCGTTTTATGTGTTTCCGGGAAGCTAATGGCATGCTTGAGCATGTAGCGATTGTGATTGGAGATCAGAATGCGTGGACTGACCCAGTTCCCGTCCGCATTCATTCGGCTTGTCTAACTGGCGATCTTTTCGGTAGTTTACGCTGCGATTGCGGAGAGCAACTTCGCGGAAGTTTAGCTTTTTTTGCTGAGAAAGGAGGGGGTGTTCTTCTCTATCTTGCGCAAGAGGGTCGTGGTATCGGTCTTGCTAATAAATTAAGAGCTTACAAGCTACAGAATGAAGGGTTTGATACGGTCGACGCAGATTGCACACTTGGCTTTGGTCCAGACGAACGTACATATGACGTTGCAGTCGAAATGTTGCGATATCTTAAAATCGACAGGATCCAATTATTGACCAATAATCCAGAGAAAGTTCGAGCTGTGCGAAACTCTGGCATTGAAGTTGTTGATCGACAGGGGTTATATGGAACCTTGAATCCACATAACCGAGAATATGTAAAAGCAAAGGTGTTTCGGGCGGGACATTGGCTTGGAGAAATGCTCTCAGGTTCTTCGCAAAATGGGAAATAGATTAAGACACTCCTAAGCGATTGATCGGAAAACGTTTTGTATCACGAATTGTTTCTGCGATTAGTTGTGAGTAGTGTTTAGCAAGCTTCATTCCAATTTCTGACGTTGCCAAACTAGGATTTCCTAGGATGCCGTGTTTATTTAGATCGCCTGCAAGCCATGCGAATGACGCGGCGTCGTTGGTTGCAGTTATTCGCTCAAGAGTTTGGTCCAAATTTTCTAATAATGATGTCGTATCTTTCAGTTCCATCATTTCACCAGCCCGAACACGATCCGGATGCAAGTGGAGCATCAGAGAGGTTTCAACCGCCCCTCCGTGTAAACCATATTGCCATTCTGATTCTGGAATTTTGACATCCTCTGGCCGTGGAAAAAGAAAGTAATTAATCTTAATTACTAAAAGATCGTAGGTTTTACGTAATTTAAGAGCAATGGATTCTAACGCTGCTCGATTTCCACCGTGGCTGTTACTCAGCAAAAGTCTTCTGATCCCGCATTGTGACAATGCTAATCCGTAACTTTCAATTACGGCTTCCAATATTTTTGGTTCTAGACTGACTGTGCCAGGGAAAAGATGATGTTCAGGACTGGTGCCAAGGTTGAGGGGAGTTAACACGCATGCCGGGAAATTGTCAGGTAGATATTGAAAAGCGTGTTGCAACAGGCCTTTACCGATATCTTTATCGGTTGAAACGGGTAGATGAGAACCGTGTTGTTCAATTGATGCGATAGGAAGAATAGCTACAGGATCACGTTGAGCCAGTAGTTGGATTTCAGCGCTCGTCATGCTATCCCAGTAGAGAATATTAGGCATCTTATCTTTGTTCCTGTTCTAGTTTTTGTGGATATTCAAATGCACTTTTAGGGTAAGAAATAAGGCGCGCATAAATATCTCCTGATGAAATATGCGTAGCTTCTTTATTGAGCCATTCGATGAGAATTTCTGGGTCTATCCAATTAGGGAATTCAAAACTCCGGCTTTCCCCAGCAATGGCATTGAACTCGTAGTCTCCAAGTAATTTAAGTCGTTTAATACATGCGCTTATGATCTCAGTATTTCCAGCGACGAATTCAAGAGAGAGTTTCGGTAAAGCTACTGTAAGTCCTTCGATGACCTCAGACTCATATCCTTCGACGTCGATTTTACAAAAATCAGGAAGACCATATGTCTTAATTAGTTGATCCAGCGTGGTTATTCGAACGTTTGCACTACGTTTCCAAGTGACGGCTGAAAAACTTTGATTCGTCTTCGTGACTTTTTGGCGCCAGGTTTCGGATAACGTTGAGACAGTTGGATAGAACTGGCTGATTGCAATTGTTCCAGTTCCGCTCTGTCGACCGACGGCTTCATGTAGAACTGTAATTTCAGGTTGACGGCGAACCAGGGTACGTAATAGCGAAGCAACATGAGGTTGTGGTTCAAGTGCCACTACGCGAGCACCGAGGGCTGCGAAAGCCCAAGAACGATCACCAAGATGTGCCCCAACATCAAAGACAAGGTCTCCAGAACGAATAAAATGGCGATAGAGTCTTTGAAGGCCTATTTGTCGACCTGGACGCCAATAGATAAGAAGTGAACGCACAAGGCCTAGCCACATAGGCATACGGTCATTTCCCTGTAAATGTTCAATGAAGAATATTGTGAATGATCGAAAGTCATTAGTCTTTGGTTAATAGCGAAACCTTAGGAGAGGGCCCTTCACTAAAGGCCCGAATAAATTGATTACGAAAGACATCCATCGTTGGCGCACTTTGCTGTGCATTCGGGAAGGTCCCACTTATATAGCCCAGATCAAGAAATGGTTGAATAAGCGCTGGGTCTTCGCTGATCACATGCACTGGTACAGCGCGGCTATTGCTATCTCCCGTGATCAAGGGTGCGGGTTCATGATCTCCGAGAACAACTAGTAAGGTGTCTTTGTCGACAAACCGTTCGGCGTAGCTTGTCATGACATTAAGCGCATAATCGATGGCCAATGAAAAATGTTCCCGAACTCGCTCATAATCAAGCCATAGTTGCTCGGGTTTTTCGCCAGCGTTTCGCCACGGCTCAAAAATTTCTCCATTGCCGATAATTTCCCAATCGTCTAAGACTGGAAGAATAGGCGTCCATGGTGCATGACTACTGATAAGACTGATTTCGGCGAATAAGGGGCGAGGGTCGTCTGTCGAATGCCGTATAGAATTTTCAAGGAAAGACCATATAAATTGGTCTGGCATAGTTACCCAATTCAGAGGAGGACCCGCATAATCGATTTCGTTTCGGCCGATGATGTAGTCGTATCCGAGAAGTTGTCCTTCTGGCCATGGCATAGTATTTGCCGGCATGAGGGCGACCGTGCGATGTCCGGTACGACGAAAATCATTAATTAAAGTATCTGGTCCATTTGCCAAGAGAAGATCATAGCGAAGCTGGTTGTCTATCCAGAGCCCACTAAGTATTGAGAGGTGAGAAAACCAAGACTGGCCGCCTTGCGTCGGTGCTTCTAGCATTCCTGTCGCCACATGGAGACCAGCGTTCTTCGCCCGTTTGGCGAAGTCTTTAAGGCGTGGCTTAATGATTTGGGAATAGCGTGGATCTGTCAAAGTAGACATGCCATATGATTCGAGAAATGCAAATAGGACATCAGATTGTTTTAGTTGGTTAAGTACTGTGGTTGGGTACGCAACATATGTCGGGTTGGCCTTGATCTCTTCTATGAAAGTGTTTTGTTCAGCCATCATCCTAACAAAGTGTTGGTATTGATCGCGAACGAGGTAAAAAGCGGGCAGAGACAGGACGGTATGACGCGACAGCGGGGCATATTGCACAGCAGCTATGGGTAAAAGTAAGAGGATAATGGCACTGAGTATCTGAAATCTTCTTGTCCGACCAAAGGATTGACTGGGTAAAGCGAGAAGATTGCCTAGGGACCAAACAATCAATGGAATCATTAAGACACATCCGCCTAAAACCATTACGGTCACACTGACGCCGAGAGATCCTGTCATTAGGTTATATACGGCATTGCCAAGTTGGAGATCGAGATATAAATTCAGCGGACGGCCGAGACTTTGTCGGGCCATTTCATCGAAAAATATTAAAAAGCTGAGTGTAAGGATGATTGATGCGCCGATGGTTGTTAACGCTGAATTTTTTCTCGCTTTAGTTAGTATGATCATGAGGGCGCTCACCCATACAGATTCGAGCGCCAACCAAGGAGCGCCTATTTGCTGATTCAGCAGCCAATGAGGTGCGAGAAATAGTAAATTGATAGCGATGATCCCAACTGCTGAAGTCACGCATGTCCTGAGAATGTTATTCCGATGCATAAAGGGTGAGCGTCGCATGGTTAGTTTGGCATTAATCTTGTTTGTCGCAATTTCCTGTGAATCTCAACATCCATCTAAGGAAATACCGTCCACATTATCGCAGCCGCCTGTTCTCGACAACTGGTCGTCAGACCTTGGTGTCAATCTCGAAAATTCTGGTTCCATTTTTGAATACGTTGTAAGACTAGCTCAAAATCGAGTAATCGGGTCTTCCGGTGATGACTCCTTCAAGCTTCCTGACGTACTCGAAAGATTGAATTATGACCAGTACCGTGCCATTCGGTTCAAGTCAGAAATGGCACTCTGGAAGGGAGAAAGCCCTTTTGAGGTGCAATTGTTTCACCCGGGTTTCGTTCACAAGCGTCCGGTTAGAGTGAATCTTGTTTCTGAAAATAAAATTCAACATGTGCCGTTTGATCAAAATTTTTTTACCTACGACCCGCCAGCTATACCGCTGTTGTCCGGTTCTTATCCGAATCTAGATTACGCTGGATTCCGCGTCCACTATCCAATTAATGACCTTTCCGTTCAGGATGAGGTGATTGTTTTTCTTGGTGCCTCGTATTTTCGGGTACTTGGTCGTGGTCATGTGTATGGATTGTCGTCACGTGGGTTGGCGATTGATACGGGACTCAATCGTGCTGAAGAGTTCCCACATTTTACTGATTTTTGGCTGGTAAAACCGGAAGCTGGTTCTTCGGAAATGACGTTTTATGCCGTTCTTGATAGTCCATCGGTTACAGGAGCTTACCGGTTTGTTCTTAAACCAGGAGCACGGACAGTTCTAGATGTTGATGCCCGTGTGTTTGCTCGGAAAAATGTAGATAAGATTGGATTCGCACCTATGAGTAGCATGTTTCTTTACGGGCAGAATCGGAGGCCATGGTTTGATGATTTTCGTCCTCAGGTGCACGATTCTGATGGTTTGTTAATTCATACTGCCGGAAACGACTGGATTTGGCGTCCTCTTCGAAATGGGCCAGGAGTAAATGTCACATCATTTTCAGGACCTCTACCGAAAGGGTTCGGATTGTTACAGCGACAGCGGATGTTTGACAGTTATCTTGATGTGGAAGCAAGGTATCACCAGCGCCCCAGTGAATGGATTATTCCAAGAAAGGGAGATTGGGGTACTGGTCACATTGAATTACTAGAGTATTCCACAGTATCGGAGTTTAACGACAATATTGCTGCATATTGGGTTCCTGATGAACCTTTTCGTGCAGGAGAATCGCGGCAGTATTCATATAGCATACGAATGTTTGATGACCGTGTCCCTGAGCAAGACGTAGCACGCGTAAAGAATATGCGGATTGGTTGGGACACTTTACCAGGTTCCCCAGAATCTCCGTCAAAGAGTCAACGAAGATTTGTCATAGATTTTTCGGATGACGATAGTACGTTTGAGAAGAGCACAGCTTCTGTACAAGGAATCATAGAGGTTTCGACTGGACATGTATCTGATCTTGTGGTTCATCCATTATCTGACGTTCATGGTTGGAGAGCTTCTTTTCGATTTGTTCCAGCCAACAACCAACAAGCAGAAATAACTCTCTATTTAGTTTCTGATCAACGCCGACGACTGACTGAGACGTGGAACTATACGTGGGACCCTTCGCAAGTTCATGAGTAAACGAAAAGATTTTACGATCGGTTCTGGAGGTGTCTACTTGCCCTTCGCAAGGGTGCGTCAGTGGTTTTTTGTTGGTGTCGTGCTATCAACGGGTGGAATTGGCGCCGTCATGATGACTGATATTATTGGCGATAACGGTGTAAGTCTGCTGGAACTGATCATTCTCGCTTTATTTGTAACGACTTTTACGTGGATTTCAGTACCGTTTTGGAATGCTGTTATAGGATTTTTTTTGATTTTATTACAGCGTGATCCGTTATCTCTTCAATCGACAGTTCATCTAACAAAGTCAGGTGGCGCGATCAGCAATAGAACGGCGCTAATCATGCCAATACGCAACGAAGATCCTAATCGGGTTATACGCGGGATAGCTGCTGTGCTTGAATCACTGCGTGAGACACGTTATGCGGACAAATTTGATTTATATCTCTTAAGTGACACTAACGACGAGTCGATTATTGTCCAAGAAGAAAAAGCATGGGCGTGGTTGTGTCGGAATGTCGAGAGTTCTCACGGTCTGAGTTATCATCGGCGTGAAGTTAACATCGGTCGTAAAGCAGGTAATATCGCAGACTTTTGTCAGCGGTGGGGTGATGAGTACGAGTACATGGTCATTTTAGATGCTGACAGCCTTATGACAGGAGAAACGTTAGTGCGGTTGGTGCAATCCATGGAGCGTGCTCCTAATGCTGGACTAATGCAGACCGTACCAGTTCCAACGCCAGGAACGACCCTTTTTGGTCGTTCAATTCAGTTTAGCGCCTGTCTTTACAGCAGGATGCTTGCTACAGGTCAAAGTTTTTGGCAGACGGACGCGGCTAATTATTGGGGACACAACGCAATTCTTCGGATTACACCTTTTCGGCAGCACTGCATGCTTCCAAAGTTGTCTGGTAAGCCACCTTTTGGTGGTGAGGTTCTTAGCCACGATTTCGTTGAGGCGGCATTGATGCGGCGAGCAGGTTGGAGTGTATTTCTTCTGCCTTCATTGGGTGGGAGTTACGAAGGTGCTCCAGAAAATGTCATAGATTACGCCAAAAGGGATCGCAGGTGGAGTCAGGGAAGCCTACAGCATTTACGACTTTTATTTGCAGGTGGTTTTCATCTGGTAAGCCGATTGCATATGTTTTTTGGCGCATGTGGGTATTTATCTTCAGTGGTTTGGTTTTTGTTGTTGTTGGTAAGCACAGCTTATGTGTTGTTTCCTGTTTTAAGTAGCAGTGTTTTGACAACCGAGCCATGGAATTTGACGACAAATACCGTTTCATTGTTGCTGGCTACGGTGTGTTTGCTATTTTCTTCAAAATTCTTGGGCTTAATACTGGCGTTAATTTACGAAAAAAATAATTTCGGAGGTCTCTTAAATTTGTTGGGTAGTTTCTGTTTAGAAATCGTTTTGGCCTTTGTTATTGCGCCTGTAATGATGATGTACCACACTCGATTTGTAGTGAGCATCTTAACTGGCCACGATGTCTCGTGGGGTCCGCAAATACGGGACAGAAAAACATTGCCGTGGCATGAAATATTTCGCGGCATTGGTTGGATTACACTGTTCGGACTGCTTTGGGCTGGTATTACGTTGTATTTTAGTCCTTTGTTTTTTCTCTGGCTGTCGCCTGTGTTTTTAGGTCTTTTATTCGCGGTGCCTCTGGTAAGTACGACGGGGAATTATTTCATAGGGCAATGGGTCGGATCACAAGGATTTTTTCAAGTACATACCGACAGGGGTTTGCTTCAAGAAGTAAGCGCTGGTAGCAGATAATTAATATCTTTTCTGATCTACGATGGTTTTTGCAGCGGAGGTTTTGCGTAATACCCACGTCGTCATACATCTTTGATCTTGAACGATTGTTGTTTTTAAAGGGTCGAGTAATTTTCCGCCTAATTCATTGGAACACTCTGCTAGAAATGCTTCATCCACTAAAAAGCGATCCGTGCCATCTAAAAGACGGTAATGGCGTTCGCAAAGGTGGGAAAAGCGTTGTTCCATGCCAATGGAAGAAGCTAAACGAGCTAGGAACATTCCGCCGTCGCAGAGTTTGTTCCAGCTGTTGTGCAGCATCGACATAAAATGTTTGGTGTCATTCGCAAAGTGCAGCACAGCGCTACAGATCACAACATCAGCACATTTATCTGGAAATGACATCTCTTCAAGTGTCTCGATTCGAAAATTGTCTGACGGTAAATGAGGGGCAAGGAGAGAGGCTGAGCGTCGTACTTCTGCGATCGCGTCTGGATCCTTGTCAATGCCGAAGACTTCGTACCCTTCCTGAAGAAAGTAATGTAGGTTCCGTCCAAAGCCGCATCCGGCATCAAGAATTTTATCGCGTTTTGTTATTCTTTCTCGCAACAATTGGTCAAAAATGTAGATATCCAGTTGTCCAAACTGATCAATGAGTTTGGTCATATTGTTTAGTTACCAGAAAGCAACTTGCGAAAATCTTAAGGAAGTCCATAACGTGCCACGCGGTCGCCACGCATACTACCAACCCAGATTTCATTGTTTACCTGAAGAGCAGCCGTCGCCGTAAAAAAGTGCTCATTGGCTGGAATGTTGATGATGCGTTCAACCTCGAGGGTGTCTGGGTTGACTCTAGCAACTTGTGAAGTCATGTCATCGCACAACACCTCTAAACACTCTAAAATACGAGGGAGACTTTCAGCTCCATGTCCCGCCGTTAAAAGAGAGCCATCATCCTGCCAGCGAATGTTGTCGGGATGAAATGTGAGGTCAACAACAGTTTTTTCAACGGGTGCTCTGCCCCGAGAAAGTCTCATGACCTGGTTGCTTGCCCATAAATTAACGTAAAGCCATTCTCCATCTCTTGACGCTTCGATTCCATTCGGGCCAGGTGATTCGCTTCCTGGAATCATGATCCATCCATCTGTAGGGTTCCATTCCCAAACGATGCCTTGTACTGCGCCGCCAGAGATGTCCACCTGTTCGCCGGACTCAACAGGTGCAAAAGGAACCGTTACTACGAAGCCGCCATTGGGCAGAGGACTGACTGAATTTAGAGAATGAGATTCCGGGGCAATGACACATCCAACCCATGTAAATCCAGGGACTGAGGAAGTGGAAACAGCTCCTTGATACCTGCTATCGATCTCAAAAATTTCAATTGATTCACGTAACCCGTGGTGCACAACGTACAGCCAGTACAGTCCTTCTTCCACTTGTTTGATATTAAGGCCATGGGCACTAAAGTCGTCCCCTTCTGAAACTGTGTCAATCGGACCAGGACAGGCTCCAAAGGTTTCCATGTTTTGCCGTATGCGTGGGTTTGCGGTTGGGAAAACTTGGGTATGCGAGTAATCCTGGGTACTTACATAATGAATTCCACCGTTATGTCCCTGTTGATACCCTGAGACCACAACAAGATTTGAATAAGGAATTGCTACCACATCTTCAGGACTAATTAAGTCGCAAATAAATTCCAGATCATATGCTCCAGCGCAGTCATCATTTGCCATCGGTAGATCAGTTGATTCGCCGCAACTGGTCAATGTTGCTAGTAGTGCCAATATGGCAACCATGTTTATGACTTGTCTCATTAATTACCTCCGCATCAAACATGATGCAATTTAGTGTGTAAATGTATCATGCGCCTCGTTTCATTGCTCTCAGTATTACTGAGTTTGAGTAGTTGTACTCTTAAAAGACGAGTTAGTTTTCTAAAGAGTTATATTTTTACTGATTTTGGCCAAGATAGCCCGGTGAGGATTTTCTTTGTCTTGGACCGTTACAAGCGTATGCTCTTATACCTCTACGGTTAGAGAAAAAGGAGTGTAAAAGTTGAAGAAGACTGTCTCCCTCTTGTGTTTAAGTGCTTGTTTTCTTGCTTTGCTAAGTACGAGTTTTTCCGAAGCGGCGGCTTGCGACGCAGCGGGAGACGTACAGTTTGTCTGCGATCAATCTGGTCCGGAAGATTTGATAGTCATTCCTGATTCAGGGTGGGTACTCGCATCAGGTTTTCCCGAGGGTTCTGGTGGGTTACGGGCAGTTTATGTTGAGGAGCTTTCGACTGTTACGCTGTTGCCATCGTCCTCTCCGCGAGAACAATGGGATGAAACGAAATACGGCCAGTGTCCAGGACCAATCGTCTCAGTGGAAAAAGAAAGATTTAGCACGCACGGATTGTACGTTGAACCGGCAGGTAATTCGCTTTTCACGGTTTATGCCGTGCACCATGGCAGTCGTGAATCTATTGAAGTTTTTGAACTTGAAATAGCTACACCTGCTCCGATCTTAACGTGGGTTGGCTGTGTAGTCGCACCAGAAGGTCTAGATCTCAATTCCGTGGTCGCCATTCCTGAAGGGGGATTAGCGGCGACAAGTTTTCGCAACCTCGGTGCGCCCATAGAGCCTGTTATGGCTGGTAATATTTCTGGAGCGATTTGGGAATGGCATGTCGATTCCGGCTGGGAAAAAGTGCCCGGTAGTGATATGTCCGGACCCAATGGTCTCGAACTGTCACCTGACGGGGATTGGTTTTATGTCGGAGGATGGGGCAATCAATCGGTTGTGCGGTTGTCCCGAGGGAAGGACCCTGTGCAGCGGGCTGAGGTGTTCTCAGAGTTTCGCGTCGACAATCTTCGTATTGTAGAGGATGGCACAATTCTTGCGGCAGGGCAGGGTAGCAAAGGCGCGCCAAATACCACGTCGAATGTCGCCCGAATTGATCCGGACACTTTTCGGTTGACTGAAATTATCCGACATCATGACACTGCTGTTTTTGGTACCGGAACAGTGGCGATAGAAGTCGGTGATGAAATATGGGTGGGCTCGCTTCGGGGCGATCGAATTGCACGATTTCAGGTGACACAATGAGAAAATTTTTTGAATTAACAGATGTTTGTCCCTTGTACATCAAATTATTGGTTGTATGTGCTGGTGTCCCATTCTTGTTTCCGACTATTACTTTAGCTGGGCAACTGAGTTCTCTGGGTTCGTTTACTGAAACTCAGGCTCAGGCAGGGCAGGAAGTCTATCAGCGGGCATGTGCCACCTGCCATCAGACGAATCTTCAGGGAAGTTTTGAGGCGCCTCAATTGGCAGGAGACAGTTTTCTGCAATTTTGGGGGGATTTAAGTCCTCAAGATTTGTTGGATCGCATACAGCAATCGATGCCTCCTGAGCGTCCTGGCTCGTTGGGTGAGTCAGCATATCTTGAAATCGTTGCTTACCTTCTTTATGCAAATGGTGCTCCTTCTGGTTCAGGAAAATTGACGAGTGGTGTTACGGATTCTATTGCGTCTCTTGCGACTGGACCTCTCGCTACTGATTTGTTGTCAGGTGATTCCCGACGGGTGACGGACAACAACGGTACTCAATCTGAGGCGCGCGGGTTAACCGTTCGTGGGACCGTAGAAAATTTTCAACCTGTAACAAATGCGATGCTTCGAAACCCTGATCCTGGTGATTGGCTGATGATTCGCCGTAACTATGAAGCATGGAGTTACAGTCCACTTGATGAAATTAACAGAGACACGGTGGACGAACTTGAACTGGCTTGGATTTGGGCAATGAATGAGGGGGGCTGGCATGCACCCTCACCCATTGCTTACGGCGGAGTAATTTATATTGCAGGGTATGGACCGGTTGTGCAAGCTTTAGACGCAGAAACTGGGGATCTAATTTGGGAACATGAAGTTCCTGTTTTGACGACTGGCTATTCTGGAATGAGCAGAAATTTGGCAATTTATGAAGATCGAATATTTTTGGCGACTCCGGATGCGCGACTCGTCGCTCTAGACGCTCGCACTGGAGAACTATTGTGGGATAGTGAGATTGCAGATCAAACCAATGGATTTAGAAATACGAGCGGTCCAATCGTTGTCAACGGGAAAGTAATACAGGGATTAAGTGGGTGTGATCGTTTCACTCATGAGAGTTGTTTTGTAAGTGCATCGGATGTTGCAACTGGTCGCCAATTATGGCGATTTAATACGGTGGCGAGGTCGGATGAGCCCGGAGGTAACACTTGGGCAGATGTTCCAGATTATCTCCGTGCAGGTGGTGATACGTGGATCACTGGTAGTTATGACCCAAGTCTCGATTTGATTTATTTCGGTGTGGCACAGGCGAAACCGTGGGCAGCGATTAGTCGTGGCATGCGGATTGCTGATAACGGTCTGTACACGAATTCAACCATTGCGATTCGCTCTGGTGACGGTGAACTTGATTGGTACTTTCAGCACGTTCCGGGTGAAAGCCTTGATCTGGACGAGGTATATGAACGCGTATTGGTTGATATCGGAGACCAAAAAGTAGTTTTTAGTGCTGGCAAACACGGCATTCTTTGGAAGCTTGATCGACAAAGTGGAAAGTTTCTTAGCCATAAAGAAACCATTTATCAGAACGTGTTTGATCATATTGATTCTGACACCGGTGCTGTTACATACCGCCAAGATATCATCGATGCTGAGGTCGAGGAGTTCGTGCCGGCGTGTCCTAGTACTGCCGGGGGAAAGAATTGGCATCCTATGAGTTACCATCCCGGTTCACAATTGCTGATTTTGCCTCTTGCCCAGACATGTATGGAAATGGCTGTACGTGAGGTGCCGCTTGAGCTGGGTTCAGGTGGGGTTGGAATGAGTTCGCGTCCATTTTTTGAAATGCCTGGTACCAATGGTCGCTTGGGAAAACTTGCTGCTTATGACGTTAAGACACTAGACGAGATTTGGAGCATTGAACAACGTGCAACTTTTTTAACCGGGGTACTCTCGACGGCCGGTTCCGTGGCATTCGTGGGTGATCTCGATCGGAGATTTCGTGCATTCGATGTCGAGACAGGTAATGAACTATGGACGGTGAGGCTCGGAACTTCTGTACAGGGATTTCCGATTTCATTCCGTGCTGGTGGGCGACAGTATGTGGCTGTGTCGACAGGACTTGGTGGAGGAAGCCCTCGGCGCGCTCCAGGCGAACTTGCCACAGATGTGTTTTACCCGAGCACAGGCAATGCACTCTATGTGTTCAGATTGCCGGACTGAAAATCATAGTACTGCCAATTAGACACGTACCATGGTTTTTTGTTCTCTGTGATCGACTACCTCTTTTTCGGTCTTTAACGTCTCATTTCTTGGTTTCGAGCACCAGCTAAGATGTTAAACATGCCGTAGTTTCCTTCATGGCAAGCGTATTCGTAAATTGGTCCATTTGTTTTCGTCATAGGCACACTAGCTGTCCACGGTTCAGTCCACATTTCGGAGTCTTCTACCGTAAATTCATAAATAAGGGTCTCTGGGTCCGTTCTCGTAAAACGTTCCGTGAGTTCAAGGTTGGCACTTGAACCTTCAAAATGTGTTTCACGAAGGAAATTACTTGTTTTGACTACTAAGGTGTTCCCTTCCCAATAACCACGGGAACTTCCAGCCCACTGACGTAGGGTTGGAGGCAGGTGTGGTCGCGTATCCATCGGAACGATCCGAGCAGTATTAATCATTTCGTTGAAAATAACGATTGTCAAAGGTGTCTGAAGCAGCTGTACATTGTTATTGTAGGCACTTGGAATCATCGGTGGGCCTGCATTGAATCCCATAAGACAACGTTCAGCCAAAGGTCTGTCTTCTGGCCCGTCAGGAGGATGTCCACTAAATGCATCGCCGTATCCACCCGGTTTTATGTTTGGGTCACGCCAGGGAATTCGTCCATCTGACGGGTTGGTGACCAAAGCCGTTCGATTATCTGCCGTCAAGCTGGTTCCAAAGTCCATCCAGAATTGATTGTATCCGTGCTCAATGTCACTATCGAGACCGAATTCCTTTTCTGGATTCTCACGGCTATCCCAGTTTGTTGATGCCAGGCCTTGTACAAAAATGGCGGCTTCTTCGTCGGTGAGTACTTGTTTTCCTGCGAGTTCATTTGGACGTTCCATGGGAGTGAGAGAGCGGAAATCCCAGATGCCTTGAAGATCCGGATCACCCCAAGCGGTGAGAGGAAGGAAGTCTTCTATTTGTGATTGACTGATTACCGTTGTACGGGAAAACAGAATAAGGCTCAATACAGTCATTAACATCAAAATCACTTGATGCTTATTCATGTGAGATCTCCTGTGTTACCTGTAGCGACCTGTGTGTAAAAATCTCTTTCTGTAGAATTCAGACATAATCAGTTCGTCGGTACTTCAAAGACCCACAATGTCGCCCCTCGGTCTGGTGGATTTTGGATTTCTGGTGCAAGAACTGAATAGGCGCCTGTTAAATAACCCCCAGCACCGACGATTACTGCTACGTAATCTTGACCGTTAGCGGAGTATGCAATTGGTGGGGCATTTGGGACATCATTCAGTCTGGTGTCCCAGAGTCGGTCTCCCGTATTGGCATCGTACGCACTAAAGCGCCGGTCAAGTGAACCCGCAAACACTAAACCTCCTTCGGTAACTAGAGCTCCAGTAGTTTGAGGGGCACGCTGACGGGCGATCCAGACGGTTTCTTGAGTTTCGAGGTTTACTGCTTCGATTCTTCCGTAACTGCCGTCACTTTCCGGACGTGGCCGCACCGTCCAACGAACTCCTGTTGAGAGGCTGCCACGCTCGCCTTCGGCTACGGGTACCATATCCATACACGCTTCAGTAATAGGGACATATACAACCTTTGTTTTGGGGTTGAATGCAGTTGGTGACCAGCTTCTGCCTCCTCCGACATGCGGACAGACCATCTTGTTCTCACCATCTCCCGGGATTAGTTGCGGGTCTACAATTTTTTCTCCAGTAGTTGGATTAATTGATGTAATTCCATTTTGTAGACCGAGGTCTATTGATGAGATGTATTTCCCGGTGTCTGTTGCAACAATGTCGAAGATTGCTTGTTTTCCCGCTGTAACAACCACGCTGGTTGGCGTTCCATTGACCGGTAAATCAATAATTTGACGTTCAAAAGCCCAGTCGAGATCCCATTGGCCATTTGCTTGATGTTGGAAGTGCCAAGCCAGTTCCCCGGTGTCAGGATCTAGAGCCAATGTTGTATCAAGATACAGACCATCATTTGTAATGCCTTTTTCATTAATTGGATCGCGAAGAGGGGCGGTGTCGTATGTGTTTCCCGGACCAAAAAAAGCGAGATTGTGTGCAGGATCGTAACTCCCCGGTATCCAGACCGAGCCTCCGTTACGATCTGCCTGTGGTAATCCGTTCCAACTGTTTCCTCCAGGGGCGTCTGGTGGCGGGATGGTATTAAATCGCCACTCCTCTTTTCCGGTTTCTGCGTTGAGTGCGACAATATAATTTCCACCCTCTGCGCGACCAGTTGTTCCGATCATGATTTTTCCACGAGCGACCATAGTGCCACCGGTCAAGCGCTGACGATTGCTTGCATCAGGATTTTCTACAACAGTCTGATCCCATATGACGGATCCAGTTTTTACATCGAGAGCGATAACATGCATGTCGGAGGTCGGCACATAAAGTTTGTTCTCATAAAGAGACATGCCACGTTTAAGACTTGGAGAGATATGTCTTGGGAGACGTCGAACATAATGCCACAGAAGATCGCCTGTTGACGCGTCGATGGCATAAACCTTATCTCCATAGCCATGAACAAAGATTACGCCGTCATGAACAAGAGGAGATGCTTCACTAGGTCCTGCAGGAAGAGTCCAAGACCATGCCACGCGCATGTCTGAAACGTTGTCCGTATTAATTTTATTTAAGGGACTATATCCGGACGCGTCGTACGTTCGTCGCCATAACAACCAATCACCAGGGTCAGCGTTTTGGAGCATCTCGTCTGTTACTGGTCTTATAGAGTCGAGAGGGTTACGCCGTACCGGTACGGGTGGAAGATTTACACCTGCCGACAAGCCTCCACCTTGTGACCGCCACCCTGGCGACAAGGTCGCTAACGCGCTCATGTCAGTCGGTAGTTCTGTGGAACTCGATTCGATCCCGTTTTCTTGAAGCATAAAAGCTAACAAGTGAATATATTCATCATCGCTCAGGGAGCCAGGCCGGTCTTGAGGCATGGTAGTTGCCGTTTCGTTGAACAGCACTTCTAGGGAACGAACCTGCCATTTTGATTGAAACTCGACACCACGCAGTGGAGGTGCGAAGGGACCATCATCAAGATTTTCGCCATGGCATGAGGCGCAATTTTGTGAGTAACTGGCTAGTCCTGCGTCCGCCTGTTCGATCGTATAGGATGCCGGTGTGCGTTGTGGCTGTTGCGCCTGTATGTTGAGGCTGTTTGTACTGATTGCACAAAGGACAATCAGAAGATGTGAGAGTATGTTTCTGGTGCGCATGAGCAGAACGTATTGTCGTAATATTTGGCGATGGTTAAAAGTCATGGATATCCTTATTACGGTTATTGCAGCTAGGGCAAAGACGCCCTCCATAATAGAGTTACAATTCGAACCGTTACTACTCTACCGAAAAGGTTGAAACACAGAATGGATTCTGTTTCATTCAGCTTCGATTATATGGCTAAATAGGTGTATAAGATGTTATTTAGGAGGCTTAATATGTTCCTTCGAATTTGTCGTCTGTCTACGTTTTTTGTGGCTTACTGGGTGGTTCCAAGCATTCTGTACGCACAATCGTCTGTTGCGACTGTTCACGGACAGCCTGATATCCAGGGTGTATGGGTGAATTTTGACCGTACTCCACTCGAAGTTCCCATAGAATCAGATTCCCAGCGCATAGATGCACTTGAACGTTGGTTTCCTGGATTAGTGCTAACTGCTGAAGGAATCCGAGGAATTACTGGACCCAATCCTGGGGGGCTGTCAGATTTTCTTGGAGAAGGAGATGGGGAAGGACATTCTTCAAAACGAAGTTCTCTACGTAAGTCCATGGTAATTAGTCCATCAAGTGGTCGTGTGCCAGTGCGGCCACAGGCGGAAGAACAAAAAAATTATAATTTAAGACACCTAACAGATTCTTACCGTCTTCATACCCCCTGGGAACGGTGTATAACTAGGGGGGTGCCAGGCGGAATGATGCCGGCGGGATATAACAACGCATATCGTATATTGCAAAGTGAGAATTACGTCATCATTCTGTATGAAATGATTCATGAACCCAGAATAATTCCACTTAACACAACCTTCCCTGTAGCTGAATCAATCCGTCTCTGGAATGGTAATTCAAGAGGCCATTGGGAAGGTAACACTTTAGTTGTTGAGGTTACGAACTATCGAGCTGAACAAGTAGGCACAATCGCGACGGGAATTTCCACAACGGCGACGCTAAAAGGTATCCCCCAGAGTGATGCTATGAAGGTTGTTGAGAGATTTACTTTGGTAGATGACGAGACGCTTCAGTATGAAGTAACCATTGAAGATCCTGAAGTGTATTTTTCTCCTTGGACCGTGTCGATGCCTTTGCATAAAGATAATGACTACGACATGTACGAGTACGCTTGTCATGAGGGAAACTACGGATTACCCAATAGTTTGAGTGGAGCTCGAGCAGACGAGTAGCGCTAACAGTAAAACAACAGTTGCGTTTCCGTTGTGTCCTCAGTGTTCTGTGACATTCTAGATGTGTATCATAAGGATGTGATGACAAGCACTTGGTTTGTAATAGGGGCACTTTTTGCAGGGATTGGTGTGGTACTTGGAGCGTTCGGTGCACATGGATTACGAGACAAGCTTTCAGTCGAGATGCTCGTGGTTTTTGAAACCGGTGTGCGTTATCAGCTGTTGCACGCAATTACGTTACTTATGGTTTCGTGGGCATCGTCCAGATGGCCTGTTCCAGGTGTGAATTGGGCCGGGTGGTTGTTTGTCGCAGGCATTTTAATATTTTCCGGAAGTTTATATGTACTGGCGATTTCCGGTATACGTTGGCTTGGAGCTGTTACGCCCCTTGGCGGGTTGTGTTTAATCTTAGGTTGGGGCATTCTAGCCGTAAGCGTATTCCGGGCTTCGTAAAAGAAAAAGATGTTATTTTGGTGACAAATCCCAATAGCTTCGATATTTACCCGATTCAAATCCAGTTACAAAATCCGTAAAGTTTTGAACGACTGTTGAGCTGTAGGATTGCACATTGTTGGCAGGAAAACCTCGCCTCTGGTTAAAAACACTTCTAATAATCACGCTGTTTTTTTTGTAAGGAAGCCGGGATAGATTGTTTAGATATCTGCTAAATAATCTATTCTGAAAGAGATAGAATTCGACGTTGGATGTATAAAAAGCCGATACAGATTTTCCTTCTGACGACAAATAATCACCAAGAGTTTTAATCGCATGACTTCCTGCAAAATTTCCAACAATAGGAATGATGCGATCTTTTAGGTGAAGCTGACGGACAAACTGATATGTCGTTCTGCTCGCTAAATAGCTCGAAGGTACACCGCGGCTATCAGTCGCAAGAATTATGTCACGATACGTTGGATAGTGCGGTCGTGGAGGGCGCCCTAGACTTCGAAATTGCAAAGACAGACCTCTATTAGCAAATATCTGATGAAAACGTGCGATTGTTTCGTCGTCCGTCATAGACAGCTGAACGCCGAATTCTCTTAATTTCTGGTTGATGCGCTGTTGGACTAAGAGTAGCTGACCATTGTCCAGCGTGGTTTCATCAACGAAGTCAACGATCTGATCGATATCGGCTGTTTCCCAATGACTGATATCGTCTGGAACGGGACGACCGAACAGGTTGGCAACATATTCAATCCTAGTTGGACTGAGCTCGAAGAGTGCTTTAAATAAAAAATGAATCAGCAGATTGTCTCTCCGTATGTCGATGATGTACGCACGCTCAGGTTGCAGTTGGGCGATATACGAAAAGTTCTGATCTGGGCCCACGCCTAAATAAATGCCACCAGACCAGCTTAAATTTTTAAGTTTGTCGATTACATGGAGATAGGTGCGTTCATTTGAAATTAGATTGTCAGTGTCAAAAAAACCGCTAGGTTCAGAAAACCTTGCTATTTGGGAAGCAAATGTTTCTTCATCAGACTGAGCAGAAACATGGGAAGCAGTAATGCTTAAGAGCAAAAGACCGGCTGACAAAGCCGTAACAACCAAACGACGTAACGGGATACTCAGTACCACGGGTTAATCATAAACTCATTGTAAATCACACGTGCCTGATGAATGATTTTTTCAATGATCTCGTCATCAAGATGGTCCAGTTGGATGAGTTTTACAGAAGTATCATTTGTCGACTGAGTAATTTGAATGAGACCAGTTGCCTCTGGAAAATGTTTTTCTAGTGACTCATTCAAAAGAGTGACTAATTGTTCGGGACGTTTGGTCGCACTATCATTAGATAATGTAAATATAAGAAGTTGATTTTGTTCGTGTGTGTTGGTCATCACTCTCACTTTATTGAACTTGAGTGCATAATGTTTAAAGGTTCGGGCATTCGAATAATATGTGTGGCTCGGCGTATATGAGATTGTCTATATGGTCGCTAGATTTTTAATTAATCGAGCCTCAAGTCACCGGGTCATTTAAATGATCAATATTACTCGATAGTAACATGCTGGTTCATGGTCGTGCACTGACAATGGTATGACACATTTACGGAAATATTTCATCTGGTTGCATCGCTATCTTGGGATTCCTCTAAGCGGATTATTCGTGATGTGGTTTGCGACTGGTGTGGTCATGATGTATGCGGGAGGGATGCCCCGTCTGTCGGGAGATATGGTGTTGTCTCGGTTGTCTGTAATTAATTTTTCGAAAGTGGAATTGACACCGACCGAAGCGTTTAGCAAGAATAACCGCCCTATAAATAGCGATTCTCTTTCTCTGATGTCTGTAATGGACCGTCCAGCGTATCGAACGGATCACTTTACGATTTTTGCTGATACTGGAGAAGAACTGACAGAACTTAGCATTCTAGATTGCCGCAGAATCGCAAGTGATTTTCTAGGTCTTCCGGAAAAGAGAGTTGAACACGTTGGAACGTTGTTGCGTCCGGATCAATGGACACTGACGTACAACGCATCTCTGCCACTTCATAAATTCAGAGTAAATGATAAGTATGGCAGCGAAATTTATGTCTCGCCACGGTTTGCGGAAGTCGTAGTGTTGACTACTCGGCGAAGCCGAGGATTCGCATGGATAGGTGCGATTCCACACTGGTTTTATTTTTCTTTTCTCCGTTCGCGGCCGATGCTTTGGTATGACCTAGTCATTTTCTTTTCGGTGCTCGGCTGTGTACTGGCAATAACAGGATTGGTGCTTGGTATCATCCAGTTTCGATGGACTCAGACAGGCAAGAAAGGGCAGTTAAAAATCAACTTCCTTGCACGCGTACCGTATGTTGGGGGGTTGCGGTGGCACTATATTACGGGCATTGTGTTTGGAATGTTTACGCTGACATGGGTATTTAGTGGATTGTTGTCCATGGAGCCTTTTCAGTGGACACAACCAAAAGATCCGACCGTACGAGCTGATAGTTTTGTAACAGGGGCGCCGGAACTACATCAGGTATCTATTGCACAGTCAGCAAAATGGAATCAGCTGGTGGCGGACCTTGATGTTGTTAAGATGGAATTTAAGAATTTTCAGGGCAAGTCGTATTTCGTACTTCATACAGTTAATACTTTATCGAGAATAGATGTTCGGCAGTCTTTTTACCAACCGTACGAGGTTTCTATTTGGGAGCAGACTGATCAAGTCGCAATCGCAGCTGACACTTTAACGATTAGAGAGCGCTACCATGACGAGCAAACCTTGATTTCTTCTGTTAAAACCGCATTACCGGATGTTCAGATCTTCGAAGCGACGATGCTAGATTCTTATGACTCTTATTATTTTTCACGAAACGAACAAAGACCGCTTCCTGTTCTCCGTGTAAAACTTAATGACAGTATGCAAACGTGGCTCTACATTGATCCTAGACTGGGACAACTGTTGACGACGAATCACAAATTTACTCGGATTGAACGCTGGATGTTTAACGGCCTCCATAGTTTAAATTTCCCTATGTTGTATCAACAGCGACCGCTATGGGATCTAGTTATGATCATTCTAGGTGCAGGTGGACTGGCTTCCAGTGGTATTGGATTTTGGATTGGGATTAAACGGAGCGCTCGATTTTTTGTAAGGAAATCTTCTTAAAATATCGGTAGGAAGTTTTTATAGGAAGAAAAATGTCTGAGAAATGTGCCCCAGCGGCACACTTCTCAGGAGTTAACTGTCAGCAATATTTAATCTTCAGTAACTGCTCCAGCAAGAATATTTTCAAGTCCATAATTGCCTTCGTGGCAGGCGTATTCATAGACAGGGAATTCATTTTTCTGCATAGGAACTGTAAAGGTCCACGGTTGAGTCCAGACCGTTGGATCATCAACAGTCACATCGTACTGAAGGATGTTTTCATCAACCCGAGTGAAACGTTCCGTCAAGGTCAGATGTTCGCTTGTTTGGCCTCGCATAAAATTCGTTTCACGAAGAAAATTTCTGGTTTCAACCACGAGGGTGTCACCATCCCAGTACCCGCGTGAATCCCCAGTCCACTGACGAATCTCTGAGTCAAGATGAGCTTCACCATTGAGCGGTACGATTCTGGCATTGTGATTCATTTCAGCAAATAAGACGACCGTATCCTCATTTTGAATTAGCTGAAGATTATTGTTATAGGCGCTTGGAGCCATGGGGGGGCCTGAATTAAATCCAAGGATACAACGCACCTGAAGTCCGCCTGGACCGAGATCTTCCACAAAGCCCCCAGGTGGGGGTTCGTGACTGCCTACACCTTTACGGGCCATCGCCAATTCAGCATTTCGTTTCGTTGCTGATTGAGTGAAAGCTGGAAGGCGCCCAGTGGGTGGGTCTACGATAAGAGACGTACGATCTGTTGTAACGGAAGTACCTTCGTCGAACCAAAAGTCGTTGTACGGTACAACTCGTCCAGACGTGTCGTTGTCGCGACTTCGTCTCTGAATATCGGATTCAGAAAACTCGGCAGCTTCTTCTTCCGTAAAAGTTTCCTGATTGCCGAGATTCTCAGGACGCTCCATCGGTGTGAGGCTTCTAAAGTCCCAGACCCCTTGCAGGTCAGGAGCACCCCAAGATGTCCGTTTGCCTGATTGTGCTTCCGTGGCAATGGGAATCATTGTAAATATAATCAAAGATAAAATAATTAATCGATAAGTCATCTTGCACCTCCTCAGGCGCATTTTTGTTTTAACAATTCAAACACACTTTCCAAATATTCTATACCCGAGCAAGCGATTTTCGCATCTATTAACTTCAGTTTCTCGTTTTACCGGGCCAACTCTCCAGGATGGAGAGGCTCTTGAAGTTGGCGAGGTTCATCTGGATATAGCTCGGCTACATATTTTTCATAACCATTAAAAATAGGTGTTAGAAAATGTTCCTCTGTATCGAGCCAATAGGAAATGTTTTGTGGCCAGCGCGGATGCGGTATGTTCGGATTCACATTTGACAGAAAGCCGTATTCATGAGGCTGCTCAGTTTGCCAGAAGGTCCGAGGTTTGTCTCGGACCAATTCAATCTTGACAATCGATTTTGGATTCTTATATCCATATTTCCATGGAACGATGATCCTGACGGGAGCACCATGTTGTCTTAACAGGGGGTCACCATAAACGCCGGTCACAACCATCGAGAGTTCGTGCATCGCTTCATCTAAGCGTAGAGCTTCCTGATAAGGCCACGGGTACCAATTAGCTGCCGTAACCCCTGGCATTTGGTCGGGGTTAAGGGCGGTTTCAAACCGTACGTATTGAGCCGCTGATGTGGGCTGAACACGCTCTAGAAGTTTATGTAGGGGAAACCCAGACCAAGGTACATTCATTGCCCAACGTTCCACGCATCGAAAATGGTACAGACGTTCTTCATGTTCGAAGCGAAAAAGATCATCAAGATCTAGAGTAGTGGGTGAATGGCATTCCCCGGTGATTTCAATTTTCCATGGGTCCACGTCAAAATTGCCACAGAATTCCCAGACGGGTCCTCCTCGCCCAGCTAGGAACTCATAGAAATTGTTATGCGAGGCAGCAATTTCTCTTGGTGTAGCTGAGCGTGTGTCAGCTAGGCCACTTGACTGCCCAAGAATTGGAACAGCATGAGTGACCTTTCTGGGAAGTTTATAATCAGAATTTCGTTTTACAGGAAAGACATCTGGCCTTTGAAAAGGAACATCTATCAAAGATGCTTGGGGCACCTGAGAGTTTCCTGATATTTTTTTTGATAGCACGAAAGGAGCCGTTATAAGTCCAGAACCTAATGCAGACAGAAATCTTCGTCGTCCAAAAAAGTGTTCCTTTGGAGTGATTTTTTGAGAGGAAATCTTCGCTTTAAAAATCTTGTTCATGGTTCTTGTGGCAAGTGGTGACACCCGTCCTTAAGATTTTTACGTTGCGGACGTTTGACAATTGGCAGTTTCCGCTCGATCTGCGCCTCGCTTTCGTTGTATTTGAGTTAAGAGCGGAAGGCGAGTTAACGAATATTAAAACGCGCAATACGGTCACCGCCACCCACAGCACCTAGCCATATTTCGTTTTCAACCTGTATCGCTCCAGTTCCAAGCACTACATCCTTCGTTGAAGGATATCTGACAATTTCTTCGGAGCTGAGTGTTTGTGGATTAATTCGTGCCACTCTAGATGTAAATCCTCCGCAGTCGCCTTGGATGATACATTCCCGAATGGTCAAGTCTCCAGGAGACGCTTGACCTGCAGCAAGAATTGAGCCGTCGGATGCCCATCGGAGGTTGTCGACTTGAAATCCAACTCCAACATCAGCTTGTTGTACGAGGTCTTGACCTCGTGAGAGTCTTAAAACTGACTGGGTCCCGTGTCCTCCAATATAGAACCAATTTCCATCAGGCGAGACCAGTAAGCCGTTAGGTCCGTTGGATTCACTGCCCAGAACCTTCATCCACCCGTGAGTTGGTTGCCATTCCCATACCTCGCCCAGCGGCGTACGAAAATGTGTGGCGGCAAATCCTCCGCTTGGCAAGGCCGTTACGGAATTTAGATTGACTTCATCTGGTGCGATCACACATCCAACCCATGTTGCTGATGGTTGGTCGGCACTTACTGTAAGCTCAAAAATTTCTACGGACTCTCGATCACCATGACCTACGACGTAAAGGATATGCACTTGGTCGTTTTTCGTTCGTAAGCTGAGACCGTGCGGACGAAATTGTCGCGTGACTGGCCCAGGGCAGTCACCGTAGGTCACGGTATCATGTTGGAACTTAGAATCTTCAATCGGAAAAAGAGTGGTTGCTATATGAGTGCGAACATCGACACTGTAAAGGTGTCCTTCATCTTCCATACTTGAGACGATGACCCACGGCGATTCAGGAACAGATAGAAGATCTTCTGGGCTGACCGTTCCGCATATAAACGATACATCTCCGTCTGGTTCGCAGGTTTGTGCCCTGTTGGTGTGTGAAATTACTAAAATAAAGATGACCATACCGATCAAGCCGAATGAAATTCGTGCCTTCATGAGAATGTCTCCTGTTTAGATTTCTTAAGTAGTTTGATTTGAATTGTTCTGCCTGAAGCCAGAATATTAGTCAGATTCTGTGCGGTCAGCCCGTAGTCTCGTTAGCTGAAGTGTTTTGATACGCCACTTCCCATCAATACGTTGATATGTTTCATGATAGTGCCCAAATCCATGCACAACGTTGATACCAGTATCAGGATCTTGGAGGATATCTTCCATTGCCCAGATCCCTTGAGCTGTCGTTGCAGAAGTAAACGAAATTTCTGGCATGTGTCCATGGTGCACTGTTACGAGGTGTTCGACTCCTTGGCGGATAAAGTCGGCAATTGCTTGAGGCCCTATGATTGGATTAGCTGTTGAGCCAAGTCTGTCCGGATCCTCACCAGCGCTATAAATTGCTTCAGCATCTTGCGTAAACAAAGCTTCAATACATGTCCAATTCTTGGTGTCTAAGCAGCGAAAGTAGCTCGCTTTCAGCTGTTTTATCTCTTCGCGGGCAAGGTACTCTTCAATAGATTGAGTTTCTTGGCGGACTTCATTAATACCAGCGTCATTCCCTAAGCATCCTATTAGTAGCAACGACGGTAGCAGGGTTAGTCGTTTTAACAAAATCGTACCCCTTATGGAGTAACGGTAACTTTGACATCGCGTGTGTCTTTGAGGCCACCATCGTGTGCCATCACGCGTAGCACGTAGATTCCCGGTTGTTGAAAGGTTGCAGTGAGAGGCCATTTCCCATCCGCAGGAAGCTCGGGTGGTTCCCAGCCAGGTGTCCACGGTGAATTATTTCGATAGTCTGGATAGGTTTTGAACTGGTAGGGTGAAAGGCTGACTTGGTCTGCTGGACCACGATATACAAACCACGAAACTCGAAGGCCCCAAGCACCATGACGACCGGGTAAACGGAGAGGTGCAGCGTGCATCGGTGGAATCCCATCATCAGATGCCGTGGCTGTTAGACTAAGAGGTTGTCCGACACTTACGGTCCGTAATAACGGGCCATCAACGTTGACAGTGGGACCGTCATTCTCACGCAGTTCCATGTTGTTGTGACCAAAGTCTCCAACATCAAATTGTTGTAATTCATCATCCGTGATGTACCCTGGATTTAGAGATCCGTAAGCGGTGTTTGTACGGCCATTAGCGGTTACGGTCCACACAATTTCTTTGTCACCGAAGTCTGCGGGTACTTTGATCTTAAATACAAAGCGATTACGTCTGGGAAGAAAAAGTGTAGGTTGGCCCTGATCAGGCTCGCCCGGTGAAAGATTGTTTTCGGGCCCAATTGGAATGTGAGGCATTTCATCCCAATTCCTGTTGAAATATCCGAAGACCAAATTAAAGGTTCCATCTGGATTTTCTTCCCAGCCATCAAACGCAGGAGAAATATCTTCCCCACTTCGATAGATCACTTGTCCTAGGGTGTCAGAGGGAAACCCAAAAAATGTTGTTAATGAAACCGCAACAATAAAGAGTAGTCCTGTGTACGCAAGTTTTCGCAATCGATTTATCATTTTCCCAAAGAGTTTGAATTAATTATTTTGAGCGTTGACAGTCCGTTGGCGTTCAAGTTCGGCTCGTCTAGCCTGTTCTTCCTCAAATTGTTCGTCTGTAATGGAAACGAAACGTGAAAGATTTAAAAACATGTCGTCCGTCGACCGGTTGCCGTACCCTTTCCAATTACGTGGATCGGATACACGTGGATTGTTGAGTGTGTTGTCGTACCAGGCGGTTACGCGAAGCAGGGTTCCGGCGGGTAACAACGGAGCTGAGTCCTCATCATACACGTAAACCTTGACCCAGTTATGGTTGTAACCGGCACAGCTCAACATCTCACTTACGCCATGGGGATAGATCGCTTCAACGCACATGCGTTTTCCGCTAGAGTGAAGGTGCGGTTCAAACGTCATCATAATACCGGGTTTTGTGACGCGCTGAAGTCCTTCCATTCTCGCATTTGGATCTTCAGGTCTAATATCAAGATCAAATGTTAAAAAACTTTCAAGACCACCGCGACCTTTGTATTTAGGTTCCCATCCTTTCGGGTGGAACTTGAATGCGACATCGATACGGAACGGGATTTCAACACCAATCGAATGTAGGTGTAAATCCCAGTTTAAGGAAGATCCCGCAGGCAGGCGAACTCCCAGCACGTCTGGGTAGTTACTTGCATTTTGTCCAACTTCGTGCACTAAGAAAAACAGATCAGGCGAGCCGCGTTCACCTGTTCCCCGTGCCTGTGTTTGGATTTCCTGGGTTCGCTCGCGCGCTGAGATGACGGCATGATGAACTGCAAATAAATTTAGATCACCAGACTTCCGTTCTATTGCTGCCTCATCCAATAAACGTTCTCTAACTTCAACGGATTTCACCCAACGATCTTCTGTTAACCCTGTAGGGGATTGATCTAGAAGTCCGTACCAATCAGCAGCGACGGCTTCAAGAGTATGCTCAGGAGACGATACCACGAGGTCGGGTGTGCCGAATGACCAGTCTTCACCATCGACCCACTGAATCGCTGGTGGTAAATCTGCTGCATTTCCGCGTGGCGCTCCATTATCGGTCCATTCACCAATAATGTTCACTTCTTCGGGACTTAAGGAAATATCTTCCTTGAAATTTTGCACACCAATATTTTTTTCAATAAACCAAGGCGGCATTCTTTCGGGGTCGTTGTCTGGGCGTGAAACTTTATCTTTTATGGCACGCGCCCATGGTCGAACTTCCTCGTACGTTAATAGGGACATCGGAGCTACAGAATTCGGGCGATGGCAACCTTGACAAGAACGTTGAAGAATTGGCGCCACGTCCTTCGTGAATGTTACCGGATGTTCGCTATTTGCTTGGGCGGCTGCACTATTTGGCAGCATAGTCATGCCTGTCAGAATGAATAACACCGCAAAGCTTAAACACCAATGATTAGTTTCTGAGTGGTCATTTTTTTTCGTTAGTAGCCGCATGACATTTTTCTCCCTTCGGAAGTGCCTTAATTCTAGCTGAATTCTGTCACGAAACGAGCAACTAAAGTGAGCTTGGCAGAACTTATTTTTCCAAACGAAGAATATGGACGCCCGCTTCAGCGTCGGCTGCACTATTTACCGCTAATAGTACTAGTTCGCCAGAGATTGCAACGTCACTTGGAGTACTTAGTGGAGAATATGTTCCGAAAAGACGAGGATTTTCAGGGTTCGAAATATCTATGGCTTGGACAGCGTACGGGGGATACGAATCAGTAAGAATAACCGTTGCTTCTGCGATGCTAATTCTTACCAACCCGACAGTAGCTGCGGCACCAGCAAAATCTATAGTTCTTTTACGTTCAGCATCTTGATAGGTGCTGATCAATCTTGGATTAGATGGATCTGAACCATCGAAAAGTTCAAGGATAGATTCAGTGCTTAATAACCCGATTATCGTTCGATTTGATCCAGTTGAAGTAGGCATGGTGGTCACTCCGACAGCTGCGAAACGGCTTTCAGTAGTCGTTGTGCTCATGACCAGGAGTTCGTCAGTTCCAGATAAATCAACAATCGATAGGCCACCAGGAGTATCAAGTACATATCCGAACGAATTCGAGATGGCCACGTCGATGGCGTAGCCTTCAGTGAAATAGGACCCTTGAGATATTGGAGCTCTTGGATTTGATGCATTGATGACTTCTAGTCCAGAGAGTCTGTTTGCTACGGCCACGATAGAACCAGCTCCATCAACGCTTAACGCCTGTCCTGGTGTTTTGAAAGTACTTAAAAGTTCTGGATTACTGGGATCAGAAATATCTAGAACGCCAACCCCGTCAAAATCGATGGCAGCATAAAGTAACGAGTCGACAACACTCACGCCATATATATTTTTGGAAAAAGTAAATGAACCGACGAGGTTTGGTGCCGTTGAATCAGCGATGTCGAAGATGTTTAAGGTCGGTCCATCAGAGATGTATGCGTGGTTCCTGTGGATGCTAACTGTTTCTGCCGTGACTGGAATCAGGCCAACTGGCACTAAATTCTGCCCGTGTAGAGAGATATTGAAATGCAGTAACGTTAGGCATAGCATCAAGCCAACCAGTGAGGATTTGTACATCACGCGCTCCTTAAAAGGAATCTTGTTTTAGAGTTCAATGTGAACGATGGGGGTGTGGGTAAATTTGTTCATTGACCGCAATCGGTAGGGCTTCCACAAATAACCCGAGTACCGATTGAAAATCTATGTAGACGAAGCTGTCTGAAGTTACATGGTTCGCGCCCCCATTTTTGCGAAGCCAATCGAGTTGAGCTTCCATGGTCAAACTTCCTGTTGGGCGTCTCAGGTCTAATCCAATATGGTGGGCACCCTGTCCATATTCATTGATAAAGCTATTATAGGTTCCGTCACCGATTTGCTGGAGAAGTTCAAGACTTACGTTGTCTAGATTAAAGACGGTAAACGCGGCTCGTCCGTTTGGTTCGTCGAATTCTTGAATTGGCGTAGGTGTTACATCAAAGATTTGTGAAAGTGCTTCCCGGGAACGCTGAATGTCTGTGACGGCGATGCCGATGTGGGTGATACACGTAGGTAACCCAAACGTGTACCGTGTCTTGGCATCCAGTGCAGTCCTATCCGGGCTGTAATTAACAAACAGGCCAAGTTCTTCGCCTAGATATGAAAACCCGGACGCATCATTCGAAAGAACAGACAAGTGATGAACGCCGTGTCTGTCTTTCTCAACAAAATCTCTGTACAACTTAGACGTCGTCTCTAGCGGTTGAAGCAATTGGATCGTAATGTTTTCCAGCTGGAGATCTGCAACTTCAAATCGGCTAGCTAAATCATTTGAAAATATTGAGGTTATTGCAGGGACGTCGATGCCAAGAATTGTTGCGTAGGCGGTAGCAGCCTGCCTAATATCGGGAACAACAACTCCGATACGGGTAACGCTGGTTGCTTTCTTTTTCGATGCGTAGCTCTGTGCTGTCAGTTCGGCAACGAAAACCGCACTGTTTACAATTGTCAGGACCAGTATGTTGACGAGTAGTCTCTGCATGGAACGCCACATCCAGTTTGACTGTTCTTAAAAACCTCTCTTGCGTCCTCTGAGTCCACGACGACTGCCTTTGGGTTTTGCCGGTTTCCCCCGGAAGTCGTCAACGTTTAAATCTTGTGGTGGAGGACCACCGAAAGAATCTGGCCTCGGGACAAACGGGCGAGGCGAACGCTCTCGAGCTTCGTTTACCTTGAGTGCTCTTCCCTGAAGCTCGGCTCCGTGGAATTTTGAAATAGCCTCTGAGACTACTGAAGCGTCTCTGAACTGTACAAATGCAAAACCACGAGGTTGTCCCGTCGCACGATCAATTGGGAGAAATACTTCACTTACTTCACCAACCTGTCCAAACAGTGTTTCGAGTTCAGCCTGAGTTGTACTGAAATTAAGATTTCCAACAAACACCTTGCCAGAGATAATGTCCTCCTAACGTTTGAGCCAAATGTCTAAGGGTTTTCTATTTGGCGTTAAAAAATCACGGTGCCTTGTGTATGAGGCCTCGTCAGTATAGCTTACAAGTTCAGAAAATCTTGAGTTTGCGTGCATTAAAAATTTGAAGCGTCAATCGATGGTCCTCTTAATGGTTGAAGTCTTAGATTAGTTGCCTCTTGGCCACAGAACTCCTTGATGAGGGGTTTGGATAGTTCCCATTCCTTTGTAAATAAATTTTTGCAAACGTTTACCTTCAAATGTTTCTGTCGTGTAAACATTCCCGAACGTGTCAGTCGCGATGCTGTGTGTTCCGTAAAATTGTCCTGGCTGTCGTCCGCCGTCTCCAAAACTGGACACCATTTCCAGTGGTTTTCGTTCAACGATGTACACCTTTTCGTTCGTTCCATCTGCTACAAAAAGATATTTTTGATCGGCATCACGGGAAAATGCGATATCCCAAACTGCTCCCGATCCAAGTGTCTGTCTTTCTATAAACATTTCTTGCACAAACGTTCCATCCGGACGAAATACTTGGATCCTGTTGTTCTTCCGGTCGCAGACGTAAAGTAGTCCGTCATTTGAGAGTTCCGCACAATGAACAGCTTTTGAGGTTATGCTCCCGAACTGTTTGGCAGGTGGTCCAGTCGGGTCATAACGAACGGCCTCGGATTCATCTGGCACATTACCGTAACCACCCCAATAGCGTTTAAATTCGCCTGTGTCTGCATCGATGACCACGATTCGCCGATTGCCATAGCCGTCCGCGACGTATGCCTCGTTCGCTCTAGGATCAACAAAAATTTTTGTCGGTCGGCTGAAATTAGACATGTCATGATTTCCAGTGCTTTGTCCAGGACTGCCAACTTGAAGAAGAAAAGTGCCGTCTCTCGTAAATTTCAGAACTTGGGCGTCCTCGGCGCCGCTGCTGCCAATCCAGACGTTGCCTTTGTAGTCGATAGAGATGCCATGATTTGCTTCTGGCCATTGGTAGTCGTCACCGGGTCCTCCCCATGCTTGAATCAGGTTCCCGGCTTGATCAAATTCCAAGACTGGAGGGGCTGGGATACAGCAGTCGATAGCTACTTGTGGATCTGTTGAAGCTTCAATTTCACCTGCATTTAAGGTCGAATCTCGATGCACAATCCATACGTGGTCACGATCGTCAACGGCAACGCCAATGATTGCGCCAAGGACCCAATGATTCGGCAGAGGTTTTGGCCACAAGGGATCGACTTCGAACGTCGGCCCCCAAGTAACGCTTTCACTATTAGCAGTCAGAGTACGCTGGATGAGTAACTGTCCTGTACCCAAAATCATGGCCACAACCGTGAATAGCATTCCGATAAGCAGGTTACGATTTTGAAAGAAATTCTTCATTAATTACTCCAATTGACAAAGAGGTTACGGGGTCACTGTGACAGTGAGATTTTCTGATGTAGATAATGCTCCGTCACCAGCGATCGCCCTGAGCACATAGGTCCCGGGTTCATCAAAAGTGACGGCGACTGTCCAGTTTCCATCGGTGGGCTGCTCGGGAATAAGATACGGCGGTGACCAGGGGGAATTTGAGTAAACACGAGTATCCTGCCACGTTTTTAATTGTTCTGGGAAGAAGGTAACCTGGTCAGCGTTTCCTCTGTAGACAATCCATGAAAAGCGAAGTCCAGGAGGATTTCCAGGGACAATCTGACGTGGTGGTCGATATGCGGGATGAGGTTTGCCCGGTTCTACAGCGGGCGGCTCATATTGTCCAGACGGGATGCCGTCATCACTGGTGAAGACCATTAATCGTAGGGGTTGCCCGGCTCGCACGGTGCGAGGCTGATCTACGGCTACGTTGAGTACAGGTGGTGTATTGTCGCGCCACTCATCCCGCACTCTTCCAAAATTAGCTCCCATTTCTGTGGCTATCGTTTGTGCATCTAGAAGGTAGTCTGTTCGAAGGGAACCGTATGCCCGTTCCGTACGTCCATTCGTTGTTAAAGTCCAGATTAGGTCTTTCTCGCCAAAATCTGACGGGACTTGTACAGTAAACAAAAACATATTCCGCCGAGGATAAAAATGCGTGGGCTGTCCTCGGTCTGGCCCACCAGGTTCAATATTATTTTCTGGCCCAACTGGAACATCAAGTTCCTCTTCCCAGTTTGAGTTCATGTATCCAAAGAACATGGTGAAAGAGCCATCCGGGTTAGGCCACCAACCCTCGTAGGCTGGTGAAATACTCTGTCCCTTTGTGTAGGTAAACCGAGTTTGTCCTTCAGTGTTAATGGGTTGAGCTAGTAATAGAGCTAGTATTGCCAGCAGATTTCGATATCTGTTCATCATGGTCAAGTCGACAAAGCTTCGTTCTGTTAGTTGTTTTGCTGATTGTCGGCTGTATCAGTCGCTGTCGGGAAATCCACTTGACATAATGGACATCCGATGACGTGATCATTCTTTTTGAGATTCAGTCGTATTTTCCGAAGAGCTATCTCTTGTTCGAATTGCTCGTCGGTTAGGCGAAGAGCCTGGCCTAAATCAATAAACATGTTTGCAACGGAACGTCGACCACCGCCAGACCAGTTTCTTGGATCAGCAACATTAAGATTGGATGCAGTGGTGTCGAGCCAACCAATGACATGAAGAATCGTGCCTTTTGGAAGCAGTGGGGCGTAATCGTCCTGATATATGTATTGCTTGACCCAGTTATGGTCGTAACCGACACAGGTAAGAGTTTCGATATTGTGTCCCCAGATTGCTTCAAGGCACATCCTTGTACCTGGTGCGTGTTGATGTGGTTCAAAGGAGACTAACTTAGTATGTTGATCTAGAACACGATAGGCGTGAAGTTCCTGGTTTGGCTGGTTCGGTTTTATATCAATGTCCACCCCGTTACCAACACCGAAGTGGGCACGCTTGAGTTCAGGTTCATAGCCCTTAGGGTGTAATTTAAAAGCGAATTTTAGATGCGCTGTAGTTTCACGGCCATTAGCGTGTAGGTGGGCCGTGCCAAGGTCGAGCACAGAACCGGCTGCTAATAATCGGCCTGCATTTGGAGCAAAAATATCTGCGTTGCGACCAACTTCATGGACAGGCCAGCGGACAGGAGGATCATCATCTGAGGCTTCCGGTACCATCGAACTGTAGGTCATATGGTGGAATACGTAGCGTCCTCCAACAGTTTTGCTACCCTGCTCAGCAGGAACGTCATTAAATTCTTTCACTTCGACCGCCATAACGTAGCGGTCTTCATCTAGTCCGGTAGGAATGGTTCCTAGTGATGTCCATTTATCCGGCGCTGCTTCAGGAAGAGTAACGATGGGCGATTCGAGAATAAGATCAGGTTCACCAATAGACCACTCATCCTCATTACCAAAATCAAGTGGTGGCGGTAGGTCGTTGGGATTGCCTAAAGGAGCGCCATTGTCAGCCCACCACGCGATTTGTTCGATCTCTTCGTCGCTCAGTGATGGATCATTTTTGTAATGTTGAATGCCAAGGTCTTTTTCCAGAAACCATGGTGGCATTGCGCCACGTTGATTCCTCAGGGCTGTCCGCATCTTGATTGCTCGTGCCCAAGGTCGTACTTCTTCATAGGTAAGTAGCGACATTGGTGCAACTGACGCAGGACGATGACATTCTTGACAGCTGCGTTGAAGAATTGGGGCAATATCTTTTGCAAAGGTTATGTTCTGCTGAGAAGGGTCAGTAGGTATGTTTGACTGAGCTCCGAGACTTACTGATGCTGTCAGGACAAACAGTACAACTCCGAGATGCGCGATATTTTTCATTGCAGACGCTCCCTTTTGACCAAATAGATTTACAACAGTATCGCTATAACTTGTTTCGTCCGCAAGAATAAAGCGTGACAAAATGCATCGGAACATCCTGCTTTGCCGTCGACGTGGCGGTATTCCCTGAAAATTTTCCAAAAACCTACACTGTTCACCGAGCAATGGTTGGGTCTGTTCTCGGGTCCATAACGCCATCTCGATTTTCTTCGCCAGGCGTGTTTTCCCTAATGGAAAATGGAACGATTGCCATTACCGTATCCCACATAATTGCAAGTTTCCCGCCAGTATTTGTCATGTCCAGAAATAGCCACGTTAGTTGGTCCACTGACCAAGGAAGAGATGAGAGAGTCATTGGAACCCGCACGACATCTTTGGTTGATGTGTATCCATATGATCCCCACAGTTCAGTTTTGTTGTTTGGATCGTACTGGCGTTGAGGTTGCCAATTTGACAAGATGAGCGTCCAATCATCTAAAGCAAGATCTATGAACATGCTATAACCACCCGGTTGAATTTCTGTTTCATTAATGACCAGAGTCGCTTCTGTCATTAAGTAGGTAGATATATCGGCTCCGGCTCTCCACACACGGGCTTGTCGGTTAAGCCACATTCCGTAAGCTTCAGGTGATCCCCAAAGGTCACGGTTTCTCTTTATTGGTCTTCCGTAACTGATTTCAATCCATTTCCCATCTACGTAATATGGGGTTCTTCCTCCAACGAAACGCCCCCCGGTTTCTGTCGATGCTAGGCCGTCAGGGCTTGGTGCCCTGAACTGAGCCATGCTGACACTTGACAAGACAAACATTGTTGCACAGGCAATTATTACGGCTCTTGTCATAACGAAGGTCTCCTTAAGATTTACTGCATAGACAGTATCATGTCGAACGTCGTGTTTATAGCGTTTACAATTTTTCGAATCAGTGCGCTGGTGAACTTTTTCGCTATCTTTTAATTCAAAATAATGTGGGGTTGCTACAATTAAGGATTACGACTCCAAGTATGGTGCTTGCGATAGATGACGGCTCTGTAGATTAATAATTGAGATGTCTGGATCCGTGAACCCCCAGTTGCGCAACGTTGCAATCATTGCCCATGTTGATCATGGCAAGACAACGCTGGTCGATGCTCTATTACACCAAAGTGGTGTATTTAGATCCAATGAAAAGGTCTTGGAGCGCGCGCTTGACAATATCGATCTTGAACGAGAGCGCGGTATTACGATCATGGCCAAGAATACGGCTGTGCGGTATGACGATCTAACGATTAACATTGTTGACACTCCAGGCCACGCTGATTTTGGCGGAGAAGTTGAGCGAACGCTGACTATGGTCGATGGAGTGTTGCTTTTGGTCGATGCGTCTGAAGGACCGCTTCCTCAAACGCGCTTTGTACTTCGTAAGGCTTTAGAGCGGGGCCTAAATCCAATATTGGTAATCAATAAGATCGATCGCCAAGATGCGAGACCAGATGAAGTGCTGAGTGAGATTTATGACCTTTTCATCGATCTTGATGCTCAAGATGATCAGATCGACTTTCCCGTTCTATATGCAAATGCAAAAGCAGGTACGGCAACAGTTGACTTGGCGAAACCGAGCCAAACGCTACGGCCCCTTTTTGATGCCATTGTGACGAATGTGCCTCCTCCAGAAGGGGACCCATCTGCACCATTACAACTCTTAGTTGCCAATCTTGATTCAAGCGATTACCTCGGGCGTATTGCGATCGGCCGTATTGTTAATGGTTCTGTTGCTCTCGGTGATGAAGTTGTCGTGGCCAAACTCGATGGCAACGTACAGAGGACTCGTGTCACAAAGCTTTTTGCCTTTGAGGGATTGCAAAGAATTGAAATTGATCGAGCGGCGGCAGGAGATATTGTTTGTCTTGCTGGTATCAGTGACATCACAATTGGCGAGACGGTTACCGATCCTGAGCATCAGGCGCCTATTCCTCCCATTCGTATCGATGAGCCGACAGTTTCGATGGTGTTTGGTGTTAATACTTCTCCGTTGGCCGGGCAAGATGGGGAATATGTAACCTCCCGCAACCTTCGAGATCGATTGGCACGGGAATTAGTTGGCAACGTCTCGCTACGAGTAGAGGATACGGACTCTGCAGACCAAGTAAAGGTCATCGGTCGTGGGGAATTACAACTGTCAATTCTTGTAGAGATGATGAGACGGGAAGGGTATGAACTGCAGGTTTCTCGACCGGAAATTGTTACTCGTGAAATAAATGGTCAACTTCAAGAACCAATAGAAGATTTGGTGATTGATGTGGGGGAGGAATATCAGGGTGTTGTGATAGCTGGTCTTGGTACGAGACGAGCAACAATGACAAAAATGATTAATCACGGGAGCGGTCGGATTAGGCTGGAATTTAAAATTCCTACGAGAGGACTCATTGGGTTTCGGTCTCAATTTTTGACGGATACCCGCGGCACGGGAATTATGAATCATCTTTTTGCTGGCTGGGAACCCTGGCATGGAAGTATTTCAGGTCGCCCAACTGGTGTCTTGGTGGCTGATCGAGCAGGAAAAACAACTGGTTTTGCCATCTACAATTTACAGGAACGAGGTGAAATATTTCTTGATCCGGGAACAACGGTCTACGAAGGGATGATTGTCGGTGAAAATTCTCGACCAGACGACATGGACGTAAACATTACGAAAGAAAAGAAGCTGACAAATATGCGTTCTTCAACGTCCGAGATCGGCATTCATCTTGTTCCGCCTCGGGTATTGAGTCTAGAACAGGCAATTGAATTTATTAATGATGACGAACTTGTCGAAATAACTCCTGCCACTATTCGCTTGAGGAAGCGAATAGTGGCTGCGAATGTGCGTCGCACACGGGCGAATCGTTAGGTTTATTCATCTTCAGTGTTTGCTTGAACAATAATTTTTTGTCTTGAATCAATTGCGACATGAAGCCTAATTGGGCGACAGCAAATCTGGCAGTCTTCAATATATTCTTGTGTGCTAATTGACCGGTCAATGGATATTTCTAAGGTCTCTCCACAATAGGGACAGTGGATCACGTGATTTAACTCGAGTGACATTTAGACAGTAAGTTCAATTTTCTGTGCGTTGATTAGCTTCGAATAGCGAGAACAATTCGGCGCCGTCACGATGCAGTCCTGTCCCGACCGTTATCTCTTCGTCAAAAGCAAGAAATTGATCAGTGTCAGGTTCAAAAGGTGGCCATTCGGGAAGACCTGCACTATTCGGATCTCCACTTGCGGCAAATTGTGTCCAATACGACATCATAGTGGCTGACACGTGTCGATCGGTTTCGGTCCACGGTGTGGGCGGCGACATCATGCCAAATACGTACGGCAATTCCGCGGCATGGTGGGCCCCCCAGTTCATTCCGCCCTCGGTCGGAGGAATTCGTGAAAAGCTATATAGCCACGATTTGTTTGTTTTTTGTGAATGGTTACTCACTTGTGAGCGGACAGGACCTGCAAAAATCATGTCGTGAATAAGGTGATCAATACCCGCGTTGAGTTCGTCTGACGAGGATACATCATAGAAATCAAGTGCTTGATCGCCAATGGACCCGTAATGTTTCTCGACGTGACTTTTGAAAGCGGCGACGTCGTTGATCCCTAGACGACTTCTAAATAAGGAACCTTCGTTGCCAGTCATTCCTGCAATAAGAGGCACGTCATGTTGTTTACCAGAATCGTGCATGAGCAAAGGATCGGCTGGAATGTACCAGCCATCGATATTTGGAGCCCAAATAGGAGGTGTACGGGTAAAGACGCTGCCGCTGCCGACTCTTGCAGCGTCCATTATCTGTTCAGTAGTTGCGGATCGCATGACTTCCAACGCACTAGACCCGGTAGCACCAAGGCTTTCAGCGATCCATTGTCCTTGATGTTCGGCAGGCTCCCATCCAGGTGGTGCGTCAGTTAAGCCACGAGCCCAACCGGGAACATAAGTGCTTTGCGCGATCGCTCGATGAAACAGTCCAGCGGCTTGGGGTGCCACCATTAAAGACATCACCGAACCACCCCCAGCTGATTCTCCAAAGATAGTCACTCGATCAGGATCTCCGCCAAAGGACGCGATATTATTCTGCACCCATTGAAGAGCAGAGACCATATCCATCAACCCATAGTTTCCGGATGCACTGTGTTCCGATTCCGCAGACAGTCCAGGATGGGCAAGAAATCCGAAGACGTTTAGGCGATAGTTGATTGAAACCAGTACGACTCCACGGGACGCGAGGGGTGATCCATCGGTGCCAGAACCTGCACCGAGCCGGTAACCACCTCCATGAATCCAGACCATTACAGGTAATGGTTCAGATCTATTGATTGGAGTCCACACATTAAGGAAGAGACAGTCCTCGCTTTGTGGCTGATTCGGCCGACCCACTTGTGGACACATTGGTCCAGGGGAACTCGCATCACGGATGCCTGTCCAACTCGAGACAGGTTCCGGAGGTTTCCATCGGAGATTTCCCACAGGTGGGGCCGCAAATGGGACACCCTGAAAGGCAATAATGTCTGGGTTGTTATTAGACAAAACGCCTTGGATTTGTCCCCCTGTTATCGTTACAGGTGTTTCAGGAGACAAAGTAAATTCCCCTTCTTCAATCGGAGAGTTACTCGTTGCACAAGCGGCTGCAGTAATTACAAATACGACCGGGACAAGAAATATTTTCATTCGCATGTCAAAACGTCTCTAAGTGAATATCTTTAACCCGATCTTCACGCATGCCAAGGTTTGCTGTCAGCTTGAAGGGGGGAAGTGAACGTTCAGCGAGCTACTTCAAATGCCGCTGTTGCGATCTGGTTGTCCCACCAGATGGTAAGGTTTCCGCCGTTTTGTGTCATGTCAGTAAACATGATTGTTAACTGGTCAGCGGCCACTGGATGTGTGGTTACGCTCATGGGTGCCCGAAGAGCATCAAGGTCAGGAGTATAACCGTAGGAACCCCATAACGCATTTGGTGTGTCCTCTTGGAATGATTCTTTTGCCCCGTGAGTCGTCAGGATGAGCGTCCACTCTGATTCGCCAAGTTCGGCAAACATACTATATTCGCCAGCAGGGAGCCGAGTTCCATTGAATGTCAGGTCTGTTTCGGTCTTAAATCGTGTAGATTTATTCGCTCCGAGTCGCCATACTGGAGCACCCAAAAGGAACGTCGAACCATAGTCGGCACCTGACCCGAAGAGATTTTCTCGTCCGCGCAAGATAGGGCGCCCATATTCGACGTCAATCCACTTTCCTCCGGAGTAATTTTGACCACCCGCGACACCGCGCGCTTCGCCGTCAGAAGTCCATGTTCCACCTACTTGGGTGGAGGCTTGTCCTTGAGGACTTGGTGACCGCTGTGCCTCTGCAAGGGTGCTTGTGAAAACAAATAGGGTTAAGAGACCCAATATGCCATGTCTAATCATTTACTTTCTCCCAAAGATGTTTATCAAGTGAATATAAACCAGTCTGAATTATACAGGTGACCACTGCAATAGTTTCAAGGTCTACGTACAATCGTCCTTTTGAAGCAGAGGAAGGAAATCGAGCGAAAGCGTAATACCTTTAAAATAGATGTTCGTGGAGAAAGAATGAAAGAAGCTCTATTTAATGCGGGCGTGGTTGGTCTCGGTGGTTTTTTGGGAGCCCTGGCCAGATTTACCGTGAGCGATGTCATCCAGAGATCGTTCTTAAAAGGTTTATTTCCGTTGGGCACGCTACTAGTCAATATGATTGGGTGTGTTTTGATTGGCCTGTTTCTTGGCGTCTCGGATGCGCGCGATATTTTCACGATACAGGTTCGTTTATTTGTTGTGGTTGGAGTCTTAGGGGGCTTCACTACGTTCTCAACCTTTGGGCACGAAACCTTCATCATGATTAGTGAGGGGGATTATCTTAAGGCAACTGTTAATGTCATGGCGCATATCGTCTTTGGGGTGGCTTTAGTATGGGGCGGTTATTTCGTAACGACTTTGAAGTAAACTGAAATGCTTCAGACGGGGAAGTCTCTCTCGCGCTGTTTTGATCTGATGGAATATGTTTTTTCTTATGATGGTGAAGGAGGGTTGATGCCAAAATTTTCGAACACGACATCAAAATCAACGTATGTTGTTTTGGCAACAATAGTTGTGGTGCTTCTTCCTCACGTTAGTACCGGTCAAAGTGGTACAGGGAACGGGGAGTGGCAACACTACGCTGGGAATGCTCAAGGGATGAAGTACTCGCCTCTCAGTCAGATTGATCAAGAGAACATTAATGATCTAGAGATTGTTTGGGTTGCCCCTTCTCCAGATCTTGAATTTCAGTCAAATCCAGTTCTCAGTCGAGTCCGATATCAAGATACCCCTCTAATGGTCAACGGACGGTTATACAGCATCACGGGTCTTGGGATCGTAATAGCCTTGGATCCGGCCACCGGAGAGAGATTGTGGATTTATGATCCCGAAAGCTACAAGGCCGGTCGACCCAATAATGGTGGTTTCCTAGGCCGCGGTGTTGGTTACTGGACTGATGGTGTGCAAGAGCGAATTTTGATTGGCACGCACGATGCCTATTTAATTTCGTTAGATGCTGTCACTGGGCGACCGGACTCTGATTTTGGTGATCAGGGACGGGTTGACTTGACAGTCGGCATTCGTAACGTCAGGCGCAGTACAAATTTTTCGGCCAAGCGTCCTCTTGTTGCTGGAGATATTGTGATCATTGGCAACTCTATTCAAGATGCGGGCCGTGGCACGATTGGAAACAGGCGTACAAGAGAACTGCCTCCTGGTGATGTTCAAGCCTTCGACGTTCGGACTGGCCGAAAATTGTGGACATTTCATACGGTCCCTAAAGAGTATGAAGCAGGTTATGAAACGTGGCTCAACGGGTCTGCTGAGTACACCGGGAATGCAAATGTCTGGGCAGGTATGGCTTATGATCCGGAGCTTGACTATGTGTATATGCCGACATCAACACCGACAAATGATACGTACGGCGGAGATCGACTCGGGGACAACTTATACGCAGAAAGTCTAGTGTGTGTTGATGTTAAGACAGGAGAACGCGTATGGCATTTCCAGGCCGTTCATCATGGTCTCTGGGACTATGATTTTGCGGCGATGCCTGTGCTGGGAGATATTACGGTTGATGGGCGTTTAATTAAGGCTGTTATGTTGGTCAGTAAGCAGGCGTTCACCTATGTTTTTGATCGTAAAACCGGAGAACCCATCTGGCCGATAGAAGAACGACCCGTTCCAGTCTCAACCGTTCCTGGTGAGGTCGCGTCGTTAACACAACCATTTCCAACAAAACCGCCACCTTTTGATTTACAGGGTACTACCATTGAAAACTTGATCGACTTTACTCCTGAAATGCGCGCGCGCGCGGTTGAACAATTAGAGGCATTTGATCACGGGCCTTTGTATACGCCGCCATCGTTGCGAGGTACGATTGTATTACCTGGTACTCGTGGTGGAGCGAACTGGGGTGGAGCAGGCTTTGATCCGGAGACGGGGGTCTTGTATGTGCCCTCTCGACAGGCCCCAGCATTTCTTCGGGTTGGACCTGATCGCGGACCTTCTGATGTGCAGCGTGAGATGATGCGGTGTTGTCGTTCCGTTGTCACCCCAGACGGGTTGCCACTCTTTAAACCACCATATGCTCGATTAACTGCCATCGATATGAACAAGGGAGAGCATGTTTGGATGACTCCGTTGGGCAACGGGCCGCGCAATCATCCTTTATTGGCTGATCTTGATTTACCTCCTTTGGGTGATCACATTGATGGACAGAGTGTTTTAGTTACGAAGACATTAGTGTTTGCCACAGTCTGGAAACGAGACCGCGGAAGTGGAGAGGGGCCTCTCGTGCCACAATGGGATCCGTGGGGAGATCCCGATGCAGGAAAAAAATTGTTGTATGTATTTGACAAAAAGAATGGAGAGTTATTGCGAGAAGTCGAATTAGATGGCATGACGGCAGCAGCGCCTATGACCTATATGTATCAAGGCCGACAGTATCTTGCGGTTGCGACGGGTGCAAATGATGCCGTGAAGCTTGTTGCGCTAGCGGTGCCTTGAAAAGATGTCGCACTAGTTTTGCTGGTTGCTGACAAAGGCGGGAGGTCCTCCTCGTGCTGCAACCTCTAATCTACAAAGATCGATTTCAATGAACACCAACCGTAACAAATTCTACGCAGGATACTCGTCACTCTGGTAGAGCAAAAACAAAAATATAGTTATTGAAACTTGGTCTCAACTCTGGTGTTAAGGCAAGGAATGAGAGCGGATTTCCACCAGCACCAGTGCTAGCCACAATGTACTGTTTCCCGTCCACGCCATAGCTAATAGGAAAGCCGGTGACTGCAGATCCGAGATTGATTTCCCAGAGCACCTGACCAGTTTTGTCATCGAGGGCCTTAAAACGTCCATTGGCATCTCCGCCAAAGACCAGTCCACCTCCGGTAGTCACTAGTGATGTTGTCGCAGCTCTCTGTTCAAATATCCATCCGGTTTCTCCAGTTTCTGCAGAAATTGCGTGTACTGTTCCAACTTGATCGGTGCCTGGGGAGATTTCAGTTCGTACGGCAAGAGAGTAGAGTTCAAGGGGTAGCGTGTCAGCGCTGTCAACAGTCATCATTCGACCACAGGTGTTTCTGAGCGGGAAGTACATCATATTCGTGAGTGGACTATAGGCACCTGCTTCCCAATCCTTGCCGCCTTGATAACTCGGACAGGTCACTACCTGTTGACCCATTGCCGTAAATACGAGTTCGGAGTTTTCCGAGACTTCTCCAGTGGCGCCATCAATGTTGTTAATGACGTTTTGGGTGACCGATGGATTCGCCCACAGAAATTCTCCGGTCTCGCGATCTAAGGTGTAGACGATGCCTGTTTTTCCGGGAATGCCGGTAATCACTTTCCGGCGTTCTCCAGGTATTATCGACGGATTGATCCAACTGACTTCTGATGCAGACGGAGTAACCCTTGTATCAACCAGTAAGCGCTCAAATGGATGGTCAAGATCCCAGTGATCATTGAGGTGTTGGTAATACCAGCTAATTGCACCGGTGTCAGCGTCTAGGGCCAAAGTTGAATTATGGTACAGATGAGCATTTTCCGTGCCACCCACTAAGAACTTTGGTGCCGGTGAAGTAACTGAGGTCCCGATATAAATCAGATTAAGTTCTGGATCGTAGCTTGGAACCATCCATGCTCCGACGTGCAGACGCTTTTCGTACGGAATGTCTCCCCATGTATCGTATCCGGGTTCTCCCGGAGCTGGAATCATATTAGTTCGCCACAGCTCTTCGCCATTTGTTGCATCGTGGGCAGTAATGACACAAGCTTCTGGGCCTCCTTGTGGCATACAACCTCGCCCAGATATTATTTTTCCATCTGCGATGATTGGACCAGAGCTCTGGTGGGCAGGATTTATCTTGTAGTCAAGGATCTGAGTTTCCCAAGCGAGATTTCCTGTAGTGGCATCGAGAGCGAACACGTAGTCGTCAGCACTCGTTGAGATGATTAAATTGTCATAAATCGCAATGTTACGTTTTGCTTGAGATAACGATGAAGAGATGTAGTCGTCCAGATCGTCCGGACGGTCTCTTCGGTGTTGCCAGATCAGATCTCCTGTTACAGCATCAATTGCCTGAATGACATCAAAAGGGTTCGGCATATACATGATCCCGTTGTAGACGAGGGGTGTGCCTTGTTGGCTGCCATTCGATAAGCCTCGTGCCCACACGAGTTCTAATTTATCTACATTGCTGCGATCTATTTGATCAAGTGGGCTATAACCCCATCCGTTAAGAGTGCGTCGCCACATGAGCCAGTCGGATGGTTCAGGATTTTTTAGCATCGTATCCGTAACAGGTACAAATGAACTAGAGGATTGGGCATAGCCAGCCGTGGATGTAGCCACAATCCCAAAAACTGCGAGAAAGATTAAGAATCGCTTCATCAATTTAGGTAATCGCATATCCAACCTCATTAGAGTGACCTGTTAGAGCGGCAAGAAAAATCTCCACCCTTCGTCGAGTCGTTCCTGTCTTCTATTACGGGAATCACCGCAGCCACATATTACTTTTGTCTGTGCTTTGCAGGCTGCTAATACAGTCTGGTAGGCTGCGTCCACTTCAGGGAAATTCTCGGATCCCCGTGGGCCAAGGCCCATATCGATACTCATGTCACCAGGGACAACCATGATTGCACTCAATGGCGCTTCGAGAATCGTTTCAATATTGTTTACGGCTTCGGCGGATTCAATGATGGCCACAGCAAATAATTCTCCTTGTGGATTGAGAGGCCACACATCTGCCTTGTCATGGTACGCAGCAGAACTGGGTTCGCCCCAAAATCGGGTCGCTCTGCCGGGCCCCCATCCTCTTTCGCCACGGGGTTCAGGTTGGGCAGAGTTCCTCCTCGGAGGATAACGCATCGCGCGAACAAATCGCATCGCTTCGTCTTTTGTATCGACGTGGGGTAGTATTACGCCAAATGCCCCCATGTCTAGCACTTGTTTCACGGCCCACTTAAAATCCTCGTCACCTTCTTGGGGAATCCGGACAATAGGCGCAAGTTCCAGTTTATTATTCTCGTCCCGTTCCTTGTCCATCTCCGCCAAAATACCTTGAAGTCTTTCGGCCGAAAAAGGTGCATGTTCCATGTCAATAAAACGCCAATGTTCACCTGCAATGGCAGCCTTTCCGTTTTCCAAAGCAGCAATAGTTTTGTTGAGCCGACCGGCGTCGCGTGGTTGTTGGGCTATTGCCTGTAGCCCCATCAGCCCGACAATGGCAGAGGTTATTACATGCAGTAGTTTTTTAGATTTTAGGAATTGTTTGGCTTGCATTAAATCTCCCGGACCTATTAATAAGGATAAACTGATTATAGGGGCTATCGAGGTTAGGTGTTTATGATCGTTCTCGAATATTTAACAAAGTGTCTTAATTAACGAAAGAGTAAACAGCAAGTTTGTGTGTCCAACAAAAAGTTTTTCTATGCACACAGGACTTTCACCTAGATAATTCTAGAGAAATTTGCTGTGCGGCCATGGCTGAATTACGCTGTTACTGGGTTTTTTGAACATTTATTGTTGCTACCTAGTCGGCTACTTAGGAGAAGAGTCATGATTAAAAAACGAATTGCAACTGTGGCGGTGATGTCGTTTAGTGTCGGCGTTTGGTATGGATTGTTTGGGTGTGTTTCACTGGTACATGCGCAATCTCAGTCAGAGATTGTTCCTGGTTTTGAGGTTCCGAGATTTCAGGTTGATCCGGCATGGCCCAATCTTCCGAATGGATGGAAATTGGGTGTGACGTCGTCAATCGCAGTAGATAAAGACGATCACGTTTGGATTCTTCATAGGCCTCGACTTGAGCACAAACCGTCAGGTGCTCCTCCAGTTGTTGAAATTGATGAGATGGGAAATTATGTTCAAGGATGGGGCGGTCCAGGGGAGGGTTATGACTGGCCTTTTTCCGAACATGGTCTTGCGATTGACGACGAAGGAAACGTGTGGATTACCGGAAACAACCCGTACGCAGGCACAGGATCTGACAGTAGCGACGATATGTTGTTGAAGTTCTCAAAAACAGGTGAATTTTTGTTGCAGATTGGTGGCAGGGATGTGAGTAAAGGTAATACGGATACAGATAGCTTGCAGACGGCAACGGATGTATCAGCGCACGACGGCGAGATTTTTGTTGCCGACGGCTATGGAAACAAAAGGGTCATTGTGTTTGATGCAAGGACTGGTGCATTTCGAAGAATGTGGGGAGCATTCGGAAATACACCACTTGATGATCCGGGTCCTGATGATGCACGGCGCATGGAGGCGGGAGAGATGGGAGATGGGCCGAAACAGTTTTCCGGTACTCCTCACAATATAGGGATCTCAAAAGATGGTTTGGTATATGTGTGCGACAGAGGAAACCGCCGTATCCAAGTTTTCACTAAAGATGGTGACTTTGTTCGGCAGGGTTTTGTAAATCGCGATGCTGCAGGGTTGACTACTGCCGGAGTAGCTTTTTCGAGTGATCCAGATCAGCGATTTTTATATACACCGGATTTTCACTGGGGACACGTGTGGATTCTTGACAGAAGAACCCTGCGAGTCCTCGACAAGTTTGGGGAAGAAAGCACTAAGCCCGGGGATTTAAGCGAAGCGCATGACATTGCAACAGACTCAAAAGGAAATATATTTGTGGCGGAGGTTGCTGGTGGCGCTCGGGCCCAGAAATTCGTTTTTCAGGGAATCCGCTAACACGCTATGCTGCCCTTGATAAATTTAGTTTAGTTGAGTTGCGTCACTTTAGGTGCAGTGATGTCTTGGGGGTGCTCGCCATTTGATATGGGTGCTTCGCCTCCCAAAAATGTAATTATTATTTCCATCGACACACTGCGGGCGCTTGGATACCTCCGATAGTCTCATAAGATTTTATTTATTCAGATTCTCCAGTATTGATATTTCAACGATTTGTCACAGTAACTGGTCAAACATCGACAGGATAGAGTACTAAGACTTCAGTTGTGGATTATCTTTAGGCTTGGTTTTTTGGTTAACGGGGCATCACAATACGTGCCCACTTTTGGGTGATCTTTATGAGATTTTTTTTAGTAACAGCCGTCATATTCCTAATAGGCTTTTCTGTGGGTGGCGCTCAAACGATCGATGCCGGGCGCGGAGAGGTCCAATTGCGTGTACCTGCCAACCAGAATGCTGCCGACGGGATGGCGCTAATTGTCTTACTCCATGGCTATAGCCACACCGGGGCGCTACGAGAGTCAGGATGGAAGTTTGGTGAATTGGTTGACGAGTACCAATTTGTGTTGGCGTATCCAGACGGCACACGAGAGTCTGGTGGCGATCGCAACCAATTTTGGAACGCATCAGACGCGTGCTGTAATTTTATGGGTAGCACGGTCGATGATTCTGCATATTTATTGAAATTAATACAACGAATTAGAACCAGCTATGAGATTGATCCTAAGCGTATTTTTCTGGTGGGTCATTCAAATGGAGGTTTTATGTCGTATCGGTTCGCGTATGATCACAGCGATACTGTTGCGGCGATTGTGAGTGTAGCCGGGGCGGCGACTGCCATGGAGCAACCTTCACCTCCGCATGCCGTGCATGTTCTTCAAATTCATGGAACTGCGGACAGTGTTATCAATTATCAAGGCGGAGAAATTCGTGCTGGTGGACGAGACGCTCGCCCTTACCCTGGTGCGATCGAAAGTGCGGAGCGGTGGGCTACCTACAACGGATGTGAACTGAACAGAAACTCAGCTCCTGAGCTCGATCTTGACAAGAGTGTTCGTGGAAATGAAACGACTGTCATTCAATACACCACTGGATGTAACAAAGGGGGCTCGAGCGAGGTCTGGACAATTAACGGTGGTGCCCATACGCCAGACATTTCAAGGACTTTCTCTCGACGGATAGTTGAATGGCTGTTGGCATGGCCGAAGAATTAACAACATTTTTATCGATTTACGCGACAAGTGGTCAGTATCGTAGTTGATGTTCTGTTGCGTATCACAGCCATAAGTATTGAGGAGGTTCACCATGCGGTCGTCTTTATTCATCGTGAGCATAATTCTTACAGCTGGATTACTTGTCGGTCCTGCAAAATCCGAGGTAGCCGCACAAAATCGTGCTGGTATTGGTGATGTTGTTAGTAGAGTGAGGGCTTTTGATCATTTGACTGAGCCAAGAATAGATGTTCCTGCAGGCGACCAAGAGAACGGGACGATGAGGCAACTCTGTCCTGAGGACTTTGATACATGTCAGAAGTACTGGCCGTACACTGCGAACTTCGTCGACAATTACACGATTCCTCTTAGAGACAAAGAACTATTAATTCTTCGGACTGCCTGGTTGTCCCGAGGAGATTACGTTTGGGGGCGGCACAATCTAACGGGATTGGGAGCCGGACTTACCGAGGAGGAGATTCGTCGTATTACGACAGGCCCAGATGCAGTTGAGTGGAGTGCTGAAGACAGAATGCTCCTGAGAGTGGCCGATCAACTGCATAGTAGTCGCTTCATTGCTGATGAGATATGGATCCCACTTGCTACACGGTACTCGCAAACTCAACTAGTGGAGATTGTCTTGATCGTTGGGAATTACACGCAGCTTATCATGTTTCAAAATGCACTCGGCGCACAGCTTCCTCAACATATAACAGGGCTTCCTACCGCGGGCGAACAGTAAACGGATAGTTCTTGATTTGACTAATCGATTTTATTTTGTTCTAAAATATAGCTGTGGGCATTTTTTCTCAGATTGCCCGTAGAAGCTGGTTTGATGAATTAAGGAAATCTTCAGATTCCGATCTAGGAAAATAGTAGAAAAATATATTGGTATGAATGTATTGAGAGTCATGCATAGGCGTCCATCTAAAGTTTCCACGCTAGGTGTGGTGGTCGCAGCCTGTTTTATGCTCTTTGGCGGGGGCATTTTTGATGCTCACGACCTGCATACGACAAATGATGATTGTCAACTTTGCCACGTCAATAATGTTGGTTCCACTGTTGATGATTCATTCAGTCAAGGCAACAGCCTTGTTGCCTCTTACAAACGAATCAGAGTTTTAGAGACCGTAATTTTAAAACCGGTCTATTTCTCCGGGATGAGCACGCGGGGTCCTCCTGCCTAGCTCGTTTTTGTTTCAGTCTAATTAAATTACAAGATTTTACGTGTAGCTGAAGGTCAATGTTTACTCATGGCCCGTGAGCATGTTCCCTCGATGGGGGAATGTCTTGCGGCGTAGTGAATTGATATTTGGTTAGTCAATGATTACAGGAGAAAAGTTGTGTTCAAGATTTTAAAATCTGTTGTTTTAATTCCTTTGATATGGGTTGTATGGGTATTTCCAGTAGTAGTAGCGGTGCAAGAGACAGAAGAGCGGATTCGCGGGGTCGTTACATTTGCGGAGGACGGCACCCCTGTTGGTGGTGCTGCTGTGATTGTGTTGGGAACAAATGATGTCGTAACCACAGATGGCGATGGCCGATATGAGATAGATCATCTGGCACCAGGTACTTTCGAAATTATAGTGCAACGTGAGCATCTGACGACGGAGCGACGCGCTGTAATAGTTGAGGCTGGGGAAACCGTAACGGCAGACTTTGCGCTTTCATTGGCGGGTGTGCATGAAGAGGTTTCTGTCACTAGTACGAACTCTGGCAGTTTGACTCCTGTATTTGATAATTTCAACCACATTTCAGTGTTCGACACGACTGATATTGCCGAACGGGCAGCAAATACGATTGGGGAGATTCTTGAATTGGAACCAGGGATTGCCATGCGAGAGTTTGGTCCTGGGTCGGCACGACCGATAATTCGTGGATTCGATGGTGACCGCGTGTTGGTTATGGAGGATGGTATACGTGCCGGAGATCTTTCCAGCACGTCTGGTGATCACGGTGTAACAATCGATCCAAATGGTGCAAGTCGTATCGAAATTGTCCGGGGTCCCGCGGCACTCCTGTACGGCTCAAACGCAATCGGGGGAGTTGTAAATGTGATCAGCCGAGAGGAGATACGTGGACAGGAATTAACTGAAGGCGTCACCGGGCATTTTGGATTCGATGCCGGAAGCGCGAATAGTCAGTTAGGTAGTAGCGGTTCTATCAATGTAGCGACAGGGAACTTGCTGTTTTGGGGAAGCGGCAGCAAACGACGCACCGATGATTACAATACGCCTTTGGGTTCAGTAGACAACTCTCAGTCAACGCTGATGAACGGTGACGCAGGTTTCGGCTATTTCGGCGACAAATTTTTTGCCAGCGCGGGTATAGGGATTGATGATGGAGAGTTCGGTGTTCCGTTTGCCGGTGATTTTCATGGGCATCATGGGCATGACGACCACGACGATCATGATGAGGACGACCACGACGATCATGATGAGGACGACCACGACGATCACGCGGGGGAGAACGAATTATTGATCGATTTGCTGACGCAACGGACAGTGGGTAAAGTTGATTTCGGAGTGCACCAATTAGAAAACAAATTTATTCATGGACTGAAGGTTTCAGCTCGCATGATTAATTACACTCATGATGAATCAGAATTTGATGGCACGAATCGGTTTGTCGCAACTCATTTTAAAAATAAGAGCTTTGTAGTGCGTGCAGAGATCGAGCAGCATGACACCGGCTTTTTGAATGGACGATTCGGTGTATGGGCCATGACTCGAAAGACTGGCGCGTGGGGAGAAGAAGCTCTTGCACCAGAAGTGGAGCAGGCTGCGTTCGCCGCTTTTGGTTACGAGGAACTTACCTTTGGCCGGCACAGTTTCCAGTTTGGCGCTAGAGCCGAGCGGAACAAATATGATGTCATCGGTGGACGGACTATCGGGATTCATGACGATCATGACGATCATGATGATGATGATCATGACGATCATGATGATGATGATCATGACGATCATGATGATGACGATCATGATGATGATGATCATGATGATGATGATCATGATGAAGATGATCATGATGATGATGATCATGATGAAGAGGGTCACTATGAAATACCTGACCTGCGGAATCGAACATTTGTCGGGCTTACGGGATCGCTGGGCTATAAGTTTGAATTGGCGCCGAGCACTTCATTAGTGGCGAGTCTGACGCGCAGCACGCGTGCTCCGGCGTTTGAGGAACTTTACAATTTCGGACCCCACGTGGGTTCACTGACGTTTGAAGTCGGAAATTCTACTTTTAACACTGAAGTATCGACAGGATTGGATGTTGGTCTGCGGCACCGAAGTGATCGAGTTTCCTCGTCGTTTAATGTTTTCTCATACCACATCGACGATTTTATTTTTCTTGCAGGCGATGGCCGGGTCGAAGATGGTCTTCCCGTAGGAGTTTTTACTCAAGGCAATAGTCGATTTGTAGGGTTCGATGGTGACGCGAGTATTCGGTTCGGGGGCAATATTACGGCTGGGTTCGGCATCGGAATGGTGAACGCCAAGTTGACGGACACCAATCAAAATCTTCCGCGGATTCCACCTCTTCGAGGCACCTTGCGGTTGACCGTGCCGTACGGAGGATTTCGTATTACTCCAGAGTTGGTCGTCATGGCAAAACAGGATCGTGTGTTTCAGGATGAATCTGTGACAAATGGACACTCAGTGTTTAATCTTCGAGCGTCCTGGGTTGTGCCAACTGCGACACGAAGTCACGTATTGAGCGCCTCGGTGTACAACATGACCAATACGTTGTACCGCAATCACACGTCATTCATTAAAGATTTAGCACCTTCAATGGGACGTGGCGTTAAGGTCGGGTACACCATTAGATTCTTTTAACGAGCAAACTCAAGAGGTCGTTGTTTACTTATTTTCTCACTCACTATAAGTAAACTCGATGGAAGCTCCCAGATGATCCTAGAGCGTCTGGGAGCTTTTTTTTAACCATCGATACATAATCGTTTCTTACGTCGTGTGTTGGTTTTTAGCGCAACGAACGGAAGAATGTTCTCAGATCATTAACGAGTAGTTCTGGTTCTTCAGCAGCGGGAAAGTGCCCTCCTGTTTCGTGGTGCGACCATAATTTAACGTGTTCTGGAACGGATTCGACAAGCGAGCGTGGAGGGCGTGCTCGAGACGTAATTCCATAGAAGTCGAAGTAGGCCTCTGGCACGTGCGTGTTCCGTGGACGTGTTTGTTGTTGAGACATTCGCGCCCGCGCGTTTTCCAGAGTGAATCCTACGTTGCGCGGTGCCGGGGGCGTTCGAAACATTCCTGATGAATAATAAATACGGACAGCTGTGCCAATTGAATTGGTATGCCAGTAGATTGATACCAGCGTCAGGATTTCATCTTTTGTAAATTTATTTTCAGGATTTCCTTGGCAATCGCTCCACTCTCGTAGCTTTTCGACGACCCATCCTGCGACACCTGTGGGGGAATCTGTTAACCCATATGCCAATGACTGTGGTTTGGTTCCCTGAATCAGTTGATAGGCTGTTCCTTCAGCGGCGTAACGATCCATACTGTCGTAATAGTCACGTTCTTCGGCCGTGCGGGGTTCCACCCGGGTTCGTGGAGGCTGACCCGGAGTGGTCACACCAATGACTCGATCGGGGACGCGGGCAGCAATCGAACCTCCGACGCTTCCGCCCCAGTCACTGCCATAGGTACCGAAACGCTCATAGCCTAATTTATCCATTAACTTGATCCAGAGTTCCGGAATCTTCGCTGGAGTGAAATTCTCAAGGGGTTCGCCTGAGAAGGCATATCCTGGCAGAGATGGGACAATGACATGGAAGGCATCAGACATTTCACCACCATGCGCCACGGGATTCACGAGTCGTGAAAGTGACGGCAGCATTTCCCAGAACGTTCCAGGATAGCCATGGGTCATAAGTAGTGGCACCGCCGATGCGTTAGCTGATTTTTGATGAATGAAGTGAATCTTGTAACCATCAATCATCGTAGTGTAGTGGTCGAGCTGATTAAGCGCTGCTTCATGTGTGCGCCAATCGTACTCGTCTTTCCAGTACGCGATCAGTTGCTGTAAGTAGGCGCGGTCTGTGCCCATCGCCCAGGGTTCCCCTGTAGCATCCGCAGGCCACCGCGTATTTTCTAAACGGCGCTGTAAATCTGTAATCGCGTTCTCGCTAACGTTGATCGTAAATTCTTCAATATCAGTTTGTGTGTAGGAAATGCGTGGACTCAAAATTGGCCATACCCCAGCGATACCAAGAAGTTTCAGGGCGCGTCGTCTGTCCATTGCTGTTTGTAAATGTTTCATCGTCATTCCTCCAGAGACCACTGAATTTACAGAACTGAGAATTTGGCACAGAGCCTAATTATGTTTCACGTCTTCCTTGCTTTCCTGTTAGAAATGTTTTTCGTCGGTTTAGTTTGGAGTCGTCATTCTGGCTCCACTTCTTGCGCCCGTGCACCAGAGAGAGCATTGGTAAGGGCGTAATTTCCTTCGTGGCATGCATATTCAAAAAGCGGTCCGGCCGAGGCCTTCATCGTCTGCACGGCAGTGAACCGGCTGCTAAACGTGACGGGATCGTCGACTGTATATGCATATTCGAGCGTCTCATCGTCTAACCGCCGAAAGCGCTCGGTGAGATGTAAAGTTTCGCCAGATCCAACAGCCGACATAATTCCGATATTGAAACTGAACCGTTTGGATGAGAAGTTTCTACTTTTAACCACGAGAGTGTCAGCTTCCCAGTGCCCTCGGGAGTCTCCATGCCATTGAGGAATGGAAGAGGGTAGATGTGGACGGTCGTCGAGTGGGACAATACGGGCGTCATGGATCATTTCAGTAAAGAGCACTACGTGATGTGGTGTCTGGAGGATTTGTAAATGAGAGTTGTTGGCACCAGGCATGATCGGTGGTCCGCCGCTATAGCTCACCAGACATCGTTCGGATAACCCGAAATCCTCAGGCCCTCGCGCTGGGTTCTGTCCAAAGAGAACCAGTGGCATCCGGATTTTCCACTGCTTACGCCATGTAGCTTCGCGTGCTTCGGCAGCGGGTGTCAATGCAGGAAGTTTTCCGTTTGGAGGATCTACGATGAGTGAGGTAGGTCTGTTGTGTGCAATATGCGTAATCGCATTTCGTTCAGACCAAAACGTATTGTAATCTTGTAGCTGTTGATCTTCGATTGCTTTTGTCGCTGCTTCTTGCAGGGCTGTCGTGACTTCTTCCTCACTGAGAGCTATTCTGGTTTCCAGCACATCCGGACGTTCTAATGGCGTCAGAGTGTTGTAATTCCAGAGTCCTTGGAGATCAGGTGTTCCCCAAGAAGTGAGTGGAGGGGTCCAGGCTGTCTGTGCATGTATAAACGGTAAACCTGTGGTGCCTAACACCAGCGACACGAGTAATCCAATGCGTAATCTATGCGTCAACATATGGGGAACTTAGTTTAATCGAATCAGGACAGGGACGGACGCATTAACTGTCAGTGTTTATTGGTTTCGTTGATTCTTTCTCAAGACGTTCCAACGCACAGATATCGTGTATGGTACTTAAACTGTGAAAATTATATTTTCATTTCTTGAGTGAAGTAATGCGGGATATGTGTTTTCTAAGGTCACGAGTCGTGCGCGGTCTCGTAATCGGATTCTTGGTATCAGGTTTTGGTGGTGCCGCCGAAACGCTGACCCAGCCGCAGAGCGCTCGCGACAATCAAGACTCGCCGGACAATACGGGACCTGTGATTGACGGTGCACCGGCACCCGTGGCCCCAGCAACTATGAGCCGTGATGCGCGAGGGCGCGCGACCGTGCGGGCAGTCCGGCTCGATGTGCCACTCGATGTTGACGGGATCCTTGACGAAGCCGTTTATGCGGTCGTTCCATCATTGGGGGGATTCGTCCAACAACTGCCTAACGAAGGGGCCCCGGCCACGGAACGTACTGAGGCGTGGGTCTTTTTCGACGAAGACAATCTCTATGTCTCGGGACGGCTGTGGGACTCGGCACCAGAGTCTGAGTGGATTGCCAACGAAATGCAACGGGATTCTCCACAATTAATGAGCAATGAGTATTTCAGCATAGTGCTTGATCCTTTCTACGATCGCCGGAACGGGTTAGGGTTTATGAGTAATGCTATTGGTGGGTTCTTCGATGGTGAGGTTAGTGAGAGCGGATCGATGAACAACGACTGGAATCCGATTTGGAACGTGCGCACGGGCCGATTCGTTGGGGGTTGGACGATCGAGATGCAGATTCCCTATAAATCCATTCGTTTTCGCCCGGGCTCTTCCCAAGTGTGGGGTTTTCAAATCGGGCGCAACATTCGATGGAAAAATGAAAAAGTCTTTCTGAATCCGGTGCCGATCTCGGGTGGGCCGGGGGAGATGCGCATATCCGCGGCCGGGACTCTGGTAGGGATTGAAGTTCCGGAGGGGAATCGTCGGTTTGAGATTAAACCGTACGCGATTGGGTCATTGGCGACGGATGTTAACGCGAGTCCACCGGTCTCGAATCGTTTTGATGCGGATTTCGGGGTGGACGTCAAATATGGACTAACCCAAAACTTGACGGCTGATTTTACGTACAACACGGATTTTGCGCAGGTGGAGGTTGATGAGCAACAAGTGAATTTAACGCGGTTCAGTCTCTTCTTTCCTGAGAAGCGCGAATTTTTTCTTGAAGGGCGCAATATCTTTGATTTTGGCACGGGCATGGGGTTTGCCGCTGGCGGGAGTGGTGGCGGTCCAGGGGGAGGAACACAACGGCAAGCGGGTTTTGCTGGTGGGGGTGATGCCCCGATCTTGTTTTTTAGCCGGCGCATCGGATTAGAGAGTGGACAGACAGTCCCAATTTTGGCGGGTGGTCGACTTACCGGGAAGGCCGGCCCCTTTAGTATTGGCGCTGTAAATATTCAGACAGACAATTCAGACGGTGGTGCGCAGGCGACAAACTTCAGTGTCTTTCGCGTAAAGCGTGACATTCTGCGGCGTAGCACTATCGGCGCGATGTTCACCGGTCGTTCGGTTTCCACGACCGGCACTGGCTCGAATGAAGTGTACGGCGTCGACGCGACGTTTTCGTTTTACGAAAATGTTAATTTCAACGGGTACTACGCCCGTTCTAAGACCCAGGGTCGTGCGGGTGATGATGCGAGTTATCAGGGCGTGTTCACCTACAATGGGGACCTCTATGCGGTGCAGTTCGATCATTTGCTTGTCGGGAACAACTTCAATCCGGAAATAGGATTCCTGCGACGGACTAATTTCCGACGCACGTTCACCGCGGCTCAATATACTCCGCGACCCAGCGCGATTGATGCCGTCCGGCAGTTTACCTTTGGGGGGAGTCTCGACTATATCGAGAGCGGATCAGGGTATGTTGAAACACGGATTATGCAGCTGCGCTTTAACACTGAATTTGAGAACAGTGATCAATTTGGTGTGGATGTTCAAGACAACTACGAATGGTTGGTGCGTCCCTTCCAGATTGCTTCTGGTGTGACCATTCCGGTTGGGGGCTATGCTTTCCAAGACTTCTTCGCATCTTATGCCATGGGGACGCAGCGTCGTATGTCTGGGACCTTCACTTTTCAACACGGAGGGTTTTTTGGGGGCCATCTCACAGCGATTGGCTACCGTCGTGGTCGGATTGAGCTGACGCCGCAACTTTCAGTCGAGCCTGGTATTTCTTTGAATCGTATCGATCTCCCGGGGGGGCGGTTTACGGCGACGCTGGCAACGAGCCGAGTAACCTACACCTTGACGCCTCGGACGTTCTTTGGGGGATTGGTGCAGTACAACAACAGTGCCGAGTCGCTCAGTATGAATCTTCGATTCCGCTGGGAGTATTCGCCAGGAAGCGAACTGTTCATCGTGTACAACGACCAGCGAGACACGGCATTGCGCGGGATGCCCTTACTTGAGAACCGCGCTTTCATCGTCAAATTAACCCGGCTATTTCGATTCTGAGATTCTGTGCTTAAAGGGCTACTACTTGAGTACCCACCGCTGGGGCATTCGCAATCCACAAGTGAACAGATTACCTGCCGAGTCAGTATCCATATAGTGTTGTCCATCACTCTTGAACGACCCGAGCATCTGTAGATCATTGCGTCGCAAGATATATATCCGAGCGGTTGCGTTCATGCCACCAGCGTACAGGTATCGCTGCTCAGGATCAGCGGAGAACGTCACTGAATTGACGGGGCCAGGAAGGGCGACCTCTCTGACATACGTCCCATCTTTCTCATGGACAAACACCACACTATGGGAACGGTCGGCAACATAAATGAGACCGTCGTCAGAGACATTGACCCCATGTGCATATCGCGGGGCTGTCGCCGTTAGTGGAGCAGGACGGTCGATCAGGAAGGGAGAGGGCGGCCACATTAATTGATCACCGGTCTCAAAGTCGTCGTCTGGGGGGAGTCCATATCGACCCCAGTGTCGCTTGTATGCACCTGTGTCCGCGTCAAAGACGATAATGCGGCGGTTGATGTACCCATCTGCAATGTAAACCTCATTGGCTGCCGGATCGAAGTCGAGTCCTCCTGGACCACCGAGTAAGGTCGTGTCGGAGCTGCCATTGGTCTGATCGACTTCGCCAATCTGCAGGAGAAATTTTCCGTCACCAGTAAACTTCACCACGGCGTGTCCGCGTGTTTCTTCACTGACCCACACGTTTCCTTCCCAATCGACACTGATGGTCTGTGCGGGAAACGGGCGGCCTTCACCTTGTGTCCATCCCCCTTGTCCTGGAACACCCCAGGCCTGGAGCAGATTTCCGTCTTGATCGAATTCGAGCACGGCAGGAGCTGGTTCCTTGCCCGCGTCCGTAATCGGTTTCATGTATCGATCGCCGGCGGTTTGGTGGACGACCCAAATATGGTCGTTCATATCAACGGAGACGCCCCACACGGTTCCTAGTGCCCAGTTGTTGGGAAGCGGTTTCGGCCACGATGGATCGAGTTCGAACACGGGAGCGGCTTCTGAGCCACGTAAATTGGCCACTGCCGTTTCGGCCACTTGTGCTGTTATTTGTTCAACCGACTGGGCCTGCACCACGGTCCATGACGTGGGAGCTATCCATGCGGGTAAGGCAATCCAGGCAGCCATCAGGAGAAGATAACTGGTGGTGCTGTTCAAGAAATATGTGATTCGCGCGCGTTGTGCACTATTCATCACTTGCTCCAATCTTAGCCCGATTCGTATGGAGGTTCAGGTCCAGATACGTACGGGATTTTATATCGATTGAAAAAGTATAATCCCGATTTTCATTTTTGTTCTTTGTATCGTCAAGGTAGGGCAAACGTCAGCACGGTATCCGTTGCGACGACTGTGATGAACTGCGTGCCACGCACCTGATAGGTCAATGGACTCGCGCGAATGGGTCGGTTGTGTTGGTACTGAAACAGCCGCTCGCCCGTGCGCGCATCGAAGGCATATAATTCGCCGACATCAGTTCCTTGCAAGACGATGTCGCCTGCCGTGACAAAGTTTCCACTGGCCCCAATGGGTGAGTTTGTGGGCACCCGCTGCTGCCACACTAATGATCCACTTACTGGTTCATAGGCGGAGAGTGTGAATTCTGGTGGCATGTCTTCCCGTCTGGATGTTTGCATGGAGGTTCGTCCGCCAAGGCCCCGACCGATGTCTACCGAGTCGCCAACGGGCTTGACGGTTGCCGCGATTGATCCATCTTTTGCCGATACGTACAAGAGTCCTGTACGAGGACTGAACGATGGAGGACCCCAACTGGAGCCACCGTGCGCAACGATATAGGCTTCCGTTGTCGAATATGGTGTGTAGATCTGGCGTGCATCATCGCGTGTCGCTGGATTGTTGACGATTGGATAGGTGTTACAAAAGGGGGACATCGGAATTCCCCTCGCTGTGTATGGGAAGGGTTGGGTAGGCCAAATCTGTTCGCCCGGCACGTCAGTTGCCGTCGGTACGGCAATTTCGACCATCGGATTAATTGGCTGACCTGTTGCGCGATCCCACAAATAGAGCAGACAGTTTTTGCCTCCTGCCGCCACGCCCTTGACGGACCGCCCGTCCTTCGTTGCATCGAATAGCAACGGTCCAGTAACGTGATCAAGGTCCCAGACGTCGTGGTGCACTGTCTGGTAATACCAGGCCAGCTTCCCGGTCTCAAGGTCAAGGGCGATGGTTGCGTTTGTAAACAGATTTATCCCAGGTCGCGCGGACCCGTCGTAATCTGCGGAGGGGTTTCCAGCGTTGACATAGACGAGCCCCAGATCAGGATCGATCGCCGGTGTGGTCCAGACGCCGCCACCCGCGCGTTTACCCGTACCCCATGTCTTTTCGGCTATTTCCCAGCCATCATCCTCAGGACGTTGGGGTACGGTATTGAAGATCCATTTAAGGGTTCCTGTTGTCGCATCGGCCGCGATGACTAGACCGCCTGGGATATGTTGATCAGACAGTCCCACCCCGGCATAGAGAGTGTTTTCATAATAGGCGGGAGGTGCTGTCATTTGGTGGCCCAGGCTGCGCGGATCAAGATTTGGTGGATACTGATCTGGGTACTTTGTGTGCAACGCTTCCGCGACGATATCGAGTTGACCGTTCTGACCAAATGAAGTGATCGAATCACCAGTCTGAGCATCTAAGGCAAACATTGTGGTGCCAACAAAGGCGTATAGCCGTCCGTCACCATATGTAGGGCCACGCGGGCGACTTACCAGACTAGTGGGATCATCACCGAGGGTCACGGTCCACAGTATTTCGCCCGTTGTTGCGTCGAGCGCAAACACCATGCCGTCAGCGTCGTTGAGATACATGACCTCATCAATTACTAATGGAGTAACTTGCGTGATGATGTGTTCGGCCTCTGGTTGAAACGCCCACGCTAACTCTAAGCGGTTTACGTTTTCAGAGTTAATAGCGTTGAGGTCAGCGTAGCGGCCTCCATTGAGGTCGAGATTGTGCACAGGCCAGTCCATGCGGTCTTTGCCACTCTGTGCCTGTGCATCGAGCACTGTCAGCAAGAGTGTCGCAAGAGCGAGCGCCGCTTTCAGTCTGTCGCAGTTGTTCGTGTGTTGGGTGACCTGTCTCAGCATATGAATTCTCAGTTGTATCTCGGTGATGATTTTTGTTTCCGGGGGTTTGTGCTATTCACTACCAGACATAACCAAATGTTGAGTCGCGTAATGGTTGATCAAGAACGAGCGTTCGTTCTTTTATACGCCATCCCTCTGGTGTTCGGACTAGTACATCATCGTAATGTCCAGAGAGTGCCGGTTTTGGTGGCACATAGGACACTTCGAACGATACAAAGTATACCCGCGAGGTCGCTCCATTTGGTGTGGCTGTAATGACATGGTTGTTCTGCCAATGGCGACGTTCGTGCTCAGCTGGTCGCGTGGCGAAGCGTTCTGATAATGAATTCACGAGAGCCTCACGACCGATCAGCGCTTGTCCCCCCTGCTCACGTTTCCACACTGCATCTTCCGTAAAGATTGAGGCGTACATGTCGAGATCTTCAAAATCGGTTGCTTGATTGTACTTCGCAATTAATTGTTCAATCTCTGCATAGTCTTGGCCAGTTAGTTCTGGTCGGGATCCTTGAGCACTAAGCCAACCGGCGGCAAAAACGCCGACAAGCATTGTCATTATTACGAGTAATCTCTGCATTATTCCTCCTCTATACACAGTACTACTGATCAGTTGTTTGGAAACCATTGAAGGCACTTGACGCTTCATAGGAATCATGTAATTGAAGCTTTTCGTATTCATGGATTACGCTTAGTTTGGGACCAGAGTGTCTCCACTAAGAACACTACAACGCCAGTTGTCCGATAGAACTTTCCAAGATGCTGACGTGGTAGAAAGCGAATTACACGAAACCAACAGCGGTAACGAGTCGTGAGCTACCGGCGCGTTAGCGGTCTGGATTGACAGCAGCGGGCTGTTCGCTGCCAGCAGCTACTGTGCCAGTTTCTAACCATTCTTCGGTTCTCTTTTTTAGCGCCGCGATTTCTGGTTCACGCAGTTCAGCGGCCTCAAGAGCTGCCCGCATGGCGTAATCCTCGTCGGCACGACCCGCGCTGAGAATGAACGGCATGCCATAGTTACCCTCATGGCATCCGGATTGCAGCATCATAAAATCGTTCTCCAATTTCATGGGACGAAGCACTGTGTATGGTTCGACATAGACACTTGGGTCATCGATCGTCAGCCCGTATTCGATTTGATCTGGCCCAACTCGCCGGTAGGTTTCGACTTGACGCAAGGTTTCTCCAGAGCCTAGAAAAAAAGCTAGTGGCCGTCGAGAAGGCAGAACAGGACCGCCATCCTGCTTGTCATTAAAATTTGTTGTCTCGATGACGAGCGTGTCCCCGTCCCACCGGCCACGAGGGCGACCGAACCAGCCTCGAATTTTTGAGGAGACCTGTTCACGTCCGTCAAGTGAGATCAGTTGGGGATATTGGAAACCGTCGGGAAGTATCGCCACCAAGCCTGGGGCTTGAATAATTTTGACAGTTCCAGCGAGTCCCGTTGCGGCTTGAGGTTTCATGCAGCGCTCATTAAGGTTCCGATCTTCCCAGGTATCAGCCTCGCCACGATGTCTTCGAGCTGCTTCTCGCGCTTCGACGCGTGCGATGAGTTCCGGCGTGAAGGGTGGAATTTGACCGTGTGGTGGATCCACGACGAGCGATGTGCGTTGCCAACGAAGAGAGCCAGGAGGCTGCGGCTGTTCCATCCAGACGTTGTTGTACTCGGCGCCGTAAATGCCTTCTTCAATCGTGCCTTGTGTCCGCTCAACGTCTGCAGCGCTCCGAGGGCCTGCTGGGTCGGCATCAATCAGTGCCTGTTCGTAGGCCGAGAGCGCCTGGGCTTCCAACTCCGCGACTTCTTCGTCGGTCAAGAATTCCCGGTCTCCATATTTGGCAGGGCGTTGCATCGGAGTGCCTGTATTTTCATTGGTCCATATACCCTGGAGATCTGGATCTCCCCACGAGGTTCGCAGTTGGGTCCACGTTGAACTCTGACTCGTGACAGTAATTCCGGTCACTGCAATCATGAATGATAACGTTGCCATAACAAGCAGTCGGTCGCGCATTGGGTTTCTCCTCATCAATAGCTGAACCTATATGTCCCTTAGTTACTCGTTCGTCTTGGTCAGATGGCCCCAGAGGGTTTCCTCGACGAACTCTACGCAGTTGAATTCAAGAATCTCCGCATCCGGTTCCAGTCGGCGATAGAGCGGCAGACTGATTGTCCAGGGGCGGGTAAACACCTTGGTATCTTCAATCGTCGCTTCGTAGCGGACCGCGTCCCGACTTAGCGGGGTAATTCGTTCGACAATCCGTAATGCCTCGCTGTGAAAGTTTCCGGCCCGATCGAACCAAGTCAGGTCGTTAAAAGTGTTGGATTCTATGACGAGGGTGTCACCTTCCCAGTGTCCAACGGAGTGGCCCATAAATGTGTCAATAGGCGGTGGTTCGACCTCGTCCATGAAGATGGACCGGGTGGCGCCCACATACTCAGAAGCGATCAACATGAAGTCCGCGCTCTGAACGATTTGAAAGGGATATGGCATATACATCACACGCGGGACGCCGGGCAGATAGCACTTCACTTCTGGATCGAGTGTAAGCCACTCCGCAGCATTTTCCTGCTTCTTTTCGGCCGCCCAAGGTTGGTAGGGAATCTCGCCACCTAGGACCACCCCTTTTCCTGCAGGAACGGCCCCTACGGCGCCCAGCGGTACCATCGCACCGGCTCGCGCAGAATGATCTTCAAGATCCCAGTGGGCTGTACCAATTGCCTGCCAGATGCCGTTCAGATCTGGTTTTCCATCGGTGGTGCGAGGTAGTTCTGTTTGCCCGGCGACTGGCGCCGTTAACAGGAAAGCACCGATGGTGATTCCAACGGTTGCTCGGAGTATCTGGCGTGCGATTAGATTGGGCATAAGGCTTCGTCTCCTTCACGGACTAGTCAACGATAAGCGTTCTGCGCTTTATTTTCCAGCCCTTGGACGTTTTATCGTAGACGGACATCATCTATATAAAATCGTACTGAGTGCAACTGAGAATTTTGATAATTAAACCAGTAAAGCCTGCTCTGTTTAAAAATCGTTGGGAACCACCGCGCGCATATTTATATTTCTTCTACTTTAGGATGTCGTTTTGCAGCGTGAAATTGTAAAATAAACTGGGCAGAAATAAGGTCAAGATTGCTGGAGTTTAACGCGGTTACTGGGGAATGGCGATGAACAGTGTAATCAGAGTAGAGATAACACAGATGATGCGCAAGGCTGTGCTGGCTGCCTTGCTCAGTTTTCTAGTGATGTCAGACGGTGTGGTCTTGTCTGGTGCCACCGCTGATTTACGGCTCCTTGAGGCCGTCCAGCGTGAGGACAAAGATGCGGTGCGGACACTGTTATCGCAGCAGGTCGACGTGAATGCCGCTCGTGGTGATGGAGCAACTGCGTTGGCATGGGCCGTTCACATGGGCGATCTAAGCACAGTTGATCTTTTACTTAGCGCAGGTGCTAATGTGAATGCCGCAAACGATTTGGAGATCACTCCGCTTATGCTTGCGGCGACCAACGGTAGTGCAGCCATGATCAAGACATTGTTGGATGCGGGTGCGAATGTACATGTTGCGCGGCTAACGGGAGAAACGGCGCTGGTTTTTGCGGCGCGCACCGGTGTGCCCAAGGCAGTCAAGATGTTGTTGGATGCTGGAGCGCCTGCAGATCTCAAGATGGGAGACCGTGAGCAAACACCGCTCATGTGGGCTGCAGCAGAGGGACATGCGAGTGTTGTAGAAGTGTTGTTGGCGGCCGGTGCGGATATGGATGCGCGCACTGTGTCTCGGGAGGTGAATGCGCCCCGGTCCCATTACGTTGCTGACCGAAAGCCTCTTGTCCGTGTTGATAAGGAGCGGTCTGTCATCGCTATCCACTGGCCCAAAGATGGTGACGGAGATATGCGTCGGCACGAAGGAGGTATGACGCCGCTGTTGTTTGCGGTGGAGGCTGGACATCAAGATGTCGTGCGCGTTTTGCTGGACGCTGGTGTTCCGGTCGATAGTACCACTCCGGATGATTGGACAGCACTGCAGCTTGCCCAAATCAGGCGGCATGAGAAGCTCGCCCTGTTCCTCCTTGAACGGGGGGCCGATCCAAATAATGCCGGGCCCGATCACCCGCCGCTGCATCTTGCGGCCTATCTCGGGCAAACGACTGTTGCAAAAGATCTCATCACCCGGGGTGCGGACATCAATGCCCGTCTAGAGAAACCGTATCGACTGATCGAGGTTCTGGAAATTGGAACCAATAGGTATCCAGGCTCCGGTGTGTTTACAAATATTGGTTCGACGCCCTTTATGACAGCGGCCAAGCACGGTCAGATCGAGATCATGCGGATGCTGCTCGATGAGGGTGCTGATCCATTACTGACTGCGGACGGTGGTGAAACGGCGATAAGTGTCGCTGCCGGTCTTGGTCGCCCACAGCAGTCAAACTCGAGCTATCACGTGTGGAACGAAACGGACCAACTCGAGGCAATTAAAATGAGTCTCGATCTTGGTGTGGATGTGAATGCTGTGAACGAATATGGCCAGACAGCGTTGCACGGTGCCGCGTTGCACGACCAAGCTCGTGTCATTGAGTTCCTCGCGGCGCATGGAGCTTTTCTCGATCCACTGGATTGGCAGGATCAAACCCCGCTGCGTATGGCACAGGGGCACGAGATTTGTTGTTCGACCTATCACCGCAAGCCACTGGCTGCGGCGGCACTGGTGGAAGCGGG
>CAYFFV010000002.1:0-128348 GCA_964342695.1 uncultured Vicinamibacteraceae bacterium
CAATTTGATTAGCAAGCTCAGAGGATAGTTTTTTGATGAGTCCCATAGGACGCAGTTCTACAAATCCGTTGATTGAAATTGCAGCGCAGCTTGCGCCGCCGCAAGACGCGCAGTGGGAATGCGATAGGGAGAAGCACTTACGTAGCTCAGACCCACTTTCGCAAAAAATTGTACGGACGATGGATCACCACCATGCTCTCCACAGACACCAAGTTTAATATCAGGCCTAACTCGCCTGCCTTTTTCAATTGCAAGACTCACAAGCTGCCCCACACCATTAACATCTATAGAAGCAAACGGATCGCGATCGAGAATTCGCTTTTCCCGATACAATCGAAGAAACTTTCCGGCGTCATCTCGAGAAAATCCAAATGACATTTGTGTGAGATCATTTGTACCAAACGAAAAGAATTCAGCTTCTTTCGCTATTTCATCCGCAGTCACCGCACCACGAGGCACTTCAATCATAGTTCCAACTAAATATTTCACCTTAACCTTTTGCTCTTCCATTACTTGAACCGCGACTTTATCCACTATAGCCTTCTGGTTCTGAAACTCTCCTACATGCCCCACCAAAGGAATCATGATTTCAGGAATAACACGAACACCTTCTTTGCGAAGGAGACACGCTGCTTCAAGAATCGCCCTAGCCTGCATCTCAGTAATTTCAGGATAGCTAATGCCAAGCCTGACACCCCTATGCCCCATCATTGGATTGAATTCATGTAATGTTTCAACACGCTGTAAGAGTTTCTTGGTCTTTGCAAGTTTTCTGGGATTTTTTTGTCTTTCTTCGAGCCGAGCAATTTGGACCATTAGATCTTCACGCTTTGGCAGGAATTCATGAAGAGGTGGATCAATCATTCTTATGGTAACGGCTTCCCCCTTCATAGCTCGAAAAATACCAATAAAATCCTCTCTCTGCAACGGTAGTAATTCCGCAACCGCTTCGAGTCTTTTTTGCCGACTGTCCGCCAAAATCATTCTCTGCATGACTGGCAATCTATCTTCCCCAAAGAACATATGTTCGGTCCGGCATAACCCGATACCCTTAGCGCCAAATGAATGTGCTACCCTCGCCTGATCAGGGAGATCGGCATTAGCACGAATTCCGATACGCTTTACCTTATCAGCCCATCCTAACAGCTGTGAAAATCTCTTATAAAGCGGTGAACGTTTAGGGCTCAACTTTCCATTAAGCACCTGCAAAATCTCACTAGGCGTGGTGGCAACCTGACCAACCTTCACTTCACCAGTGAGTCCGTCAAAGGAAATAAAGTCTCCTTCTTTTACGACTTTTCCATTAACTTTAAATTTTTTATTCACTTGATCGACCTGCAGGTCTCCGGCACCAACAACCGATGGCTTGCCCATTTGCCTTCCAACCACTGCCGCGTGTGACGTCATGCCTCCCGTTGCCGTTAACACACCACGAGCAACATGCATTCCATGAATGTCATCTGGTGCAGTCTCCTTCCTTACAAGAATTACTGATTCACCCTTATCTGCCGCCACCACCGCATCGTCAGCAGTAAATACCACCTTTCCGGAAGCAGCGCCAGGAGATGCAGGTAACCCACGTGTTGCAACTGGCAAATCATTCCATTCATCTCGATCAAAAACAGGAGACAAAAGTTGCGATAAAGATTCAGGATCAACCAGCAACAATGCTTCATTTGGTTTCAATAGACGTTCTCTAACCATGTCCGTCGCGATCACAACTGCCGCGTAACCGGTCCTCTTTCCACTTCGAGTCTGGAGCATGAATAATTCGTCGTCTTGTATTGTGAACTCAAAATCTTGGATATCCTTATAATGTCGCTCTAACTTCATAGTAATGTCACGCAATTGCTTATAGGCTTTCGGCATCACGTTTTTGAGTTTTACAATCGGTAGTGGTGTTCGTATCCCAGCAACGACATCTTCTCCTTGAGCATTGATCAGAAACTCCCCAAAAAATTCTTTTTTTCCCGTCGCTGGGTTTCGAGTAAAACCTACCCCTGTCGCCGAGCGGTCACCCGTATTGCCATAAACCATAGCCTGCACATTAACAGCGGTCCCGATCGCATCAGGAATGTTGTAAATACGTCGGTATTCGATAGCTCTCGGATTCTGCCACGAGCGAAACACGGCATCTCTAGCCATTCGCAACTGACGCCGGGCATTCTGCGGAAAAGGTCGGCCACTTTCCTTTCTGACCAGATCCTTGAATAAAACTACAATCTCGCGTAACGCACCCTCGTCTAGCTCTGTATCAGACACCACACCATGAGAAGCTTTCACAATCTCAAATTGTTCATCGAAGTTCTCTTTCGAAATACCGAGCACCACATTTCCGAACATCTGAATAAAACGCCGATAACTATCAAACGCAAATCTGCCATTCTCAGTCCAACGCTTTAGACCTTCCACTGCTTTATCATTGAGCCCAAGGTTAAGAATTGTATCCATCATCCCTGGCATCGAAAACTTGGCACCAGACCTCACTGACACAAGAAGGGGTCTATCAGAAGATCCAAGTTTCGCACCGACCACTTTCTCAAGATGTTGGATATATTTCTCCATTTCCGACTCAACAAATTGAGGCACACGACAATTACGCTGATTAAACAAGTTACATACTTCAGTAGAGACTGTGAAACCTGGTGGAACAGGAAGTCCTGCCGACGTCATCTCAGCAAGACCGGCCCCCTTCCCACCCAAAAGATCACGCATCGAGTGATCTCCATCGGCTTTCCCTGCACCAAAAAAATACACGGATTTTTTCAATGCAATAGCCACTTTTCCAGCTCTAACAGATCCCGAGGTTTTCTTTGTTTTTGACATAACAGCAACAACACTCCATGATTGATATCCAGAAAAAATCCGATTAATTTAGTGCACTTTCTTCATGTACAATTTCGGATACATCAGCAAGCTCAAGGATGCTTTGCTCAAGACGCTTTAAAAGACTTAACCTTGCGAACCGAAGAGATTCATCCTCGGACATCACAAATACTTCCTGAAAAAATCTATCTACTGCCGGCCCAAAATTAGAAGCCTCTTGGAACGCTTCTTTGAATCCTGTTCCCGTCTGAACTGATTTCTTAATTACGGGACATCGCCTGTTAAGTTCATCGAGTAAAACTTGCTCTGCAGGATCTGTTAACAATCGGCTTAAATCCTCAGACGAAGCTTCGTAATCTGTCGATGCTCTGGCCTTTAAAGGAACATCTTTTGTAATATTCTTTACACGTTTAAATAAAGTTGCCAATTTCTTAAAATCCTCTGACACTATTAGTTCTGGGAGAACCTCAAGTTTGAAACGCGCGTCAAGGGGACATAGATCATCAAGAGAACTCTGGTGGGTCACTGCACGAACATTTCTCAGATCAAAACCCCTCTCTTCAAGAAGAAATCGTGTCCGCTCTCTAATAAATTCCGTTTGCCGCAAAGAAACATCCTCGTCAACCTGTCCGTGAATTTCAGTGCCCATTTCCAAAAGTTTGCCAAGCGAGAGACGAACAGACAACCCTGTTAATTCAGGAAGATCGGCTAGTATTCGTACTATTCCTTGGGCTTGACGCCTCATACCAAAGGGATCCCGCGATCCGGTAGGGCGCTCTCCGGCACAAAAGAGACCCACTAATGTATCAACCTTATCCGCCAGTGCCACAGACGCCCATGATACAGCCGATTTTCCAAGGCTAGAACGTGACGGAGGCGAACTCGGTTCCACTCCGATTGGAAGGTAGTGGTAATAAATCGCCTTCCACACTTCCTCTGGCTCTCCCTGCTCACGAGCGTATATTCCACCCATTAGACCCTGTAGCTCAGGAAATTCTCCCACCATTTCTGTTGCAAGATCGGCCTTACAGAGTAATCCAGCCTTGGCCGCCATTCCTTCACATTCATCAGCAGCAAATATATCTTTAGCAATCCGCCTCGCTAGTTCGCTAACTCGATCTGATTTAGACAGATAATTTCCGAGCTTCTTGTGAAACAGCACCGTCTCCAAACGATTTCGGTGGTCCTCTAGGGAAACTTTTTTATCGGCATCCCAAAAAAATCTCGCATCTCGTAGTCTCGCAACAAGAACACGTTCAGCATTTTTTCCTATCTCAGCAACGTCATCATTCGGAGTATTCGTCACAGCGAGAAAATGGGGGATTAAGCTTCCTTTGTTATTGACAACAGGAAAGTTGTGTTGGTGGTGAATCATTGTTGTCGTCAAAACTTCTTCAGGAAGCGATAAAAATTCAGACGGGAAACTGCCCGCAGTCACCGATGGATATTCAATTAAATCTGGAACCTCATCAAGCAACTTATTTCGCTCACCCTCTAGTTCAACCAGACCGTTAACATTCTTTGCTGCCCTCTCAAGTTTTTCATGAATTCTCACACGTCGTAATTCACGGTCAATTGTTACGTAATTCAAATTTAACGATTTCTTGTAATCCGAAAAGGAACTTACCCGAATGGGCAGTCCACACGATTCCTTTTCTTTCGAAAAAAATCTATGACCGAACGTTACAGAATCAGTTTCAACCAAACCAACAGAAGAACTTTTCGCCTGCTCGCCTCGATGTATTGTAAAAGGAACTATTTTTTCCCCGTACAAAAACAAAACCCAACGGATAGGCCGTCCAAATAAAAATTCTCCATGGCCATCATCCAACCACGCATCCCAGTTCATTTTTTTGGGGAAAGGTAAAGCACGAAGACTGGATGCTAACACCTCTGGTAAAACCTCTTCCGTCAAACGTCCCGGTAGAAATCGTCGACAGGCCAGATAATCTCCTTTTTCTGTCTCTACAGTTATTAATGAACTGACAGCTACTCTCTGCTTCCGAGCAAACCCTTCAGCTGCCTTTGTTGGCTCACCCTCTTTACTAAAAGCGGCAGCAACTGGAGGGCCAGTAATAAGTTCTTCAAGGTCGGGCTGCTTTTCCGCAACTCCCGATAAATACAGACCCAAGCGACGAGGAGTACTGAAGGTTTCAGGCTGAACTTCAGAATCAATACGAACTTCCTTTAAATTCAAGAAAAAAATTTCTCCCAGCTGTCTTGTCAGACTAGGCAACCAGCTAGCAGGAATCTCTTCACAACCTATCTCAAGAAGAATTTCTTTCATGATGAAAGGCCCTCAACATGAGCTGACGCAATACTGACTGCCAACTTTCGCACACGGAGGATGTACGCTGTTCGCTCCGTGACACCGACACTGCCACTAGAATCCAAAATGTTAAACACATGAGAACATTTCAAACAATAATCTAACGCAGGAAGAACAAGATTTGATTTAAGAAGTTGCTCGGAAAAATCATAATAATCATCAAAAAGCTTCCTATGAAATTCAGAAAATCTTCCTTGGGGAAGGTCAACTTGACCGAATACGTACTTCGATTGCTCAACCTCTTCACGATGACGAACCTCCCCATAGGAAACCCCAGGTGCCCATTCTAAATCGTAAACGTTGTCTTTGCCTTGTAGATGCATAGCGATTCGTTCCAAGCCGTAGGTCAATTCCACGGACACAGGAGATAGTTCCTGTCCTCCAGCTTGTTGAAAATAGGTGAACTGCGTGATTTCAAGCCCATCCAAAAGCACCTGCCAGCCAATTCCCCAAGCACCAAGAGTCGGAGACTCCCAATTATCTTCTTCAAACCTAACATCATGTCCCGTGGGATTAATTCCACAAGCCTTAAGGCTTTCCAAATAGATATCCTGAGAATTATCCGGTGCGGGTTTCAAAATCACCTGAAATTGGTGATGCTTAAGCAATCTGTTTGGATTCTCTCCAAACCGGCCGTCTGCAGGTCGACGTGACGGTTGCACATACGCCACATTCCAATGATCAGAGCCGAGCACACGCAAGAATGTCTCTGGATGCATCGTGCCAGCCCCAACCTCAATATCGAGTGGCTGCTGAAGCATGCATCCTTTTGACACCCAGAACCGAGACAGCGTCACTATTAATTCTTGAAAGCTCATTAAATTATTTCTTTTCGGTGGACACTCTACGCATTTATTTCATTAAGAACACGAACCGACTTCAACTCTTTGTTAAGGTTCTCATGTATTAATAGACGGTGCACGGCCATGAGTTCACGAGCCGCCACAGACGTAAAACTTACATTATCTAATTGATCTGGAGGCATAGACGATGCTGCCAACAAAAAATCAATAGAGTCCGGTGATAATCGATGGCCATCCTGTTCGTTGTCACATTTTGTACAAATGCATATACCTTCCGTCGGAGAGACTCGCGCGCCACAGCTTTTTAATTCCAAGCCACAATTTTGACATGATAAAACCGAGGGGTACACCCCTTGAAGTCGAAGCAACCAGTACTCAAAATAACGCGCAACACGCTTAACAGAAGCCCCCGTTGCCAGAGCAGATATCACAGCCACTCCAAGCCTGTACATCCTTTCACTGGGATCGCCCTCAAGCACCCATTCATCGACCAATTCAGAAAAATATCCAGCGTACCCAAGAACATCCGCGTTCTTACTAATTAAAGGTGAAAGCACTGGTTCAACATAATTTAGACGAACAAGATCACGATTCTCACGTTCTACATACGACACTCTGGCGTGAGTAAACACTTCAAGTCCACCAGAAAATCGTGACCTCGTTCGTCTTGCTCCTTTAGCAACTCCCCGTCTTTTACCACGGTCGCTCGTTAAAAAAACAACGATCCGGTCTGCTTCTCCTAATTTGTAGGTCCGCAAAATTAATGCATCACTGGTGTACAAAGACATCTCAACTTGAACCTGGCCTTATTCTATCCTGACCGCTACTTTCTCCACTGTCACTCTAGGCCAAATATCCCAGAAACAGTGTCGCTAAACCGAGAAAGGCAAAGAAACCGAACATGTCGGTAAGAGTAGTAATAAATACCGCCGATGCCAAAGCAGGATCGATCTTCAAAGCTCTTAATGCGATGGGAATCAAAGTCGCCGCCACTGCGGCCACTAGCAGATTGATGACCATCGCAAGTGCCAATATGCCACCGAAGTAAGGATTCCCTACAACTATCCACGCAACAACCGAACCGACTAAACCAAGTAGAATACCATTTCCAAAGCCTATCCTTGCTTCCTTCCACAGCACTTTACGGGAATTACTCCATGCCAACTCCCCAAGTGCGATACCTCGCACGACAACGGTTAAGGTCTGTGTCGCAGCGTTACCACCCATACTCGCCACAATTGTCATAAACGCCGCTAAAGAAACAACCTGGTCAATTGTCGCTTGGAATGATCTAACGACAAATGCTGCAAGAATTGCCGTTACAAGATTAATACCCAACCACGGCAGACGTTTTTTAAGAGCCTCGCCTGCAGAAGTAGAGACGTGTTCATCACTCGAGACACCAGCCATCCTGTAAATGTCTTCCGTCGCTTCGTCCTTTATGACATCAATTACATCGTCGACTGTAATAATGCCAACCAGCTTGTTTTCTTCCTCGACTACAGGAATCGCCAAGAGATTGTAAGAAGCGACCTGCTGTGCGACGTCTTCCTGATCCATATCTACACGAGCACTAATTAGATCAGTAGTGCCTATGCGTCTTAGTGGTGTTTCCGGAGAAACTAAGAGAAGTCGCCTTAAAGACACAACACCTACCAAGTGACGACGCTGATCAACTAAATACAGATAAAAGACCATTTCCACTTCTTTTGATCGTTGCAACGCTTCTATTGCTTCACCTGCTGTTAAATTTTCTGATAAAGCAAATACATTTGGATTCATGATACGACCAGCAGTCTGGTCGTCGTACTTCAGAAGGTCCTGTACTTCAACTGACTCCTTTTGTCTCATGAGTTCAATGACTGAACTCGATAATTCTTCCGGCAAATCACCGAGCAGTGCGGCCGCATCATCGGAAGGCAATTCCTGAAATAAAACAGCCAATTTGTCCGCGGGATGATCTACTAACATCGAAGCCGCCACATCAGCCTCAAGCTCGCTCAGCGCTTCCATCGCAATGCGGCTATTGTGCCCTAGGAGGGTATTGAATACAGATCGACGGTCTCTGTCAGGAAGCTCACTAAACACTTCCGCCAGATCAGCAGGATGTTGTTTTTGTAAAAGATTGAGAAGGTTAGCGGTCGCACCTATCCGCTGCAGTCGCTTGACCGAATCGAGAACCACGTCGATTCTGCGCTGAGGCGGCATAAAAAAACTCCGAAGTCTGATTAAACCCTATTTTTTGGCAGTTAAACGGCAACTGTTTGCCTATAAATTCCATTTCAGAACATTACAGTGTACCACAGCTTCGAAGACTAAAAGCAGACAAATAAATGGCGAAGATAACCTCAAAAAATAAAAATGTGCCTTCCAAGCGTCTACGAAGGATCTAACTCCTTCTGTTTAAACCCAATTGATCCAATATTCTCCCATCTTCCCTCCAGCCAGAACGCACGGACACACGAAGATCCAAAAAAATTGTCGTGGCAAAGAACTTTTCAAGTTCCTGTCTCGCTTCAGTTCCTATTTTCTTGATAAGAGAACCCTGCCGCCCTATCACTATTGCCTTTTGTGAACTTCGCTCGACTAGAATCGAACAGTACAATCGAATAATTTTAGCGTCATCAGCCTCTTCGAAACGATCAACAACTACCGCCGTTGAAAAAGGAAGCTCGGCCCTAGTATGCCGCAATAATTTCTCTCGAATGACTTCTCCAACGAACACACTGTCAGGCTGATCAGTCAGGTAGTCTTCCGCATATAATGGCTCTCCCTCCGGAAGCGTGCTCACCACCGAAGACACAAACTTTTCCACACCATCGCCTGTCTTAGCAGAAATAGGAATAATCGCTTTAAATTCGCGTTGCTGTTGGTACCAATCCATCATTGGAAGTAATCGTGTCTTCGTAATGAGATCTATTTTATTAAGGGCGAGTATCACCGGAATAGAAACTTTATCAAACAGGCCTAACAAATATCGATCACCAGAACCAATGTCTTCAGATGAATCAAGCACGATTACCAGAAGATCTACGAACCGAACAGTGTCAATCGCAAGATCTACCATCCGAACGTTTAGCCTATGCAATGGGCGGTGAATACCTGGAGTATCGACGAAAACAATTTGTCCAAGCTGATCACCTTGTATATTTTTCACTCCAACAATACGATTACGCGTAGTCTGTGGTTTATCTGACACTATCGCCAACTTAGTACCAACCAGCAAATTCAACAAGGTCGATTTACCAGCATTCGGACGCCCAATCAGTGAAACAAAACCTGAACGCATAATGATTAACCAGAAAGGTCGATCTCACTCCGGCGAGCTACCCGAACACGTTTGATTCTTCGTTTTTCTGCATCAAGTACCTGTATATCAAGATTGTCAATAATTAATGACTCTCCAATTTTTGGAACCCGCCCCAGTCTGTTAAGAATAAAACCACCAACGGTCTCAAAACCTTGTTGCTCAATCTCGATTTCCAAACATTCACACATCTTTTCAAACTCGACCGTGCCGCTAAAAACAAACCTTTGCTCGACTTCCTGGATAATAGGTTCTGACTCCACATCGTATTCATCTCTTATTTCTCCAACGATTTCCTCAAGAAGATCCTCGATCGTAACCAATCCTGAAGTTCCACCAAAATCATCCTGACAAATCGCAATTTGAACTTGTTGAATCTGAAATTCTTTAAGCAATAGAGCAACTGGTTTAGTCTCTTGAACTATCGTCACAGGCCGTAACAAGTCAGATGAAAGATTTTTGCTCAAATTCAAATCTGAAAATCCAAAAAAATCTTTAAGAAACACGAAACCCTCGATATTATCGAGGCTATCGCGATACACGGGAATTCGAGAATACTGCTCTTCTATAAATAGCTCGCGCAGCTGTTGACACGTCGACTCAACACGTGCCGCGACCATATCTGAACGCCGAGTCATGACTTCTCTCACTAAAGTGTTTCGAAAATCAACAACTGATTGAATAAGTTCATGTGCTTCATTCTCATGATCCTGAAGACGACTACTATTTGCAGAATCTTGATTTCCAATCACAGGATCATTATTGAAAGCTACCTGCGAAGCAGAGCGCTCAAATCGCTGGTCACGTTTTATACGGGCAAACATATCAATCACCGGATGAAACAACCTGGCCGCAAGGTCAAAAGGCGGCAAAAGCGACTGGAGCACAATAATCGGATCACGTTGAACAAACATAAATGGGAACAAACACATGCATGAAACAGCTAAAATAATTATCCCTAATGCGCTGAGTCCTACTAACCTGAAACTATTTTGATCAAACTGAAAAACCAAGGTTAATAAAATGATTGAGACAACGAGAATGTGCATCACCCCTATAGGAAGAAAAAAGTGAGAAGGTCGATACAAATACCACATCAAACGATCTGAATCCACGCGATTCTCCACGCTGACACGAACGGAAAAATGCATCAACAAAATAAATGCCAGATTAATTATTCCCAGATATATTAAAACGGCACACAATAAAATAATTACTAAGGCACTTGTCATAGTGCAGTGTCGCCCATCCCACTCTTCAACCAAATCTTCCGTTCTATTTGGTCCATCTGTCCTTCATCCTGTTCATGGTCATACCCCAACAAATGCAACAAGCCGTGTAAAGCTAATCGCCTCAACTCAACTCCAACGGAATGACCGGCACGCCGCGCCTGTCTCTTTGTCACCCCCATTGCGATTACTACATCACCAAGAAACTCAGACTTCGCTCCCTGTGATACTCGGTTAGACGCTGAAGGAAACGACAATACATCAGTAACTCTATTGATTCCTCTAAATTTCCTGTTCAGTGTGCGCATCTTGTCATCGCAGACCAAAGCTATCACCATTTCACCGCTGGTCCTAGAAGGTGCTACGCTTGGTAGCCAATTAGATAGACCTGGAGCTGGCTTGAGACGCCCTCTCCCATCTGTAACTATCACGCACAAGCAGGTCGATTTCGCAGGAGACTTCACAACTTATCTTCACAGTTTTAAACTTAATTTTATTATTTACAAACAATAAAAGGCATCGTCTTTACTTACAAGGATCTATTTTTTGTCATCGTTATTTACGCTTTCGTAGGCTTTAACAATCAAACGCACCAAGGGATGCCTCACAACATCACGATTAGAAAAATGAACTAGTGAAATACCGTCAATAGAACCGACAATTTGTATAGCCTCAATCAGTCCAGATATTAGTCCTGAAGGCAAATCAATTTGTGTTACATCTCCGGTAATGACAGTCTTTGATCCAAAACCTAGTCGCGTCAAAAACATCTTCATCTGTTCTCTAGTAGTATTTTGTGCTTCATCCAAAATAATGAACGCATCGTTCAACGTCCGCCCACGCATAAAAGCAATCGGAGCAATTTCGATCACTCCACGCTCGAGTAACCGGTCAACTCGTTCGGCATCCATCATGTCGTAAAGAGCGTCGAACAATGGTCTCAAATACGGATTGACCTTTTCTTGCAAATCACCGGGCAAAAAACCAAGCTTCTCTCCGGCTTCGACAGCCGGACGTGCCAGAATAATTCTATTCACCCGCTTTGAATTTAAAAATGAAACCGCCTCAGCTATTGCCAGATACGTCTTACCCGTACCAGCTGGTCCCACACCAATAACAACATCGTCTTTTTCAATCGCATCTAAATAACTGCGTTGGTTAATACTCTTGGCCCTTACTTGTCTTCTCGTGGAAGTCTGAAGTGGGGCTCGAATGAAATAGTCACGAAGATTAACAGATACATCCTCGGAAATAAGTTCAGAAGCTCTCCGAACGTCCCCATTAGACAATTGATAGCCTTCTTTAACTAGTTCACCAAGTTGGGCAATTACCTTTCCAACAGAAGTAGTATTTTCAGAAGAACCAGTCACCAGAAGTTCATGGCCATTTGTTCTAATTTTGACAGCAAAATACTTCTCAAGACTCTTAAGGTTCTCATCGTACGAACCGAAGAGTGTTTCGATACCTTCGTAAGGAATTGAGATTTTTAACAATGCAGGTGTCGCGATGGAAGTATCTCCGTTATTTCTAAAACGAATGAAAACATGATCATGCTATTACGGTCAAGCATTGAAATAAATTTGCCATCAGCTCCTGATGTGAAGTTGTTTCAACTGATGCCTATCAACACTAGAAGGGGCCCCCGACATCTGATCAATCGCAGCAGCAGTTTTCGGAAATGCTATAACGTCACGTATAGAGCTCTCGCCAGCCAGAATTGCAATAATTCTATCCAGTCCAAGAGCAATACCGCCATGTGGCGGAGTGCCATGTTCAAGTGCCTCAAGAAAAAATCCGAATCGTTCACGGGCATCTTCATCGCTAATTTTTAACAATTCAAAAATGCGGCGTTGTAATTTTTGATCATGGATTCTGATGCTACCACCGCCTATCTCAGAACCATTAAGCACAAGATCGTAAGCCTGTGCTTTCACTGCCTCAGGTTTATCCGACAGCAAAGATATATCTTTAGGATGCGGGCTAGTAAAAGGATGGTGCATCGACACGTGTCGCTCTTCTGCTTCAGACCACTCAAATAAAGGAAAATCGACCACCCACAAAAACTCAAATTTTGATTGATCGATAAGATCTTCACGTTGGGCCAATAAAAGCCGAAGTTGCCCTAGGACCCCAGACGCTTCGTTACTTGTGCCAGCAGCCAGTAATACGAGATCATCTTGTCCTGTAGCCGAACACTCTAAGACTCTCGATATCGTTTTTTCGCCAGCGGCTTTGAGAATCGAACTTTGCACTACACCCTCAGGAGATCGCCGGGCCCAGACTAAACCCTTTGCACCCATTTCAACCGCCTCATCGACAATCTGATCAAGTTTATGCCTCGCCTGACGGGCTCCTCCGGGTACAACGAGTGCTCGCACTACCCCGCCATTTTCCACCGCACCACGGAAAACACGAAACGAAGAATCTTCGAAAACAGACGAAACATCTTTAATAATCATCTCGCAACGGAGATCTGGCTTATCCGTGCCATACCGCAACATGGCATCCGCATACGATAATTTCTTGAATGGAGCTTCTATATCGACCCCAATACAGCCAAATATTGACTGCATTAGTCTCTCTACTATTCCGAAAACAAGCTCAGAATTTACAAATGACATTTCTATATCAATCTGAGTAAATTCCGGCTGACGATCAGAGCGAAGATCTTCATCTCGAAAACAACGAGCTATCTGAAAATAGCGATCCATACCAGCAACCATAAGAAGTTGCTTGAAAATTTGAGGAGACTGCGGCAACGCGTAGTACTGAGCGGGATGCAAACGACTAGGAACCAGATAATCACGGGCACCTTCTGGAGTCGATTTGGTCAATATCGGTGTTTCAATCTCCCAAAAATTCTCTTCGTCCAAAAATTTTCTGATATTCAACGAAACACGATGTCTGAGTCCGATATTTTCTCGCATCCGACGCCTTCTAAGATCAAGATACCGATGTCGAAGTCGAATCTCTTCGGAGACAGCTGTCTCTTCATCTATTTGAAAGGGTGGAGTTAAAGCTTCATTTAACACCTGTACTTCGCGTGCCGCTACTTCCACCTCACCAGTTGCGATTTTTGTATTAAGCGTTTCTTTAGATCGTAGCTCAACGAGTCCTGCGACGGTCACGACACATTCCGGGCGAATCACTTTTACAATCTCCAACAAAGAAGAATCATCGCGAACGACCATCTGTGTCACTCCATATCGATCTCGAAGATCAATAAAAATAACTCCTCCGAGATCGCGAATCTTATGCACCCAGCCCATTAGCACCACGTCCTGTCCAACCTGGTCGATTCGCAATTCACCACACGTATGCGTGCGCATAATATCCATTTGATAATCGTTCACAGTGCTAGCTCGTCCTCGCTATTCACGTCTTAAGTAGTTAATAATATCGGCTCGCAATATTGTTTCCTGTTCACCAGTATCCATCCGCTTAACGGAAACCAAGTCCTGCTCTAGTTCATCTTCACCAAGAATGACCACATGAGATGCATTTGTTCGGTCTGCTCGTTTCATTTGAGCACGAGGAGATTTCGCCTCTAAATCAACAACCGCACTCAAACCCGCATGGCGGAGATCTCGAGTCAGAATTTGCGCAGGCATTCTTGCTTTGTCTCCAATCGCCACAACGTACGCGTCGGTTAAAAGCGTCTCTCTACTCTCGTCCGGCATTGCCATCACCAAACGCTCCAACCCAGCTGCAAACCCAATACCAGCTCTATCGGGTCCGCCAAGGACCTTGACCAACCCGTCGTAACGACCACCACCGAGTAACGCATCTTGAGCACCTATTGAGTTCCCCAAAATTTCGAAAGTAGTCCGCATATAGTAGTCAAGCCCTCGTACCAGACGATGAGACACTTTATAATCTAACTTAAATCTATCAAGTATCTCTCTTACTTCTGAAAAATGTGTACGGCAACTCGAACATAAATGATCGATGGTATGAGGCAAAGTATCAATGACGCTTTGATCGTTATGCACTTTGCAATCAAAAATCCTGAGCGGATTGGTTTTAGACCTACGCTGACAGTCACCACATAGCTCAGATACTCGACTACCTAGTTCATTAAGTAAGGCTTTCGTAAAATCCGGTCGACACGCACTACAACCCACAGAATTTATAACAAGATCGATATCTTTAATCCCCAGGCCGTTCACAATTTGTACCGCCATTTCAATAACTTCAGCATCTAAGGCAGCAGACTCTATTCCAAAAGCCTCGACATCAAGTTGATGAAATTGTCGGTAACGACCTTTCTGTGGTCGCTCATAACGAAACATGGGACCTAAGCTGTAGATCTTGGCAGTTGGAAGTTCCTGCTCCAGCGAATGCTCGACAAGAGCTCTCACCATACTAGGGGTTGCTTCAGGCCTGAGAGTGATTTTTTCACCACCTTTATCCTCAAAAACATACATTTCCTTCTGAACGATATCAGTCGACTCTCCACTTCCCTTGGAGAAAAGTTCCTCTCGTTCAATAATGGGAGTGCGAATCTCATGATATCCATAACGGTGACAGATCTCTCTTACAACACGTTCAAGACGTTGCCATTGTTCAATCTCATCTAGAACGATATCGCGAGTGCCTCGAACTCCTGAAATCATAATTTGTACCAATTACCCCTTAGTTTGCCGCAAAGATTATACCTTTGCTCAGGAACAGCTTTCTTAAAGCATTAAAGAAAATTTCACTAAACGTGTCAGTTCCGCAATACAGTGACATAATTATCATGAATGAATCTTCTTGATTGCCACAACCGTCCCTTAAAAAGTTTGCGCTTGTCTGTGACGGATAGGTGCAATCTGCGCTGTCATTACTGCATGCCGGAGAAAGACTACGTATGGCTGCCTCGTGAGAGCATTCTCTCTTTCGAAGAACTTGTGTCCCTTGTGACCATTTTTGAAGAATTAGGAGTAGATCGGATCAGGATTACAGGGGGCGAACCCCTTCTTCGAAAGAATCTACATGAATTAGTGCGGGCATTTGCTGACAGACCAAAAATTAAAGACCTCGCTTTAACGACAAACGGGCTTTTACTATCTGAACAACTAACGGACCTCCATCGGGAGGGTCTGAGTAGATTAACCGTGAGTCTGGACACTTTGCGGAAAAAGCGATTTAAGGAACTGACACGATTTGACGAACTCGACACTGTTAAAAAAGGACTCACATTATCCGCAAAACTGTTCAAAAAAATAAAAATCGACACCGTCGTCATTAGAGGAATCAATGACGATGAAATAATAGATATGTTGGATTACGGGTCAGAACTGAATGCGGAAGTGCGCTTCATTGAGTACATGGATGTCGGCGGCGCAACCCGCTGGTCAGAAACTGCAGTGGTACCGCGTGTTGAAATTATTGAAAAGATCCAAGACCATTTTGGCGAGGTTCATCAAATTCATGAACACTCGTCTGCTCCAGCAGATCGATTTACAACTAAAGATGGAACTACTTTTGGAATTATATCGTCAACGACAGAACCATTTTGTCATTCCTGTGATCGAAGTCGACTTACAGCAGATGGACAGTGGTACCTCTGTCTTTATGCGTTAACGGGAATAGACCTTAGAAAAGTGCTCAGAGATGGATCATCGGTTGATAACATTCGGCAGCTGATTCAATCAACCTGGAAAAAACGTGACAACCGTGGTGCCGAAGCGCGTCTCGCTGCATCTAATAGAAAACCACTTATTCCGATCGAGACCTTGCAGAAAAAACCTCATCTTGAAATGCATACTCGTGGCGGATAGTCAGCCACAGAAAAAAACCGTGCGGCAACACATACCGCACGGCTAAAAAACTACCAACTAGCTCATCATCGCTCAAGCTAGCTATCAAACACTCTAATTGCCTTTAATTCGTGACCGCAGGTTCCTTGTCCTTCTTGAGACCCTGAATTTGCACCAACGAAGGAGCTTCTTCTTTTAAAACATGCTGGCGATACAATTGGGCCATCTTCTCGTTGTGGGCAGGGTCGTCAACCTCCTCCGCCTTGGAAGCGGCACGCGCCTCTATCTTCTCTTGTCGCGCATTCTTTGCGATTCCCTGCTGATCCAAATCTTTTTGTATACCCGCCGTAACAGCATCATCGTCAAGAACCATACTGTGGTCCGTTGACCCTAGCTCTACCTCTTTACCTCCAGCAAAAATTTCATGACGTCCATGTTCTTCATACCACTTGGTCAACGTCGCTGTCATATGCATTTTCTCAATGATATTTCTCCAACCTACACCCGTGTTATAAGCACAAAATGAAATTTCACCCTCTTGAGTGGCATAGGGGATAATGCATCGTTCAGTTCTTCTAAAATCATAGTTAAAGAGGTCCTGAAACCACATCCCTGCAACAAACAGAAAATTCCAGCGATCAGACCTCCGCTTACCAATATCTTCTTGCGTCCGATCACCTGATATTTTTCCGTAGTCCCGCCCAGTTGCATTGAAGGTTTTATCAAATTTTTTCAATAAATCAACCAGCTTAAAATGCTTGGGAGCAGTAAATGGGTTGTAGTTTCGCATTAGAGCTAATGCCATACCCGTCACGGTCATAAAGCGACCACGGCCAGCATCATTAACTCTTGCAATATCTTTAGCAAGCTGCTCACCTTTTACAAACGCTGTAAAGGGAACAGCTTCTTTGGTCTCTTTGTCGATCATAATAGCCATACCCACACCACAATTAGGATGACAACCACAATTAAGTTGTCCCCAATCAGCTTGGGGGCCATGAACTCGATCTGCCCAATCGGTAAAAGTCCCCATGAACGAAATAGGAAACCAATCACGAACCGGCTCACCTATACCAGTTTGGTTTTTAACGTCGTGGGCAAGATGCGAAAGAGTATATCGCTGAGCTTTACGTCGTTCGTCCGTAATCTCTTCGTCCCGGCCCGTAAAAGACACTGGTTGAAAAGAGAGGAAACTAATCTTCTTTGGGTTATCCAAAGCAAACTGGACGACCCTGCCAACTTGCTCATTATTGATTCCATTAACAATAGTAATAACGGGAACAATGTCGACACCAGCCTTATGTAAATTCTCTATTGCCTGTAATTTCACATCAAACAAGTTTCCTACCAAACGATGTGAATTAGCCGCATTGCCTACACCATCAAACTGCAAATAGGCATACCGCAAACCAGCATCTGCAGCCGCCCGTGCAAAATCATAACTTTTTGCAAATTCAATACCATTAGTAGCGGCCTGAACACTGTTGTAACCGACCTTACGAGAATATCTCACGGCATCGAGAAAGTACGGCGACATTGTCGGCTCACCACCAGAGAACTGAACAGACATTTGACGTTTAGGCTTAATTGAAATTGCGTTGTCAAGCAGGGTCTGAATATCATCCCAGCCTAGCTCATGAACAAATCCAACCTGGTTGGCATCCATGAAACAAGGATCGCACATCATGTTGCATCGGTTTGTAAGATCGATCGTTAAGACCGATCCTCGACCATACTTGATGGTACTACTCCCGTGATTGTGCAATTTTTCGTCATTATGCGCACGCATATCACTTCCAGGAAATGATTCCTCAAGATGACGGAAAAAATCTGTATCAATAGCCATCACATCTTCAAAACGCCCATGAATAGGACATTCTTTAACCATTACGATATTTCCATCTTGCTCGACAATCTGGGCTTTGATTTCTCCAACTTTTTCATTCAGGAGAATTCGGTAATCTTTCTTGCCATCAAGAATTTCTTGCCGCGCTTCCCTGACGCATGTTGGGCAAAGAGAATCAGTTTCACGAGGCCATCCGAGAGGGGGCTTTACCTTTTCCGCGGACTTCAAGAGTGGCTTATCTGCCCACGCTGGGGTAAATGAAGGGTTTTGGCTGAATTGATTGACCCTGTCGTAAACAAACCAAGCTCCATTTGCGGCCAAAGACAATCCCTTTTCAACGTATTTGACTGGTTTATGCATTTCCACTCCTAAAAGGTAATCAGCAAGATCCCACCGATCCTTATTTAATTCACAACAAAAACATCGACTTCCTTAAAAATACTAACCCTAATTAAATAGATGTTTTTACAAAAAAAAAAGGGTTTTATTGGCCGTTAGGATAACCATATTTGAGTCCAAATACTCAAAATCTGACATGAAGTGGAGTTTTCAGGACATAAAATGCCTTCTGACGCCTTAAACAGGCAAACAAGCTAAGATTATTTTCCCTAATCAATCTCTCAAAAAAGCATAGGCAAGCACTAAACTTGCAACAAAACTACAGAAATGCCAATCTAAACTCAAAGACCAGAAGACCATGCAATTGATACTCCGAATTTCTTATCTTCCCGCAGCGCTCTTCATCTTCGTTACTCTATTTGCGTTATCCTCTCCAATCCTTGAATCAATCAAGAGACCACAAAAATCATTTGACCATCTTTACCGAGCATACGGAACCCTTCTGAACGATTACGTTAGCAAAACAAAAGTTGACTACCAAAATCTCAAGCTACACCGGGTTCGACTTGACACAATTGTCGATACGTTTGGACAAGTGACGGAAGATCAAATTAGACATTGGTCACGTGAGAAACAGATAGCTTACTGGGTGAATGCTTACAACATCTTTACCCTCCAAGCCATCGTAAACAACTACCCCTTTAGGCGGACTTGGTTTAGTTGGCTGAGGCTGAGCCCCTATAACAGCATCAAACAAATATCCGGAGTGTGGACACGACTAAAATGGCAAGCAGCGGGACGACAGATGACTCTCGATGAAATTGAACACCAAACACTCCGACTGAACTACGACGAACCACGTATCCATTTCGTGGTTAATTGCGCCGCGGTCAGTTGCCCACCTTTGCGCGCAGAACCCATAACAGGAACCCGCCTCAACGAACAACTTACAATAGCCGCACGTGATTTTCTAAAAAGCGAGAAAGGTTTAATGTTAAAAGCTTCCGAAATAAACATCTCTAAGATCTTTGATTGGTATGGAGACGATTTCATAGAAAATTACGCCAATCTTTCGATCCTCGAGCGACCGATAAAAGAAAAAGCGATTCTTGGTGTCGTATCATCTTATGGACCACCTAAGGCTGCAAGAATCGCCACTTCGAAACAAGTAGAACTCAGGTTTCTCAGGTACGACTGGACTTTGAACGATGTGTCAAATGCCAGTTCTTATTAGCTAACAACAACCTGGCTCACAGGCATTATCATCCTCTTGGTCAAACCCTACGGCAGTGGGTTTATTTGAAATAACGAATGAACCAGCATATGGCTTTTGGGAAAGCTTAGCGGCTGTGTCCGTACATATCTCCACAGGAATACCACGCGGAAACAAATGTCCTTCTTCGTCAACAACAGCTTTCTGTGGGCCACGATATACTGCGTACTGGCCAACAAATTTACACCCAGCTTTCTTTTCAAATTTATATCCACGGACCGTCACTGAAAAAAACTGACAACCCTCAACAACCCGCCAAGGCGTCTTAGAAAGAATTGATACACCGTAAAATCCTGCACGTTCTAAAGCGCTTAGAAACGCCTGTTCAGTAAGAGCACCACTAATACACTCACCCCAGAGTTGTCCGTCCGCACGCATCTTCGGTGGCACATCGCGATCTGAAACAATATCCGAAACCACAGCCCTTCCGTGGTCTTTCAAGATACGCCACACTTCTCGCAATACCCGTGGTTTGTCAGCAGAAAGATTAATCACACAATTTGAGGTAACAACATCAGCAACCGAATTTTCAAGAGGAATTTCCTCTAAGTACCCATGACGAAATTCGACGACATCGTACCCTAAAACTCCAGCAACTTGGCCTTGGCATGTACGCGCAACTGACAACATCTGTTCAGTCATATCAATTCCATAGACACGACCTGATCGCCCAACTTTCTTTGCCGCCACAAAACAATCGATACCTGCGCCTGATCCCAAATCGACCATAACTTCTCCAGCCACCAAAACAGCTGCCGCCACGGGACTTCCACACCCATAAAAACGTTCAACCACCTCTTTAGGAATGTGCGCTAGGTCCTCCGGATCTGGAGTCACAGGGCAACAAAGTTCCATCTTTGGCTCCTCGGCGGCATCTCCATAAAAGTCTCGAACCGTCAGACGAGATTTCTCAAGAACTTCCTCAGATAAAACACATGCCGAATGTGTCGTCCTAACAATCGCCACATCATCGTGAAGAGTTTGTTCACCCATTGATCGAAAAACTACTGGACGATCAAAACCAGACTTTTGCTGCACCGTCTGACGCCCTTCCTCCGCCATATCCTCAAGTGCATCTTTCGCCAATCCCTGGTACAAATCACAATAGGGATCATGACTTAGAAAGCGCCCACCACCACTTTCCGTAGTTTCAGTCGATGAAGCCCAGTACCCATGCTCCACATCCCCACCCCCACACAAAAACCTGATGGAACATGAACGACATTGAGTCTTTTTTTCTACAGTTGCTTCTCGTAATTCCCCACAGATCTCACTCTGTTTCCAAATTTCACTTAACGTTTGTTCCGCCAAATCCCCACACTGCAATTCAGAAACACCTGCGAGGGATGGAGATGGGTAGATGCAACCGTCTGTATATAGGCACAGGCTATTCCAACCGGCACCGGCAAGATCATTCTTTACTCCTGGAGAACCGTCGAGACGAAGACGAAATTCTTGAATGTTATCAATACCCACATTCAGTTCAAGAGCACACTGGCGAGCTTTTCGAACCGCGCTTAATATCTCTTCAGGATGGGGCACAGCATCGGACAAACCGTTAAGTAGTCGCCCGCGTCTATGTGGCCACAGAAGGTGAACATTACTCACACCAAGCGTTGCCGCAAGACGGATTAAACCGTCAAGATCATTCAAGTTCTGCTTAAGGATTGTCGTAGTGAGTGTCGGACGCAAACCAACCTCTACAGCAGCTTGAATGCCATTACACACCGCACGGAAACTGCCCCGACCTCGAATGGGATCATTTATCTCTGGATTCGAACCATCGAGACTCACCTGGATACGAAAGTCTGAAGGAATTGTAAGTTGCTCTTTACTTGCAGGAAACGGCGTTACGAATTCTGCCAGCTCAGACAGCAGATTCCCTTTTAGCAATGTACCATTTGTCAGTAACACCAACTCTAACTGATGAACCTTTAACACATGTTGAACAAGTTCCAAAACATCTGGACGCGCTAGTGGTTCTCCGCCGGTGAAAAAAATACGTTTCGCACCTAAAGCAGCTGCCTGGTCAATGGCGCCAAGAATACGACCGGTCTCTAAACCTTGGCTACGATCAGGACCCGATGACACCAGACAGTGCTGGCAGGAGAGATTACAAAAGTCATTTACCTGTATCCATAACTCAGATAATTGTTCAAGTCGTAAATAGGCCTCTCGTCCTAAATAAGGTGCGGGCGAAGCCCCATCAGTAGAAAGAAAACCAGCTCGTAACGCGTCATGACAAAACGTTTCAGCCTGAAGCCACGCCTCTGCCAACCCAACATCGAAATGGGAAGCATAATCTCTCACAATAGCAGCAAACGGTGTCCTCCCATCGCATTGACCCAGCAGATACAATCCCCTCTTTTCACTGGCAATCCAGTGTGGCTTCGCAGGATCTAAAAGAACCAAGTTGCGTCCAGCCGATAGAACGGAAAATTCCGGGGCCCGAAGTCGAGTGCTATCTTCAAGGAAAGTGGACATCTTAGGTCTGAACCTCGCAGAAACTCATCAAAATAAAAATACTTAGTGTTATGTAAATTGTGTCACGGGTCTGAAGTTTTATTTTATTTTTTTTTTTGACCAGAAAACAAACAAAGCAACAGTCGCCAGTAAACCATACTCTAATGGCTCAACCCATGTAGGGAGTATCCATCCAAGCCCGCTGGCCTCAGAAGACCACACCACGTACGTCAACAAGATCCCACAACTCCAGCACAGCAAAGGCCATGTGTAACGCGAAATCAAGAATGGTGTCAACCAAACCAGATACCATGGGTAAACAGTAGGCATAAACAATAGGGTCGTCGCCATGGGCCACGCCCAAGCTTCGGGTGAATCACTAGAGGACCATCTACGTGCGACGATCGCAACTATCAGGCCACTACCAACAGCCACTGTTACAGCTGGGACGATTCCAAGAAGGTATTCTATCCATGCAAAAAAAGGACCGTTGAATCGCCACTGCGCTGCGTACACCGCTAATGAACCTGAAGGAAAATTCAGTAAACGGTCTGTAAACGGAAGATAAAGCACTACTACTAGACCACACGCAACCAGAGCGTCACGCATTAAAACACGACGCCACAGCAAAGGAACCAAGACTAAAGAGAGGAATTTCGTACTAAAAGCAAGGGCTAACGCCACTGATGAGATTAGTGTGCGTCGCTGGTGGAGAGCATGTGCGGCGATGACAACAAATAAAGTCCCAATGATATCTATATGTCCGCCTCCCGCACCCTCGATCGTCACTAAGGGATGAAACAAGTAAAGAAGCACCCAATTCGGATTTCTCCCTGTTGACAACAGCCAGCGCCACAAAACCAAAGCGACTAGCAAATCACACAGAACCACCGCAGCAACCATGGCAAAAACCGATTCATCTAATTTGGTTACGGCACGAAAGAATAATTGCGCACCAGGAGGATAAACCGTCGGCAAAACCGCACTAGCAGGCGCTATTTTTTGCGACAACTCGTCATGTAGATGCTCATAACTTGAAGAATCTGGAGTGACCTCATATGGGTTAAGACCTTGTTGCTGAACTCGCCCATCCCAAATATACCTATATACGTCATCGGAAGCGACCGGAGCGCCCGTTATAACTACGACACGCCATGCGATGGCCAATAACACACAAACAGCAAAGGATGCGCCCCCTCGATTCTTCCATCGCCCTATAAGACATACAGCCACAAGGTATACGCCAACATTGACCATGAGAAGCTGTACAAATAAATCTGCCTCCACACGGGCGTCCATTCTTGACAGTTTCAAAAAAAGAAAACCCTGTAAAGTAGCACACAAAACTATTGAATTTCCGATCACGGATTGCCAATGCTGTCGTCTAGACATTTTTTCTACGGCCGAAACGAGTAAACCAAAGAAACCAAATCGTAAATAACATCCGCGTTCCAGCCCGAACGGTCCCAAGGACTGTTCCAGAAATTTTTGATTTCCCAATACGTGGACGCTGCCTTATCGGAACCTCAAGTATGGCAAGTTTCTCCTCTACAGCCTTAACCTGCATTTCGATCGTCCATCCATAAGTAGTTGAAGATAGGTCAATTAAATCAAGGCTCTGTCGTCGGATCGCACGAAACGGCCCAAGATCCGAAAAACGTGTTCGCCACAAAAAATTAATAGCGCTCACACATAATCTAGTTCCTAGACTTGCCACTAGGGGACGCTTCTCTCCCCCACGAGCACCCATGACAAAATCAGCGGTGCCCTTAAGAATAGGATCAAGAAGTTCCTCCATGTCTCCAGGATAGTCACTGCAATCTCCATCTAAAAACACAATAATGTCCGCATCGTCTATTTCCTGAAGACCAGCTGCACACGCTCGACCATACCCTTTTCGAGGTTCACTGATAACTTTCGCACCAAGTGATCGAGCGACACTTTCGGTCGCATCACTTGACCCATTATCGACAACTATTACTGTATCGATAACGGCTGGAATCTCTGACAAAACTCTCCCAATTCCTTCCTCCTCATCGAGAGCAGGAATAATCACCGCGATCTTAGTCTTCTCATTAGAAGCCACATCACGACCTCTTTCTTGAGATTCTTTGTTGCCAATCGGATCGCTTTGTTTATGTGAACTGTAGTAATAGCGAGCAAGACGATCAGGAGATACCCCAAGGAAATAAAATAACAAGAGAAACAAATTGGCCGTCGTCCGGCAAATCCAACCGTCATGTTCCCAGCGACGAGCCGACACCTGGATAGTAGAGTCCATAATAAGAACAGCAGCTTCTTTTTGAAGGCGTCTCGCCAATTCGACGTCTTCCATCAAAGCGACGGGTAAAAACCCTCCAATTTTTTCAAAGATTGTGCGACGCACAAATAAACCCTGGTCACCATAGGGAAGCCCGAACCACCGAACCCTCCACGACACTCCAAACTCCACAACACGGGCCCTCCAATCTAAAGAAGCCATTTGAAACGTCAAAGATCCCCACACTTTTTTACTGTCGCGATTTATCAATTTGAATTCGTCAAACCATCCATCAGACGGATAGGTATCAGCATGAAGAAAGAGAAGCCACTTACCGAGAGCCTGTTGAGCCCCTACATTCATTTGGAGCCCTCGATTAGGCGCACTAGAAATCCATTTCACATCAGAAAACTTTCTTTTGAGGGCTTGAACAGATAGATCAGTCTCGTCACCATTGGAAACAATGACTTCATATTGAGCGCTCTCAAATCCAGAGTCACGATGCTGCTTGTCTAGTACGCTAAGGAGACGTTCAAGCTTGACAGAATCCCGTAACACTGGAATAACAATTGAGACTAAGGGCTCTGTCATGGAGTGTCATCGAGATCGAGAAATGAAGCTATCTCTGTCCAAATACGATCAAAACTTTTTCCCAATTGATGGTCATCATCGACCATAACAAGATTGACATGGGGCCGGGTAGCAACAAATTCTTTTACGACCATCGGGTTGACGACGTCGTCGTAGCGTCCCTGAATTACCAGTATTGGCAACTGAACGCGACTACTCTCTGAATCATAGCGCCCCGCATCTGAATAAAACTCGTAATGAATGCGCCGAGGTTCTCCAAGAGCATAGTGCATCATTTCCACCCAACCGTTCCGTCTCCATTGTTCAAGACCTTTTTCACCAAGTTCTTGAACTCCGGCCCGGCCAAAATCAAGCGCCGGGGCCAAAAACACTAGCTTTGCAATTGGATGAGCGACCGATTCTGACGCCATCAATCGATCCGCTAAATGCAACGCAACAAATGCCCCCAGACTTGAACCGATGAGGACAACAGGTGCCTGAGGAAGAAGTTTAATATGTTTAACAACCTGATCAATCATCCGAGTTGTTGTCAGAGTGGAAAAATCAGGCCCATTAAGATCAGGGCGATGGAGCAGCATTCCATGTTGGGCTAAACGGCCCGCTAGAAACTGTGCCTTCCCGGAAGCCGGAGAGGAAGCAAACCCGTGTAAATACACTGCGTGACACCGTGGCATTTTTCTATAGCTTTCCGTTCATAGCCAAAATTAACAACAGATTAAAAGAACTGCGAAAACAGCATGTATGCACCGCATCGAATAGCGCTTCTAACTTTGTGGAGGACTGACCATCACAACTTCCTGATTCGAGATTATAGATCGTGCATATAATTGCCACACGATGTGCAAATGGTGCCAAGAACCACCACCGCAATTACTACTGGACGGCATTATTCGGTTCAACCTAGGAGATTATTACGAACAACACGAAATACTTGAAGATCTATGGACCCATGAACGTCGTAACATACGACGTTTTTATCAAGGCATTCTTCAGATCGGCGTAGCAATGTTCCACATACAAAATGGCAACAAACACGGTGCTGTCTATATGCTTGAGCGTGGCTCGAACTATCTTCTTCCATTCACACCTCACTGTCAGACCATCAATGTGACAGATCTTTTAGAACAAGCAGCCCGTGTCCTAGAATCAATAAAAGATGTTACTCCAGAAAAATTAGTGAACTTCGACTGGAATCTTGCACCTAGAATTAATAGGACACAAACCTAACCAAAGAACAAGTAGAGTACTGCAGGAACCATAAACTAAGGCTTGATATACTAATTTTTAAGAAAAAATGGCAAGCCCTTATTTCAGTGAGACCACGCTTCAATTTCTACGAGCTCTGAGAAAGAACAACAACAGGGAATGGTTTCGTGCGCGACGCGAGCAGTACGAAAAAGATGTAAAAAGACCAATGGTAACAGTCGTCGAACAGCTAGCCGTCGATCTTCAACAATTTGCACCAGAACTTGTAGCATCACCAAAGCGCTCTATTTATAGAGTGTACCGTGACACCAGGTTTTCCTCTGACAAGACGCCTTTAAAAGTGCACATCGCAAGCATTTTTCCACATCATGCACTCACAAAACACGGGGGCGCAGGTTTATACCTGCACCTAGACCCTGATCAAGTATTGGTCGGTGGCGGAGTCTACGCACCTGGTTCTCAGCAACTGTTTCACATACGACAACATATCGCAGATAACGAATTACAGTTTCGTTCAATTATTGAATCACGAAGTTTTACTCGTAATTTTGGATCCATTACTGGAGAACAATTAAAACGTGTTCCACGAGGATTCCCACAGGAACATTCAGCTGCAGAGCTTCTTAAATTAAAACAATTTCTTGCCAGCAGCCATTTTCCAGCAATTTTCGCCACCGGACCGCGCTTCTACAAATCGCTGTTACGATTATTTAAAACACTCACACCTTTCATCCGATTTCTGAATCAACCTCTCGCGGAGAACTCGAACATCAAATTTTAAAGATGGAATAATTTCGGACACACTGTATGAATTTTCAAACCGACCACGTAATTCAAATAAAAAAATCATCGCAACACTGGAGACTTTCTGCAACCCAGTGGGTTCCGATACCTCGCTCACAAGTATTTCCATTCTTTGCAAATGCAAAAAATCTTGAAAAGTTAACACCAGACTTTCTGAAGTTTAAAATTCGCCATATATCTGACAACAACATCCAAGTGAATACACTTATTGATTATTGGATCAATCTACATGGCCTTCCCATTCCATGGCGAACCAAAATCGATGAATGGCAGCCCCTCTCGCATTTTGTAGATGTTCAAATCAGGGGGCCTTTTCGTCTCTGGCATCATCGTCACGAATTTGAAGAAATGAAAAGCGGCACTCTTCTTAGTGATATCGTAACGTTCGATATCTATTGCAAGAGATATCAAAATACTCGACTTTTTCGTTGGATTAACCAGGATTTGTACAAAATCTTTCAGTACCGGCACACACAAATCAGTAAAATATTTTCCGAACAATATATGCCGGAGTAAAGTGTCTCCATTGGTGAATGCTTAATGAAAATCGTACGACTCTACACTAGGACCAGAAACCCAAAATGACTCGCACCGCTCTGCTTTAATCGACACACAGCCATCCTGCCTCTGCAAGCAGCCTTCAACTAATAAAAACTCTTGCTCGAGAATAATTGTTTTCTGTTTTTCAAAAATATTCGGTCGCACAATGATATTAACGATCCCAGTCTCGTCTTCGAGTGTCAAAAATACAAAACCTTTTGCGGTTGCAGGTCGCTGCCTAGTAATGACTGCACCCGCCACTCTGACACGTCGACCATTACGCGTACGCAACAAATCAACAGCGCGCAACACACCGCGCACCGCAAGTGCGCTGCGCTGCAGCGATACCGAATGAGGGCCAATCGTCAAGCCTGTTCCTTCGTAATCAGCTGCCGTGCGTTCACTCAGCATCATTTTCGGCAATGGAGACTCTGACGGTCCTACCACTGATCCAGAAAAGAGTTGTCCTTTCATTTTGATTGCGTGTTCTATTTGCCATAATGCTGCACGACGGTCATACCCGAACATATTAAGCGCACCAATTTCTGCCAAAGTTACTAGTTCGTCACGACGCACATCGGCCTGAGAGACAAAGTCATCAAGAGAATAGAACCGCTGTTTCTCGTTAACATTATCCGAAGGCTGAACCATATTCTTACTCGATTCAATCTTGAGTCCTACTGCTTTACGCAATCCAATCACATACCTTAAACCGAGTCGAATCGCCCCATCGATGTCTACTTTACAATTCCAATCAGAAACCTGCACATCGATTTCAGAAAAGCGAATTCCACGACGCTGGGCATCCTTCACAAGTGTGGCCGGACTATAAAAACCCATTGGCTGATTGTTGAGTAATGCCGTATAGAAAGCTGCGGGGTAGTGTGCCTTCAGATATGCACTGGCGTACACCAATAATGCAAAGCTCGCCGCATGTGATTCAGGAAACCCATATAAAGCAAAAGATGTTATTGATCTGATAATTTCGTCTGCAACATAACCATCTATGCCCTTCTTGCGCATTCCTAAACGTAATTTCACTTCAATTTCTTTTAAGCGTCGCTTCGAACGTTTATTACCAAATGCACGCCGGAGTTCCTCTGCCTCACCTCCTGTGAAACCAGCGGCAACCATCGCAATGCGCAGCAGTTGTTCCTGAAAAAGCGGCACTCCCAACGTGCGTTGCAATATGGGCTTTAGTAGCGGGTGGGGATACGTTACCGGCTCTTTCCCGGAGCGGCGCTTAAGGTACGGGTGCACCATCTTACCCACGATAGGACCTGGTCGAATAATAGCAACCTCCACAACAAGATCGTAAAACCGTTCAGGTCGCATACGTGGCAAAGTAGCCATTTGCGCACGGGATTCAACCTGAAACACTCCTACAGTATCAGCTGCCTGCAACATCTGATAAACCATCGGATCATCAGCGGGAAGATGCGCTAAATCAACCTGATGACTGGTCGTATTAATAATCGCAAGTGAGTCTTCAATAACTGACAGTATCCCTAACCCAAGCAGATCTACTTTTACAATTCCCATCTCCGCGCAGTCATCCTTATCCCATTGGACAACAACACGATTTGGCATACTGGCCTCTTCTAGAGGAACCACTTCATCCAAGCGCCCACGACAAATCACCATTCCGCCAGAATGCTGTCCGATATGACGTGGTAAATTTTGCAGGCGCACCCATAGCTCACCAAACAAATTGAGGTTTGGCTGTTTTGGATCAATGCCTGTATTACCAATGCATTTTGAAAAACTTTTACACAGGTCTGCTTGGTCAACGCGGGGCATTATCTTTGCCAATCGATCAATTTGATCCTGATCAATTGATAACACTTTCCCGACATCCCGAGCTGCATTTCGTCCGCGATATGTAATGACATTGGCAGTCATACCCGCACCGAACTTCCCATAGCGCTTATAAACGTATTGAATAACCCGCTCACGCCGTTCGCCACTTGGAAGATCAAGATCAATGTCAGGCCACTCTCCGCGTTCTTCAGATAAAAAACGCTCAAAGAGCAACTCCATCCCAATCGGATCTACTGCTGTAATCCCAAGGCTATAGCAAACAGCGCTATTTGCCGCTGAACCTCGTCCTTGCACCACAATTCCATGCTGGCGACAAAAATTCACAATGTCCCAAACGATGAGAAAATATCCACCAAGGTTTAATTTATTAATGAGATTTAATTCACGAGAAATTTGCTTTCGAACTCGTTCATCATATGAACGATACCGTTCACGTGCTCCAACCTCGGTTATTTTGCACAAGAACGATCCAACTGTTTCACCAGATGGAACAGGATAATCTGGAAATCCATATTCCAAATCTCTCATCGTGTAATTGAGACGCTCAGACAATTCATGTGTTGTACGTATCGCTGAAGGTAAATCGCTAAATAATTTTTCCATTACAGTCGAAGACTTGAGGTGCCGCTCGGCATTCCGAAGAAGACGATTCCCTGCTCGCGCAAGTGTTGTTTTGTGTCGAATACAAGTAACCAAATCATAAAGTGGCCGATCTGATGCACGAGCAAACCTCACTCCATTAGTGGCCACAATAGGAACGCGATAAGCCGATGCCAGTGTTAATAAAGCTTGATTGTCATGTTCTTCGTCACGCAACAAATGTCGCTGGACTTCAAGATAAACATTCTCTTGCCCAAATATTCCGACCAGACGTCCAACCAATCCACCAACACCATACCGATCCCCTCTCAACACTTGACGCCCCACCAAGGCCACCAACCCAGAAGTGCGACCCTCAAAATCCTCAAGTGAAAGACCATCTTGATCCTGAGTAGTTCCTAATTTCATATGGGTAATAAGACGACAAAGATTTTTGTATCCCTTTTTCGTTTCGACCAGTACAGGTAACTTCCATGCACACCCCTGTTCAGACTTGCCAGTCTTTCCGGAATGACCGCTGTCAATCCGCATCGACAACTCGCTACCAATGATGGGTTTAATACCGGCTGCAACAGCTGCTTTGTGGAAGCGTGGAATGCCATACACTCCATCCCTATCAAGCAACCCAAGGGCCTGATAATCCAGTGCCGCCGCACATTCAACTAAAGCCTCAGGAGAAGAAGCTCCGTCAAGAAATGAAAAAGAAGAAGAAGTATGCAATTCAATATACATAAATTAAATTAACCACGTTCATACGCAACAACTTGACAAGAAAGACGTTCAAGCGGAAGGACACACTCAAGCTATCTTTTTCAATCCATCACTCCTTCTACAAACCATTTGTCCGCTAAGCGGTCTCTAAAAAGTCGATACACACTGCCTCCACTCAATACAACATCCCATTCGTCTCTATTCCACGGATGCGAAGCAATGTCATGGTCTCGATCTCTGGAAACATTACGTGTGTCACCTTCCCACCAATTGCCAGAACTTCTCCATGGTCCTGAACTTGCAACTATTCGTCCCGATGCCACTCGTTGCTTTTTCACTATTAAAGAAACTGGCTTTCCTGAAAGTTTCCCGACCGTGACATGAGCACGAACTGGCATGCGAAACCGGCGAATGACTGCGGGCAAAAGACGTAATACTGCTTCTTTATCCTCACAGTGTTTTCCATCCTTCTCTTCAAATAATTTCGGTCTAAATTCCTGCATTTTAAAAGCACCGGGATAATGGGAATTGACCAACTCCGCAACTCCACACCGGCCAGCACCAACTAAAACTCTTAACCTTGCCACCAAAATCGACAAAATTTCTGGGGATGGCACTGCAGGAGTGAACAATGAATACTGCAACTTACGATTCGGCACCGGGTCAATTTTCACCGTCATACCATTAATACCTTCTGGAAGTTGATTTGTTTCGAGATCAAGTAATATCAGTGTGCACAATTTCTGTGCATCTCTTAAAGGCGTGGCAAATCGTAAACTACGCTTGTATTTCTCACCCGAAACCAAAATTAGTTGAATATGTACTGCACCAGCACACTCACCACGATATTCAAGCGTTTCACATAACAAATGAAGCAATCGCCCTAATTCAAACGACAACAATTCGAGCCGATCAATTGGCCAATCAAATGTTACCGCCTGCTCAACTAAGTCACGTCCCTGTTTGCATACAAGAGGACCTTCATCCTGGCCACGCGCAATGCGCTGCAAAACCCTTCCAATAGAACCTAATCGGCCAAATAATTGTTGGGCTGGTAATGCCGCAAGTTCGCCAAGTGTTTTAATTCCCCATCGTTGTATTGTTGATAAACACACTCCTACTGGAACACTCATGGCTGCTCGCACCACATGCAAGTCTCTTTGATATCGTTTTTGTCTCTTATTATTTTCGTCTGAATTGCTATTCTGCACTTGAGCCAGTTTCCTCAAAACAGTCACAGGTAAAGGACCAAGCACCGCAGCTTCCGAACCTACTGGAACAATTGTGAGCCCACTTCTTGCCTGTGTAATTAACAACGCTGCTGTCTGAGTAGCCGAAACTGCAACCCTCACCACAAGACCACGATCGGCAGCTGCACGTCGGAGAGTCATACCAATTTCTTGCGGCGTTTTATAAAGTTGATTCATCCCATACATGTCCATCATTACAAGACAAGGTCCATACAGTTCGATCCGTGGAGAGTAATCTTGAGCCAACCGAATTAGTGCACTAGTTGAATATTGGTCGGAACGTTTACTTAAATTTCGATCGAGATACAAGCAGGTGTACATAAACTAACATTCCGTACGCACACGAAACACTGTAACCGGCTGTCGTGTTGATACAACCTCGACATCAAACTCAAGACCTTTAAAAAGGTTTCTTTGTGTATCTGTTGCCGACCATCGAAAGAACTGCTTAGTCGGTGTCAATACAACTGAGAACCCAGTCGAACTTCGCCTCATTGAAACAGGTCCGACGAGCAACCCAACAGTCTTGCTCGCTTCAATAGCACGCGCCAGCCTCATCCATGCACGCGACGGAACTCTGCGGAGTTCAATCGGTAGAGCATCTGCAACATCAACTACTACAAGGCCGAATTGACCTGCTCGACAAACTAATTCTGCAGATTTAATAGCGCGTTCTATCATCCGTTCTGCATGGAGATGGGAAATATCTTGGCCGCGTACCCACAACATGCGATTCAACTCAATTCCAGCAGCTTGTCCGGAAACAGGATCGAAAGAGTCAACTGCATCAATAAGTGCAACAATCTCCCCTCTCTTCGTAGCTGCAGCTAACGCAGCACACATGATGCTGGATCTTCCGGATGACTTCGGCCCGATAATTTCGGAAAGATGCCCTCTTGGAAATCCCCCGTTCAAGTGTTTGTCAAGTATCTTCAAGCCAGTTTTGGCCTGAATATTCGGACACGAAGGAAGCCCTAGCGACACAGTTCCGCTAAGTTTTTTTTCACAGAGTAGTGTTTCAAGTTGATCTAAATATTTATTCATTCGCTTTTTCTTCGCCCATGATAACCTGCAAAACCTTAAGAAGCAACATGGCGAGAACTGTTAAGCTATCGAAAGAACCATTACGCTAACTCACTTGAGCACCAAATTATCTTTATTCTTGTGGCTAAACAGGTATCAGATATAGCTAAAGGCAAGACAAATCCTATTTCTTACGAAATAACACAATCTTCCCTGAGTATCCGTATCTTTTCACGTTTAGCTGCAGCATTTTCATCCACAAACTTTCGTAATCTTTGGCTCGGCGCGTTTATTTCTGCAATAGGAACGTGGATGCAGCGATTTGCACAACAGTGGCTCATTCTGACGCTAACAGGCTCAGCATTCTATCTAGGACTCGACACCTTTGTCGGCGAACTGCCACTACTGCTTTTCACTCTCATTGGAGGCGTTATCGCTGATCGGTACGATCGACGTCACCTGCTAATGGCTTCCCAAACCCTACAAATGATTTGCGCACTGACGCTAACCAGTCTTGTAATACTTGACCTCGTAGAAATTAAATACATCCTCGCTTTGTCATTTATGACTGGCGTCGCACAGGCTTTTGGTGGACCAGCATTTCAGTCTCTAATTCCAACTCTTGTTCCACGAGCAATCGTACCGAATGCAATAGCTCTAAATTCGATTCAATTTAACTTGGCACAGACGCTAGGACCACTAATAGGAGGGATTGTGCTTGCATCACTCGGCATGGTCGCTTGCTTTGGACTAAACGGAGCCTCTTTTATCCTCGTTATCATTGTACTCGGGTTCATGAAGCTACCTCGACCTCCTTTCAACGGACGCAAACGGATGATCACCGAACTTAAACACGGTCTTTCTTATGTGCACCAACAACGCGTTCTACTCTGGCTAACAGTAATCGCCCTATCTACGACAACATTCGGGATACCACTCCGATCTTTTCTTCCAGTCTTCGCAGACAACGCCACACATCTGAGCTGGATGATGACGTCTCTAGGGGCAGGAGCTGTAACCGGAGCTCTAATAATCGCTTGGCTTGGAACATTTGAAAACATGGGGCGCACATTATTACTTGTCTTAATGATTTTTGGAGGCCTTGTGACAACTTTTACGCTACTTCCATTTTCAATATTTAGTTATTTAATCCTATATTTAGCTGGAGCTTCGTTGTTAGTAGTATTTTCACTGATGAGCTCACTTGTTCAACTAGCAGCACCAAACGAATTGCGCGGACGAGTCATTAGCATCTATCTCATGGCGCAGCGAGGAGGAATGCCTTTGGGAGGCTTACTGAGCGGATATTTAATAACCCTAACGTCGGCACAAACTGTCATCAGCGTCAATGGCGTAATACTCATTGTAGTTGCAATTTACGCCTTAACTAATGTTTCAAGCCTCAAAAATATTTAGTGCTCTGAGCAGAACTTGGACAAGACGTCTCTCTCCTAGCAATAACTTTCACACAATTCTTTACAGTTATTGAACAAGCGCTCTCCAAGAGAGTTCCCATGAAAGTGGTATTTGTGTCGGAAGATAGCAAACTTCGTCATCGCAAGCTTGGTATTCTAAAGTCCCTTCTATGACCAAACTTTCGCCCGGTGTGGATGCTAGTTTTTCAATATCATCATTCATGGGAATCGTAACTTCCTGAACAAGATCAAAAGGCTGTTGATAAACAGGAACGGACTCATCCAAAGGCTCGTAGTAGTAAATCTCTGAAGATGGGTACACCGATTCATGTATTCTTAAAAATTCTGGTTTATCGATAGAAAGGCGAACAATACGATATGAATGGTCTCCGGGTGCATAGACATGCATGTTCGATTTTGGAGATACCGTAACAATAAGCGCGAAACGATTTCCCGGTGCCACAATATCGTCACTTACAGATGAGATCACGCTTATGTGGCTTGTTTCACTCTGTGCTTGAAATGAACCAAGCAATACACCTGATCTACGTAACATACTCGACGTAGTTACGCGTTCTTGATAACTTTTTTCAAAAAAACGACTGACAACATTACGTTCACGATCTACAACAAAGGTACCAGGATAAGGAATCCCATAAAGACGAATGTCACCAAAAGCAGTGTCTGGAGTCACTTCTCTATTATGAATGTTGTAACTCTGAATAACCTTCGAGCCAACATCAGATAACACAGGAAATTGGATCCCCCATTTTTCAGTGAATGCTTGTATGGCATTTTGATCATCATAGAAAATTGCTACTAAACCTATTCCCTCAGATTGCAACGCACCATATCGGCTTTGCAGCTCCACGAGCTGCGTTTTGCAGTAAGGTCACCAGCGGACAGAACGACTGAACACTATCAAGGCTCCGTTCTGTCCCAATATGGAATTGAGATCGCGCACCATACCATGTTGATCCGGTAGCAAAAAATCAGGAACAGACTCTCCAACCTGAGGACCGAATTTTCCGACGTCAGGAAGAACTTGCTGTGCCTGAATCGCAGCCGCCATGTGAATCAACACACACAAGAAGACAAGACAACAACAGACAATCCTAGGGGTCTTTTTTTGAAATACCTTATTGGTATGTTTCATCATTCCGCTAAAAAATTTTTAGAGAAGAATCAAGCACAAATTTAATCTATAGCATAACCTACACGCACTGCATTCGTATCTACATAATGTGAGATTAAGATTAAGAGACTACTCGTGACAAAAAAACGGACCATCCTAGAGCTTTCGTCGCTTTTTCTAAAACTTGGCATCACAGCCTTTGGTGGACCTGCCGCGCACATTGCGATGATGCGTAGCGAAGTTGTCGACCGGAAGGGCTGGCTTACCGATACAGAGTTCTTAGACCTACTTGCGGCAACACATCTTATTCCTGGTCCGAATTCCACAGAATTAGCAATTCATATCGGATTAAAAAAAGGCAAACTGTGGGGACTTTTATTATCGGGACTTTGCTTTATTGTTCCGGCCGCTGTGATAGTCGGAACAATGGCGTGGGCATACGTGCGCTATAGCCAAACCCCGCAATTAGGATGGCTTATGTACGGGGTCAGTCCTATTATCATCGCCATTATCGTTCAAGCCGTTTTGAAGTTAAGCAAAACGGCATTAAGAAACAAATTTCTTCTAATTCTCGGCGTCTCCATTACTGGGCTGTCCATTGCAGGCATTAACGAACTTTTACTTCTTGGAGCCGCTGCGATCCTTGTTGTTTCAACACGCATTAAATGGAGCGGCTTCATTACTGGATTACTTTTCGCACTTGCGAGCACAACATTACTATCAAATACCCTCATCACAACCGTGCAAACTGTTCCGGTGACTCTTACAAGACTTACGCTATTTTTTCTAAAAACAGGCTCAATTCTCTTTGGAAGCGGCTATGTTCTCCTAGCATTTCTACGAGCCGACCTCACAGAACGATGGGGCTGGCTTACCGAACAAGAATTAATTGATGCCGTGACAATAGGACAGCTCACCCCAGGACCAGTCTTTACTACAGCAACCTTTATAGGATATCTCCTCGAAGGATGGCCCGGTGCTATACTCGCTACGGTCGGAATTTTTGGCCCTGGTTTTGTTTTTGTTGCGTTAACACAACCGGTAATGTCTAAACTCCGAGAATCAACGATTGCCAGCGGCATACTCGACGGTTTGGTAGTAGCATCGCTCGGATTAATGGCTGCTGTGGCATGGCAACTATTTCTTACAACTATAGTTGATATTCCAACACTCGCTTTAGTAATTACGGCATCTCTTATCCTAATTGTTTGGAATCCAAATTCAACTTGGTTGATATTAATGGGTGCAGTTGTCGGATGGCTCGTTCAAGGTGGATAACGAGCAGATCATTAGTCCCTCAAGGCGCTAACATCTGCTCAGATATTCAGCTGGAAAATTTCACTACTCAGACCTGCATCGGTCGAAACTTCTAAAAATTTGAATAAGAAATCGTCGTGATAGGATGTGAAGGACGGCCACCATACAGAAACTTTACTTTTTAGAGTGATATGCGTATCGCAGCCATAGATATCGGATCAAATTCAATCCATATGATAATTGTCCAGGTCCGCTCAAATCAGTCTTTTGAAGTCATTGATCGAGAAAAAGAAATGGTCCGACTTGGTTCTCGAGAATTCAGCCGACGGAAACTCACTGACACAGCAGTAACCTCTGCACTCGGTGTATTAGGAAAATTCAAGCAATTAGCCAAATCTCATAACGTTGACGAAATAATTGCTTCGGCAACAAGCGCTGTCCGTGAAGCTGAGAATGGCCGAAAATTTATTTCAGCAATTGAGAAAAATACAGGTATCCAAGCACGCGTCATTTCTGGAAGTGAAGAGGCTCGTTTGATTCATCGAGCAGCTATTTATGGGGTTGATATCACGGATCAGACTGCTATCGTTCTCGACATCGGCGGTGGAAGTGTCGAAATCAGCCTAGGAACCAGCGCTGATCTTAAGTTCGCTCAAAGTTCAAAGATTGGAGTTATTAGATTAACTGAACAATTTGTACATAGTGATCCTATTTCTGAGCGTGACATCAGAAGAATGGTTAAATACGTAAACGATCAAATTGGTGAAACAATCGAGCAGGCAAACCGAATCGGATACGACCGTCTGATTGGCACATCAGGAACAATCCTTAGTCTCGGAGCACTTACTCTTGGCAAGAATCTTGCCATCGGCCCTGAAGACCTCAGGAACCGGCGAATAGACGTAAAACAAATTCGTGAACTTAGACGCACACTAACAAAGTTGACTTTAGCAGAACGTCTCCAAATTCCCGGCTTGGATCCTAGACGAGCAGACTTGGCCATATCTGGAATAATTTTGCTGGATACAATCCTCAAAAAAATAAAAGCCACCGAAATAACACTTTGCGACTTCGCCTTACGTGAAGGTTTGGCGCTTGACTACATTCAGAAAAACAAGACTCGCATCGCAATAATTGAAAAACATCCCAACATACGACTGCGCAGTGCCGTTGAACTTGCAGAACGTTGCAACTACTGGAGGGAACACTCCGAACAAGTAGCGACACTGGCATTATCGATTTTTGATCAAACCCGGATTAGTCATGGATTAGCTGAAAAAGAAAGAGAACTTCTTTACGTTGCGGCACTGTTGCACGATATTGGAGTGCATATCAGCTACGGAAAACATCATAAGCACTCTTACTATTTGATCAAACACGGAGACCTTAGAGGTTTTGAACCTATAGAAATAGAAATAATGGCACTTACTGCTCGATACCATCGTCGAGGAAAACCTAATAATTCACATTCAGAATTTAATCGCCTTTCGTCGCCTCTTAAACGTAAAGTTAGAACACTGGGAGCAATTTTACGAGTCGCTGAATCACTTGACCGAAGTCATCAACAAAGTATTCAGAAAATTTCAATCACCTGCAGGCCAAAAGATTATTTGTTCCACTTAACCTCTCATGGCGACACTGAATTAGAGGCATGGGCTGCCCAACGAAATATACGACCCTTACAGGAAATATTTGGACGTAATGTTTGTTTTCAGGTTTCTCGTAAAAGCACTCAAGACAAAGACCTCTCGAGCCGAGAAAACATGAAAGAACATGGAACAGGCCGAAACCTACGTATGGCAACAACTAATCCACCAAGAATCAATCATCGCTTGAATAAAAAATAATTCTTTACTCGGATAACTCACTAAATGAATATGCTTAAAATATATCTGCCAATCGGAATAACGTTGCTTTTGTTACTACCAGGCTTGCGAGCCCAAGAAAACTCACTAATTGCGACTTCTGCAGGAATCGAAAAAGTTGCGGGAGGATTTCAATTCGTCGAGGGTCCAGTGGCTGATCCTGAAGGAAATCTTTTTTTCGTAGACATTCCCACCGAGCGAATTCTTAAATGGAATCCTGAAAAAGGCGTTTCTACCATACGATCGACAAGCGGCCGAGCAAACGGTCTGCGTTTTGATCCTGAAGGAAACTTAGTCGTTTGCGAGATGAAAACTCGTCAAGTTACCTCCACTGACAAAAATGGGGAGTCCAGAGTTTTGGCTAGTCATTTTGAAGGAAAACGTTTCAACAGTCCAAATGACCTATGGATTGATCCGAATGGGGGAATCTACTTTAGTGATCCCAGGTACGGATCAACGGAAGATCAGGAACTTTCGGGACACCATGTGTACTACATTACCCCTGACGAAGCTCAGATTCTACAAGTTACAAATGATTTAGAACGACCAAACGGGATTATTGGTAGCTTTGAGAATGACAAACTATACGTTGCAGACCACGGAGCCGGACAAACCTATGTATACTCAATAAAAAAAGATGGCACCCTGACTGACAAACAACTATTTGCTCCTCAAGGGTCTGACGGCATGACAATGGATGAATTGGGTAATCTTTACTTAACTGGCCAGGACATAACGATTTATACCAAGAACGGAGTAGCCATCGAGTCAATTGCAACACCAGAACCACCTGCAAATGTTACTTTTGGTGGCCAAGATGGTATGACTCTATTTATTACAGCGAGGACTTCAGTCTACGCTCTTAAAATGAACGTAACGGGCCAATAGGAAACCAAGAATTAATAGATGCGCCCCTAAATCCTCAAGCACTGATACAATCTAGTGTCAAAAAATTTTAATGGAAACGCGATGGAAGGTCTCGACGATAAATGTGTTCGGTGCGATCGAATGCTGTGTGAATCGAAGTGGCACCCTTTCTGTTCTGAACGATGCAAGATGCTTGACCTTCAGGACTGGATGACCGGACGTTACCGCTTGCCCGGAACGTTCGTGGCGACTATTCCTGAAAATGATGAAACAACCGACTAAAGTAGCAACGAAGGAAGCAGAGAAAAAGTATGGCTGATACGCTAACAATCACAGACAACCGCACAGGTAAAAGTTACGAATTACCAATTACTGATGGCACTATTCGTGCACTCGATTTGCGTCAAATCAAAGTCGACCCTGACGAGTTTGGAATGTTGTCATATGATCCGGCATTTCTGAATACTGCCTCATGTAAAAGTCGTATAACTTTTATTGATGGCGACAAAGGTATCCTCCGCTATCGGGGCTACCCCATAGAACAACTCGCCGAACACAGTTCTTTCGTTGAAACATCTTACCTGCTTTTAAAAGGTGAACTTCCAACTCCCAGCGAACTTGAATCGTGGGAGAACGAATTAAGTCAACATGCCATGCTCCATGAAAACATTAAAAGGTTCATGGATGGATTTCGCTACGATGCACATCCGATGGGAATTTTAATTAGCACCGTGGGTGCGCTGTCCACATTTTATTCCGATTCTAAAAGGATCTTTGAAGAAGACACGCGGCAAACTCAGATAGCACGGTTAATCGCGAAAGTTCCCACTATCGCTGCATATGCGTACAGGCACAGTATCGGGCAACCCTATATCTACCCGGACAGCCAACTCGGATTTTCAGGGAATTTCCTCAGCATGTTACTGAAACGCGTCGAAAGACCATACAAAGCAAATCCAGTCCTTGAACGGGCACTCGATGTTTTATTTATCCTTCATGCTGATCACGAACAAAATTGCAGCACCAGTGCAATGCGAAGTATCGGCAGTTCCCAAGCTGACCCGTTTGCTTCATTAGCAGGTGCGGCAGCAGCTCTGTACGGCCCTTTACACGGGGGAGCAAACGAGGCGGTGCTACGCATGCTGACAGAGATCGGATCAATCGACAAAGTACCTGAGTTCATAAAACAGGTAAAGAACGGTGAAGGACGTCTGATGGGATTTGGTCACCGTGTATATAAAGCCTACGATCCACGTGCAACAGTGATTAAAGATCAAGCTTATCGAGTTTTTGAAGAGACCGGGAAAAATCCACTTCTCGATATCGCTCTTGAACTTGAGCGTATTGCCCTTGAAGACGATTATTTTGTGAAACGCAGGTTATATCCGAATGTCGACTTCTATTCTGGATTAATTTACGAAGCCATGGGATTTAAACCCGATATGTTCCCAGTGTTGTTTGCAATCGGAAGAACACCGGGGTGGGTTGCCCAATGGCTAGAAATGATCTGCGACAAAGAACAGAAAATAGCAAGACCTCGTCAAATTTATCTGGGTTCCAGTGAACGCAACTACCCTGTCAATACAAAATGACAGTCGATTATTGAACTCTTTGTTAAAATCGACAGCAGTGCAGGGTGCTCAGAAAAATCAAGCTTAAAGTTTTAGGCGAAAAGAAAGCAGTACACCTGCGCCAACTAAGATAAGCCAAACCGCAGGCTGTACTACTTCTCCACTTAGTGACAAACCGACGAACAAACCAATTGCTAACAATAAGAACAGAACTAGAATCAGTGACGTTTGAAACGTTTTACTGGAACGACCATGTTTAACATTCTCTATATTTATTTCACTCGTACTGGTCCCACAACGAAAACAAACAATCGCCTGATTTGCAATCTCTGTTTGGCAACTCTTGCAGTACATGGAATATAAGAAATTTACTTTAATTAGGTTGATTTCAAAACAACAGTCCTAACGCCAGGCGCAACCTAAAACGCTTTCAGGACTCTTCTTCAATAATTCTTAATAAGATTTCTTGGGCAGGTTCATAAGTCGGAGCCAACTCTAAAGCCCCCAATATAGCCTTTTTCGCTTCACTGAACTGCCCTGACATTAAATAACTTCTCGCTAGATCACTGTAGAGAGCGACTCTATCAATCGGAGAAGCAGCCAATGCGACCTTAAATTCTAAGATGGCTTTGTCACTGTTCCCGTCTGCCATTGCGATCCGCCCAAGCCCGATATGTGGCAACGGATCAAATGGATCAATACCAATAATTCGATCAAACGACAATCGTAAACGTTCCTGATCGCCCGATTCTTCTGCCAAGGTGCCCAGTTGTCGTGCAGCTTCTAACGAAGTTTGATCGTACTCAAGAAGAGCCTCAAGCTCACGCATGGCTCGCTCGTTATTTCCTTGACTCTGAGCTATATCGGCAATTACGCCTCGTGGACTTTCAATGCCTGTTGCCATCGGAGCTAACATAGAAGCATGCTCCAGCGCAGAAATAGCAGCCTCGTGATTTCCCGCTCCATAAAGTGCTTTTCCAAACGCGAATTGAACTTCGAATCGATCAGGATATTTTTCGGCAAGAGTGCTCAACACTTCAACACGTTGCCCAAGGTCAAGACCAGCGCTCATCTCTTCAATATTTTCCTCAATGGGAAGCAGTGCATTTCTCAAAACACCGAAACGCTCATTAATCGCCTTATCAAAACTAACCTGCAAACTATCAAAGTCGAGTCCGACACTTATAAGAGCTTCTTCAGTTTCAAAACCACTCGCATAAGATCTAACCAGATCGTGAAGCACCGGCTCACCGTAAAATCCAACGATATGCTCGACCAAGACAGATGCCTGGAAATAAGAAAGCGAAATAGTTTCTGGTTTTGAAAAACCACTATTCAGATCTCGAAGGGATAACACTTCACCACGATTTAGTGCTTGGGCGAAACTAATTTCCTGATCACGCCCCCAAGCAGCCTTTTCCCTCTGCTCTTCGTAAACGGATATCCCTTCGGTAAGCCAACGAGGAACACGTTGATTGGACATTTGGAGCGTAATTACATGTGCTATTTCATGCCAAAGAGTAGCTCGCCAATTAAAATCACCGGGGGGACGCGCTCGAGGCGAGTCAAGCGTTACAACACGCCCAAAACATGCACCGAGGGCACCAATCATACCAGGTAAACCAAGATTTCTTACAGCAAAATCATCATGTCGGGGAAAGACTTCTATTAAAATGGGTCCCTCAACTTCAACGTTATATCTCTGAGACAACCTGTCGAGGGCCTCTTGAGCGAGGGTAAGTACGTAATCTTTCAGTATTGGAGCCTCGCTAGGATGCAACCTAACAATAAGTTGCCCACGCTCAAAAGTCTCAAATTCATCGAGAGTGTCCATTAACTCCAAAAGGTTGAAGGTGATAACGTCAAACGGATCTTCCCTAAATGATTCTTCCAAAGCGACCCGCGCAGCCGGCTCGTCTCCAGTCCGCAGTAAATGCATACCAAGCTCTGCATGAGCCCTGCTGTTACCGGGCTGTAGATTTACCGCCTGTCGAGTCAGTGCCACAGCCTCATCAAACCGATATGCTCGTGCCACGTGTAATCCTGCAATACGAAAAATCTCTCCGTACAGCGGATTAACATCTAATGCGCTCGACACAGCAGTTTTAAAATCATCTTCGCGGTCTTCAAGATACGCCATGGCCGCAACCAAGGCCTTAGCCTCAAGACTTAAAGGATTGACATTAAGAGCGTGCTCAATAGATGTACGAGCTAAATCAATATTTCTATCCCCCAGTTCTAGTTCCGCAACAAACAAATGCGCTTCGACTCTATTTGGATCTATTTCAAGAGCTCTATCAACTGACATTCGTGCCAAAGGTGGATTTTCATCGACAAGCACTCGAGCCATCCCGATATGCGCCGGAACCCACTCATCATCAAGTTCCAAAGCATCGGCAAAAGACTGTAGCGCATCCGCCCTATTATATTTTTCTAGAAACAATTCTCCCCAAGCCGTATGAATAGCGGGATCATCTGGAGCACTCATTGCAGCGGAGCGAAAGAGCCGATTTGCCTGACGAAAGTTACCTAAGACCCCAGCACTTATCGCACCACGATACTGATCGAGTGGAGTTTCAGCTCTAAGTCCATCATCAAGAACCGTATTTAAGTAATTACGAGCCTCCGTATCTTGCCCTAAATACGTCAGCAGGACACCTAGCTCGAGTTTTACCGCGCCGTTGGAAAGGTTGGAAGAGACGCTCCGTAGTAGCTGTTCCGCGTCTTTATAAGCACCACGACGTACTAACATACGTGCACGAACCGCGACTACATCAGGATCCGCTTCTTCATAGCCTGTGAGAAGTTCGTTTAACTCATCTAATTTCCCGTGTGCAAATGCGGCCGCTGTCTCTCGGTAAAAACTTCGGTCCTGCGCTTTGTTAACTCCAACGAAGGGACCCAATAGAATAGCAACTACACACCAGGTAAAAATTTTATTAAAGATAATAAAATGGGCACTAGAACCTGATAGCTCATCTTGGATGCAAACCATGCTAGGCATTTTACTGATTATAGACGACCATACAGATAGTTCAGGCAATCCATAAAAACAAACTAATCCAGTCTTAGCACCTAAAATAAACTATACGGGCAAGAACTAGGGGCAAGCTCAGAAAAAAGCCAAACTTTGATGCGATGGAATTTCAAAGCGCTTCCGGCATTTCTGACAGACCAACATGTCGTCAACACGAACCAAGTAATTCTTTAGTTTTGAAAAAAGAGCTCGATCTCTTTCGCTTGCACCAGCAGGAATCCTGACCTTTCTAGTCCGCCTTATCCACTTCACGTTGTACTCGCCTCGAAAATGACATCGCGAACACGAGTAAAGAGCGGACTTCAGCTCTGTTTTTTCATCAAAAAATTCTCGCTCATGCATTGAAACTTATACCGAAGCATCCTTCCTAATTGTAATGAGAGACCACATCTTTGGAATATTGACTTTCTCAACAGAGATAGGATTAAGGTCCGCTTGCGACAGAAAACCGGAAAGATCAAGATCGGCCCGAAAACCAATATGAACCGTAAGCGGCGACAGCACCTTTTCTGCCTTGGAAAGCACTGGATGTTCACTTCTAAAATGATTGAGAACTACAATATGACCACCCACCCGGCACACGCGATACATTTCACGAGCAACCTTGATTGGATCCGTTACAACACTAATCACATAAGGAGCATAAACAAGGTCGAACGACTCATCGTCAAACTCAAGAGCAGCCGCATCCATTTTGATCAGTTCAACATTCTTTACCTGGTTGGCCGAAATTCTTTTACTTGCCTTCCGAAGCATCGCAGCAGAAAAATCAATACCTTTTACTGAACAATCTTTAGGATAAAGAGCCGCATTGATACCCGTTCCAATTCCAACTTCAAGAATTTCATCGCCACTCTGAATTGGCAATTTTTGTATAGCCTCTAACCTACCTGCGTGAAGAGTCGGACCAAAAAAGAGGTCATACCATGAGGAGATCCGGTGATATACATCCGACACGAAATCATTCTCAACTGTTGTCACAGACAACGCCTGCCCCGTTGACTCAGACGGCCGGAATCCATCGTCAATTCTTTGGGGTTCAGATTCTTTCAACAATGATAAAAATCCTTAGTAGTTACGTGACATCCGTGACTATAGCGTGTCACCGGTTTGACCGCAAGAGACGGCCGACTTGATTTGACTTATATGCACAGGCGTCGTTCCACAACAACCACCAACCAAACGGGCTCCACAATTAACAAATCTTTTCGAATAGGATGCCAAGTAACTAGGCGAAGATAAATACATCGTCCGCCCCTCCACAAGCCTGGGCATTCCCGCATTCGGCTGAACCGACAGAGGTTTTTTAGCAACTGATGCTATCCTTTTCGTGATTTCAAGCATCGAAGCCGGACCCGACCCACAATTGAGGCCTATAACGGACACGCCTTCATCCTGTAATTTCCTAGCACACAATTCAGGAGAAGCACTATCCGTCGTCTCATTCTTTTCGGACATTGTGAATTGAGCCACCACTGGAAGGTCTTGTACGCTCTTTACTGCTCGTACCGCTATTAAAAGTTCATTCAACGAACAGAAAGTTTCAAGCATAAATAAGTCAACCCCTGCGGCTCCCAGTAACGACGCATGCTCACAAAAATAACTTTCTGCTTCTTCCTGAGTTGTTCTCCCATAAGGCTCTATCAAAACGCCTAAAGGACCTATCGCACCAGCCACATAGGCCTTTTTACCAGCTACTTCCCTAGCCAAACGAACACCCGCATAATTAATTTTCTTGATTTTGTTACTAATGCCAAAAGTTTCGAGTTTTAGAGCATTGCAGCCAAAAGTATTACTTTCAATCACATCTGCTCCAGCATTTACATAAGAACGATGCACCGAAGCAACAAGCTCTGGCTCAGAGAGATTGAGTTCTTCAAACGCTCGGTTGAGAAAAACACCTCCGGAATAAAGCATCGTACCCATCGCACCGTCGCAAATCAGAACTCTATGCTTCAGGGCATCCAAAAAAGGAACTGTCATAATAAACCCTTTAATCATAACACCTTGTAGGTAATTCAAAATTGACACACTTCACTGTCCGTCAGTATAGTTTGATAATTCGTGCCGGTTGAGTTCAGATTTATCGAAACGTCTCAATTCTTACTTTCGACTCTACTTGTTAAGCTTGCAGTTGTTGCAATCTTAGCCACAATGCTGGCTCGTTTCGAGCAATTCCGCCGTATCTTACTTACTGAACAACGTGCTTGGCGTGAAAGATTGGTTTTCGCCATCGCGCTTGGAATTCCACTAAGTGGGGGTGTCGTAGCACGACTCTTACTCAACTATAACGCCAGCGACTTCTCGCTCGCCGGTCCATTTCTCGCAGGATTAATTGCCGGTCCCTACGCAGGAGCCATAGTCGGCGGTTTTGTCGGGATACCCGCTTTAGCTGCCGGGGAATTAATTGCCCTACCATTTGCGGTAGGTTGCGGCTTTTCCGGGGGTGGGCTAAGAGAAATATGCCCTAAAGAGTCCATCTGGCGCTTCTCTCCATTATTTTTTACTGACTTGCACCGGCATGCGTGGCAAATGGTCAGCAAACTGAAACCTGATTGGCTTGTAATTCTTGTAGCAACTCCTGTTGCTCTAGAATTAATGAGGATCGGATTAGGATCTCGTTACACAGACCATATATTTTATATGCAGCCACAAAGTACATGGCTGGGATTCGTAATAATTTTAGCCACGCTCTTAACTGTAACAATCCCGATAAAAATCTGGAATACTGCTCGTATTGAACACCGACTGCAGGAACAGGAAAAGTTGTTACTATCGACTCGCCTTGAATCACTAGCAAACCAGATTAACCCACACTTTTTATTCAATACCCTCACTTCAATCTCCTCCCTCATCCACTCTCAGCCAGAAACAGCAAGGGCACTGATTGTCAAACTATCTGGCATTTTAAGGCGCGTCCTGCGAAACCAAGAACACTTTGTGACTTTACGGGAAGAGTTGTTCGCAGTCGATGAGTACCTCGACATCGAAAAAGTACGATTCGGTCCCACACTTGTCATAGAAAAAGAGATCGATTCGACAAGTCTTGATTTAATGATTCCCAGCTTGCTTCTTCAACCTCTTGTTGAAAATGCTATTAAACATGGTTTCTCACACAGAGTTGGTGGAGGAACTATTAAAATACAGAGTAGATCAACCGCTAAACACGTAGTAATCAACATTCTTGATAATGGCACAGGAATGAACGAACCGCCTTCAACCACGCGAATGGGCGGAATCGGCCTCCGTAATGTGGATGAGAGACTTCGGGTAATTTATGGTGAAAATTATCATCTTCGACTCGAAAGTACACCTGGAAGGGGTACATGTGCGACAATCAAGGTTCCAGTTATTAAGTTTCCACAGAAAGTAACTGCTTGATAGATCTCCACCCACTGATTTACAAACAAATGACCATTCGAGTACTTATTGTTGACGATGAACAGCCGGCAAGACAGGAGCTTTGTTTTCAATTAGAAAAGTTCGAAGAAGTTGAGGTGGTCGGTCAGGCGGGAGATGGGATTGAAGCACTTGAACTCATAGAAAATCTTCGGCCCCACATAGTGCTGCTTGACATCCAAATGCCAGGTCATACAGGTTTTGAAGTAGCGAGAAGTCTAATAGATCTGCAGGCTGATACTCGAATAATCTTTGTTACCGCATACGATGAATATGCGCTTGAGGCCTTCGAGGTCAGTGCCGTAGACTACCTCCTCAAACCAGTTGACATTAAGCGGTTACGTCAATCGATCAAACGGGTAGGTGAACAGTTCGGGAGCGGTCCTCTTGAAGATTCAGCTAATACAGGCATCGCCAATGAAAAGCTAGAACACCTGATTCAGCGTATCAGCAAGAACACCATTCACCAGAAACAGTTGGCAATAAGAAATGGAGAAACCTTTCAGTTAATTGCATCAAACGATATTATTTATGCATCTTTATCGAATGGCAGTATTAACATTGTCACCAATACATTGTCTGGCACAGCAAATTATCGAACATTGGATGAACTGCAAGGCAATCTCGATCCAGACATCTTTTGGCGTGTGCACAGATCACATTTAGTCAACATCAATAAAGTCAAGGAGATATTACCTTGGTTAAGTCGGAACTACATTCTGAAGATGAAAGACGCGAAGGAAACAGAGATCCCGGTAAGTCGGACACAAACCAAACGACTTCGAGATCATCTGAATCTATAGAATCCCGCAGCACCACCAACGCTACCGTAAACGTGAACTGGGAAGAACCGAAAGCGTGGGCGAATACCTTTCTATCTGCTGCTGTTTACGCGACATTAATTGTCACCTTCGGCATTCAAGTAGCGCGTGTCGAGGGTCGCAGTATGGAGCCTACTTTGCAACATGAAGATCGCCTGATTGTAAATAAGGCTTTGTATATATTTCCTGAAACTATCAAAATTCCTTTCTCTCAATTGTTTCAGGGTTGGTTGTGCAGCGAATGTGACTGGAATATAGGTCGCAAACCTCAAGTTGGTGATATTGTGATGCTTCGTTATCCGAAAGATCCTGACAAGTCATTTGTAAAAAGGATCATCGCAGAACCAGGCGATTCCGTCCGAATTGAATCTGGCGATGTTTTCGTCAACGAAGTATTACAAGAGAACGTTGACGTGCCTCCAAAATTTCGCAGCCACGACAACTATGGACCTGAAGTGATAGATGAAGCCTATTACTTCGTAATGGGTGACCATCGTAACAATAGTTCAGATAGTCGTCATTGGGGACAAGTTCCAGAAAAATACATCATGGGCCGTGTGCAAGTTCGATGGTTTCCGTTTACCGAGGTAAAGATATTTTAAATTCAACTCTTTTTTTCCAGTGCTCCCATACGTAGAAAACACGTACAGGTAAAGCTTCTTAGGCTGGCTTCATTTTTATAACTTCACAGCCATTTCAAACCGTTCAAGCATACAAACTCTTAATCTCTGCATCCCACTTGCTTAATACGATTCGCCTTTTTAGCTTCAATGTAGGTGTTAACTCACCAGTAGATATACTTAGTGTCGCAGGAATCAGACCAACTCGACGCATTTTTTCATGACTAGGCAGACCCTCATTGACCTTATCTACTATGTCATCAAACATGGTTTTAACATCTGGACGATTTATCATATCTTTCCAAGCAATATCTTCTGGCGCGTGTATATGAGCGACTAAAGCAGAAAAATCAGGGAAAATAAGCACGGAAATGAAAGGATAACTGTCACCAACTAACATTGCTTCAGCAATTAATTTGTCATGCTTCAATCGCTGTTCGATCGGCGAAGGAGCCACATTTTTCCCGCCAGATGTAACCAATAATTCCTTTTTTCTGTCCGTTATACGAAGGTACCCATCTGCATCAAATTCTCCAATGTCACCAGTGTAGAACCAACCGGATCTCAACGCTTCAGACGTAGCCTCTTGGTTCCGATAGTAGCCTGTCATGACGTTAGGACCACGAGCTATTATTTCTCCGTCTTCGGCAAGGCGTAATTCGACATGGGGCAGCGGTATACCAACTGTTCCAATTTTTGGAGCCCTTTGTGGATTGCACGTCAACACTGGCGCAGTTTCTGTTAACCCATATCCCTCAAGCACTGGAATTCCAACTGAAAAGAGAAACTCGGCTACGACTACCGGAAGAGGAGCGCCTCCAGAAACAACGAAACGTAGTCTACCTCCCGTTCGCTCTCGAATTTTTGAAAGCACCATTCGATCTGCAACCGGATGAAAAAGACGACATATAAAAGAAGGGAGCTCTCCATCTCGCAATGCCTTCGCCTGTAGACCTCCCACTCTAAGTGATTTGTCAAAAACAAATTTCCGCAAGGTAGAAAATTCGGAGGCAGCTTCTAAAACTCTTGAATAAATCTTTTCAAAAACACGAGGAACCCCATTCATCAAAGTCGGACGAACCCGTGGTAAATCGCGGACAACCGTATCTAAAGATTCCGCAAATGTAATCGTTACACCCTTAAACAAATAAAGATACGTTGAAGATCGCTCTAAAATATGGCTCAAAGGAAGAAATGAAAGCGCCTCATCCTCCTCGTGAATGTGCACCATAGTATCCACATCAAGGATATTTGCAACGATGGCTCCATGATTTAGCATGACACCTTTCGGTTTACCTGTTGTGCCAGATGTGTAAATAATCGTTGCCAAGTCATCAGACGAAATAGACATCGCATTCTCTTTATATTTTCGACCGAGACCATCCTCATGCATTAATCGTTGATGACCCAATTCCCGTAACTTAGAAAATAAACACTTGTTTTTTGAAGTCTTCTCCTCACCGTGAGAATCAATGATGGCAACCGCCCGCAATGATGGTTGATCATCCCATACCTCTTCTATTTTTTTATACTGATGGTCGTCTGAAACAATTGCTACAGTGACAGAAGCATCTGCCAAGATATACCCAACAAGTTCCGCCGGAAGACTGGGATATATTGGGACGGTTACCGCGCCAGCAGACAAAATCGCAAGGTCAGCGATCAACCATTCCGGACGACTTTCACACAAAACCGCAACTCTGTCTCCTGGCTGCACACCAAGACCGCCTAACCCCAAACTGACATCTCGGATGTAATCAAAGAGTTCTCGACTTGCATAGGTATCGTAGCCCTCTGAAAGGCATCTTCGAATGATGACCGGTTTAGGAAATCTTCCCGAAAAATAAAAAGGAAGCGCGGAAAGCGACGCTATTGGCAAGTTAGACAAAACCTATCTATCCTTCCAAGTAATCACCAGAATAACCACCGCTTTTCTGGATCAACTTTATTTCTCCAATGACCATTGTTCGATCAACCGCTTTTATCATGTCATATACGGTCAGTGCAGCCACAGAAACAGCCACTAACGCCTCCATTTCTACTCCTGTCTTTCCTCTCGTAGACACTCTCGCTTCTATGTCGTAACCAGTTTTACGGCTCAACAGTTCAACATCAATATGGGTAAGCGGTACGGAATGACATAAGGGCACAAGATCAGCCGTTCGTTTAGCAGCGAGAATACCAGCCAGTCGTGCAGCCTGAAGAGGATCGCCCTTGGCGACCTTCCCGCTTCTAATTAAACGCAATGCCTTTGCCGACATACTGATGGTCCCATGAGCAACAGCGAGACGCTTTGTCGAAGCTTTTGCTCCAACATCCACCATGGTCACCCGACCTTTAGAATCCACATGGGACAGCTTTTTAAGGACCTTTTTATGATTACCAGCCAAACTTTTTTTCTTTTTAACCACCACTAATCCCTCTTCCCTTTTCCCTCGCCAAATAAAATGACAAACTTTCCAGCGAGACGGTCAAATCAACGCTTTTAAGTTTCACATCAGAAGGAACGCGCAACGCACCAGGAGAAAAATTCAATACCGCCTTAATACCCGCCTTAACAACAACCTGAACGACATGCTTAGCTGCTTCCTCTGGCACAGCTATTACAGCAATAGTAATTTCTTCCTTTTTTGCTATTCGCCCGAGATCGAGAATGTCGTAAATCGGAATCCCGCTCCGTGACACTTGCCCAACTTTATCCTTAAGATTGTCAAATAAAGCTACTATCCTAAAACCTTCTTGCCGAAAGCCGGGATAATCTGCAAGTGCCAAGCCAAGATTTCCAGCACCCATGATCGCAACTCCGAAACTTTTGTCAAGACCAAGAATGGAACGCAAGGCTCGCCGAAGGTCCTTTACAACATAACCGATTCCTCTAACACCAAGATCTCCAAAATAAGACAAATCTTTCCTAATCAGTGCGGCATTCAAGCCAAACTGCTCAGCGAGTACCTTCGAAGAAACGGTTCTCACTCCTCTCATCTCAAGTTCATTTAGAAATCTAAGGTACAAAGATAAGCGATTCGTCGTTAGTTCAGAAATTTGCTCTTGCATCCCATCTACCCAGACTATCTTGTGGGGAGCGATTCTATGTTTACTATTAAGTGCGGTCAAGACCCAAAACCAGCTACATGTTAATATCAGTAAAACAATCTGAAGCATTGTTATTGGGGAGTATTTTCTGGAAAAACGATTTAAATTTTCTCGTTTCGTTCGGCATTTCTCTGTCGCCACCGTAATACTCAGTTTACCGGTGGTTCTTTTTGCCCAGCCGGTTAACCGTAGAATCTCTACGCTTGAATCACTAACTTCAGCTCCAATTTTTTTTCATGAGACGGAAATAGTCATACATGGTGAAATCGAAGGAGAAGGAGTACTGACATATTTAACTAACGACGAAGAACGATTACTTGTATTAGATGTTCCGCCACCCCCTACTGATCGCAGAGATTACGTAGAAATTATTGGCACCTTCTATGACATAGGGCGCCTTGAACGCGAAGACCCCCGCATCACTGGGCTTCCATTTGAACGCTTGGCGAATCTTCTACTTCGTAAGAACTGGCCTGGAGTTGGGGAACTTCTTGTTCTAGTTGCTTCTTCTAGTCGTATTGCCACCCAGAGAACAGAAGCCACATTAAGAAATGTAGCACTGACTCCATCTGCTTACTCAAACAAAACAGTTACAGTTTCTGGTAGATTTCGTGGTCGGAATTTATATGGCGATCTTCCGAGTGCCCCAAGTGCCAGTCGGTGGGATTTTGTTCTCGCCTCGGCCGAAGCAGCCTTGTGGATCGTCGGAAAAGAACCTAAAGGAAAAGGATTCGAACTAGACATCCAAGCTCGCGCTGATACAGGTCGCTGGCTACAAGTGACCGGCACGGCCAGCACTCACAAAGGTATGATGCTCATTAGAGCTTCTACTATTTCTCTAGCCGAAACAGATAACATCGATCTGGATCGACCACCATCACGCACCAACTCGGTAGGACCTCCACCAGAAGTAATCTTTAGCACTCCGCTACAAGACGACACAGATGTTCCCATAGACACAACGATAAGGATTCAGTTTTCACGAGATATCGACCAGAGATCGTTTGAAAATAGAATCGTGGCGACCTATGAAAATTTACCAGAATCTATCGATTCAAAAATAGAAGCCTCGAATCTTAACTACGAAATAAGATATCGTGCTCAAAATCGATCTCTTGAGATTTTCTTTGAAAACTCTTTGGAAAGTTTTCGACGCGTCAACATTGCCCTTCAGAATGGAATAACCGCGACGGACGGGGCGACGTTGGAATCATGGACGCTTTCATTCCTTACTGGTTCTTAATCTTCTCGGTCGGAAACCGGCCTATTAAAAAGTAACTCTTCTACTCTACTGCGAGTTTCTAACATAAGTTGATCCCGCTGATCCAAATCTTCCCCATTGAGTTCTACTGGCTTGCCAAGTCGAACATTCACAGTCACAGGACGCATCACTAAACTTCCCTTGCTCATCGCGGCCCTAGTACCTTGAATGGCGACCGGTATAATCGGTGCACGACCTTTAATTGCCATAATAAAACCACCTTTTTTAAACCTTTGTAAAGACCCTGTTAGACTTCTAGTCCCCTCAGGAAATATAAGAAATGAATTCCCTGCACGTAAAGAAGCCGCAGCCTTTTCTAACGCTCCAGAGCTTTGCTCTCGATTCTGGCGTTCAATTGGCACGAATCCAACAATATCGAAGGCACGGCTTAAAACAGGCAATCTATGTATTTCAGCCTTGTAGAGAATCTTCAACCCTGGATGAAGAACCGACAAAGCCATGTACAAAATTGGTGGCTCGACATTACTAGAATGGTTAACACAATACACCGAAGCTCGATGACACTGAATGTTCTCTTTTCCAAAAACACGGTAACGAATCCCTACAATTCGCAAACCGATTCTTACCCCTATTCTGCCCAGTAAATATAAAATTTCAGGCCACTTGAACAATATAGCCAAAACCATGCCCGGTGGCCCCACCATCACGACCCACAGTGACACACTTATATAGGCCATAAGAGAACGGCACAGTGAAATAGCGGTCTTGAAAGATCCAACCATATTTTTAAAAAAAAACCCGGCCCAAAACAATCGAGCCGGGTTGCATTACTTCTGTTTGTTTCCCTAAGAACCTTATGAAGCCCGCGTCGCACGTCGCGCTGCGGTCGATCGAGCAGAACTTTTCTTTACTTTCGCCTTTACCGTTTTAGGCTTGCCTTTTACTGTTCCAGAGCCTGCCTTAACGGTTTTCGTCTTCGCTACTTTCTTTTTTGATTTCGCGGTTTTACTTTTCGCCTTCGCTGCTTTTGCTTTAAGTCTTTCAACTTGACGTACTCGATTCACTAGACATCTTTCAAGAGCTTTATTCACCTTCTCGTCAACAGCATCTACCAACTCATCACTCACTTCAGACACTTCTGTTACAACCAAAAACTTGGCACGATCCAGCATTCTCTTTTCTCTAAATGATAAATTTTTTGATTGGCTCAGGTAATTTAGACTTTTAAGCACATCAACCACATCATATATGGAACCAGTACGCATTTTGTCAGAATTGTCTTTGAATCGTCCCTTCCAATTCTGATGATCTTCAATCTTTCCATTACCAAGCAAGGTGTAGATTTTCTTTATTTCTTCTTCTTCAATCGCTTTTCGAAGTCCAACACTCTCGACGTTGTCAATTGGAACAAGCACTGTCGTATCAGTCGAGATCATCCCCAGTGAATAAAATCCACATGTGGTATCAAGAATTGTCTTAGTAGATATCTCGCGAATAATTCCAATGCCATGATTTGGGTATATGACCTTATCGCCGACGTCAAATTTCAAATTTACCCCCGCTTGCGTTGTTATTAAAATTATATTTTGGGATTCTCTAGGGCCTGCAGTCATGAATGTTAGCCGAAAGACAAGGACAAATCAATCTTAAACCATTAAAAACAAACGTGTTTTTGAAAATCTCACACTCTTAGAACAAAAAAATCACAAAGTTCTAAAGACCAGTTTTTACATTCTTTTGACAACACGATTTGTGTAGGTCCTAGAAAAAATAAAATAATTTAATAAGCTGAATCAAAAATAGGTCTCTATGTAAGCGGAGATCGTAAACCTGTTGTAAAGTACGTGAATGCAGATCAGTCAGCTGAAACGAGCTAGAATCATATTTACATGCATAACGTTGTTTTTGCTGTTAGAAGCGCCTGCCCCAAACGCCCAACTCGACGATAGTCTTGCACCATTTGTTCCAACTCCTCACGATGTTGTCAACCGAATGCTTGAGTTGGCTGATGTCACGGATCAAGATGTCGTTTATGACCTCGGTTGCGGAGACGGCCGCATCGTCATTACCGCGGCACAAAGATTTGGAGCCAGAGGAGTCGGCATTGACTTTGATCCCCAACGTATTGCAGAAGCTAACGCTAACGCCGAACGGGCCGGTGTCACACATCTGGTTCGCTTTATAGAACAAGACGCCATGACGGTCGACGTTTCAGAAGCAACCGTGGTTACTCTTTACTTATTGTCATCATCTAATTTGAAGTTAAGACCTCGATTAACTGCACAACTTCCTGTGGGGGCTCGTATCGTTTCCCACGCCTTCAGCATGGGTGATTGGGTTGCAGATAAGATTGAAAAATTTACCGATAGCGTTCAAGGCACAAGGACATTATATTTGTGGAAACATGACGGCACCCTGAGACCCTAGTTCTTTTCAATCCTTCTTTGCCGGAGTGGCGAAATTGGCAGACGCGCTGGACTCAAAATCCAGTGAGGTTCACCCCTCGTGTCGGTTCGACCCCGACCTCCGGCACCAGTAGAATGACACACAACTAAAACGTAAACACTCTCAGTTCTCGTGCTTCGTGCAGGACAAAACGATCTTTAAGAGAAAATGAGTTTTTATACCCATAAACATTGAAGTAGCTAGAAATTCTGAAATTACAAAGAAGATTTTTCAGACACCTAGTCGCCTATTTCAAATCCTGTCAAAACAAATTTTTGAAGTCCACTATTGTAAATATTTCCACTCGAATCTACAGCTAGATAATGATTGGCGAGGGGATTCGTGTCGATGGCACCCAATAATTCAAGGTCAGACCTCCGATAAATCCATATCTTCGCATTCATGTTGTCACCGACATACATGAAGGATTGTGCGCTATCTTTCGAAAATCCAATCGTCGAGGCTGAACCAAAATTTGTCGCCCCCACACCCTGTGGAAAACCAAGCTCTGCTGGAGTATTAGGTGCTACTTGAAATTCAGTCACAAAAGTACCATCGCGCCGAAAGACCTGCACTCTGTTACGTTGTCGGTCACAGACATATACAGATCCGTCGTTTGCTACACGCACACAATGAACTGCGAGAAACTGTTGTTGAGGAGAAGCCTCCTGAGAGTACAACTGGTCAGGATCAGTGTAGAGACCTTCAGGACTAAGCTCAAAATCTATTGGGGCATTTCCATAGGCACCCCAGTGCCGCTTGTAAGCCCCTGTGTTGCCATCAAACACCACTACACGCCGATTAATATACCCGTCGGCAACATATAGCTCATTTGTTTCTGCATCAACGGTCAAGGTGCAAGAGTTTCCCAGAAACATCGTACTATTACTTCCATCGGTCCGACCAAGTTCTCCGATTTGCATCAGAAGATTACCGTCGGGTGTAAATTTCAGAGCTACATGGCCATTACCCGTGACCCAGACGTTGTTATAATCGTCGACCCACATTCCATGCTCTGCCGGTGTGCCCGCAGGATACGGGGTCCCGGGTGGAGGATTTTCCATCCAAATGTCACTAGTCCCCGGCCCACCCCAACTACGGGCTAAGGTACCAGCTGCGTCAAATTCAAATACCCTAGGAACGTCTATACTCCCCGTCGCCTCTGACTCAAGTTGTTCAGGGGTCGGGCTTTGAAGTATCCAAATATGGTCTCTAGGATCCACAGCAATCGACCATGCATTGCGTTTCAGATCAGGCCAATTAGCTTCGTCGTCCTCTAGGGCCTTCGGCCATGACACATCGATTTCAAACACCGGAGTGCCCATCGACATTTCTTCATTTCTGGACACCTCAGAATCACTGGTCAAGATTGACTCGCTCGGTTGTATTCCAGGCGCAGCACTGTCATTCTCTGTGCAACCAAAAAACAAAGAAACAAACAAAAAGACTGTTAAACGTCTAAAGACTCTTCCGACCCTACGATTCATTTTGCCCTCCATGAACAATGGATGTACAGATTTAGAATCTAAATAAGCGGGTAAACTTTATGACAAATGCCCGACTCTCCAACATCGGTCTGCCCCGCAATGACGTATCTCTTTGATCGTTATAAACAACAAATAGTTCACTGCCCGGTTGATACTCCCAACGGAAGCGCACATTGGTACTCATAGTGTCACTACTAGAGTTATATTGAACCAACCCTCCTACAAACATCCTTGGCGTAAAAGTGTACGTCGCACGGGTCGTGACCAGTGCAGCAGTGAAATGCCCTTGAGGAAGATTGATTCGATTAATTGAAAACAGCGGTTCAAGTGAAAACTGGGGAGTTAATTCAACACGACCACGCCGATATCCTAAAGCTGTCATGTCACCATCAAAAAATTGACCGCGCTGGAAAAACACAGCACCTGAGACTTTGCGTTGTTGCCCCATTGCATAGGAGACGTACATATCCTGAAAATTGTACCCACCATCAGGAATAGCCACCTTTGAAGAGATTTGAAATGACTCGAAGAGAAATTCGTAGTTTGTCGTGAAATCTACTTCTATTTCATCACTATTTTCAAATTGAGTATTAAAACGCATTTGAGCTAATCGAGTTTCTAGTTGCCCCGCCCCGTTTTCAATGTAATCTAGACTTCCACCCAAGGTAAACTGGCGAATCAACTCAATCGATCTCGGTCGAGGACTATATTGAGCAGCCACGAAAGAACGTCGAAAATCATCCCTTCTAAGAAACCCCACTTCAGGATTGAAATTATCACCGACAAATAAATGATCTAACTGGAAACCATAGAGATCACCACTATAAGTAAAAGCTGCTTGGTAGCTACTATCATGTTTGGTATAACCAGGCGTACTCGTCTTCGCGTAATACCCGTTAAAAGTTACATTGTCATAGAATGACAACGTCGCATCGACACCATAAGCTTCATTCGCTCCATTTCGCTGCAGTGACCGAGAACGTCGAGTGTAGATACCACCAATGCGACTTCGGCGTAAAATGTCTCTTTTCAAACGGACAACTGTAAAATTAGTGGCTAACGCCTCGATATTCGATTGACTGCCGGTTTGTATATTCAATGCCCCGATACTGAATCTCCCAGCCTTTCCAGTTAAGCGTCCTCCACCAGTGATTGGAACGGCAACGCCACCTTCAAGACCAATTTGGCGACTAAAGAAAACCGTGGGAACGTCAGACCCACCGCCTCCTGTCCCCGCGGGGCCCGTGCCACGTCTTGCGGGATTTCCCGGTCGGTTGCCAAGAACGCGCGCACCGCTCCCAAAATCAAAAGTGCCTTTGCTCTCAAGGAAAAATTCTCGCTTCTCCGGAAAGAACAGATTAAAACGGGTTAGATTAACTTGCTGTTGATCGACTTCAACCTGAGCAAAGTCTGTGTTGTAGGTAAAATCGGCAGTAAGATTCTGCGTGACGCCCCACTTAACATCTATACCACCATCACCATTTCCACGGTTTGAAAAAGGTTCAGCAACTGTCCTATCTGTGGCCAACGACCCAATACCGTAGGGTTTTACTTCCAATCTAAGACTCGCCTCAGGCGTCACGAGACCAACTAAAGTTCCGGCCGCGGATACACGGAACATCCCTGGACCTGCGGAAATCGATACTGGTGTCAGATGTGAACTTTCATTTTTCCGACGAACACGTCGTCCAAATTGCACTCCCCATACCTGAGAATTTCCTGCCCTATAACGCAATGATTTAAAGGGGATTTGCATTTCCACTGACCATCCACCCTCGAATTGACCAGTCTTCACATCCCAAACTGGATTCCAATCAGCATTAGGATTTCCTTCATCACTAATTTCATAATCGAAAAATCCCTCAATCGGATTAACCATAAAAGCGACACCATTTCGTTTGTCATAAAAAGTGTCGAACACAACAGAAAATGTGTCGTTATCTATAATCTGAAAAGAATCACGGCGCATATCATTGGCAATCCATTCATCTTCAGTAGCTGACTCCCACAACTTGGCTCCCACATAGATACTTGACTCATCAAAAAACACCCAAACATCTGTGTCCTCAGTAGCCGGTGCCCCTTCATCCGGAATCTGTTGAATAAAACCATTGGCTGGAAGTGATTCTTGGTATATCACTTCATCTAAAATACCATCCAACACCCAAGCGCTTCTGAGGGGTACCGCACGAACAGTGGCGCCGCCTCTGTCATCTCGAGACAAAGTGTTCGGCTCAATCGGTGCAGGAGGAAAATCTCTTGTAATTTGTTGACTTTGCTCAAAAAATGAATCGGATTCATCGCTAGCAACAGGAATGACCTCTCCCTGTTCAGGAGCAACACCTTGCGCATTCATTACGTTATAAAACAACACAAGTACCACCAGTGTCGACGTAATTTTATTTATGCTGAACACGTTCTATCCATTTTTAATGTCGCTTCGCTGGAAGCCTCTGAGGAACAACAATTTGAGCCTGCACCTAATACCGGGTATTGTCTCTGACTTATGCGACGCCTTACATTAATGACGCTAGCCTTAATGGCTTTCCTTAACATTGCCGCGTCAATACTTTCTCCATCAATTCTTGGAATTAGTCTTGCTTTCTTAACCCTCTATGTTGTCTATCGCGTCGTAAAATGAAACTTGCCTGCATTTATTATCAAAACGACCTTACCGAGACTGAAAAAGTGCCTCACGTCGTTGACGCGCAAAGGTGCGTAAGTCAGTGATCTGATCAAACTCATCGACGATCTCACGCCCGATAAGCTCCTCAAGAACATCTTCGAGAGTCACAATACCCGTAAGGGCACCGAACTCATCGATGACAGCCACAAGATGTTGCCTCCTATCGAGAAAGGTGCGAAGAAGTTTGTCAAGGGGAAGAGAATCGACCACAAAGTGAAGCGGTCGCATAATCGATTCTAAAGATTTCTCCCCACTCTTATTCACCACGGAGGACAAAACATCCTGCCGATGCACAAGTCCCACCAAATCGTCTCGGTCTATGTCGTATACGGGCACTCTACTGTGCTTTCGTAGATCTTTCATAACCGCCACATCAACTGTTCTGTTGTCAGCTGACAACATGAACACGACTGACCGCGGCGTCATTATGTCTCTTACTAACCGACGTTCCAACGACAATACATTCTGAATCACTTTCGCTTCATGCTGTTTCAGCGAACCTGACCGTAATCCCGATCCAACAAGAGTAAGAAGCTCCTCGTCAGACACATGATGCTCATGATCTCCTTTTAACACAATCTTCGTAGCCATTCGGGTCAACGCCACAAGTGGCTTAAATATCAAGACAAGAACTTGTAGAGGATAAGACACCACCGAGGCTAAGTTTCGAGCATAAACCACTCCAAATGTCTTCGGTAAAACCTCAGAAAACAGAAGAATCGCAAAGGTGAAAACCACAGAAAAGTAGATAACGTTCTCATTTCCAAATTCACGAGCTGCAACTGCTCCTGCGAAAGCTCCTCCACCCGTGTTCGCGATTGTATTAAGAGACAACACAGCAGTAATCGGACGATCAACCTGCTTTCGCAGCCCTTTAAGTACACGGCCAGACGAATGCCCAGAACTTTCAAGGACTTCAATATGGCTGGCTGGCACAGAATAGAGAACGGCTTCAAATAAGGAACAAGTTGCTGAGATAATTAGGACAATAGAAACCACGAGCATCAGCTCAGGCATATCTAAAATACCCTCCAGAGATGTTTTGTCAAATTAACATCTAGTATCTGATTAAAACGACGCCCGAAGATCAACACAAACCAACGTGTCTTGATTCCTTGCGAATAACAATCCTTTGGCAATCGCTGGATAAGCCCTAATAACCCCAGGTAAAATTTTACCCCTAGCCAACGATACAAATTCCTCAGGAGAAGCCGTTGCAAATACAAGCTCACCATTCTCTTGGAGGACGATCAATTGATCACCTGCAAGCGTTACGCTACCAGCTTCCAATCTATCTGAGCTCCATTGAACTTTTCCAGTTGCAAAATCCACAGCCCTAAAGCTTTGTCCATATTCTTGCCGCCCATGAAAACCATACAAGTAGCCATCGTGCAAAACACTCGTGGAATAGTGATTGGACATAATGTCGTCAGATGCCCAAATTTCTGACACATCCGTTCCATTCACTTGGACAACCGCCGCTCCGGTTCCGTAGGATGCAGACATAAATATTAAATTGCCGTTGATAAGTGGCGTTGCAGCATTAACTGACGCACGTAAACGAGAGCGCCACCTCTTCCTAAACCGGACATCTCCATCGATCGGATCAATCCCTACGAGACCATCACGAGTCAGAAATATAGCGTGCCGTTCGTCATCAAAGCTTGCAGAAACCGGCGAGGAATAACTAGCTTCATCCGATGTAGCAGTCCAGAGAATCTCTCCTGACACCAAGTCAACCGCTACAATACCTGCGCCCTCGCCACCAATATTCAAAACGACACGACCGCTCTCAACTAGTGGAGAACCCGCAGCTCCAAAAAATCCTTTTCGAACACCAAACCTATCCTGAGTTTCCATTTCCCAAATAACATTCCCGTTATCAATGTCCACTGCTGAAAGATGACCTTGAGCACCAAAAGTAACAACGATGTCATCTGATACCACTGGCACCGAACGAGGCCCCTCATCAAAACCGAAATCATCTCGATAGTTTGTTAGGTATTGCCGCTTCCAAATAGTTTGCCCAGATTTCACATCCAAAGCTTCCAAGACCTCAAAATCATCAACACGATGAAAAAGAAGAAGGCGCTCTCCGACCACCACGGGTCCGGCAAAACCCTCCCCAACATCGCGTTGCCAAAGTAGTTTAGGATTTTCACCGGCCCAGGTAATACTTAAGGAAGGACCAGGATAAGTCCCGTTTCGATTGGGCCCTAGAAACTGCGGCCAATCCTGAGCGCTGACAAATTCGACAGGACATAGCACAAGGATCAACAGAAGCCAACGCGAAATCATTGTGTCGCAACTCCTTACAAATATTATCTGTAATTCATCAATAAACGTTTATAAACGACCATTAGATGATGCGGTGATCTTGTACAACTTAGATGCCGTTCTAACAAATAAACTGCCATGGGCAATAGCGGGAGTCGCCATTGTAAATTCATCAAGTAAATTAGTATAGAGTACTTCAAAATCAGGACCGGCCTTGATCACAAACGTTTCACCATCTTCACTTATCGCAAAAATCTTCCCGTCATATGCCCAAGGAGACGCCGTAAAAGCGGCACCAACCTTTAACCGTTGTCGGCTATATATTTCTTCACCGGTAATAGCGTTATGGCACGTGAAATACCCACGATCTAAAAGTGTGTAGTAATAATCTCTATAAATAATCGGGGACGTATTATACGAACCAGCCTGAGGCTTAAACCATGCAATCGAGTTATCTAATGACTCTCCCTCAACAACAGAAATATCTCCAGTAGCACCTGGTCGAATTGCAAACACAGGTCGTTTTTGATCACCGATATAACCAGAACTGATGTACAACAATCCAAACTTTGAAAACGGAGTGGGAACCACAATCGATGACATCCCATTTATTGTCCACAACAGATGTCCCTCAAGATCATACGACCGGACCATATCTGTTCCCGTTGTTACAATCTCCGTCCGCAGTTCATTCTCCCATATAAAAGGCGTAGACCAATTGGTACCTTCCGATCTATTGACTCTCCAGAGCTCTGCTCCTGTTTCCTTGCTAATCGCAGTTAAGTACGACTGGTCATCATTGTCATTTACGACATAAACTCGATCGCCATGTATTACAGGAGACGCTGCTGTTCCCCAACTCGCACGGGTTGCAACAGCTTCAAACGATCGCGTCCATAGAATGTCACCGTCCAATGAAAGACAAAATAGCCCTATATTTCCAAAATAGACATAAAGAAATTGTCCATCCGTCACGGGTGTTTCAGAAGCATAAGTATTTTTCAAATGATGCGAACTTTTTGGGACGTCTCTGTGAACGTCGCGCGCCCATTTTATAGAACCAGTTTTTACGTCGATCGCATAGACAACCCACCGATGCACCGCTGAAGGAAGACTTCTCTCACCCCCAAGATATAAACCAGCTCGTGGCATTTCCACGTCACCCTCACTTAAAACAGACGTAACAAACACCGTGTCCTGCCACACAATCGGAGAGCTCCAACCGAGACCATCAATTTCAGTTACCCACTCAATATTTTCAGTCGTACTCCACGTATTTGGAAGACCAACTTCCTCAGAAACACCGAGTGCTTCTGGGCCACGAAACTGAGGCCAGTCTCCCTGGGCTTTCAGATGGGACGACCCGAAAACAATATGGGCTCCGATGAACAGACACACCAGTGCTCTTCTGAAAATCTTTTGAGTACTGTTTTTATTCATAAGCAACTCGGCCCAAATAATTAGAATTATTATTAAAGACCCAACAGGTTAGATTCATACTTTGCAAGCCCTCGATCTCGCGCCCATAAATCCAAATCAACGGAAGCAATTTCATCGACGACAGGAATCGCATGCCCATTAATGCGCATATCGATAACTTTAATATAAGTAAGGCAACTCTTACATTCATCGACGCGCACATGCGGCCATGTTTCAGAAACGTGATATTCTAGCTGCTCCGCTTTACCTTCCCCACAGGCCGAACAAGTTAATCGTGGAAAAATCCACGAACCTGCACACAGAGAACAGTACAACTTCTGTCCGCCCTTCTTTTCAGGTTCATCTTCCAAAATGCCAAGCACCGGCTTTCGACCACAATAGGGACATAGTGCGGAATGGCCCACGCTATCAGTATCGCCCTCAAGAGAGTTAACACTCGGAGTTATATCCGATACAATTTTTTCAACTAAAGCTTCAATTATCGGTTGGAGAAAAGCTTGAGGAAAAAACTCAAGCTGCACAGGGTTATGCCCTAATTCATCTGCTATCGCATCTAACGACTGGCCCTTCAAAAATGCCGTGAGTAATTCCTCTTTACTGGATGACGAATTCATCATACGACTTCCCACAGGAGCCAATATTTCAGTCAATATCGGTTGGATATCAAAAAAAAATTTGTCAAAAGAATCTAAACAGCGGTCTACAGAAAACTGATCAAGCTCAAGACAATATTTACTCGGATTCGACGAAGAGCTTACGGAATCGAAGATTGAGGAAGTTTTCGCCTTGATATAAATAGGTTCCTGAACCTCAAGAACACGATTATAAAATTCTAATATTTCTTCAGCGTACGGATGATCTTCTTGAAGACTACCTACACGAGCGTGACGCCGTTTCCAGATAGAACTTGACACCTATGACCGCGTCTGTTCTTCGTGCCACCGTGGATGATGGACCTGGGCCCATCGCCGGGTCACCTTGCCATCAATCATTCCGCGCGCCGTGCCAGGATATGCCACCGTGCCAAGATAGACATGGACAATCAGCAGCAGCCCCCCCCCAAGCGTAGCCAAGTAATGCGTTAATCTAGCGGCAGACAGAATAGTTCTTGCAGGGGCAAGTAACTCAGGAAACCAAAGGATTACACCAGAAACTACGAACACAACGGCAAGAACACCTTGAGCCCAAAAAAACAACTTTTGCCCGGCGTTATATTTTCCAGCTGGAGGGACTTTATCTCGCTGGTGAGCTGCATAATAATGAACTGCACCTAACCATTTTAAGTCGAGCTTGTCTAAAAACATGTCCCGCAGCCAGAAGATCAACATGAAAATCATTCCCACTCCAAAGACAGCTCCAACAATTGGATGCCATTCTCGAGCCGACGCACCTCCACCTAGTATGGCAGTCAGCCAAAAAAGAGGAGAATAAGCAAAAGCGAGACCAGTCAAAAGCAGCACAACAAACGTCACACCAACAATCCAGTGCAATATGCGCTCAGCAAATGAGAATCGATGCAATAGAGAGGAGTTACTCAATGTTGCTCCTCCGGATCTTCTTTACCAAATGCCAAAAGGTGCCCTAATGCCCCGAGCACACCAAAACTCAAGAAAAACGCACCGACGCGCTTAACAAAACCTAGAGCGGTTAATGGCGCAGGACTTGCAGTCGGATCTTCAGGAAGACGATAGTCTTCAAGGCGGTCACCATGCGGCACTACGTACATCATATGTGTCCCACCGACTCCCGCAGGATTATAAACAGCAGCATTCTGATAACCACGGGACTTTAATGTTTCAACTTTCTGATCAGCAAGAGCTTCCATGTCGTGCTTGCTTCCCCATGCGATAGCATTAGTAGGACAGGTTTTAACGCATGCGGGCTCGAGGCCAGCTTCAACGCGATCGATGCACATATTACACTTTGATACCGTCTTCGTTGCAGGATGAAAACGTGGAATATCGAACGGACATCCAGTCACGCAATACTGACAACCGATGCAATTTTCTTGATTAAAATCCACGATCCCGTTCGTATACTGAACGATCGCTCCAGGAGCAGGACAAGCAAACAAACAGCCGGGATCCTCACAATGCAAGCAGGCATCTTTTTTTATGAGCCACTGCAAATCACCGTCGACCTCAATCTCATTAAATCTCATTAACAACCAAGTATTCGGCGAGAGATCTTTGTGACTTTGGATACTGCCAAAGTTGGAAGTCGGCTCAACACCAAGCTCATTCCATTCCTTGCAGGCCACTTCACAACCTTTACATCCAATACATTTAGAAATATCAACTAACTTGGAATAAACAGGCCCACCGGATCTCAGTGCGTCCACCGGAATCATGGCGCTGGGACTTGCAGAAACTCGTTTAATCGTAAGCGTGTTAGCCATAAATCAGAACTTTATCTTTCTCAAAAAATACTTCTAGTCGATTTACTCTACGCCTTCTCGATATTCACCAAGAACGCCTTAAATTCAGGACATCGTGTGTTCGCGTCACCTATGAAAGGCGTTAGTAAATTTGCCATTGATCCCGATGTCAGGCCAACAAAACCCCAATGGACAGGTATACCGACCGTCCAGGCCACCTTGCCATTCACCTGAAGGGGTTTAATTCTCTTAGTGACAATTGCAGTACCCTGCACCGAACCACGCTTCGACCAGACACGAACCTGGCTACCATTCGGAATCTGTTTTTCTGCGGCCAACCCCTCAGGCAATTCAACAAAAAAATCAGGCATTGCCTCTACAAGGTAAGGCACGTTACTGGTTACAAAATGCTCCCGTTCAACTACGCGATAAACAGTGCAAGCATAAGGGAAATCGTCATCTTTCGTTGCCAAAGTCTCACGAACACCATCGTACCACTCGATGGCAGGATTGATTGGAACGTTTTCATGTAAGGGGTTTCCCGTAGGACTCTCTACAGGCTCATAATGCTCAGACAACGGACCATCATTCAACTGGGTTGTAAACAAACGAGCCACACCTTCTTCGTTCATAATAAACGCACCTGCCTCATTCGGAGGTGTTCGTTGACCATAATCTGGAACATCGCCAATCCATTCTTTTCCGTTCCAAGCAATACCTGCTCTGGTACTATCCCATGGACGTCCTTCTGCGTCGGCGGAGGCTCGGTTGTACAGAACACGACGATTCATCGGCCAAGCGAAACCCCAATCATGGTGCATACCTAAACCTGTCGGATCAGCCGTCCCCCGACGAGCCATTTGATTTCCAGCTTCGGTAAAACTCCCCGTATAAATCCAATTGCCGGCTGCCGTGGAACCGTCATCTTTCAATTCCCCAAAGGACGAAAGTAACCGCCCATCATTTAAACCACGGCCGTTAATTTCCTTGGCAAGCTCAACCATCGTTGGCTCACGTGGATTGAAATAATCCCAAGACAAATTTTTGATTGGCTCGTGATAGGCACCACCTTCAGCTTCATAAAGCCCTCTTACACGCCAAAACAATTCTGACATTATCCAAGTATCTGGCTGAACTCCAATCGGTGGGTCAACCACTTTTTCTTTCCATTGTGCCCAACGTCCACTATTGGTAAATGACCCTTCTCGCTCAATCCAATGACTACTCGGAAGATAAAGAACTTCCGTATCAATTTCTTCAGGCTTCATACCGTCGGCCTTCCAGAATTCAGCAGTGTCCAGCATGAACGGATCGATAACAACCTTCCACTTCAATTGTGACATCGAGCGAAGAAGACGCGGCACATCAGGTCCGGCAAGTAGAGGATTAAAACCTAAGGTGATGAAGCCTTCCAATTTTCCTTGGTGGGCCCTATCCCACATGGAAAGCCATGTCGTATCGCCACGCTGCTTCGGAAGATAATCATAAGCAAATCCATTATCCTTTGAAGCGTGGTCGCCAAACCAGGACTTCATCTGAGAAACAAAAAACTTTGGATAATTACTCCAATAATTCACTGTATTTGGTACAAGAGGCTTCGGCGAAGAATCTTGCAGATGGGATTCAAGTGATTCCTGATTAGGTAGTGGAAGCTTTAAATACCCAGGAAGCAACGCGGAAACAATCGCATGATCCGTTGCGCCCTGAACATTAGCATGCCCACGTAAAGCATTAATGCCACCTCCAGGTCTACCGATATTTCCCAACAACAACTGGAGAATCGCAGCAGTCCTGATAATTTGACTGCCGACAGTGTGCATCGTCCAACCTACGGCATACATGATCGTTCCGACACGATCAGCGGTGCCCGTCGAACAGATAATCTCGGCCATCGCTAAAAAATCTGCTTCAGTACAACCTGCTATATTCGCAACTACGTCTGGGGTATATCGACTGTAATGATTCTTCAATAGTTGAAACACACAACGGGGATGTTCAAGCGTAGCATCACGACGAACAAACCCATCCCCTGCTCGTTCGTAATCCCAAGAAGTTTTATCGTAGCCACTGGCAGCCTCATCAAATCCAGAGAAAAGGCCATCCTCGAAACCAAAATCTTTTCCTATAACAAAAGAAGCGTTTGTATGTGCCTTCACATAGTCATCGTGGTATAAATCATTTTCCAAAATGTGCCGAACAAGTCCGCCCAGAAAAGCAATGTCTGACCCCGGCCGGATTTGCAAATGCTTGTCGGCCACTGCAGAGGTACGCGTAAATCGTGGATCAATCGTTAAAAGCTTAGCGCCACGAGTATCACGAGCCTCTACGGCCCATTTAAAGCCACACGGATGATTTTCAGCAGGATTAGCACCCATGACTAGAATGACATCTGTATTCTTGATGTCCTTCCAGTGGTTGGTCATTGCCCCTCGACCAAACGTGGCGGCCAGACTGGCCACCGTAGGGCTGTGTCATATCCGAGCCTGGTGATCGTAATACACCAAGCCCATCGCTCTCATTGTCTTTGAAATAAGGTAAGCGTCTTCATTCGAAACGGTGGCACTACCAACCCATCCAATTCCGTTACAACGATTAACTGTACGCCCGTTCTCATCTTGCTCTTCAAAAGTCGCGTCCCTCGTCTTCTTGAATTTACGAGCAAACCATTCCATAGCTTCATCCCATGAAACATCTTCCCATTCCGTTGCACCAGCCCGACGTAACAGCGGCTGGTGCCGAAGTCGAGGACTGATAGCAAGTTGCATTTGCGAAGCGCCCTTCGGACAAAGCGTGCCACCATTAATAGGGCTATCTGGATCACCCTCCACATGAATCACGGTATTCTTAGTATTTAAACCACCACTACCATGAACGTAAGCAATCGTTCCGCACCCAACGGCGCAATAGGGACAGACCGTCTTGTATTCCTTAGCGTTACGGATTTTCAGCTGCCTTACGGCCGCATGGGCGGACTCTAAATTAAAACCAAGCGCACTAACACCAACTCCACCAGCTAAAGAGGCTTTTAAAAATGTGCGTCGGGAAATGGACATAAGCTATAAGTATAAATAAATTATTTCATACTCAGCATACCAGAACGTTAGATAATGAGAAACACATAGACTGTCTTTAAATAGAAATGACTAAAATCTTAACAGGACTCAAAGAAATAACGATCAAGCGGCACGGCCAGCAGCTCGAAAAAGATTTTGTGGCTATCGAGGAACCGCTGGAGATACGCCTAAATGGCGACCCATTAGTCGTAACCATGCGAACGCCCGGGCACGACCAAGAACTTTCCGCCGGTTTCCTGCATAGTGAGGGCCTTGTGGCAAGCGGAACAGATATTTTATCTTCTTCAGCAACAACCTCAAATCCTGCAGCCAATGCGACACAATTACAAACGACTAACTTTGAAGGCCACTCCATAAGCATCGTCACCAATGACACGGTTTCATCAAACTCGATAAAGAAGGTCAAACGTGAATTCACGGCCACTGCCGCATGTGGCGTATGTGGAAAGCAGGAAATCGATGATTTGAGACAAGAGCTCCCTAGAGTCAACAGTATCGCGACATCGACAAAACTCTTGGAAAGTCTTCCTCATTTACTAAAAGAAGAGCAACGCCTTTTCAAGCACACCGGTGGCATACATGCCGCAGGAATATTTTCTCTTGAGGGAAAACTTCTTTGCTTACGTGAAGACATCGGTCGACACAATGCTGTCGACAAAGCCATCGGGCACTTCGTCTTAAAGAACCAAGTTCCACTAATTAACAAAATTCTTGTCGTCAGCGGCCGCGCAGGATTTGAACTCGTACAAAAAGCTTTAAAAGCAGAAATTCCAATCATGGTTTCCGTTGGAGCTGCCTCAAGCATCGCCGTTGAAATGGCCCTAAGGACCGGCATGACACTTTACTCTTTCGCGGGGAGAGACCGTGGAAACTTGCATGTAGGTTCGTGACAATGAAACAACCTTAATTGAAATTAAGAGAGGCCTATGCCATGTGCCAAAAAGCAAGTCTCGGTATCACTTTAATAAGCCTTTTCACAACAGGACTCTCTCTTTTTTACGCCCAAGGCACACAATTTAAAGGAAAACTTTCACGTCTGCCAGTCGATATCGCTACTGCTGCTAACATCACTGGGACAGGCAACGTGACGGCGAAATTAATCGGTCAAGATTTAAGGATCACCGCTAATTTTGAAGGCATGAGCTCACCAGTAACTGCAATTCACATTCATCGGGCGGCACGAGCACGCAGAGGACCTGTTGCCTTTATACTCAATCTACCAATGGTGAACAAATCACTTTTTGAAATTGTTAAATTGAATGCCGAAGAAGTTGATGTATTGAATAAGGGAAACTATTACTTACAGATTCATACAGAGCAAAATCCAACTGGCGAACTTCGAGGCTGGCTACTACCCTATTAAGAAAGAACCGACTAACAGGACTGTACTATTATGAAAATCGGTGACATTCCTATCAAATTCCCAGACGATGATGGCAGTCTGTCGAACGCAACCAAAAGGAGCATCACCATTGGTGTCATCTTGGTTGCTGTGCTTGGAATAACAACCTACTGGTTCCTACAAGAAGACCCTGAAGTCCAGCAGGTAAATCTAGCACCTGTGGTTGAAGACCCAGCACCTCCACAAGAATTTCCACCCGTAGAACGCGAAGAACCAGAGTCCTTACTCCTTCCAGATCTCAATACCAGCGATAGATTTGTCAGAAACTTACTTTCTGCACTCTCAGCGCACCCCAAAATAGCTGAATGGTTAACCACTAAAGGATTAGTCAGACTCTTTGTAGTCACAATTGATAACATCGCGGACGGTCAGAACCCTTCCAACCACATTTCCTTTTTGCGACCTACGCTAAGATTCTCCGTAACAACGAATTCGTCAGAATTAAAAATCTCTCCAGAGAGCTATAATCGGTACGATTTACACGCTGCAGTATTTGATTCATTTAGCACAATGGGATTAGTGAAGCTCTTTCAAGAACTTGAACCACTGTTAGATGAAGCTTACGCAGAACTCGGACAGCCTGACATACCATTTCGACGTACATTTAAACGTGCTGTAACCCATATACTAGAAACGCCAAACATAAACCGTTCACCACTGATTGAAAAAGGAGTGGTGTTTCATAGATACGTGGATCCTCGTTTTGAGGTTCTGAGTCCGGCACAGAAACAATTTTTAGGAATGGGACCGGGAAATATGCAAGCTATAAAAAGTAAGCTGCAGGAATTTTCTACTGAACTTGGGCTTTCTGCCGCTCGTTGAGCACAACAAACAATCTAAGTTAAAGACAGAGATTAATAACATTCGCGAAAACGATTGGAGAACAAATGGACCATCGATTGCGTAAAACGCTAAGCCTGATTTGCACGACCAGCTGCCTGTTTTTTATGAACAGCTGCGCCAGGGGAGACCAGTCTGAAGAACAGACTGACAACGCGATCGCTCTCGACGCGGATGACATAGGTGGCACCGTGACAAGCTCCAATGGTAAAGAAGCTGGCGTCTGGGTTATTGCCGAAACGACTGAACTGCCGACACGATTTATTCGAATCGTCGTTACAGATGAGGACGGAAGATACGTTTTACCAGATCTTCCACAAGCAAACTACGATATCTTCGTGCGTGGATACGGACTAGTTGACTCACCACGTGTAAAAGCTTCGCCAGGAACACATCTCGATCTAGAAGGGACACTTGCGGCCGACGCACTCAGCGCCGCACAGATTTATCCTGCCGCTTGGTGGCTTTCCATGATGGAACTTCCACCTGGAGAGCATTCCCAGCAGCAACTTAGTAGCTCCATATCAGGATGTCTGAGCTGTCATCAAATTGGCAATCTTGCAACACGTGAAATTCCACCCGCCATCCTTGAACAATCGGCATCACATCTTGAAGCATGGGATCAACGGGTTGCAATGGGCCCAATGGGTCGCGCCATGGCCGGCAGTTACCATCGGCTTGGAGACCAGCGCCAAATGTTTGCCGACTGGACCACGCGAATTGCCAATGGCGAAACACCGTCACAAATTCCGCCACGTCCAAGTGGCATCGAACGTAATGTCGTTGTGACGCTATGGGATTGGGGAACCGAAACTGATGGACGTACCGATAACGCAGCGTCAGATGTGCGAAATGCCACGGTCAACGCTGACGGACTCATCTATGGAGTAGTACAACCCAGTGATATTCTCGCGGTAGTTGATCCAGTCGAACACCGTGCTTTTAACATCAAAATCCCGTCTACCGCACCACCTATTCAAACCGAAACCCCAGCCTCCCCGTACTACGGAGAGGAACCTATCTGGGCGAGAACATCTGATCCGCGCAGTGTAGCCGTCGCTGGTGATGGTCGCGTTTGGTTTACGGGCCGCGTCCGGGGCGATGAACAGCCAGACTTTTGTACCGATACTTCTAATGAGTTCGCCAATTACTTCCCACTCGAACGTGGAAGACGTCAAGTCTTTGTCTTCGATCCAGAGACCGAAGAATTTCAGGAAATTGACACGTGTTTTTCAGCTGATCATAACCAACTCGGCGAAGATGAGCGTTTTTACTATGGTTTTAGAGATGGTGTTGGGTGGATCGACGTCGCGACATGGGACAAAACTAAAAATGCAGAAGAAACGCAGGGCTGGTGCCCCACCGTTTTAGATACTAATGGTGACGGAGTCATCTCACCAGGCTGGACCGAACCAGATGAACCAGTGGACCCCGCCAGAGACCATCGTGTTGCCTACGGATGTTATTCGCCCGCATATAACAAATCTGACGGTACGATTTGGTGCTCTGACAATGGACCAACCGACAACACACTTGTACGACTCACGATAGGGGACAATCCCCCACAATCCTGTGTTGCAGAAATGTTTATGCCTCCTACGGATATTCAAGATCCTCCACCTTACGGCAGTGGAGGACTACACGTTACCGGTGACGGCCGTGTGTGGCAAGACTGGCGCGGGAGCGGTCACTTCGCACTTTTTGATAGAACTCTCTGTGGTACTACTAGCGATGCAGAAGCCACGGGCCAAAGCTGTCCTGAAGGCTGGACACTTTATCGGATGGATAAGCCGACTTACGAAAATTCGGAAATGCCAATAAACTCAGACATAAGCTATCTAACACAAATAGATCACCAAGACGTTCTAGGGCTTGGTCCTGAAACGCCGGTGTACGGCGTCGTCAATGCAGACTCTCTAGAAGTATTTGTTCCAAATACCGAACAATTTGTCACACTCCGTGTTCCATATCCTATGGGATTCTTCTCACGTTCCTCTAATGGCCGTATCGATGATCCATCAACCGGCTGGAAGGGGAAAGGGCTTTGGTCCAGCTATTCAAACTACGCGGCTTGGCATCTCGAAGGTGGTCAGGGAACGCTTCAGAAAAACGTGAAATTTCAGATTCGTCCAACACCGCTGTCAAAATAGAAAGCCGACATGAATAACGCTTTAAGTGTTCGTTTCCCTAACACAACAGAAAAAACATTAAACACCGTTAAAAACTCTGGGTACCGGACGTTTGGTCAATCACAAAATAGCTTAGAATCGGTAATAATTTGAATTAAATGATACGTATTGGGCTCTGTCAGACCAATCCTTCCGTCGGCGATATTGAAGGAAACTACGAACGCATTAAGTCCTCTGTAGCCTCTGCGCGGAAAGAAGACGTCGACATATTATTGTTTCCGGAGCTATCACTCACTGGTTACCCGCCAGAGGATTTACTTTTACAACCGCATTTCACTGAACACGCGTCGGAAACAATGGCCGCATTGGCATCTGAAATTACGGATATTGTTGTTGTCGTCGGGTTTCCATACCTGTTAGATAATAAATTGTTCAACAGTGCCGCTGTTATTTATCGTGGAAAAATTATAAACATCTATTCTAAGTACAGACTTCCAAACTACGCCGTTTTTGACGAACAGCGCTATTTTGAAAGCGGTAGCAAATCCAGCGTTGTTATCCTAAATGAAGCTCGCATCGGAATAACGATTTGTGAGGATATCTGGCATCCAGGAGGCCCACCAGAATGGGCTACCATCGAAGGTGGAGCCGAAATTCTCGTCAATCTTTCGGCATCGCCATATCACCGTGCCAAGGGGCGAGAACGCGAGCAATTATTTTCAGATCGTGCCATTAAATACAATTGTTTTCTAGCATTCTGTAATACTGTGGGCGGGCAGGATGAATTAGTATTCGACGGACACAGTGTTATCGTAGATCCAGCTGGTAAAGTAATCATCCGCGGGAAACAATTCGAAGAAGATCTTGTGATTGCAGATCTGGATCATACCGAAGCCACTCTAAAACGAGCATCAGATGCTCGATGGAAAAATTCCCTTTCGACTGACTCGAAACGTGTGTCTCTAGTTTCTATTCCTCGAATCAAATCCAAAAAAATAAAACCGTTCCGGAAAAAATTATCCCCATTACTTACACCGGAAGCCGAAGTGTATCAAGCGTTGATAGTTGGCACTTCAGATTACTTTAGAAAAAATCATTTTAATCATGCAGTGCTGGGGTTGTCAGGAGGGATTGATTCTGCGCTAGCACTCGTCATCGCGGTTGATGCATTAGGTCCAGAAGCCGTAACTGCCGTCTCACTTCCATCTCGTTTTACTGCCGAAGTCAATCGTATAGACGCAAAGAAACTTACAGAACGTTTAGGAGTTCACTTAATCGAAATCCCGATCGAAACCTTGGTGGCCGAGTATGAAACAGCCTTAAACCAAGTATTCAAAGATACTCAACCAAATGTCGCTGAAGAAAATTTACAAGCACGTATACGTGGAAATCTACTAATGGCACTTTCGAACAAATTCAATTGGCTAGTCTTGACGACAGGAAACAAAAGCGAACTTAGCGTAGGGTACGCCACTTTGTACGGAGACATGGCGGGAGGTTTTTCAGTACTTAAAGATGTTTTTAAGACATGGGTTTACCGGCTATGCTTGTGGAAAAATGAACCAACCGAAGTGATTCCCGTTAACATCATAAAAAAGCCGCCATCCGCAGAACTCCGCCCGGACCAATTAGACAGCGATTCACTTCCCGAATACGACGTTCTCGACGCCATCTTAACCGCATATGTAGAAAATAATCAGTCAGCTCGTGAAATCGAACTTATGGGCTATGACAATTCGACGGTAAATCATGTGCTTACACTCGTAGATCGTGCGGAATACAAACGGCGTCAAGCGCCTCCAGGAATAAGAATCTCTACACGCGCGTTTGGCAAAGACAGACGTTTACCAATCACAAATGGAAGTTCCAGATTAGACTCAGTCTAAAAAATTCCACGAGCAAACATTTTTCGGATGCAACACCTTACGTACTGGCGACGAGCTTGGCACCAGTCAAATGCGAATGGTAGAGTCCCGTTATAGCATTTGATCTATGTACTGGCTATACGGGTGTGTTCCACTCTGCCCACAAGATGTTCGTTCGTGAAAATAGAGTGCTTGGAATGTAAATGCCTGACTCACATGACCCCCAAAAAGCAACTATAACGAATAACTGCATTCGTGAGATCTATGCGCAAAAACTGACGCTCGGCGATCCAGTTATTTCTTTTGAATTTTTCCCACCGCAGACTTCCGCAGGACAAGAAAATCTGTACAAACGAGTAATACCTTCTCTAGCGACGGCTAATCCTGATTTCTGCTCTGTTACTTACGGAGCGGGAGGCAGCATACGCTCAAACACGCTTGAAGTAGTAGAGCACATCCAGACTCAATATGGCATCACAGGAATGGCTCACGTAACTTTTCTTAGTTCAACGCAAGAGGAAATCGAAACATTTATTCACACAGCCAGCAGGTTAAATATAAAGAATCTTCTGGCACTCAGAGGAGACCCCCCCAGAGACGACCCTAATTTTGTGAGATTAAATAATAACTTTGAATACGCTTTCGAACTCATCGATTACATCAAGACTCAAGGTTCATTCTCAATTGGAGTGGCGGGATTTCCAGAAGGACACATAGATTGTAAGGGCGGAAAACATCTTGACTGGAAGAGACTGAAAGACAAGATCAACCATGGCGCTGATTTTGTTCTTACTCAACTCTTTTTTGAAAATTCTGACTACTTTGAGTTCCGTGATCACCTAGTTGATAAACTGGGCGTCAGAGTACCAATAACACCGGGAATTCTTCCGATACTCAACGGAAAACAAGTAAAAAGATTCGCCAACTTATGTGGCGCGAAACTACCGGCAGCTCTGGTTAGAAGTCTAGATAAATACAGTGATGATAACGAGGCAATGGCTAAATTTGGCATAGACTATGCCACACGTCAGTGTGAAGAGTTACTTAGAAACTCCGCACCTGGACTTCACCTCTATTCACTCAATAAATCGAGAGCCTCGTTGCAGATTCTTCGAAATCTTGGGCTGAACTAGGGTGCTAATTTCTTCTAGCTACGATCCATCCACTCAACAAATCGAGATGGAGCCTCAACAATCATCACACGCACTACACGTTGATGCTCATGCATGAGCTGTTTCGCAGCCTCTCGAGCTTCGTCAAGTGAAGTATATCGAACAGAAACGGCTGGCGCATTTACCGCACCGCCTCGAACAGTCGTAATTAACTTAAACATAATCCAATTTAATCATACCACTCGACACACAAAACAGAGTGCTCAGAACAACTTTCGATATCACAATTTATTTCCACGCTTGGGAACCCAGTATCAAATCAACAACAGCATCGTAACTTGAAATGCCTTGCTCAACTCGATTTGCCTTTAAATATTGATCGTACACGCGGTTCGCACTGCGACGCACAATCGGCACAGATGATCGCAAACGTTCTGCCACTTCCCGCAAATCATCAGTCGGTCCCTCATCCAAGGAAGCCCACAACTCAGTTTTCTCTTCTTGATCAAGATGTCGGATCAGACGTGGAAAGAGAGCCAACCACGCGCTATATCGCGACAAGTCATCTCCTGCAAGACAGATAAGCCAACCGACAAAACTAGCCTCTGACTCATCAGCAAATCCCGCAAGATGTCCCCATTCATGGGCAACAACATAAGGACGTTCAAAGGCAAGAATCTGATCGTTGATTAATATCTCAAGAGAAAAAGGACTAATCATGCCATCAACACCAGCTTGCCGAAAATAAGGAAGAAAAATTGTCCTTTTAGGTTTAGTAATAACCGCTCTATTTGGATTTCCAAGATCATCCTGAACCGAGTAAAAGGCTGCCGCCAACCGTCCGGAAAGTTCGTCGAGTGCAGGCCATTTTTTGTCTTCGCGGGAACGATACAAGACGTTCACCTGATCAACAGTTTGCGAGGCTAACTCAAGAAGCGATTCATGCGTAACATGCGAAGGATCGTAATCTAGTTTTTCTGTAAGTGGTTCACGACTGTAATTAAAGCCCCAGAAAAACAAGAAAAGGATATAAAGACCAGAGAGAAAAACAGCCAGATTGAATAAATGGTGAACAAATTGTACCAACCTTCCGCGCGAACCTTGCCGTCGCGCCGCCATCCAAAAAATAGCAACGCCGACAACAAACATAGACACCACAAAGACATCAAATATTGCCACCTGCACCATTGATGTCAGGGGCGTCACCAACTTTTGTATAAAGATATAGATGTGACGTGAATACACATATTCAATTACCGATGACGGGATAGGAAAAATGGCCAGCAAGGTGGCTGTCGCGACCAACCCAACACGAAAAAACACCCAACGCTCCTGTCTGCTCATCGATCAAAAATCTATTTCTATTCTGGTGAAAGTCTGTTGCCCTGCTCGTCAAACAAATGCAAAGCTTCAGCCTGTACATGAATGCCTACAAATTGCCCTAGCGATACGAGTTCACGATCAGGGCAACGAACAAGAAATACTGCGCCATCTACGGCAACGGACACGTAGGTCGCATCGCTTTTCATTTCCATCGAAACAACTCGACCAGGCCATCCGATACCAGGTTCACAACGTAAGCGGAGGCACTCTGGACGAATCCCAAGGGTCACATCTCGACAATACGCGTCAGCAATTTCTCCTGGCAACTGAATACTTCTAGGTCCGACCTGAATTGCACAACCATCTTTTTCTAGCACCGCCGGAACAAGATTCATTGATAGCGGACCAAAAAAAGAAGCAACAGACAGTGTCTGTGGATTATCAAAACAATTCTCAGGTGTGCCAGACTGCACAATGCGACCTCCATCAAAAAAAATAATTTGATCCGAATATTCTAGAAGCGCCTGTGGCTCTCTTGTAGCGTATAACACTGTTAAAGAACAGCAACCCTGTAATTTTCGAACTTGCTCACAGATTTGTACTTGTTTCGTCCGATCAGACCCTAGAAAACTTCTATCACAAACCAATAACGAAACTTCCCGATTACGCTCATAAGACGTATCTGCCAACCGCGAGACAAAATGTACCGCACTATCTTCAAGTTTCGGGACATTGACCACCTGTTTATCGAACTGAATTGTTCCTTCGTCATAGGGCACTTTTCCTACGATCACCTGTAACAGGGTTGAAGCACCTGTTCCGTCCAAATCCACACATGAACAAAACTGTGAAGACGGAATGCACAGTGACTCAATCTCCAAAACCGTCATACCTTCAAAAAGCACAGAAAGATCTTTAATCTGTATTTCCATGACCTCAAAACATCCTTACACGTTAATTCACTAATACTCAGCGACACTTGCCAATGTTAAACTGACATCATGAGTAAAAGCGATGATCTCGACTGGGGAAGATCGATGGTTCAGACAGCCTGTCCTCTTGATTGCCCTGACACCTGTAGTTTGTCTGTCTCTCTTGAAAAGGGTCGCATCGTTAAAATTGATGGATCTACTCGCCATGATGTCACAAATAGCTTTATCTGTGGAAAGGTTAGACGCTTTGGTGATCGTATATATGGGGAAAACCGTCTGCAGCGCGTTGGATTAAGAAAAGGCAAAAAAGGAGAAGGACATTTCACCTATACAACCTGGGATGAAGCGCTTGAAATAATTGCAAAAAAGATTCAGCAAGTTAAACGTGAATGGGGCGGAGAAGCAATCTTACCGTTTTCATTTGGAGGCTCGAACGGCCTAGTTACTCAAGACTCAGTCGACGCTGAATTATTCCGACACTTAGGAGCAAGTCGTCTAGCTCGTACAGTTTGCGGTGCACCAACCGGTGCTGCACACAGTGCATTGTACGGAAGAATGGCTGGAGTTGCTTATGAAGATTACCAACACGCCAAACTGATCATTATTTGGGGTGCGAATCCATCAGTGTCTAGCATTCATCTTGTCCCCCATATTCGAAAAGCCGTTAGCGAAGGAGCAGCACTAGTCGTAATCGACCCACGCCGAACATCACTGGCAAAACAAGCGGACATCCACTTAGATGTGCGACCAGGCGCTGACGTGGCCGTCGCATTAGCTATTCATCGATTTTTGTTTAGCCAGGAATTTGTAGACGTAGACTTTTTAAGAAATCACACAACAGGTGTTGATGACCTTCGTGCGCGCGCTGAAGACTGGACTTTTGAACGAGCAGCTGCGGCCGCAGATGTTGACCCAGATTTAATCGAGCGAGTCGCAGAACTTTATGCTGAAACTTCACCCGCCTTAATTAGATGCGGTTGGGGAGTGGAACGTAATCGGAACGGTGGAAACGCGGCTGCCGCCATCCTATCACTCCCGGCAGTCGCCGGAAAATTTGGTGTTAGAGGCGGTGGCTTTTCAATGAGCGATTCCGGAGCGTGGAACATCAAAGAAGAATCATGGATCAATATCAAGGAAACGCAGACCAGAATTATTAATATGAATCAGCTCGGTCGAGCACTCACCAATCAGGCTACCCCTCCAATTAAAATCTTATTCGTTTACAATTCGAATCCCGTAGCTACTATGCCTGACCAAAACCGGATACTCCGGGGGCTCGCCAGAGATGATTTGTTCGTTGTTGTCTTTGATCAAGTCATGACTGACACGGCAAAGTGGGCAGATGTCGTTCTTCCTGCCACTACCTTTTTAGAACATTACGATATCGCAAGAAGTTATGGACAAATAAACCTTCAATTAATTCAACCTGTAATTGAACCCATAGGCGATTCTCGACCTAATGTAGAAGTCTTTTCTATGCTTGCCGAACAGCTTAATATAAGCACTAGCAAACCTTTTAGTTCAGATCCAGAATCCGCTATCCACATTGCTAAATCGCTGCCGGATTCGATTCAAAGTGGTCTTCTGGAGAACGGCATAGCAACTTCACCTGTCCCAGGAAAACCGATTCAATTTAAAAACGTTTTTCCCGCAACCCCGGACAAAAAAATCAATCTGTTCCCTGAAGAACTTGAAGTGGAAGCACCAAAAGGCTTGTACTCTTTTCAAGGGGATTCGGTAAACAACACGTATCCTCTCATTCTTCTGTCGCCTGCCAGTGAAAAATCTATCACATCAACCTTGGGAGAATTACGAACAAGGCTGGCAGCACTACAGATGCATCCTAATGACACGACACAACGCAATCTAAGCACCGGCGACATCGTACGTGTATTTAACGAACTTGGTGAAATTCAGTGCCCCCTGATGATCAACCCAGACATGAAGGCAGGAACCGTTGGACTGCCAAAGGGATTATGGCAAAAAAGCACCATCAACGGTTCAACAACAAACGCGCTCATTTCAGATACAGCGACCGACTTGGGTGGAGGGGCACGGTTCAATGATACAAAAGTCGAAGTTACTAGAATTGTTACGGCTAGCCTTGGAGACGAGCATATCGCTCTTTGGACAACAACAAAACCAGAAAGAGTAAACTAGTCACTGAAAGCACCGTCATAAAGAACCATGAAATCTTCAATCATAAATTAAGGAAAACATCACATGACTGAACATGAGGGCCATTCGTCTAGCGACAATCATCGCACAGTCAAATGTGTAAAACTTCAAAAAGAACTTCCTGGTCTCAATGCCCCACCATGGCCAGGAGAACTAGGAGAACGGATATTCGACAAAGTTTCTGCTGAAGCATGGAAGATGTGGGAAGAACGCATGAAAATGATTCTTAATGAGTATCGACTCATGCCTTGGCAGAAAGAAGCCCAAGAATTAGTTGCCAAACAAATGGAAGATTTTTTCTTTGGAGAAGGGGCAGCGCTACCTCCAGATTATGTCCCACCCCAAGAGAAATGATTCAAATTCTTGGTTATGATTTAACTTCTAAATGTGTAACGACTTCAAAACTTAATAGTGCGTGCGCCGTTCTGAGCGCTCGAATAACTTTCTTTTGAGAGTTTCCGCGGGAAAAAATAAACCCTAAGTAACTTCCTCCGTCAGGTGGCGGGCGAAGATGTTGGCCGAGTTTTGCGGTAATAATTACATCCTCAATAAATTCTACGTTCTTTGCGAGTTCCACTCCTTCCATATTCTTAAGATGTCCGTCACGCGTAATTGGAATCATCATTACGGCAGAAACACAGGATTCTCTCTTATAGGTTGCAACTGAACGTCCAGCTGCGTGATTTAATATTAGTGATTCATGGCTCAAAGACTGACGCCCTTCGCAATCAAAGCGTAACATTCTTGAACAAAGTCCACCTATCGGTCGAGCCGCAACTTCCAAAACAAAGATTCCATTTTTATTGATTCGGCATTCGGCATGAATCGGACCATTTAGAAGACCTAAGGCACGAACTGATTCACACACAACCTCACACAGGCGTTTACGCTCTAAGCCACCAGCCTCATTAGAGGTTACATAAATTGTTTCTTCAAAATAAGGCCCCTCAAGAGGATCAGGCTTATCAAAAACAGCGAGAATGTTGAGTTCTCCTTGTGTCATCAGGCCCTCAACAGCTACTTCTCGACCAGGAATGTATCCTTCGAGAATGATTTCTCGTTTTGATGACAGCCCTGCCCCACTCTCACCAGAAATTTCTAGCAATTCATTAATGCGCTGCAGACCAATCTCTAACTCAGCTGAACTATCAATTCGCATTACACCCTGACTCGCAGACAGTGACAGGGGCTTCATGACACAGGGAAAATCAATGTCTGATTTTAATAATTCTAATGCGGAATCCTCGAACGAAAAACGCTTAAACCAAGGAACAAGAAGTCCCGCCTCCTTCAAACGCAATCGTGTCAAAAATTTATTACCACAGATATCGACGGCGGATATCGGATGTCCGGATAGACCAAGTGACTCAGCAATAACGGCAGCAACACGTGCAGATTTGTCTCCTATGGCAACAATACCGACTATCGGTTTTCTGTTGGCGGCATCACGTATTACTCGAACCGTCTCTGCATCGTCAGAAAATCTAATTGGGACAGCTCTATCTCTCCAAGGATCTTCAAGAACATGACAGCGATCGGTAGCAAGAATAAGCTCTACGTTAAGTTTCGCAGCCTCTTGCTTAAATGCCTGAATCTGATATCCAGTGGTGGTTGAAACCAGAAGGACTCGTTCTGTTATCGACATATGACCCATTTAAACCAGGGCTACCTGCCCGGTCGAAGGTTCAGCTCAACAGTACCAGGGCTCATTTAGGTATGGCACCTCAGAACGACTGGAAAATATATTTATCCTGTCCGGTTCTATGCAACCAGAAACCGCATAGGCTGCAGCCCACACTTTTTCAAACACTTCTGAGCGCGGTAGATCAAGATTCTCGCTCACCACAGCACCAATTGTGTGACTGAAATCTTCAACTTTCGAGTCCGAATGCTTCCAAGGATAAACTAGTTTTTCGGAATCGAACGGATCTATTACTTCCGAAATGCTTGCGTTCATAAGGAGAGGAGAACTCTCTGGTAAAAGTAATCGCAACACAAGCTGAATTGATGCGACACTCTCGACTATACCTAATCGATCAATATCTGCGAGAAATCTGCAATATCCAGAAATCGAAGTCCATGGGTTGAAGGGAACAAACGTTGGAGAAACAGACAGTCCAACGGCGTCACACTCCTGAAGCATCTGTCTAATGTCGTCCTTTGTATGGCCCTTACGTAATTGCTGCAAAACATAATCATCAAACGATTCAACTGCGGTTGTAACAAAAAGACATCCAGTACGCTTTAAAAGAGACAAAAGCTCTCGGTGACGCAACAAATGCTCAACTTTTATTGTAACGTCGTATGTAAGACCATCAAATTCTCTCTCTAAGGACTCAACAATCTCTATCGCATGTTTAGTGCCATTAAAAAAATCTGGATCGCCAAAAGTAATATGCTGTGCACCTTCACGAACTTGTGCGCGAATATCCGCAATGACAACATCAGTAGCAACAATGCGAAATTGACCGTTGTAAATTGGAACAATCGGACAATGAGCACAGTGGTGCTTGCAGCCCCTACTCGATTCTGTGTACCCGACTACACAAGATTCACCTTGCTTCTGAAGTCGCGCATATTCCGAAAGGCTCGGAAGCGCTCGGCGATCAGGAACCTTGAACTCAAGGCGGGGAATTCTTTCTTTTTTCTGCAGTGACCATTCACTTACTTCCTTGCCTTTTACAAACGCTACAAGATCCTTTTCAAATTCAGGTCCAAGGATTTGATCGACTCCCACTGATTTGAGGTAAGAAGCATTTAGTGGTGCGTACAAACCAAAGCAAAAAATACATGCATCAGGATTCCGCTGTTTGACACGGTTGATCACAGGGACGGCCAGACGAGTCGCCGTGTGCATAGGAAGATAGAAGCCAACAAAATCTACCTGTGTAAAATCTGCATCGAGCGGTTGCCTAGAAAGATCCAGACAGGATACCTCTACACCAGATTCGACGAGCCAGCTAACAGGCGAGGCAATTCCAAATGGCTGATGCCCTAATTCATAGGTGGAAACTAAAAGAACACGCACGCGCCTATTTGACATCTTCCGCCAAGCGACTGACCGGACCAGATACTAAAAACAATACGCATCCTGTCCCAACCACAATTAGTCCAACTGTTCCAAACAACTGCGGCAAGTCAAGACTCTCTGTGAGCCCGGCAACTAATCCGGCCAAAAGGCTCCCGAGAGCTGATGCCATAAACCAAATACCCATCATCTGACCAACAAGACGTTTCGGGGAAAGCTTCGTGATGCTACTAAGACCGACAGGGCTCAGACATAATTCTCCTGTGGTGTGAAAAAAATATGTTACGACCAGCCACATTGGACTAACTCCTGACCCGTCGACTGAAAACGTAGCACCCCACGCTAAAACGAAAAATCCAACTCCTAATTGAGTAAGCCCCAAAGCGAATTTAACTGGTATGGAGGGATTTTTTTGACCAAGTTTCACCCAAAAAGCACCAAAGACAGGTGCAAACAAGACTATAAACAAAGGATTAACTGACTGAAGCCATGTGGCTGGAATTTCCCATTCGCCTACATTCCTATCAGTAAGTCGTTCCGCAAACAGATTCATCGATGAACCGGCTTGCTCAAAACCCGACCAAAACACAGCAGCCGCAACAAACAGAACCGGAATAACCGCGACGCGCCGTCGTTCCGCTTGACTCAAATCGACATATAAAAATACATAGGCAAAATATAAAAGAACAAGCATCGTAATTATTAAACCGGTTCCTTGTGCAATGCTAAGGATAGACACGTTCAATGAATCATTTGCTTGCAGAAAAGAAATCAACACTAGTAGCACACAAACAACACCTACACCACTTAAGAAACTACGAATAACACTTGCACGTTCGCCAGAACTCTGTTGTTGCAACAATCCGGCTGCACCAAGATGCTTCCATCCGAGTACGTATTGAATGACACCAAGTAACATCCCAATACCTGCGGCACTAAATCCCAAGTGCCAATTAATACCTTCACCTAAGTAACCGCAAATAAGTGGTCCGGCAAAAGCGCCAATGTTGATGCCCATGTAATAGATAGAAAACCCGGCATCGCGACGCGCTCCACCCTCTGGATAAAGATCAGCCACAATCGCACTAATATTCGGCTTCAAAAGACCCGTACCAATAACGATAAGCAAAAGACCAAAATAGAAGGCTGAAATCGTAGGAACCGCTAGTGAAAAATGCCCCAAGGCGATGACAATGGCACCGTAGAGCACGGCATGGCGCTGTCCCATAAGCCGATCACCGATCCATCCACCTGGTAATGCCACGGCATATACCGCAAATGTGTATAAGCCATAGATAGCTGTAGTTGTGCTCACAGTCATGCCCAAACCACCGCTCGTGACCAAATCAGTCATAAACAAAACAAGTAGCGCACGCATCCCGTAATAACTGAACCGTTCCCACATTTCAGTAAAAAACAAGGTAGCCAACCCACGCGGATGCCCAAACCACAAAGACGACTGCATCATATTTTCCTTTTAAGTTCGATACGGAAACTCATTCCGAATCAACTGAACGCTGTCACACACACATTTACGACAATAATAAATCTGAAAAGATACTCCATGCCTCGTAGACCCAACGACAGAAGCTAAATCACGAAGTTCCACTATTTGCATTGTACAATGCGTAAATGATTTGGATAGGCAAGCACAGGGAAAACGAACTGAGAATCGACACTTTTTGCATTGAAATAAGATTTACAGACCGCGCATCAAAATCATCAGACTGCCAAAAAGGCTCTCCTATGTAAGCGTCGGTTATGGAAAAACAGGTTATGAGTCACGATGATGATGTTTTTATCCCCGCACGACATATAAAAAGTGGCCATGTGATGACCTTATTCACATGGGCTCGCTTGAGAAATTTTCAGAAACTTCCAACACCTGTTTCCAGATATTTTGATGTCGCTGATGATGCACGTGTCCTTGCGCATTGTTACTGGCAGACAAACAAACAAGAACGGCCAACCCTTCTAGCACTACACGGACTAGAAGGGTCCAGCGACGCACACTACATGCGTGGCCTAGCGGATAAAGCCTACCGTCGTGGTTTTAATGTTGTGCTTCTTAATCAAAGAAACTGTGGCGGGACCGAACATCTATCATCCGGCCTGTACCACTCAGGTCTTTCAGAAGATCCTCGTGAAGTTATAAACGAACTAATCACGTTAGATCACTTAAAATCTGTTTCCGTTGTCGGCTACTCTCTTGGGGGCAACCTAGCTTTGAGGCTAGCCGGAGACTATGGCATCGAAACTCCCCCTGAAGTTTCAAGTTTTTGTGCGGTCTCACCGACAATGGACCTAGCGGCATGTGTCGATGCACTTGAACGAAAAAGCAACCTTATTTACCAGTGGAACTTCGTCAGAAATCTCAAAAAAAGGATGCGCCGTAAAGCACGGTTAATGCCCGGTGCTTTCGATTTAGGTAAATTAAGCTCAGTTAAAACTGTCCGGGAATTTGATGACGCCTTTACTGCACCATACCATGGCTTTCTTGACGCTGCCGACTACTACTATCGCGCTAGTAGCCTTCGTGTAGTAAAGTCCATTTCTGTTCCAACGTTGATTGTAACCGCAGATGACGATCCTTTTATTCCAACTGAGCAATTCAGACATCCCTCTGTCGAGGCAAATCACATGGTCAGGGTCATCATTACACATGGCGGTGGGCATTGTGGATTCTTTGCTGGAAAGAACTCAGATTTCGACGGTTATTGGGCAGAACAGAGCGCCGTTAAGTTCTCAGAATCAAATATAACCATTCAGCCCAACAAGACCGACAGAACAGTAATAGAAACCTAAGGCGGACATCAGGTATCGAGCTAAAGAAACTTACGAAGTTGGTTGCATGGCGAAGCATTCATCAGGTTTTACTGTCCCGGTCTCTCTCCAACAAACTCTGTCGAATGAATTCTCTATTAGAGAGTCACGACTCATTAAACGCCTTAACACACCTAAAAAGGTGCAGGCCTATCTAAACAAATTGCCGTATAACCAAGAACCTAACGGAAAAACATTAAGAAGCTTCCGAGGAGTAATAGAAAACAAGACCGCCCACTGCATGGAAGCCGCCCTGACCGCCGCCACCATACTTGAACAGCACGGATATCCACCGCTCTTGTTAAGTTTTGAGTCAATTGACTATCTTGATCATGTGCTTTTTGTCTATCAACAAAATAAAAAATGGGGTTCAATTGGCCGATCACGAGATCCCGGCCTGCACGGCCGCAACCCTGTCTTCCGAACAGCTCGTGACCTAGCCTTAAGCTATGTCGAGCCATACGTAGATCAAACAGGAAGAATTACTGGTTATGCAGTCGTTGACCTTGGACTTCTAGAATCTTACGACTGGCGTCTCTCCAATTTAAATGTCTGGAAAACAGAACGCCTTCTCCAGGATTATTCGCACAAATCAATTAATTCCTCAAATCAAAGAATTGAAAATCTGAGGAAACGTTTTATCTTATTTAGCAAGAAAAATCCCGGAAAGAAACCACTCTACTTCAGAGAAAAGAAAGCTTGGAGTGAACTTCCAGCAATATGGAGATCAGCAAAACAGTGACACTAGAAAATCATTAATCCAAATCAAAATCTCGATCAGGCCTTTCTACAGGTTCCTTCTTGACTTGTTCCAACGCTTCTTCAAAGCGTTTTGAAAGCGCAGCTTCACGTCCCTTTTCGTCAGAAACAGATTGCTCAAAGATTGACTCACGACGCGCTGCCTCTTCTTCAAGAATGGAATGTGCGTCTGATAGCTCAGGTGCATTTTCAGACGCTGGCTCTTGATAAGAAATAATACGCTTAAGATTCAAATCGAAAACAACAGCCGTACCACAACATGGACAGGTTAACTCGATCTCAGATGTTAATGTACTCATATTAAATCAAAAGGCTGACAGCCTCCACCTCAACAGTAGCTCGTTGTTATCCCTCGTCGTAATCTTCTTCTCCTGTCACGCATATCATCCGAGTTAAAAGATGTCGCAGGATTTACAACATCTCCTTAAGCTCATGCTCAAAATCATCTTTACTAGCAATACCAAGATGGGTTTTGCAAATAGTGCCAGCACGATCAATCCAGATACTCACTGGCAAGCCCCAAATAGGTCCATACGCTTCTTGAACCTCCTCATGACCCAACCCAATAAGCATCGGATAATTTACGGAAAACTCTTCCGCAAATGGCCTGATCTGCTCAGGAGTGTCATCCACCGAAAATCCTAAAACCTGAAACCCTTGGTCACCATACTCCTCTTGCAATTCAACGAAACCTGGAATCTCAATCTTGCAAGGTCCACACCACGTTGCCCAGAAATTAAGCAAGATAACTTTTCCTTTTAGTTCAGCAAAATTTACATCGTTACCGTCCATGTCAGGAATCGTAAAATCCATTGGAGCAGGCCTCGCATCAGCATCGCAACTAGTCGAAGCGTTTACTACACTTCCCGCAGAAGTCTCAGATTGAACGGAAAATCGAGGAATTGCTGGAAGTGTCAATAGAGCAAGACTTAGAGCAGCCCCAGCCGCTAACAACCAACGATATGTCATGTAACTAATCTCCTCGTTCCTTTATACCATCAGAATAAAAACATTAAATACCAATTATTAAGAATTACATTATCGCTTTATGGAACCTATAATCTCAAGGCACTATTTCTATGACAATTCTGTCATACAGTTGGGCGAAGAAACTCCCTTGGTTTTAAAACTATTTATTGAAAAACTCTGCTGCACTTCGTGTGAAGTCTTAGCTACAATAGGATTGTTGGGTTTCAAAGCACGTTATCTAATTGAGGTGTTTTTATGACAATTAGCCATCATCAGAATCTTTTACAGCGCATTGTGTCTGTCACACTGATGACGGTTCTGATGTATCTTGCAGGATCGATTGCGAACGCACAAGACAATGAATTCATGCCTTATTGGGGTAAAAACAGGGTTAAGTATGACAAGTTTGACTGGCACATTTATACGACTGACCATTTTGAAATTTACTACTATCCTGATCTAGAAGAGCATCTAGAAATGATCGCTAGTTATGCTGAAAGTGCTTACCAAGAAGTTAGCTCAAAGCTTCGACATGAACTGGCATTCGTTGTTCCTCTTATCGTTTTTAAAACACACAGCGAGTTCGAGCAACAAAACATTTTCCCTGGAGGCAGCCCCGAAGGCGTCGGTGCATTTGCTGAACCCTATCGCAATCGAATCGTACTACCTATTGATGAAGACCCCGACGGCCTTTACCGTTTAGTTACCCATGAATTAACACATATCTTTGAATTCGACATCATTCCGCGAGGATTGATCAGTCAAGGAGTGCCACTATGGGTAGATGAAGGACTCGCAGATTATATGGCTGGTGTTTGGCGACCGCTGGATCTTATGCAAGTTCGTGATGTCGCTGTTTCAGACAACGTTCCCTCAATGACCCAATTTGAGAGCTATGGCGGCTTCGCAAGTGGTCGAGTCGTTTACAATCTTGGTCACGCCGTATTTGAATTTATGGAGGAGCGCTGGGGCGAAGAAGGAATCAGAAGATTTCTTTTTGGGTTACGCCGAAGTTCAGTAGGTGGGGGTGGGGACGTTTTCCAAGACGAGTTCAACCTGAGCGGAGAAGAATTCGACGATGCATTTAAACAATACCTAGATGAACGATTCGATGCATTTCGTGAAAAAGAACGTCCATCTGATTATGGAAGAAACCTCGCCCCTGATCCTCTCCGTTCCAAGTACCCTGTCCTGATCTCAATCGAAGCCTCACCAACCGGAGAACTTATTGCGGCGGCGGCCTTAAACCGAAAAGATCGAGAACTCGATATTGTAATTATTTCGAGTAAAACCGGTGAGATAATCAGGAACCTAACAGAGGGTTTCGACCAAGATTTTGGTTTTGATTACATTGTCACACTCGGCCTCAGATTTAATTCTGTTCCATGGATGTCATGGTCTCGGGATGGTGACCGTCTTGCATATTTTGTACGAAAGAATAAATACAAATCATTAGTGATTCAAAATGTGGTCTCACGTGAAATTGAAGAAATTATCGAACTAAATATGGTAGACGAACCAGAATCACCAGACTTCTCACATGATGGTCGCACGGTTGTCTTTTCTGCACTCGATAACTCTATAGGCAATATCTACAAGATTGACTTAAACAGTAAAAATGTCACCAAAGTAACAGATGACAGCTTAGCTGACTATGGGCCTATCTTCTCACCTGACGGCAACTACGTAGTCCATCTAAAGCGCATCAGTGGAAACAATAAATTATTTCGTGTTCAAATAGATTCTGGTGAAAGCACTCAACTAACCTTTGGGACCCATGACGAGGGTGGTGCACAGTTTATCGACAACAGAACACTCGTATTCGCTTCAACCGCAAGCGACCCTTCTAAACCAATAGACTCCGGCATTGCCAGAGATGGAGAAATTTTTAACATCTGGACTCTTGATATTGAAAATGGAGAGCTTAAACAATTCACCGACACGGCGACCGGCAATGTCAACCCGATATCAATCGCGTCAGAAGACACTACCGAACCGGATCGGATAGCATTCATCACGTATTACAAGAGCGAATATGGACTATATTCGATTCCTCGTAATAACGACATTTATTCAGCGTCAACAAATGATTTTGGAGTTGCTGCTCCTATTATTGATTTTCAAGCCCCCCTCTCTCACACACTTATTCGCGACAATGCCAAAAAGAAAGGTGCCTTTGAAAAAATTTTTCTTGAAGGAAGACCGCCACTAAATATTGGAGTAACTAGCAACGGTGATTTTCTTGGTGGCACTCAAATTACGTTCAGTGATGTTCTGGGAGATCAACAGTTTAGTGCTCTCGCTTATTCAGTGTCCCAGTACCGAACACTCGGATTCTCTTATACGAATCTATCCGGCCGTTTACAGTACGCTTTTCAAGGTTACACGCAAGACCAATTTTTCTACGGCTTTGCACCAGGCATAGCCTTCGATCCTGGACTGGGTTTTCTCAGCCGCGACGATGCACTAGCAGTGCGATCCGTCCGAGGAGGTTCGGCGTTTGCCATTTATCCACTGGACCGATTTAGACGCTTTGAATTTTCACTGGGAGTTTTTAATTACAGAGAATCTTTTGACAACCAATTATTGCAGCAACAATCCCAATCTTTTCAACAACAACAGTTTGGCACTCAACTCTTCCGCGACGGCACATTCCTTCCTCTCGGGATTAACTATATTCAGGAAACATCTGTCTTTCGTCAATTTGGACCCATCGCTGGTAATACAATCCGCGCGTCTTATGAATACGCTCCTCCACTAGGCGACACCTTGCTTTCACGTCAGACAATAGATATTGACGCACGCTACTACCTACGCATCGCAGAGACAGGGGTTCTAGCCTTGCGAGGTCGTGGCTTCAAGAGTTGGGGCGAATTTCCAGACTTTTACTACTTCGGTGGAAATTCTCAGATGAGAGGTTATGACTATCTGCAGTTTCTCGGACAAAAAACATTTTTTGGGAATGCTGAACTTCGTTTTCCCCTTGTTGAAGCAATGGCTACGCCTATCGGTGTGCTAGGGGGTATTCGAGGAAGCTTCTTTTTCAATATCGGCATGGCTGGATTTAACGACGTGCCGTTAAATCCATGGAGCCGAAGCGGATCAACTATTCGTCCAATTGTTAATTACGTAGTCAATCCGGACACAGGACAAGCTCAGGAAGTGTTTGGACCAACGACTGTGATCGAGGGCTTCAGGCTTGAAAATGCTCGAGCTTCCTACGGTATCAGTCTGACCACCCTTGCCATCGGCTTTCCTGTGCACTTTGATTGGGCATGGAGAACATTATTCAATAAAGACTGGGAAGATGTTGTTTTTGCGTCAACAGGCGGAAGCAAAGAATTTCGTAGAGTTCGTTTCTCAATGTGGATAGGCTACGACTTCTAATAAAACCACCACTAAGACGACAGCCTCAGTAATGCGCGATTAAGATCAAATGTAACCTTATAATCGCTTAAAAATGTATGCCCAACGATCCCGCCTATGTGAAAACCTAATAACGCACTCGGCCGATGTAAATTAAGCACAACGGCTGTAAAGTTACTGTAGTTAATCTTATTAAAATCGAGTTGAACACCAGGAAGCAAAAATGCATCTTGGTCCCATCCTGAGGTGCCATAGACACGCAATGGAATATGTCTGGGAGGCGACATCCCGATACTGTGTGTAGTACCTATACTAAGTGAAATAACTTCTCCTCCGGTGTCCACAACAAACGTTCGAGGATGTTGTTCGTTAATCAGGCCTCGAATTACAGCCAGACGATTCACTCGCATGGGAATATCAATATCAGACGGTTCATCCGGCAAGGTATCTGCTAATAGGATCTGGTGATTCTTGTAATCAATTACAGTCGATAAACCCAATGCTATAGGAGAAATACTATCCAAAACTCTCCGCCTAGGGAGGTCTGAAAGCGGTGGGTTCTTGATAAGTGAAGGAACATTACGAACGACAAGGGATCCTATTTCAAGTAAATCAACACGCCCCAAATCTAAGCCCCGAACACCAACATCTCCAACACCCGCACTTATCGTCGTAGTAATCGTTTCCACACCAACATTCTCTGCTGTACCCTGGGAGAGAACCATCTGCTCTGCCCCAGTATCAATGACAATATCAATTGGCGATCCGGCATTAATTTTTCCACGGACAACCACTTTATCGTTTACTACCCGAAAAGGAATCGTATGAACACGATTGTCTCCTGAGGCGAACTCTAACGGAACAAGACCACCAAATGAACGAAGAAACTCTATTTGTGAACGAACCCACTGAGCTCGCCTGTCACGATTTACAACCGGCAAACTCTTGATGTAATTCTCGTACGCATCTGCCGCATCCGAGTACTGATTTTTCCGACGAAAAATTGAACCTAGCGTATGGTAAACGTCAGGATTAGCGTCTTCATTCACCAGAGCAATCTCTATTTCACGAAGAGCCGCTTCCAACTGATTTTGGCCGAGAAAACTTCGGGCGAGACCGTGACGAGCCGCTGAATGCATTGGGTAGCTGTCGATAATTCTTTGGTAGATTTGGTCGGCTTCTTCAAATAAACCAGCCGACCAATGAGCCTCGGCAACCAATGCCTGCACATCTGGGTCATCAGGCTGCAGACTACTCAAGAAAACAGCTTCCTTATGGGCTCTATTGAACTCTGCAACGGACTGGAGGGCATAAACCATGCCAGAAGACGCGCGGACAAGCTGCTCAGGCCGCGCCCCAACTTTCGCCAAATCATAGGCAATCAACGCTTCCCACGGTCGTCCATCTTCAAGGAGAAGTTTCCCGAATTCAAGTTGTATTTCACTTCTGCCAGAATCGTCTGAGACAGACTCGACAACAACCGCTGAAAGGCTGACACTAAGGAGAACAAACAGTAGAAGATTTCGATAAAAAATGTGCATTAGCCCTGCATTTACGCATACACGTTCAGCACGAAAAACTTGGCCGCCTCAAAATATTATAAGCAAAAGAGGAATGAGTGCTGGCGAACAAATTTTAGTTAACGATTGTACTGCTCAATCGGCAAACCATCGTACATTTCATCAACTCGAAGAATCTGTGCATTACGACTATAAGTACCCAACTCATAATCTTCGCTCATGATCAAAGCCTTTACAGGCTTCGTGGGGCATACCTCAGAACAGAGACCACAGAAACTACACCTTGAAAGATTAAAATCAAAATAATCTAAAACCTTAATTTTATGTCCGGGTTCCCTGTGACCACCGAGATTTATTAATTCATCAGGACATGCCTTGGCACACTGATCACACACGATGCAAGTTTGAGCACCAGTCTCTGGCTCAACCTGCAATCGCAAAACACCACGAAACCGCGGAGCCACGGGACGTCGCTCTAACGGATACTGAAATGTGAAAGCGGGCTTGGGAGTGTACTTGAGAGTAACGAATAAACCCTTAAGAAGATCAATTAAAAAAACACGTCGGAAAAGTTCTGCTAGAAAAAGCACTTTTTAACCCCGATCTTCAATCAAAATAGGTTCTGACTGTCCAGCCATAATGACCCGCTCTTTTCGTAAAACAGTACTCTCCTTACGGATTTTATCCTGAAGACGCATCAGGCCGTATAACAAAGCTTCCGGACGAGGCGGACATCCTGACACGTAAACATCCACTGGCACGATTTTATCGACACCTTGCAGAACACTGTAGGTGGGAAATGGACCACCTGCATTGGAACAACTGCCCATTGAAATAACCCATTTAGGATCAGGCATCTGATCATAGAGGCGTCTCAAAACAGGCGCCATCTTTTTCGTGACGGTCCCGGCAACAATCATTAAATCTGCTTGTCGTGGCGATGCCCGAAAGACTTCGGCTCCAAATCTTGATATGTCATATCGAGAAGTCGATGTCGCGATCATTTCAATTGCGCAACAGGCAAGACCAAAACCCATAGGCCACAGAGACGACTGACGCGCCCAACTAAGAACCTGATCTAAATTAGTCGTTATAAAATTGTCCGAAAACTTGTGGTCAATCAAGCCCATCTATAAAACCTCAACCTCATCGCTAAGACTTTTAGAACGTGTTAAATCAAACCAAGCCGCTAACTATATTTAGTTACTTGTCTGCGTAGTACTGTTCTTCCACTTCAATAAAGTTCTGCCATTCGTCTGGAACTTCATCAGTAGCAAAAATTGCTTCAACCGGGCAAGCCGGCACACAAGCACCACAATCGATGCACTCCTCTGGATGAATATAGAGCTTTTCTGCGGACTCAAATTCTTCTTCGTCCTTGCGAGGATGAATACAATCAACTGGACACACGTCTACACATGCTGTGTCCTTGGTACCAATACACGGTTGACAAATTATGTATGCCATTCCTTCTCCGTCCTCCGTCGCCTGTAAAACCACATCTTCAAAAGACCTCTAGGCCATCAACTCCGATACAAAATTTCTTGGCATATTTTACACAAAAATACACACCTGAGTATAACCTGCGAACGATTGGTCTTCCAATTTCTCAACCTGCGGTTTCTCCAGGACGCAAATCAAGCAGATCAATTCCTTTCGGACCGACCAATTCACGTAATCGATCAGGATTACCAGGCAATGATGAAAAGGTCCCAAAATGCATCGGGACAACCTGATTAACCCCAAGAAGTTCACACGCAACTGCCGCTCCATCAGGACCCATAGTAAAACGCCCACCAATAGGGAGAAAGGCTATTTGGGGAGCATGTATTTTCTTAATAAGTGCCATATCACCGAAAACATCAGTATCACCTGCAAAATAAATGCATGGTCCATCTCTGAACTTTAAAACATAACCAACAGGCTCACCTAAGTAAGTGACTGAACGGTCTTCGAACACACTGCTACTGTGCTCGGCATGAACCATAGTGACTTGTACATCTTCATCGACGAACACTCCACCCTTGTTCATAGGATGCACATGCTGAAGCCCTCTCGACTCAAGCCACTGGCATAACTCGACAATCCCAACGACCAACGCTCCGGTGTCACGTGAGGCTTGGAAAAGATCTCCAATATGATCACTATGTGCATGAGTAACCAAAATGTAATCCGCTTGTCTGATACGCTTCCATTCATTCGGACATGCAGGATTGCCAGACAACCATGGATCGATCAGAATCTTTATTCCTGACGGAGAGGTCAACAAAAATGTACCGTGCCCAAGCCAGGTAAACGAAAAGTTTTTTTTCATTAAACTGTTACCGAGAAAATTCCTACTTTCCACGACTGACTACTAAAAGATACCATTCCTAGAGATACTTTGATGCCAGAACATCTTCCAGTGCCCCTGATTAGAGGCAGAATAGCCAAGAAAGCGTTACCCCAAGAGCCGAAGCCACGCTGGCTTCGAGTCAAAGCTCCTGGCAGTAAAGAATATATACGTCTTAAAAACCTGATACGTCGCTTAGAACTCAATACAGTCTGCGCGGAAGCTAACTGCCCCAATGTAGGAGAATGTTGGGATCAAGGAACCGCCACTTTTATGATTCTAGGCGACATATGTACACGGGCGTGTGGATATTGCAATGTAGTCCACGGATCTCCGAAGGTACTCGATAAAGACGAACCTAATCGTTTATCCGAAGCGGTGGCTCAACTTGGCCTTCAGTATGTTGTAGTCACGTCCGTGGATCGAGACGATCTTCCCGACGGTGGAGCATCAGCATTTTCAGAAACCATCAGAGCCATTAGGAAGAAAATCCCGGCCTGTCGTATCGAGGTCCTGATCCCAGACTTTTCTGGAAACACAGATGACCTCCAAACCGTTCTGAACGCGCAACCAAACGTTCTCAACCATAATATTGAAACGGTGGAACGACTTTATCGAACCGCTAGACCAGCCGGTCGATATAAACGCGCGCTCGGCCTTATAGAAAAAGCCAAACAATACGCTCCAGATATACCGACAAAATCTGGTCTAATGGTTGGCCTTGGAGAACAGTGGCAAGAAATATTAGATACGCTTTACGATCTCAGAAAGGCTGGCTGCGACTTGCTGACAATCGGCCAGTATCTTCGACCGACGGCGGCGAACCTTCCCGTATCTCGTTACTATACGCCTGAAGAGTTTGCCACACTGAAAACTTTTTCCCTTCAGTTGGGATTTAACCATGTTGAAGCAGGACCTCTTGTCCGTAGTTCATATCATGCACGCGAACAGGCCGATTTTTCTGCTCCTTAGTGCATTAACAGTACACTGCGCTCGATTTCACTTTTCAGTTCGTTGGCTCGGACGGTAAACATGAGTGCTCAAGCCCAACGACACCTCGGCTGCCTCAAGCATTGTTTCTGATAAGGTCGGATGAGGATGGATTGAAAGCTTAAGGTCCTCAACCGTAGCACCCATTTCAATCGCAATCACGGCCTCAGCAATTAACTCACCTGCACCCGTACCAACGATCCCAACACCAAGAATTTGGTCTGTCTCACGATCCAGAACCAGTTTAGTTGCCCCATCGGTTCGATCGAGCGTTACAGCTCGCCCAGATGCCGCCCAAGGAAAACGTGCCGTCCGGATCTCCCGTCCTTCTCTTTTAGCCTGTGTTTCTGTCAACCCACACCACGCCAGCTCTGGGTCAGTAAAGACCACGGCAGGAATCGCTGCAGGTTCAAAAACAGCGCTCTGACCAGCGATTGTCTCAACAGCAACTCGGCTTTCGTGAAAAGCCTTGTGTGCAAGCATAGGCTCACCCACTAAATCTCCTACAGCAAAAATTGAAGGTTCCGCCGTTCGCCGATGTTGATCGACTTTGATAAAACCACGTTCATCACATTCGATCTGTGTCTGCTCGAGACCTGGAATATCAGAATTCGGTATTCGCCCAACAGCAACCAGCACAGAATCAAAAACTAGAACTTCTCCACGTGTTTCGGGTCCATCAAGCGATACTTCAACTCCATTTGCACCTGTTTTAACTTGCCCCACCTTCGTCCGAAGATGAATATCACCAATCTGTTTTCGTAATTGACGCGACAATACAGATACAAGATCTCTATCGGCTCCAGGAAGCAAACCGTCTGTCATTTCAACGACCGTTACTTTTGTTCCAAGAGCAGCATAGACACTCCCTAGCTCAAGCCCAATATAACCACCACCAATCACCAATAAAGTCTTCGGGATACTTCGCAACTCAAGAGCCGTTGTCGAATCAAGAATGCGCTCACTGTTCATGGGAAACGCTACCGGATACGCGGGTCTCGAGCCCGTGGCAAGAATGGCAGAATCAAAATTTATGGTTTGTGTGTTCTGGTCTGCTCTAACCACGGAAATTGTTTGAGCGTTGACAAAAGATGCTCGACCACAGACGTAATCAATGGATCGCTGATCCGATAATTGACTTAAACCACCTGTTAGTCTTGAAACAACCTGCTCTTTCCAGTTTCGAAGCCGGTCAAGATCTATAGATGGTTCTCCGAAATCAATTCCCCAGTTTCTAGCTTGGTCGGCTTCGTTGAGAGTCCTAGCAATATGCAGCAGTGCTTTTGAAGGCATACATCCACGATATAGGCAGACTCCACCGGGGCGAGGATTCTCATCAACCAACGTTACTTCCATGCCAAGATCAGCGGCTAGGAATGCGGCAGTATAACCAGCCGGACCTGCACCAATAATCACAATACTTTTTTTCTGTGCCATAAATTACTTTCAAATTTCCTGTAAGAAGCCATTGTTAACAGACGCAAAAAAACCACGCAGCTTAAGGTTAAATATTTCATCTGACCTGACCAATGTTTACTAAATCACATGGCGAGAACCACTAAATATTAAATCGAGAAGGACTATAGTACGCGATAATTTTTGGAAGGCAGAAATCAGCAGGCAAACATAAAATGACCACTAAGGGAATTATCCTTACGGCTCCACACTAAGAACTAAAACCAACAAGCAACCAACTTTACTAATTGGCTAAACGCTCATCGAACATTTCAATGCCACGAGAAAAAAATTCTTCCTTCGATAAGGCTCCAGAATCCACTTCATCAAGAAGACTTTTTTGGGTGACATATTCTCTGTTTTTTACACCAGCCTTGCTCTGTAACAGGCGCCACGCTTTTCTTCTCTCCACACAGAACAAAACAAGCTGACGTGAAATTTTCATTATTTGAGGATTACCATCCGGCCCAGGCACCTTTGCAAAGACTCCGAAATCAGGCACAAAAGATCGGTGCTCTGGATTGAGATGATGGCGGTGAACAACATCCTGCTGAGTAATACGTAACAGCATGTTTTCGAGTGAAATCAGGTCCTTGACCTGGCTCTCATCCTTGACCCGCTTGAGATGATTTCGGAAACGAGCTTCGGTCGCACACCAGTGTGCCACCGTATACCGGTACTTTTCACCTGTAGTCTTAAATTTTGTTGTGTACCAGTCCTTCTCAGCATGCGGATTACCCTTAATATCGAGTGCCTCAGTATAGGTTTCACCCAACGTTGGATTAAAGACAAATTCCGGAGCACCACGGGAATCACGGACCCGCTGAGCCTGATCAAGAGCCATGTCATCACCCACACCATGTTCCGGCTGGCAAGTCGTAAAACACTGTAGAAAACCGGTGCCACGGTACTCAAGTGCATCAAGGATAGCCCGGAAAAACTTCGGCGCATTCGCAATTGAAATCTGAGACACAAAAGGTGACCCGTGGCCAGCCAAAAATGTTTCAGCTACAGTCTTCTTTTCGACCGCCTTACCCTGGGTGGCCGCCCCAAAGGCATTCATATCGCTACCACCAAGCATTGGCGTCGAATCTGAATTCTGACCACCTGTATTCGAATAGACCTGTGTATCAAGCATCACGGCTTTAACATTTGGTCTATTCTGCAGAACTACTTTTGACACGTTTTGATAACCGATATCACCCATGCCCCCATCACCACCTACGATCCAGACCTTTGGTAATTCCTTGATCTCATCATCAGTCATCAAGCTATCGCTAAAATGGGTGTAGTCGTAGTAGTCCTGTTCAGTCAGAGCACCAACTTGCTTGTTTATCAACATGTCAGCAAGGCGCTCTGGAATAACCGACCGGCGAGCGTGGTCGACCATAAAGCTTTCACCAAACAGCCATCCAATGGTCGCGCCGTCCTGGAACAGTGAATTCATCCACGGGTAGGGATGCGGATTATTGGGCGGTGTCGACCCATAGACCGTATTACACCCTGTATGAGCCGCCATAGCCATAACACATTGCCCATTATCTAAACGACCATCAAGGGCCTGAAGATCTTTATGGTTAAACGATTCCTGCTCAAGCACGGTCGCCAATACGTCGACGATCTCTTCATCGCGCATTGGGCCGTGAGCTTCGAGTCTAGCATCGGTGTCTTTTTCACTATCCCCGCCAAGACCAATAATGACATGCGCAACCGTGCGAACGAAAAGAGCGTGCTCTTCCTGATGGACCGCGGATAAGGTTTCCATGAGAGCGACCCCATCTTGCCGGAGCCTGCGTGCTTTCTCAGAAAAACGGTCAGCCTTAGCATGATAAAGTGGCCGCATATAGGCTTCAGTGACTGATGCAATAGCCCGCAAAACGCTTTTCTCCCCACATCCCGCACACGCGCCGTCACCAGACACTAGAGCATCATAATTTCGTCGTACCATCAAGTGGTTTCGCAATGTCGCCGTCTTTGAATCGACGGGGTTTTCGTCGTTATAAAACCCGAGAAATTTCTGCTCTGTATCTGGAAGTAGGTTAAGGAATTCTGTTCCAGTTTCGTGCTCCGCATTGACCTGTTCTGTCTCTGGAACCATTCGCAAGGCATCGTGATCACCGCATGCAGTGACGCAGGCCGCACAACCCTTACAGAGGTCCGAAACAAAAATTGAAAAAACGCCTCCACTCCCAGGATTTTTCTTCTCTGGACCTCTAAAGATTGCGTTGACCTTATTGTATGCGACGGGAGTTTTATCGATTATGGACAGAAACTGATTTCGAGCTGCATCCGAAAACCCATTCAAATCACTGGTGGCCTTACGGACTAGCTCAGGGAACGGATCATCGGATTTACCACCAACGGCATCGTTCATTAGTGATCGTGTTCGTTTCTCAATCTCCGGAACATGTGCAAGCAATTTTTTGCGATCGTCCGTGTTCTCGACATAGTTGCTAATAGCCGTGTGAAGTACGGTCTCGATGTCTTGTGAACAATTCGGAAGAGCCGTATCCGGACAAACTGAAATGCATTCCATGCATTGAGTGCAATTTTCTGGAATAAAAAGAGGAGTCTCTCGACGCGCAACATATTTGGATGCCGTGTCGCCTGTACCCGCTGCCATTACAGACATCGCAGCTAAAGGTGAAGATGGTTGATCGTATCCGTAGTCAGAACGGAACTCGGAATCAAAAACTCCGACCTGAGTCACGGGTGTCCGCTCAAGCTGCCCGTCTGGTAAGGGAACCGACCGGCATGTGCTACAACCCTCGCTATCTACATTAAGTGGCAACATGGGTAGCCCACGAAGCGTGGAACGATCCTTTGCGGTAAGTTCACCAACTTTGATCTCAATTACTCTGCTGAAACCTTGAGTCATGACTTCCATATTGGACTCTACGACCGCAGGACCAAGTTTTCCAAACTTCCTTTGGTACTGATTGCGAACGACTTCTTCAAATTGGTCGTTGTTAATATCAAAATCTTGGAGCAATGGAGACACTTTGAAAAACGCGCCAAGAAACGCATTACCTTGCATCCTAAGCTGTAAATCAGAACGGGTGGTTGCCTTTCTGGCAATATCAAATCCCGGCAGAGTAAACACACGTATTTTTTTGTCAAGGATCTCAGTCCGAGCCCAGATTGGCAGTCGTTCCCAAGCTTCCTCGGCCGTCTCCTCAGATTCCCATATTAACGCGCCACCTTCTGACATCCCGTCCAGTGGATTGCAGTGCGTAAATGCTTTTGGATCGCAACAAAGAACTACATCTACATGCCGAAGATCACAGTTGACCCGAATACGTTCAGGCGCCACAACTAGAAAATAGGAAGTCGGTGCACCTTTCTTTTCAGAACCGTATTTCGGATTAGCGCTAACATGGATAACTTCCTTGAGACGACCAAATTCATCGAGTTCCGTATTACGTGCCGAAAGAAAATCATTAAAATCGCCAATGATTGCGCCTAAGTTCTTACCTGTTGTGATCGCCCCCCAACCACCAATTGAATGAAATCTAACAGCAATCGCTCCCTCGGGTAGTAATGACGGAGTCTCGTCTGATTTCACTTCGTACGGGTGAGGAACACCAAGCACAAAAAAGGACGACCCATCCTCCGCTGTACGACCATCGGTCCGTGCCCGACCTGAGGTTGCATACTCATATGCGCCCAAAATCTGTTCGGGACGAAAATCTCGGGAACCCAACCCGTAAACGCCGTTAAATATACGCGGCACGTCGCAAGACGCAATCGGAGAAAAACCTTCTTCGACTGGACGTCCTTCGATAATCAGAGCTTTGTTGAGCGCGGTTCGAATATCACGACCAAGCGGATTATCTCCTGCTAGAGGTTCATCTGTGCGCTCCAGCACGATTGCATTCCGTTTCCCCGCCAGCGCCTTAGCAATGGCCTGACCAGGAAACGGTCTCAGCACATTAACATGGATTGAACCAACTTTAGCACCTCGAGTCTGTCGGAGATAATCGACCGCCGCTTCACAGTTCTCAGCTGCTGATCCGAGAGAAACGAAGACCGTCTCCGCATCCCCTGTTTCATATTCAGTTAGCAAACCATAGTGACGTCCCGTCAAACGGCCAAATTCTTCATGCGATTCCACTAAATACTGGAGAATTGGTTCAATAAAATTGTTCCGACGCGCCACAACACCCTGCATATAGTGCTCTTGGTTCTGCACAGGACCCAATAAAACAGGATTTGCCAAGTCGTACATCTTCGGAACACGTCGACGTTTCGGACCAAAAAGCTCTCTCTGAGCTTCGGTCGGACACTCTATTATGTCTTCCGGGGCGCCTAAAAATTCTCTAATCAGTTCCGATTCATGCCGATAGAAAGTTCTCTCAAGATGGGTGGTCAGAAACCCATCCTGCACGTTCATCCCTGGGGTCAGACTCTTCTCGGTAACACGCCGCAAAATAAGCGATTGGTCCGCTGCCTGCTGAGCATCCTTAGCAAACACAATGATCCAGCCAGTATCAAGAACACCATTAATATCATCGTGCCCACAATGCACATTGAGTGCATGCTTGGTCAACGCACGGGCACCGACCTGGACAATCATCGTCGAGGCCTTTCCAGGAGCGTGATAGTACTGCTCGGAGGCGTAGGGAAGACCTTGACCTGACGTGAAATTTACTACCCGTCTTCCACATACAGAATACGCGATGGCTCCGCCCTGAGCAGCGTGTTCGCCCTCCGCTTCAATCGCTGTCGTACTGCGCCCAAAAACATTAAGATTTCCCTCAGCGAACGATTGCTGATAAAGCTCTCCTCCCTCCGTTGAAGGAGTAATCGGATAGTAGACACCACCATCAGTTACTCGAGCTTCCGTATGGTAAGAAACCAGTTGATTCCCGTTCGCGGTCACTCGGTGACCAGGGTATTTTGGAGTTTTAGACATACTTTATTTTTCTATACCTACCTACGAATCCTTAAAACAAGGAACAAGAATAAGATAATAGTAGCGACTACACACCCAATGTATCGGCAGATAACACTGATTCAACTAATAAACAGGAATTATTTCATATTTTTTCACAACTTCAAGCAAAATGACTCCAACAATATCAATCACTTAGCACTATGAATGTTCCTTTAAACTCCCTCACAATTCCAATTTTTCCGCTACCGAATGTTGTCTTATTTCCAAAAGTGTTTCTTCCGCTTCATATTTTTGAGTCCCGCTATCGTGAAATGGTCAAAGATGCCATGCAAAAAAATAAGGTAATCGGGATAGTTTTACACCACGGATCATCAAAATCAAAACGCTCTAGTTCCCATCAAAATTTCCTTCGAGGGTGCTCAGGAATTATCACACATTGCGAAAAAATGGAAGATGGTCGCTTCAACATACTCCTGAAAGGCAACCAAGAATTTCAGATTATTGAAGAGATCGACTCAAAAACCTATAGACAAGCTAAGGTAGAGTTTCTTAATGCGATACCGCCAACTGAAGCCCTCAAAGAAGAACGGATTAAACTTGACTCTCAACTCCGCACATATTTGCTGTCACGTAACAAAAAGTGGAGTTTCCCTGTTAAAACAGACGACCTAACCTTTATTAATAATCTGTGCCATCACTTTGAATTCGATACTCTTGAAAAACAGACTTTACTCGAACAAGAGACGATCGTGAAACGATGTCAGTTGCTTAGGTTACTACTTGAAATGAAAGTGCTTTTTAAAGATTCTGGAACCCAGTCAGGCTACGTTCAATAAAAGATTAATCTTTACTATTTTTCTTTTTTTTCGCGATATCCTCAACAACGATTCGCCCGTGAAAGCGACCATTTTCAATAAAAACCTCTCCACGATTTGCTCCAGCAACGACGGACCCTGCCAGGTACAGGCCGGGCCTATTCGTTTCAAAAGTATTTTTATCTCGCACAGGAATATTAGTATTTTTGTCAACTTCTACCCCGCAAGCCCGCAACAGTGAAACATCCGCCAAATACCCAGTCAATAGAAAAACGGCATCCGCAGGAAGAAGCTTTCGCACGCTGCTATCCAAGTTATCTGACACAGTTTGAGTTACTACTTCGCCTGAACGAATTTCGACAACCTCGGTGTTGAACAACGCTTGGATGGAACCTTCCTTAATACGATTTTCAATGTCCGGTTTAACCCAATATTTAATCGAAGAACCTAACGTTGCGCCCCTATGCACTAAGGTCACATCGACGCCGGCACGATATAAATCAAGAGCTGCTTCTGCAGCCGAGTTTTTGCCTCCAACAATAATTACCTTCTTACGATAGAAAGCATGCGGCTCGGTATAGTAATGGGAAACATGCGACAGATTTTCTCCTGGTATTCCAAGAAGATTTGGTCTGTCGTAAGTACCAGTAGCTAAAACCACAGTCCGTGTTTTATATTGTGAGTTCGTGCCTGCACCATCACGAGCCTGAATGGTGTAGCTAGCATTAGAATCTTTGGAGTTAAAATCTAACCCAGTCAGTGTTAGCCCGAAATCGATATCCAATTCATAAGTATCTACAACACGCCGATAATAACGGAGCGTTTCGTCACGTGTAGGCTTATCTCGAGCACTGACAAAAGGAAGACCTCCGATTTCAAGTAATTCTGGTGTCGTAAAAAAAACCATTTGACTCGGAAAATTAAAAAGTGAGTTAACCAACACTCCTTTTTCCAAGACACGAAAATCTAATCCTGCCTTACGGGCAGCAATGGCACCTGCTAGTCCTGCCGGACCGGCGCCAATAATAATCACATCATAACAATGCATGTTTTTTATTGTGGTAGGTACGAAATAAGCGCATCGCTAAGCGCCGCCACCGCTCGGCCAGTGGATTGAAACACATCTTGATTTTCAGCACGTATAACTTCCAAACTTTGCCCGACTACCGAAATCTGATCTATGTCTTCTGGTATCGTCACGTAAATTCTTTCTGCACCAAGCGGAGCTAAAGGATTGACATCACGGAGTATCCCTGTACCTTTGACACGATCATAAAGATCTGATTCTGAACGAAATTCACTGAGAACGACACCACGGGTAATAATCTCTCCGGACATCGTTGCGATCGCTATAGATGCCATATATTTTGCATAAGCGCGCCCCTCACTAGCCTCCTCTTCTGAATACGTATGTCTATTGTGTAAATCAAAAGATAAAATAGCCTCTCCTCGATGGGATGGAACCTGCATCAATATCCCAAACACCGCATCACGGTGAATCTCGATATTGCAGTAAGGAACCTTGTTTTCAATGCCAACACCTAGAACAGACGGACATAACACCTCGACTTGTTCAGTAGTCCTACCCTGAGCCAACATCTGCCCTCCGAAAAAGGTCAGTGAAAAAAAGAGGGCTACCAAAATTCTTTTCACTGACTTCGCTCTCCGTAAGGTGAAGACGATGCAGGGTCCATTGCAGAACGCATCACGCCTCGTTGTTTCAGTAGATCCAAGAATTCCATTCGCGTACGGGCATCATCACGGAAGCCGCCCAGCATGGCACTTGTTACGGCAAAAGAATTTTGTTTTTCTACTCCTCGCATCAACATACACAAGTGAGTCCCTTCGACTACAACGCCGACACCAAGAGGATCAAGAATTTCTGAAAGCGTCTTGGCAATCTGATTTGTCAAACGTTCCTGGACCTGAAGTCGACGACTGAACATCTCTACCAGTCGCGGAATTTTACTCAATCCAATTACTTTCTTCCGAGGCAAATATGCAACGTGACACTTTCCAAAAAATGGCAACAAATGGTGTTCACATACGCTATAAAAATCAATATCTTTAACAATAACCATCTCGCTGTAATCGACAGTAAAAAGAGCGTCATTCACAACAGCATCAATGTCGGCTTTATATCCGCTGCTAAGAAATTGCCAGGCTTTAGCAACTCTTTCTGGTGTCTTCACTAGCCCTTCACGTTTTGGATCTTCTCCGATTTCACTTAATAGCACTTCAACTGTTTTACTTATACGATCCTCGTTCATCAGAATTCCTTGAATCTTTTTATACTAATCAATAGGTGTAGAAACCACGTTTTGTCTTGCGTCCATGATGGCCAGCTAGAACCATGCGCTTCAACAAGGGTGGCGCTGCATAAGCTGGATCACGGAACTCGTCATACATTATGTTTGCAATATAGTAGGTCGTATCAAGTCCTACAAAATCAAGCAGCGTAAACGGCCCCATCGGATGGCCACATCCCAGAGACATGCCTTTATCTAAATCTTCAAGTGTGCCAACACCAGATTCGTACGCTCGGATAGCATCCAAGAGATAAGGTATCAGCAATCTATTGACGATAAAACCAGGCCTGTCTGGTGCAGTGATAGGCTCTTTCCCTAAAGACACAGCAAAATCCATGCCTTTCTCATACGTCTCATCGCTTGTAGAAAGCCCCCGAACCACTTCTACTAATTTCATCACCGGCACTGGACTAAAAAAATGCAATCCAAAAAAACGATCTGGCCTGGTCGTAGTTGAAGCCATTTCAGTGATGCACAGAGATGAAGTATTAGACGCAAAAAGCGTGTCTTCCCCTACGACCTTATCAAGGGCGGTGTACATGACCCTCTTAGCTTCAAGGTTTTCGACGATCGCTTCAATGATGAGGTCAGTTTCCGCCATTGCCTCAACATCAGTCGTTCCTGAAAGATTCGACAGCGTTTGATCTCGACTTTCAGGAGAAACTTTTTTTCGCTCGACACCAGCATCCAGAAACGATTCAATCCGTGCCAAACCTTTGTCAACAAGTTTTTGATCCACCTCACGAACAATAGTTTTATAACCAGATTGCGCACATACCTGCGCGATACCAGAACCCATTAAGCCACATCCTAAAACACCAACAGTTTTCATAGCTACCTCTCACAATCAACAGTCACGACATTACAGACAGGCAAACATTTTCATCATAACAAATTAACACCTTCACTTATGAAGACAACCTGACTAAATGGCTTCGGTAATCTCCATCAGAAATCAAGACGGCGTCACTTAAAGGCTTCCTGTAGTAATAACACCAAGCTATCTTGCGCTGCCCGTTCTCAAGCGTCACCTTCACCTGTCGGCGAAGATACATACTGCTCCGCTCTGCTTGCGGAAAATATTGTTCGACCACGTCTGTACGAGACAAAAGTTTCAGAGGATCAGACACGTGGTAAAGCTCACCCATTATTTTTCCAGATGATGCAATAGCCGCCGGGTACAATCCTAGATCAAACAAGATCCCTTTGATAAAACCATACCCTTCAAACTTTATGTACCTGTCAATCTGAGAACTTTTTCTCAAATCAAATCCACTCATCAGCGTTCCATAAAAGAATATTCGGTTAATCACGACTAAAGAGTCCCTTTGACTTTCTTTTTCTTGACCGGACAAAAACCCACGATAGAAAATGTCAGACTATCAGGATTCATGTTTATGAATGGCTTGGTGAAGTTGGTTCTCGCCGGCCGCCACAATAGTTGCAACTGCCGCATCGCCAGTGACATTTGCCGTAGTCCTACACATATCGATGATACGGTCAACCCCAAGAATAAGTGCAATACCGGCGATGGGGATGCCAATAGATTCAAGAATGATAACTAACATGACTACACCCGCACTTGGCACAGCAGCCGTGCCAATAGAAGCTAATAAGGCCATCAATACTATGGTCGTCTGCGCGGAAACACTGAGGTCAATGCCAAGTGCTTGAGCTATAAAAACAGCAGCAACAGCCTGATAAAGTGCAGTTCCGTCCATGTTTATGGTTGCACCCAATGGTAGTACAAAAGCTGATACTTCTTCAGAAACACCAAGCTTCTTTTCAACCGCCTGCATAGTTACAGGCAAAGTTGCAGCACTCGAGGATGTGGAAAATGCAACCAACTGAGCCTGTCCAATCCCTGAAAAAAATTGTCTAACCCGAATAGGAGTAAAAGTCCTAATTAGAAGTGGATAGACAACAGTGGCTTGGACAACCATTCCAGCCACCGCGGTGAAACAATAAAGCCCAAGGGCAGAGAGCAACTCCACAATCTCTGCCGGATTGTCCCCACTAACAGAAGTAATTGTATCGGCAATCAAAGCGAAGACACCTACTGGCGCGAAAAGAATTACTATTTCTACGACCTTTATGATGACCGCATCCAAGCTGGAAAAAAAATCCAACAAAGGTCTAGCTTTTGCGTCTGAAATTAACAAGAGAGCAGTGCCAAACAAAAATGCCAAAAACACAATATTTAACATGTTTCGATTGTCCGATGCCGCACCAAAAATATTTTCAGGAATAATATCAATCAGCGGCTGTAACGGTCCTCGCTCGCTTACATCGACCGCTGTCATCTGACGCTCATCAACATCGATCTGATAAGTTTCCTGAAGACGGACACGTAAATTCTCCGGCACTGTTGTTCCGGGCTTTACAAGGTTCACAGCAGTCAAACCAATGACCAGCGCGATAAGAGTAGTTCCGATATAGATAAAAACAGTTCGCCCTCCGATGCGGGACAATTTCTTAAGGTCCGAAAGAGATGCGATACCTGTAATTAGAGAAGAAAGCACCAACGGCACTGCAATAAGCAGCAACAGACGTAGAAAAACAGTGCCGAACGGAGCAATCCAATCGGCAGTAAATGATCCCCAGCCCGACAAAGAAGCGGTTACGCCATACAACACACCAAGACCGAGTGCAACAATGATCTGCCAGTGTGATTTTGAATACCAACGCATAAGATCTACTCAAACTGATGAGTACCGAGCGGTAAAGATGCAACCGCATCGATACTGAGAGCCCCTTTAACACCGTCGTGAAAATTTCGTAGACCAGCCGCTGCAATCATAGCGGCATTGTCAGTTGCAAGACTTAACGATGGCAAGAAAAGCGGTAAACCCAAGGCCTCACTTCGAGACATTGCATCATCCCTCAACCGACTATTAGCTGAAACGCCGCCCGCAATACCCAGACTTTTAGCTCCAAACCATTTCACTGCTTCAAACGTTCGACTAAGTAACGTCTCTACAACAACCCTTTGAAAACTTGCGCTTATGTCTGCGACCTCCACAGCCGACAAACTACCGGTTTCATCAATACCAAGAGCAGTACGCCGAGAAGCAACATGTCGTTTTACTGATGTTTTCAATCCGCTAAAACTGAACTCCATACGCCCTTTTAAAACTGAAGAAAAACCTAGCGGACTGGCAAGCTCGGGCCCATCATTACGATCTGGGTGGGTAATTCTAGCAATAGGAAAATCAACGGAAAAATCATCACCTGATTTAGCAAGACGGTCGATTGCTGGTCCTCCAGGATAACCGAGACCAAGCAAAGCAGCGACTTTATCGAATGCTTCACCAGCAGCGTCATCACGCGTACGACCAACCAACCGATATTCATTGTCCTCAGGAACAAAATATAAAGATGTATGCCCGCCAGACACCACCAACACAATCGCCGGCTTCGGTAACGTGCCATTTTCAACAACTAATGACTCGATATGACCAGCTAGATGGTTTACTGGAATTAAAGGAAGGCCAAGTGACGCCGAAAGTGATTTCGCAAAGGCAACACCAACTAACAATGAGCCTATTAACCCTGGGCCCTGCGTAACCGCAACAGCATCAAGATCACTCCACTGAATCTGAGCCTCAACCAAAGATCTTTCGACAACTCCACAAATATCACGTATATGTTGTCTAGAGGCAAGCTCCGGCACAACCCCTCCCCATTCTCTATGAATATTAGCCTGAGAAGAAATTACGCTCGAATCTATTCGCCAAGGCCGCTCCTTTAACTCGGTCTCAGAAACAACCGCAGCGGCTGTCTCATCACAAGAAGTCTCAATCCCAATGACTCTCATGTTGTTTTCATCAGATCTATGTTCTTACAGACTTTTTGTAAACTGGACAAAAATGGAGGACGACAAATTCCCCATTCCGTAATGATTCCAGTAATTAAGTGATGTGGCGTAACATCAAATGCCGGGTTCCAAATACTGGCACCTTCAGGTGTAGTACGTATAGAACCAACGTGACTAACTTCACGCTCTCCTCGCTCTTCGATCGGAATGCCATCCCCATTCAGTGTGTCTTGATCAATGGTTGAAACAGGCGCGGCCACATAGAAAGGCACTTTATTCTCGTGGGCCAGTACGGCAACTGTGTAAGTACCGATCTTATTCGCGACATCGCCATTGGCTGCGATTCGATCGGCTCCTACTACAACGACATCTACTCCTCCACTCCTCATTAAAGGGCCGGCCATACTATCTGTTATCACCGTTGTCTCAATCCCATCCCGTACTAATTCCCAAGCGGTCAAGCGAGCTCCTTGCAAAAACGGACGAGTTTCATCAGCAAACACCGCCACCTTTTTGCCCTGCTCAACCGCAGCACGAACCACGCCTAGTGCAGTTCCATAACCTCCAGTTGCTAGAGCCCCAGCATTACAATGGGTGAGGACTTTTCCATTTACTGGAACAACATCGGCCCCATGCGCACCAAGCTTTCGGCAATTCTCAACATCATCGTCATGCAGTTTCTGAGCGGCATTCAAGAGTTGGTGAGAAATTTCGTCTGGAGAACATCCTTTTCTCACAGCTTCTGCAAAAACTGTTTTCATCTTTCCGATAGCCCAAAAAAGATTGACCGCAGTAGGTCGAGTAAGAGCCATGAGTTCACACAATTTATAAAACTCAACAGCCAACTCACTTGAACCTTTAGTTTTACTGCATTTGACTCCTAAAGCTAGGCCCATCGCAGCCGCCACACCAATAGCGGGCGCACCCCTTATAACCATTTTCTGAATAGCCCTAGCCACCTCTTTCGCAGTCTTGCAGCGAACATAGACCTCTTTTGAAGGCAGTTTACGCTGATCAATCATTACAACCGTGTCGTCTTGCCAATCAATTGTTGGAAGCATGCGGGGTGATCATACCGGGCGAGAAAGACGAGGAACAGAGATTTAGATAAAATGCAGGAGAACTTTTAGTTTTTCTCGTCTTTCTGAAGCTATCGATACTATAAATTCTCAGAAAATTACGGTGCGACAAGTATTGCCACAATTGATGCATTGATTAAGGTCACTACAAATCCTGCCAATAACGCTCTTGCACTTAAACGCGCCAGATCTGAACGACGAGTGGGGGCCAACATGCCAATGCCACCCAGAATAATTCCAATTGAGCCAAAGTTCGCAAAACCTGTCAACGCGAACGTCACGAGCATCTCTGAACGAGCAGTAAGGACATTGCCATAGTCACTTGACATCTTGATATATGCAACAAATTCGTTTGTCACTAATTTAGTACCAAGGAGTTCTGCCACCACCGGAACATCCTTTGCGGAAACACCAAGCAAAGACGCAATCGGTGAAAACAAAATCGAAAGAATACGTGCCATTGAAAGCCCAGGGATGACCAATCCAATTAGAAAATCAAACATCGCAATGAAAGCTAAGAATGCGATCAACATAGCCGCAACATTAATGGCAACACGCATCCCGTCACTCGCACCGGATGCCGCCGCATCAATCATATTGACGTGCTCTCTGGAAAGAGCCACCTCAACATCATTGACTGAATTACGTTGAGATACTTCCGGAATAAGGATCTTGGATAAATACAAGCCGCAAGGTGCAGACATTACACTCGTAGTTAACATGGCTACAGGATCGGCACCTAAACTCATATAAATAACAAACATACTGCCAGCAATAGTAGCTAGCCCTCCAACCATTAGAGTCAACAGTTCTGACTCAGTCATTTTCGGTATGTAAGGTTTGACAATTATGGGCGCCTCGGTCTGTCCCATAAATATATTCGCCGTTGCCGAAAGAGTTTCCGCACCACTTGTTCGCATAAGCGGAATCATTAGTCGAGCCATAATTTTTACCAAAATCTGTAAAAACCCAAGGTGATAAAGTACGGCAAAAACGGACGATACAAAAATGATTATCGGAAGTGCCGAAAACGCGAGCACCAAACCATTAGGAAAAACCTTTGACAACTCGTCTGGACTCGCAAGTACTCCAAAGACAAATTCTGATCCGACATTTGTGAATTCTAAAAACTGACTTACGATACCAGCTAACGCAGAGAACATTTCATATCCGAAACGCACACCGCCAAGCTCAAACTTAAAAATAAATAGGGCGAAAAAAATCTGTAAGCCCAACCCCCAAAGAACCGTCCGCCATCTAATGCCAAAAATATTAGACGAACAAGCCACTATCACTCCCAGGAAACATCCAAGTCCAATTGTCGCTCGGATCTGCTCAGACAATGATTCTCGAAAGAAAAAGGCGGTAAGTACAAGCAACAAAACCGCAACAAAAATCCCACTTCTAAGAACAAAAGACCTAGAAACCGAGTTCGTTCCAAAATCTTTATTCATTAGTTTTCTCCGTAACTATTCACACCTGTTTTTAAAGAGCTCGATTATCCAAGGCAAGGAAAGAACTTATCTTAAATTAATCTCCTCGGGACTTTCATAATATCTGAAACATTCACGATATACTGAAGGGTGTGGAACGTCGATATTTACTTATGTGGCTGTCCCCTCTACTGGTTGCAACCACACTCACATTTCCCGTAAGTGCACAGAGACTCCTCGACATACCCTCACCGGAAGATTTTTTCGGCTTTCCCATGGGCGCCGATCGCCAGCTTGCACACTGGGACGACATGGTCGATTACTTTAATTTAATAGATGATCTTTCTGACCGCATTAAAGTTAAGGAACTTGGAAAAACAACCCTAGGCGAACCATATCTTCTTGTCGTAGCCTCAACTCCTGAGACCATACGAGATCTTTCGAATTATCAGGATATGCAGCACGAGCTTGCTGACCCGCGCAACACAACATTAGAAAGAGCTGAAGAAATTTCCCAAACAGGAAAAGCGGTCGTCCTAATTGGAGCCAACGTACATGCTACTGAAATAGGCACCAGTCAAGTTATGAACGATCTTATATATGAGTTTGCAACCGGACAATCAAAATGGACACGGAACATTTTAGAAAATGCTGTACTACTTTTAATTCCTTCACAAAACCCGGACGGCCAAAAAATGGTCGTAGATTGGTACAGAAAGAATCTTGGCACCGCCTATGAGGGGTCTCGCCTTCCAGAGCTTTATCACTATTACGCAGGGCACGACAACAACCGTGACAGTTATATGCTGACCCAAATCGAAACGCAACATCTCAATCAAGTGCTTTATAAGGATTGGTTACCGGAGGTCTATCTAGATGTTCACCAAATGGGTAACAGAAATGCTCGGATTTTTGTTCCTCCGTTTAAAAACCCTGTAAACCCCAATGTAGACCCTCTGATATGGAGTCAGGTAAATCAACTTGGCCAAGCAATGGCGAGCCGGTTACATGCAGCCGATAAAACTGGGGTCATCTGGGGCGAGCTCTATAGCGGGTTCTGGCAAGGAGCAAATAATACAAATCCATGGTGGCACAACATGGTTGGCCTGCTAACAGAAACAGCAAGTGCCAACTTAGGCACACCAGTATTACAGCAACGTGCTTCTCCTTTCAAAAGACAAAACCGTGTATCGCGTAATTCATTTACCAGACGACGGGGATTAAATCTTCCTTTGCCTCCACCGCTGGACACTCAATCACGAATGAATTATCCGCGTCCTTGGTTGGGAGGATTGTGGACACTTGGCGACACAGTGGACTATAGCCGTTTAGCTATTGAAGGATTGTTAGAAAATGTTGCCAATAACCGCGCTCTTTTAAAGAAAAACTTCTACTTAATGAACCAACGCACGATTGAGAAATTTTCAAATGGTGCACCCTTTGCATTCGTCATACCTGCTAAACAACATGACCCTATAGCCGTAGCAAAATTAATTGAGTTACTTCAATCAGAGGCAGCAGAAATCGAGATCGCCAACCACTCATTTAGGGCGGATGGTGTGACATATCCTGCGGGAACATATGTGGCCAAATTGGCTCAACCTTTTGGCCGGTGGATTAAAGACATTTTGGAACCACAAACTTACCCGGATATACGTTGGCCCCACTCTAATTCGCCAATTGATAAACCATACGACGTTACCGCCTGGTCACTGGGTATGCTAATGGGCGTTGAAACGATCCGCATCGATCGTCCATTCAAAGCAGATCTAAGATTCATCGGCAAGAATCAGTTAGTAGCTACTGGGAATTTGACTGGAAATGGTGCGACCTTTGTAATTCCCCATACAACAAATAACAGCTTTTCTGCCATTAACAGACTATTGAGAGCTGGAGCTACTGTAAGACGAACACTCGAGTCTACTGTCCTGGAACAAGACATTTCTTACGGTCCGGGACTAATTTTAGTTAACGATGTCGACGATGCGACCGTACAAGAGATCGCCGGAGATTTGCATCTTCAAATCAGATCGACCGATGTTCCTAATGAAATTCCTACATATGAAATTCAGAAAACTCGAGTCGCCGTTTATGAACCTTGGGGTGGAAACATGGACGCCGGCTGGACGAGATGGGTACTTGACCAACACGACTTTGAGCACGATCAGATACGAAGCGCAGATCTTATTGACGAAAATATTAAAAATAAATTTGATGTCATCATCCTACCTGAAATGAGTTCCGTGACATTAATCCAAGGTCTTCAAGGTCCTAACATTCGTCCAGAATATCGAGGCGGCATCGGTGCACAGGGCAAACAGAATCTTCTTAATTTCGTTACCGATGGTGGGATCTTGATAACCCTCGGCAATACAGCAAAATTCGCGATTGATCACCTTAATGTTCCAGTCACAAATGTAGTGGGAGGACAATCAGAAGAATCGTTTTATTGCCCGGGCTCTATTCTGAGAGTTGCCGTCGACACCTCACATCCTATTGGCTTTGGTCTACCGGACAACGTTAACGCCATGTTTGTGGGAAATGGTGGTTACCTCGCCAAGAGAACCCCGGGCGGAGAGAACGTAAAGACGATCGCCACTTACCCAAACAGTAAACTTCTTCAAAGTGGTTGGCTAACGGGTGGAGAACAGCTTAGAAGAACAGCAGCTTCCATGGAATATCCTTTAGGTGACGGACGAATAATCTTACACACTTTCAGAGTACAGCATCGAGGACAAACATGGGGAACATTCAAATTACTATTTAATTCAATATTTTATGGATCTGTGGCAGATAGCACACCATCGAATAACGTTTCTGATAAGTCTGACTAAAACCGGAAACTAGTGGATATCTTTTACCACATTTCAACAAGATGATTCTTGCAATAGCTGCCAGTTCGGCATTTCTTGCCCTATCAGTAACATGGCTGTCTTTAAAAGCAGTCACCACAGAGTATTCTTCTGCCAATAGATTAATTGCCGAACTACGACTTGCTCAAATATCTTCGTTGCTTCTTGTTTTAGTATCAGGAATATATGTAGGTGGAACGCTTCTCAGCAATGAAGCTATTTCCGGCAGCTTTGAAATTGCCTTCGCCTCTGGATTTTTTATAATTGCTTGTCTTGCTACAACGTATGAACCTTCCACAGCACTCAAAATACTCGCTACCTCATGGATTGCGCATAGTATTCTCGATGTCGCACATGTCAAGAACTTTATGGACTCAACAATATTGCCCCCATGGTATCCATTTTTTTGCAGTCTATACGATATTTATATTGCACTAGTGTGCCTAATACCTGTGGCATACAAAAAATAGTCTTTGGATAAAGCATCCTGAAAAAAAATTAATCACAAACTGATGCCATTAGATCAAAAAACACGTTTTGCCAGACAAGTACTTTTTATTGTCAGAAATATTCCAATTGGAAAAGTATCAACATACGGAGACGTTGCGACTCTAGCGGGTCATCCGAACGCTTGGCGAGCAGTAGGAAACATAATGAGAAATTGCAGCTCTCCTGCTATTCCTTGCCACAGGGTTGTAGGTTCTGGAGGACAAATAGGAGGATACAGCAACACGTCTTTGAAACATCAACTTCTTAAGGCAGAAGGGATACTAATTGCGGGTACTCGCATTAAGAATTTCAACAATGTTCGCTGGAACCAAAAATCCATAGCTTTTCAATAAAAATCTCTTGCCACAGATTAGTCACTAGTCAGAGGGTCATCACGTCAAACTGCTCATGGTGCAGTTGAGCATCAGACTTGATCACAATTTTTCGACCAATATCATTTTCTAGGTCATTTAAGACCTTACGCTCCTCTTCTTTGAATGCTCGCGCTATGTCAGGATTTACGCGGAGCTGCACAATCTTACCGCTTAATTCGCTTGCAAGTTTACGCATTTCCACAAATATGTCATTGCAAATAGTCGGAGTGGATTTAATAACAGCGCTACCAGAACAGTACGGACACGACTCCGTCAACTGCCGTTCCAAGCTCTGTTTTGCACGCTTCCTAGTCACTACTATCAGACCAAACTCAGGAACCTGGATTGACTTTGACGGAGAACGGTCTTTTCTCAATTCCTGTTCAAGAGCCTGGTAGACGCGCTGACGATTTTTACGTTCTTCCATATCAATAAAATCCAGAACAATAATCCCACCAAGATCGCGCAAGCGCATTTGTCTAACTATTTCTTTTGCTGCTTCCAGATTCGTTTTAACTATTGTGTCTTCTAAACGTCCAGTACGTTTACCTACGTAACGCCCAGTATTCACATCAATCGCAACCAGAGCTTCCGTATGATTTACAACAAGATACCCCCCTGACTTAAGCCAAACTTTGCTGCGCAAAGCCTTATCCAGTTCAGCCTGGACTCCATATTCTTCAAGAATTGGAAAATCCTTGGTGTAATGAGTCGTCCTAGAAACCAATTTAGGCATCACACGTTCTACGAAATGCTTGGCGCGTTTGTATTCATCCTTATCATCGATACGAATTACTGAGAAATCATCGCTTAAGAAATCTCTGAGAAGTTTAGAAACTAAGTTCTCCTCTCTATGAATAATGGCAGGGGCAAGAGATTCTTCAGTTTTCTTACGTGCCTCAGTCCAAAGTTGATGAAAATATGAAAGGTCCGCCACAATATCTTCTTCGGGACGGCCGGCCGCAGCAGTTCTAAGAATAACGCCACCAGTAAAACCGTGCTCTTCACGGAATCGTCTAACAATACCTCTCAGACGTCCACGCTCATTTCTGGCTTCTACTTTTCGCGAGACACCAATGTGATCAACAGTAGGCATAAAAACTAAGAAACGTCCAGGCAACGCTACGTGGGAGGTAATTCGCGCACCTTTCGTTCCAAGAGGATCCTTAGCAACTTGAACTAGAATCTCCTGTCCTACTTTCAGTAGGTCTTCTATTTTTGCATCATCATTAGCTGCGGGTAGAGACTCGTCATCGTCATGCTCAGACGCATCTAAACTTTCAAACTGTTCCGCCGTATTGACTACATCTGACACATATAGAAACGCATCGCGCTCAAGCCCTATATTGACAAAGGCGCATTGCAATCCTGGAAGCACCTTTGAAACACAGCCCTTGTAGATGTTCCCAACGGAACCACGCTGACTCTCCCGCTCAACGAAAATTTCAGCAACTTGGTCGTCCTCTAGAATCGCAGCCATTGTTTCTTGGCGCGAAGAGGAAATAATTAACTCCTTGTTCATACGAAATATTCTCCGACTGATTCTCGGAAAGACTAAGACCAGTTGATCCCAAGAAAGCAGCTAAGTTCCCGCACTTTGACGGCACTTGCGACTTCCCTATCAACAACAAATTAAAAGCAGTCATAAATTCACTTTCCAAAGGAATCACGGTTGCACCATCACTACTAGTGATGGTCAATTAGTAAAACGACGCATCCTGACGTTCAGAATGAGTCCGAAACCCATCAATGTCGCGATAATCGAAGACCCACCATAACTCATAAGAGGCAATGTTAAGCCCTTTACCGGAGCCAACCCGGCCGACATCGTAACGTTATAAATAACTTGAAACACAAATCCTCCAACAATACCTACCACCAGCAACATACCTTGACGGTCCTTCGCCAATCGAGCTGCTTCGAGCGATCTCATGATCACAAATAAATACAAACCGAGTACTACTAACACACCTAAAAACCCTTGTTCTTCTGCTAAAACAGAAAATATAAAATCATTATGAGCAACTGGAAGAAAATTGTATTGATTCTGGGTTCCCTCAAGAAACCCCTTACCTTCCAGCCCCCCTGATCCTACAGTTATTCGAGCTTGGATTTGTTGATATCCGGCTCCATGTGGATCTTGCTCTGGATCTACAAAACTTGCAATTCGCACTTTTTGGTAATCTTCGAGTGCGTAAGTCCATGCCAACGGAGTTAGTAAAATCCCCACTAGACACAGACTCATCAGAAATTTAAGTCTAAGACCTGAAAATACCATAATAATAATAGCCACTGGAAGTAAAGTTATCGCCGTTCCTAGGTCGGGTTCTCTGACAATCAACACAAATGGAATAGAGACAATAAGCGCTCCAAGCAACCAATCAAGGAAACTTCTATTCTCCCGGCGTTGATCCGAATAAAACGCTGCAAGTGTTAATGCAAGTACTACCCGTGCAAATTCAGATACTTGAAGATTTATAAATCCAAAATCAATCCACCTTTGTGCTCCACCACGTTCAACTCCAAAAAACAATGTATAAATCAGCAAGCTCACAAGCCCCATATACAAAAAAACTGAATGATTTAATAATGTGCGGTAATCAAACATAAGCAGAACTACTAGCCCTAAACTTCCAAGAACCAAGGCCCAGAACTGTCTAAACACCTGCGGTCCAGCGTCCTCCAAAGTTGGGTCATAGGTAGCGCTATATATCATCAACAAGCCTATTGAGGACAAGACAAAAATCGCAGCAAGCAAGGTCACGTCTATATATCCGTAAAGACGTCTATTAAAGACTTCTCTCATTTCCTATTGCCCTTCAGCTACCACGGAAGGCATTTCTAAAGCGTTCTCTGCGGGAAGAACCGGACTTTGAAGATTTGGTATCGGTCTTCCTTCTTCTTTAGCAAAAAATACTTCCAGAATATGCCTTGCCATTTCAGCAGCTATATACCCGTGTTCCGCATGTTCTGCCACTACGACTCCTGCAATCCTTGGCGAATCTAAAGGCGCCGCAAATACAAACAGCCCATGGTCTCTATATTCTTCGTCACTACCGTCAATAAGTTCTCGCCCCTCAAGAGATATCACTTGCGCGGTACCGGTTTTGCCAATGATGTCATAACCTTGTATACGACTGCGGCCACCAGTTCCATTACGATTAACAACCATCCACAACCCTTCACGGATTGCATCGAGCGTTTGACGTCCGATAATTGTAGAATCTGAACCTTTAGTTTTTCTCTTAAATAGATAAGGTGTAACCCTTTCTCCTCCATTTGCAACAGTTGAAATCATTATCGCAAGTGACATTGGTGTTACAGCAACCGCTCCTTGACCAATCGCAACAGAGATGGTTTCACCTGGGTACCACGGTTCTCCTTTAACTTCTCGCTTCCACGCCCGTGAGGGCACTAAACCAATCACTTCATGTGGCAGATCTAACCCACTTGACTCGCCAAGACCAAACGCCGAAGCCCACCGATTGATGGTGTCAACATCTACCATCGTACCTAATTTATAAAAATATGTATTACAGGATTGCTCTAAAGCTTCATACAAATTGACCGTTCCGTGACGTGCATGGCATCCAAAAAAACGTCCATAAAAATTACCGCCACCTCCACAATTAACTGTGAACTCCGGATCAATAATCTGTTCGTCAAGAGCAGCCGCAGCCATTACTATTTTGAAAGTTGATCCTGGTGAATAACGACCTTGAAGAGCTCTATTCTGCAGAGGCTTGAGACTATTCCCATTGAGATTTTTCCATGTTTGTTCATCTACTCCTAACGCAAAATCATTTGGATCGTATGAAGGCATACTAGACAAAGCCAAGACTTCACCAGAAGTTGGATCTAAAACAACGGCGGCCCCTGAATAACCGCCCGACTCAAAAATTTCTTCCGCCGCCCGCTGCAGGTCAAGATCTAAAGTGAGTTGTAGTGGCTGTCCTTCTGTAGGTGCCACCTCATCAATTGTTTCAATCTCTCGACCAATACTATTAACAGCCACTTTACGGGTACCGTCAATCCCCATTAACGGCCGGTTGTAAAAAAGCTCGAGACCAGCCTGCCCAATAACAGACCCACTCCTTAAACGACCATCGGTCAATTGATTTAGTTGCGCACTGGTCACTTCCCCTAGATAACCAAATAGATGAGAAGCCGTGTTGTTGTTTGGGTAATAGCGAGTCGGGATCTGCTCAACAAAGACACCAGGTAATTCAAGAGCTCGCGCAGACACTCCAGCAACCTGTTCTAATGAAGCATCTCTGATAAGGACCAAAGATCTGTAACCTGGAATGTGGCTATTACTTTCGACGACTTCTCTTAAAGTACCAACATCAACAGTTGTAACATCAGCCAGTAACTCAAGCACTGCTGAAAGGTCACCCACCTGTTCACGAATGAGAGATATATTCAACGAGTACCGATTGTCGATCAAAACCTGCCCGTCGCGGTCAAACACAACACCTCTCGGAGATCTTAAATTTACAGTCCTCTGGTGATTGTTCTCCGCCATCTCGAGAAAATGCGCGTGTTGTCCGACTTGGAACCTCCAGAAACTAAAAATAAGAAAACAAAAAACTAGAACCACACCTACATTAAAACCTCTCAATAATCTGCTAACAGAACGCCGGTCGGTACTAAACGTGCCTTTATTCATCACCGTTTATCTCATCATTCAATTTCGACTTCTAAACATGGTAAGAATTCGAAACTTTTTGCCGAATCTTGGAAAACCAGCCGCCACCAACAGAATTATGGCACCGATAAAACCATTAAGAAATGCCTGCTCCATTGCCAAAGGAATGAATGTCGACACACTTACTTGGTCTATTAAAAGATAGACTCCCATGAAACACAACACATGAAAAATACTAGCTGCCATTAAAATGGCAACCCGATGCCAAATAGTTGAAATTAAAAATTGAGACCCAGCCAAACCTACCAACACGCCCGCAAGACTTTTCGCTAAACCACTAACACCGATAATACCGCCAGACATCACATCTTGAACAAATCCAGAGACTGCACCACTCCATAATCCGACTAAATGGCCTCGGCTGAGAGCTGAAAACACTACCACTATCAATATAAGGTCAAAATTAACAGCATCGAAGCGAAGCAGCAGTGTAGTCTGACAAATAAGAGCCGCAATTAATCCGAATACGATCCTCAGATCTTTCACTCAGGTGCCCCATCTTGTCTAATCACAGGAGAATCATTAATTAATACCAAAACGTTTTCTAGCTTAGTAAATTCAACAACAGGTTTAACCCTTATAACTAGGTATAATCCTGAATCAGACTCCACTTGCGTTACTCGACCAATGTCAAAGCCACTTGGATAAATCCCATCAGTGCCAGAGGTAACAACAGAATCACCAACAGCAACATCCTCAAATTTCGAGACATAGCTCATCGTCAATATCTTTTCATCATCACCACCAACGACAACACCTAAAGCTCGGGTCCGTTCAATTCTGGCACCAGCAGCAGCATTTCGGTCCACGAGAAGTTGGACCCTAGCTGCTGAAGAGCTCGGGACCCCCACAATTCGTCCAACAACACCAGTCGGCGCTAACACTGCAGACTCTGACATCACTGAGTCATTAGCACCCCTATCAATCGTTAGGGTACGAAAATACGAAGTAGCATCGGAAGCAACGACCCGCGCACTGACCGTATCAAAAACAGCCTGCTTTTTTAATTCAAGCAGTTGCTCTAATCTATTAACTTCTTGTTCAGAAGAATCTTGTTTTTGGAGCTTGAACTGAAGCTCATCGACCATACTCTGTAGTGCTTTATTTTCTGACCGCACCGACCGTAGATTGACATATTCAGACCAGCTATTTTTCACCGCTTCATTAACTGAAAAAACCAGCTTCTGAATCTGAGAAAAAGCACCGAAGGTAAGACGCTCAAGGACAGTTGTACGAGGAGAGGACTCTACCTGGGAAGAAATAAGGATTAAATGGCCAAGAACGACGGCCAGCACGAGATAAATAGTCCGCTGGCGTTGATCCACAAATGATTCCCCACTTAAAACTATGGTGCCCCGGATCCTTAATTAATCCAGAAACACTGTTAATCCTTTGAAATCTGCCTAAGAAGACTAAAATCAGAAAGCATCTTTCCGGCACCCTGAACGACACAAGAAAGTGGTTCTTCAGCGATTGTCAGAGGCAGCCCAGTTTCTTCACGCAACCGCTTATCCAAATTCTTCAACATTGCCCCACCTCCGGTCATTACAATACCCCGCTCAACAATGTCCGCGGACAACTCCGGCGGTGTTGCCTCCAACGCGTCCCGCACAGCATCAACAATTACCTTAACAGGGACCGTTAAGGCATTACGAATCTCTTCATCATTTATCATTATTGTCTTAGGAACACCTTCTATTAGATGACGCCCCTTTATCTCGGTTGATGCAGGCTCATCTAAGGGATACGCAGATCCAATCTCTATCTTGATACGTTCAGCGGTTCGCTCCCCAATAAGCAAATTGTAGGTCTTTCTGATGTACTGAATAATCGCCTCATCCATATCATTTCCAGCAACTCGTACGGACTTGCTGTAAACAATTCCTGAAAGCGAAATTACCGCAATATCAGTTGTGCCGCCACCAATATCAATAATCATATTTCCAGATGGTTCAGTGATAGGCATACCAGCACCGATCGCAGCCGCCATCGCTTCTTCAACCAAATACACCTCCGTCGCCTTCGCACGAAGTGCACTGTCCTTAACGGCTCTTTTCTCAACTTGGGTGATTTCTGATGGCACCCCAATAACAATGCGCGGGCGAACCCACATCGCGTGGTCATGCGATTTTTTTATAAAATAGGTCAACATCTTTTCCGTAACCTCGAAATCTGCAATCACTCCATCTCTTAATGGCTTTATGGCGACGATATCTCCAGGAGTTCGCCCAAGCATTTCTTTTGCCTCATGTCCAACTGCGACAGGTTCATTATTGGATTTATTAATCGCAACGATTGATGGCTCATCAATTACGATACCCTTACCCCGAGCGTAGACAATCGTATTTGCGGTCCCAAGATCGATCGCAAGATCATTTGAAAAAAGCGAGAAAATATTATTCAAATTCAAACTGTCTGTTCCTCTCTTGATAATGCCACATCTTCTGACTCTTGACAGGCAAATTGGACCCCATTCTTACCACATGCTTTTACTAAAGACATCGCACTATCAGCTGCCCAAAGCAATTCATTGCCATTTTCATAAGTCCGCGACATTGAAGCTACACCGATCGACGCAGTAAGTTGACAATGAAACCCTTCCGAGCTGAGAAACCTGCGCTTACCTATCGCATCCTTGATCGAGTTCGCGATAGAAAATGCGGTTTCTTTGTCAGTATCTGCTAGCAAAACCACAAATTCATCACCGCCGAATCTTGCAGAGATCCCATTATTCGTGGAACGGTCTCTAATTATCTGCACAACCTCAATAATCAGCCTATTTCCAAACATATGGCCGTAACGACTATTGACCTCTTTAAAATCATCTAGATCGATAAACAAAAGAGAAAGAGATTGTTGCATTCTTAATGCATGTTTGAATTCTTTCTGAATTCGCTGAACTAAATATCGTGAATTATAAAGTTCTGTCAAACCGTCGGTCTCTGAAAGTTTCACCGCACGTTGCAACAAAACAGCATTATCAAGGGCATAAGAAGCCGGCTCAAGCAAACTTGCTAATAGATTTATTTTCAAAGTTGCAACCTGTGAAATTCTTGTTTCCCTTTCACGCTCAACCCCAACTAACACAGCATTGGTTCGTCCTCGACAACTCAAAGGAACAGCAATAACCGCCGAATCTAAAATGTCATGAACAAAAGGTGCTCGATGGAGATTCGATAAAACAAAACGTATTGCCCTTTTATTTTTTTCTGCACATCTATGGCCAGAAAACACGGTAACTGGACCGGAACCACCTGTTTTTACTACACACCAGTTTACAGACGGCAGCCAACGTGAAAAGCAATATGCTACGCCTTTAGCCACACCTCGTGGATTGAGTGACACATTTGCTGCCCGCTGCATCTCACTAATCATGGTTGTCTGAACACTCGACTGCATAGAATCGAGACACTGAAATAGATTTACGGGGTTCTGCATCTCCACAAGTCACCTTCAAATTACTGAATTCCTGACATAGGAACTAAGGACGAGAAAACAGTTGATTAAAATAGCCTAGCTACTCGTAACTGGCGGTATCTTCTAGACCTGTCAAAGTTCTGTTATATCCCCTAAGGCCTTTAATTAAGTGCAAATATACCATATTGAAAAATAGTCAGTCGAAAGCTCAATTTCTTCATTAGGTGACAACCTTTGCTTTTCGCGGGTACAATCTAAAGCTATGACAATGCTTGATGGAATGAGACGGCACAAGGGTTGGCTGAAATGGAGCTTAGCCTTGGTCTGCCTAGCTTTTGTGTTCTTGTACGTTCCTGGTTTTCTTGACCAGACTGCAGTCGACGGGATGCCCAGTCAGATTCTTGCCCGTGTAGGTGATCAAGAGATCACTGTGGCCCAATTTAGCGAAATTTATCAGGCCCAACTCCAAAATTTTCGAGACCAATCATCAGGGGATGTTAGCGAAGAAGTTCTACAATCTCTAGGTATCGATCGACAAATTCTTCAAGGAATGATTACTCAGTACACTGCGTTGCACGAAGCTAAACGACTGGGCTTAACTGTAAGTGATTCTGAGGTAACACACAGAATCATTACGATGCCCGCTCTTCAGGAAAATGGTAGATTTGTCGGGGAAACTCGATATCGTCAAGCACTGCAAAATCGGCGACCTCCCATACAACCAAGAGACTTTGAAGAATTAATCCGGGATGACATCCTCTTTGAACGTCTTCAGTCAGCTATTACAGGATGGATCACTGTCTCGAATCAAGAAATTGCTACCGAACATCGTCGCCGAAACGAAAAAGTGAAGGTGGATATTATTGCGCTTCATAGCGAAGATTATCGTGAAGACGTCCAAGCTTCCCGCGAAGAAATCGAAAAACTGTACGACGAATCTCCATCTTCGTATCAGGAATCAGAAAAAAGAAAATTAAGATTCTTGCTCATCGACGAATCCGCTATATTTGAAAATATCATTCCTAGCGAAATTGAAATCCAAGAGTACTACGACACGAATATTAGTCAATACACAACTGATGGAGAAGTACGGGCTAGCCAAATCTTGCTTCGCGCAGGAACCGAAAATGAAGAGGCCGTAAGAACAAGAGCGTCCGAACTTGTCACCTTGGCAAAGAGTGGATCAGATTTTGCTGAGCTAGCTAAGGAACATTCTGAAGATCAAGAAAGCGCGCCTAATGGAGGAGACCTTGGCCTCTTTGGAAGGGGGCGCATGCTTCCCGAAATAGAAACGGCCGCCTTTGACTTGAGTGTGGGCGAAGTATCAGATCCAATTAAAAGTATTCTGGGCTTTCACATTGTTCATGTGACCGAAAAAAAAGAGGAAGTCATTCAACCTCTTGAGGAAGTTCAAGAAGCCATACAAAACACCATTAAGAACGAACGGGCTACGACTCGTGCAAATGATTTAGGAAGGTCTATTGCAAGTGAAGTGTCTACACCTGAAGATCTTGAGCGAGCCGCCCAAGCCAGAGGCCTAGAACTTCAAGAATCTGATTTTGTTGCTGCGGGTGAACCGATCTTGGGTTTGGGCTTTGCTCCACAGGTGTCTTCTCAGGCATTTCAGATGGATCAAGGAGCCGTAGAAGGCCCCATCCCAACTCCTACTGGGCCGGCATTCGTGACGGTAATCGATCAACAGGAAGCATTCGTTCCCCCTCTAGAAGATGTTGAGAACGCTGTACGACAAGACGTAATCAACACAAATGCGCTCACATTTGCGCGTGAGCGTGCCTCAAAGGCTATCGATACACTTCAAAGTGCAGAAAATTTCAGAGAAGCGGCGGAAAACGAGAACTTCGTTGTAACCACCAGTGAGTTACTCGCACGGGGAACAGCATTTCCTGAAGTTGGAATTAGCGCGACACTTGAAAACATCGCGTTCTCGCTAGCGGCAGGTGAAACAAGCGACGTTATAGAAACTGCAAATTCTGTCGCGATCGTCAGAGTAGTCGAACGACAAGAAATTACACCTGAAGAAATTGAGGAAGCCCGAGATACGCTTAGGATGGAATTAGTACAAGAACGGCAAAATAAATTTTACAGTTCGTACATCGGTCAAGTCCAAGGCCAACTAGACATCGACATAGATTACGAAGTCTTTGGCCGAGCCACTGGAAATTAAATTATGGCCTGAACAAAAACGGCATGAGAGTTAAAGGCTCACCATTTTGAAACAGATAAATCGATTCCAATTGAACGAACGGCTTATAAAGTGGATATTTATCGTGGTTGGTTTTTAGAAAACTTCTAACATTGGCGCCAAACGAGCCGCTTAAAAATTCTGGAAAAGTTCTTGCCCTCGGATAGATCTGTCGTTCAACTTCCTGAGCTATATCAATTCCCGCATGTTGTTTCGCCACTAGTACCGCATGTTCCAGACCGCCCAATTCATCAACCAATCCAGCACTGAGAGCCTGCTTACCAGTCCAGACCCTTCCCTGTGCTACCGAATGCACTTCATCTCTTGTCATCCCTCGTCCCTCAGCGACGCGATTAAGGAACTCTTCGTAAATAGCATCAATCTGCATTTGCATTCTTTCGCGTTCCTCATCGGAATATGACGCACCGATAGAATTCATATCTGACATTTTCCCATCCGCAATAGTCTCTAAACCAATACCAAATTTCTTCAATACTTCTCCAAAAGCCAGCTTCCCGGCAAACACACCAATCGAACCCGTAAGAGTAGCCGGCTGCGCAACTATTACATCCGCTGGAGCGGCCAAATAGTAACCACCAGAAGCGGCCACGTCGGACATCGACACTACGACTGGTTTATCTTCGGCCGCAAGAACCACCTCTCTCCAAATAATGTCAGAGGCAACTGCACTCCCGCCAGGACTATCTATCCGAAGAATAATCGCTTTAATCCTATTATTCAGACGCGCAGACCGAATTGCATCAACCATCGTCTGGGAGCCAACCACATCACCGCCAGCGACGTCTACGGTTCCATATCCAAGTGTTATTGGACCCACGACATATATGATTGCAATCGCGGGACCTTCATTCAGCCCTACGGACGACCCGCTCACATACTGATAATCGCTATGCGGTATAGGTGTCACACCTTTTTCATCGGATTCTAGAAAATCCAGTATTTCATCCTCGTACAACAAGCCATCAATTAGGCCTTTAGACAAAGCATGCTTAGGAAGGAACGGTCCCTCATTAATTAACTGAAAGACATCTTCTTCGGACATTCTTCGGCCTTCTGCAACACCAGCAACTAATTGCTCGAATAGATCGCGGTTCAGAGCCTCACTCATTTCACGATGCTCTGGTGTAAAGGATGTCTCTGTGTACAGGTTGCTGGCTGTCTTAAAATCACCAGCATGCAACATGTCAGGGTAAATTCCGATCTTGTTGAAAGCCTCTCGAAGAAACAACTCTGAACGAGCAACTCCCGTAAAATCTAATGGGCTCGTGGGTGTCAAGAAAATTTCATCACAGGCTGTTGCCAGATAATATTGTTGATTTCCTCCGTACTCTAAAAAAGCTACAATTTTCTTGCCAGAAGATTTGTAATCCTTTATCGCTTCTCGAATTTCTTGCACCTTTCCCCAAAGTCCCTGCTGTGCAGAGGGAATCAGAACAACCGACTGGATGCGTTCATCGACCTTGGCCTTGCGGAGAGATTGGACTACTGATCCAATCGTTTCACGGGGATCAATCAATTGGCTCAGAGGATTATTCGATGCTTTTTCAACGATATTAGGTGACAAACGCAACCAAAGCACAGAATTTTCTTGAACATCTGGCCCACTTGAAATCACGTAAAGTGTGCCAACAAAAATTAGAATAGAAAACACGAGAGATCCCAGAACAAAGGCAAGAAAAAATTTAGCAACCCGTCTCAGCACAATGTTGTTACCTCCTGTGACCAATTATACGGTGAGTTCTTGAAGAATGTTGGGTGTTATACTCCGTTGTCTGAACGGGCCAAGTGAAGTAAAGCCCAGCAGCGGAAGTGGCGGAACTGGCAGACGCGCAAGCCTCAGGAGCTTGTGCCTCACAAG
>CAYFFV010000003.1:0-118555 GCA_964342695.1 uncultured Vicinamibacteraceae bacterium
CTCCTGGGTTCGAATCCCAGTCCCTCCGCCATTGTACATTCCGGTGTCTTCCTACACAATCCAAAACAACTCATAAACAACAGTGTTTATAGTATAAAAATAGACATTAGTGTCTGAGGTCTTCCTATAAAGTCCATTGACATCTGTGGTATTTGGGGGTAACTTTGGGGGTATAGAATATTTATTGGGGGTAACACTGCATCCCTGCTTGATGCAATTGCAAAAGAAATTTAGCAATTTCCAATACGCGCCATCGCATGCTTTACCGTTAGACGATGCCATTAACCGACACGCAGATCCGTAACGCGAAGCCGAGAGAGAAACAATACAAGCTGTTTGATTCCGGGGGGCTTTACCTGCTCGTCCGCCCAACAGGGTCCAAGCTGTGGCGATTCAAGTTCAGGCTGGATGGCAAAGAGAAAGCGTTGTCATTCGGGAAATATCCCGATGTCAGCTTGGCGAAGGCGCGTGAGGAACGCGATAAGAATCGGGCGCTTGTTGCAGACGGTATCAATCCAAGCGATGCGGTTAAGGCGCAACGTGTAGCTATTGTTCCCTTTGAGGACGTGGCGCGCAAATGGTACGCCACGAAGCTCCCGAACTGGGCACCGGGGAGCGCCGAGAGTGTGCGTATGCGATTAGAAACTTATATCTTCCCTGTGCTCGGGTCGAAACCGATCGCCGATATCACGGCGCCGGATATTCACGCGATGCTTGAACCGATTCAGGAGCGTGGCACATACGAAACCTGTCATCGCATTCTGGCAATCGTGAAGCAAGTGTTTGATCACGCCGTGGTCACTGGGTACGTGAAATACAATCCCGCACCGTCGGTGAAGGCGACGCTTACGAAAGCGAAACCCAAGCACATGAGCGCTACGACGGAACCCGCAGCGTTTGGAAAACTCTTAACGCGCATTGATTCGTATAACGAGTCAATTGTTGTTCGCTCTGCCCTCAAGCTCGCACCGCTTCTGTTTGCACGACCCGGAGATCTGCGCCACGCGAAGTGGGCCGATATGAAACTCGATGTGACGGACCCACAATGGGAATACACCGTCCAAAAAACGAAACAGTCACATATCGTGCCACTGCCAGAGCAAGCTGTCGCCATCCTCCGTGAGCTTCGTGAGCACACGGGTCTCCAGCCGTACTGTTTTCCGGGGACGCGCCACAACGGACGCCCCATGTCGGAGAACACCTTGGCGGCCGCACTGCGCGTACTCGGGATCTCCAAAGAGCAACAGACAGTTCATGGATTCCGCGCATCGGCGCGAACAATGCTTGATGAACGGCTTGGTGTTGCGCCGCATTTAATTGAACACCAGTTAGCCCACACGGTGAAGGATGCACTGGGTAGAAGTTACAACCGAACACAGCATTTGAAGGACCGTCGCCGTATGATGCAGGAGTGGTCGGACTACCTTGACAACCTCCGCGAAGACGCCCTGTCTAATGCCGCGTAGGTCAGACCTGAAAACTATTCTACACACTTGAATTATCTCGGAGACTGCTGGTTTTTTTGGGGTTTTATTGGAGGCTTCGCCTATGCTAAATTGCCTCCTGTATGGACCGCGACAATCCACTTATAAATGCCGGGCTGAAAGGCTGGTATAACCGCCATGAGGCGAAGTTATATCTTGAGGATAAAGTTGAGAGTAAGCTTGAAGAGCAGACCATCCTACATGCCGCTATGGGTGCCCTGAGTGAGGCTGAGCTTAATAAAAAGAAGCCAAAGATTCAGCTGTACTTGAACATTGTTGAGGGCACAAAGGATACGCGCGAGCGAGTTCTAGACGCAGGGCTGTGGACCCTAGTTGTCAAACCACCGAAAGGCGCATCTGCCCGCGACAAGGGCAAACCAGCGCGGCAACAGATCTCACATTACCTTAGTTCTACCGCGCCCATCATAGGAGTCGGAGGGGCATTTATAGAACGAGATGGAGTCGTTGACTCACCTCGCGAACTCGTACCGCACGGTTGGCCGGGCTCGACTTCCTGCGCGTGGCCTCAGGCTTGCGAACTAGCGTTTGTAGAGGAAGATCTCAATCGTCTCGCTCAGACGATCATGAAACAGGTTCCCAAGCAAGAACCTGTTGCTCCGGCATCTGACTCGAAACCAGAAAAGTCTGGTGAGGACGAATCTCTTGCAACAAAAGAACGCAACAACCTGTTGACGATAATTGCCGCACTCGCAAAACATCCCCATGCTCTCGACTTGGGAGAGTCGGCCGCGGCAGATCGGCTTGAGGGGATCGTTAAAGAATTAAAAAGGGATGACGGTAAGACCGGCGCACTCAGTGAGCGGTCACTGCGTGACACGATACGAGAGATCGACGATTTATCTGACCTACGAGCGTGGAAAAACCCCCCATGGAAGAACCGACCGAAGAGACACTCTAAATAATTATTTTTTGCAATTGCCAAACATTTTTGGCACTTGCCAATACCCGCCTCATCTTTCTCCAAACTGGTTGCCATGTTGTTCTCGCATTCCGCGGGAACCGAGTAAAAGGAGTGAGACACATGGCAATTACGAAGTTCCCACAACCCGCCGTGCAACCGACTACGCGGCGCCTCTGTAAGCGGCCCGAAGTGCAGTCAATGACCGGTCTGCCGTCCTCATCGATGTATGACCGCATTGAGCGCGGGCTGTTTATACCGCCCGTCAAAATCGGGGAGCGCGCCAGCGGTTGGCCCTCAGATGAGATCGAGGCATACAACCAAGCCATCATTGCCGGTTACACAGACGACCAGATTCGTGCGCTCGTGGTCGCATTAATTGCACAGCGTGGGACGCGAGGTTGCCTATGACCAGTAAACGCGACCCATCAAAGCAGTTGCGAACGGATCACGCGACTGCGCTCGCCCAGAATACCAGCGCAAAGACTCGCCGAAACCTCAAGGCGCACGTGGACATGATGGAAGAAATCCGTGAGCTGACTGAAGTTATGGATGAGGCTAGTCCGTCCCGGAGTAAGTGATGAAGAACATCACTGTGGAGGAGGTGCTACGAGAAGCAGCCATCTATCGCGAGATGGTGAGTGTCCTCCTGGAGAAACGCCACGAACTGGAGAAACTCCTCGAAGTGTATCGACGTGAGCGATACAGAAAGAATCGAGATGATGACAACGGAAACCGCTAAATATGCGACCAAAAAAACGTTGGTCGACTTGCTTGACGATATCGACCGCTTCATCAGGCAATACGTGATCGTGTCCGATCATGAATATTCCATCCTCGCGCTCTGGGTGGTGCACGTGTTCGTCATTGATGCGTTTGATAAGACGCCGTACCTAGCGGTTACATCGGCGAGTAAGGCTTGTGGAAAAACGAGGGTGTTGGAAGTGCTCGAACTCGTAATTGACGCTAATACGCAGGAGCGATGCTGGTTCACCGCAAGTGCCACGAAAGCCGTGTTGGTTCGAAAAATTGATGCGCTCTCGCCTGTGTTACTACTCGATGAAACAGATGGAGCCTTTAAGGGGAATCCGGAATACGCCGAAACATTACGCAGTGTGCTCAACGCTGGTTATTCGCGAGGCGGCACGTCTTCTCTGTGTGTGGGACCCAAGAACGACTGGAAAGATTTCCAGGTGTTTTGCCCGAAAGCGTTTGCCGGAATCGGGCGCGACAATCTGCCCGACACCGTGATGGATCGATCTATTCCCATCACGATGAAAAAGAAACGTCGCGACGAGGCGGTGTCGAAGTTTAAGCAGCGTGAGGTACTCCCGCTAGCCATCCCGCTACAAAAACGGCTCGTCAAGTGGGCGACGCCGGATCAGATAGATGTTCTTCGGGGTGCACGGCCAACGTTTCCCCCTCACATCTCTGACCGTGCTGAAGAGATCAGCGAACCCCTGCTGGCGATTGCAAATCTCGCAAATGACGAGTGGGCTACAAAGGCGAGACAGGCAGTTGGTGCGCTGTTGCGTAAGATCGGCGACGAGACATCCGACATCTCCGAGCAGTTACTGCACGATATCCACGCAGTGTGGCCACCCGATACGCCGTTCATTGCATCGATGGACTTGATCTATAAATTGAGTGCGTTAGTCGAGCGACCATGGGCGACCATAAGTCGCGGTGGGACGATCACCCCGCATAAGATGGCGCACCTCTTAAAGGAGTTCAGAATTATTTCTCGATCAAACAGTGGTCACGTTCGTGGCTATGACCGAGAGCGTTTTACTGATGCCTGGGGGAGGTATGGCGTGGGGGAGTAGTTAAAGCTCTCATCCGTCATACAACAAGTAAAAGCGGGGCAGTCTAAATGACGCTTAAGAGCTTTAACCCCCCGGGGGGCAGGATTTGAACCTGCGAGCTGCGGGTTATCTACCGGTGAGGGTCACCACCACCTGTGCAGGTACTGTTACGTAAAGCACTTGCAAGTTGATCCTCGGGCTGCCCGAACGAGGCCAGATCCCTCATACACGTTTGATACGGGCTGAAGTAAATCCATGCCGCCGTGGCGATCAGAATCGCGACCGCAATAATGAGTGCGCCTTTTATGTTCGAGTCCATACTGTCGATAGGCTAAGCGAGATGGAAACAGGATTCAACGCTTTTTGTTCAAAGAAGAACAGCGGCAATGAAGGGAAAAGCAAAAGACCCTTTTTGCATTTTTTATCTCCTGTGTTTCGTGGTAGTTACGAGAAGAATGACCCATTCTTTACTCCTGTGACGCAGCCGTTTTCTCGGCCACCCACTGCCCCACCCCGCCCGATCTAGTCCGCGTCGTCTACGTCTGCCGGATCACCACGGAACGAGATGTATTTGATGCAGTTCGTCTTGTCACTGGAACAGCGGTAATACCTGACGCGCTGTCCGGTGTCCGCGGCACGCGCTGCCGCGTCGGCGTAATACAGCATTTGATTCTCACTGAGCAGATACTTAGAATCTAGACTAGGATGGTCAACGGGACTCGTCAACGCCCCATCGCTGTACATACGGGCCCACCCAACCATGCCTCCCATGCACTGGGGTGCGGCGTAAAAGGTGACAACCAAATAGCCATGGTCCCCGTAGTTGCCCGTCACGGGAACGAGCCGACTTTGGCAAATGTAGGCATAGTCCATTGACTCCGGCAACGCCTGCATCGAGCCGTCCATCATTGCCAGTTCGTTATCAATCTCCCAGCCCTGCTGCGCTTCCGCAATCGGGAACAGGTCCACATCTTTGACAGCAATACTGATTAGGACAAGCAAGATGCCTGTAAGAATAATTTTGGTATAGCGATCCATAGTTCCTCCATTCGTGTGTAGAGGAACTGTAGATCACTGCAACGTACCGATCTAGTCCGCGTCTTCTACGTCTGCCGGATCACCACGGAACTGGATGTATTTGAGGCAGCTCTTCTTGTCACTGGCACAGCGGTAATACCTCACGCGCTGCCCGTTCTCCGCGGCGCGATCCGCTGAATTTGCAAAATACAGCAGCTGATTCTCACTGAGCAGATACGCGCTAAAAGAGAACGCATGCGTCGCCCCGTCGCTGAAGAAATAGGCACCCCCAATGTAATCTCCCATACACTGGGGTGCGGTGTGAAAGACGACAAACAGATAGCCATGGTCCCCGTAGGTGCTCGTCGTGGGAACGAGCGAACTTCGGCAAATGTAGGCCAAGCCAGGCAACGCTGGCAACGCCTGCATCGAGCCGTCCATCATTGCCAGCTCATTATCAATCTCCCACCCCTGCTGCGCTTCCGCAATCGGGAACAGGTCCACATCTTTTACCGCGAGGCTCACCAGCGCAATGGCGATGACCGTCAGAATAATTTTGGTATAGCGATCCATAATTCCTCCATTCGTGTGTAGAGGAACTGTAGATCACTGCAACGTACCGATCTAGTCCGCGTCTTCTACGTCTGCCGGATCACCACGGAACTGGATGAATTTGAGGCAGAGCGTCTTGTCATCGGCACAGCGGAAATACCTGACGCGCTGTCCGGTGTCCGCGGCACGGCTCGTTAGATCGTGTAAGTTGAGCAGTTGATTCTCACTGAGCAGATACGTGCTATGAGAGTACGAACTCGTCGCCCCGTCGCTGAACATATAGGCAGACCCAACGAAGCTTCCCATGCACTGGGGCTCGGTGTGAAAGGCGACAGACAGATAGCCATGGTCACCGGCGTTGTTCGTCCTAGGAATGAGGTAACTTTGGCAAATGTAGGCCAAGCCATTCGACGCTGACAACACCTGCATCGAGCCGTCCATCATTGCCAATTCATTATCGATCTCCCATCCCTGCTGCGCTTCCGCAATCGGGAACAGGTCCACATCTTTGACAGCAATACTGATTAGGACAAGCAAGATGCCTGTCAGAATAGTTTTGGTATAGCGATCCATAGTTCCTCCATTCGTGTGTAGAGGAACTGTAGATCACTGCCGGCAAAAACAGTAGCGCTGATTACCGCACACCACTCACCATGGTTTCACCACTGCAACTTGGGCGGCGACCTGAATCTTCTCAACAGCCTTTCCGATGGAGCGGTCAGCGAGGTCACGCGCCGCAGCCAGACGTACCGGTTCACTTTCGGCGTGTGTGACCAGGTTCTCCAATTCTTGTACCGCAATAGGCGCTAAGCCTCTGAGTTTTAACTCAGCGAGTTGCACCGCTTCTTCTGCCTTCGCCAGCGCGGCTGGTGCTTTCCCACCATGCTTCATGCAAACCCGTTGGCCCTTCATCGCCCACCGTCCACACAGCTGTTTCGTGCGTGTGCTGTGCGCTGTGCATCGCCGTGGGTGACGTGTAGAATGCGGATTGTCAGTTTGTACCATGGGAATATCCATACCAAGTGTCCCCTTTAACCATCACGAAGGAGTTGTCATGACTACTCATGAAACAAAGGTTGTTCATACCACCGATCGCTTTATGAAGGTTCTCTTTACCGTCATTGCTCTGAGTCTGGTTTGGCTGTCTGTGAAGGACACCCGGCTTGAGCCCGGCGTGACGCTGGAAGCGCAACCGGGGAGCTACAGTATCGTTCACTCTGGCTCAGTGAGTTGCTCCTACGGTTGTCCTTAGTCCACGCGCGGCGTCGATGAGTCGTCGGATCGGAAAATTGCGGGTGTGTGAACTGGGTGTGTATATACATATTCTCGACCCCTTCGCGGTTTTCGATTTCTCTCGTTTTCAGTCTGAGAAAATCGAGACCCGGGGTGCTTTTACCCCTGTCCAAAGCACCAAAAAGTGCGAGCACCGATGGCCTTTGGGGGTAACATTGGGGGTACCGGCGAAGTGGGAATCTTAGAAACTTAAGCATCAGTAGGTACTTACAACGCCAATGTGTTGGCCAGTCCCTCCGCCACAAATTTTCAGTTTTCATTTCTCTTAAAACTTGAGCGCTGGTAGGCTTTTGACGTCCCCGAAGGGACCTGATCGCGAAAGGACAGATAAACAATGATCCATTCTTTCCGTAGCGTAGTCCTCGGCAGCATCGCAGCTGCACTCTTGCTATTCAATGTGGTGGCAACGCAGTCCAACATGTCAGATGGGTATATCAGTGGCATAGTTGAGAGCCAAAATGGTGGTGAGGCAGGCGTGTGGGTTATTGCGGAAACTGATGAACTCGATACGAAGTTTGCGAAGATAGTGGTCACTGATGACGACGGTCGCTTCGTACTACCAGAGCTTCCCGATGCAACCTATGATGTGTGGGTTCGGGGGTACGGCCTGGTCGATTCAGAAAAAGTGCATCTTTCTCCCAACCGTGATGGGGTTCTCCTTGAAGCTGTAGTCGCGCCTACCCCTGCAGCTGCTGCGGAGTATTATCCCGGCAACTATTGGTACTCATTGATCGAGCCACCGCCTAAAAGTGATTTTCCGGGAACCGGTCCGAATGGCAACGGAATTTCTGAGAGATATCTAAGCCAAGCCGCGTGGGTGGACAACATGAAACAAGGTTGTCAACTTTGTCATCAGCTCGGCAATAAGGCAACCCGTGTTCTTGAACGCCGGGACGATTTTGATTCGGCTGTTGCGGCGTGGGATCATCGCGTTCAGACTGGTCAACGTGGCAATCAGATGAGTGGTTTCATGAACCGGTTCGGACGCCAGCGTGCCCTTGAGATGTTTGCAGACTGGACTGAACGCATAGCGGCAGGCGAACTCCCACCAGCGCCACCTCGACCACTTGGATTGGAGCGTAATGTCGTAGTCACGTTATGGGATTGGGGTGAGGAAACTTCCTTCATTCATGATGAGATTGTGACCGACAAACGCAATCCGCATTTAAACGGATACGGACCAGTCTACGGTGTGTCATCTGGGCATGGCACAATCACGGCCGTTGATCCGGTAGCTAATACGGCAACCGAGTTTACGATTCCAGTTAGGCCGGCCCCTGAGAGTATGCCAACGAGGTTTCCTCAATCCCAGGTCCATCCTTCCTACTATTGGGGAGATCAAATTCACTGGGGTGTTGATCCGAATGAAAGGTCCGACCCTCATAACCCGATGATGGATCATAAGGGCCGTGTTTGGATGACTTCGGCAGTCCGCCAATTTGAAAATCCAGAGTGGTGTGGCGAAGGGGCGAGCAATCCGTACTCACAGTATTTTCCGATGAAGCGCTCGAGTCGACATGCCTCATATTACGACCCAGCCGAACAAGATTTCGCGTTGGTTCATACATGCTACGGCACTCACCACTTACAGTTTGCGGAAGACGATGAAGATACCCTATGGTTCAGTGGTGACGTGAACGTCATTGGTTGGCTTAACACGCGCATGTACGACGAGACTGGAGACGAGATAGTGTCCCAAGGGTGGTGTCCTACGGTTTTAGATACTAATGGTGACGGGACCATCACGAAACCGTGGAACGAACCTGGCGACGAACGACCTGATGCAACACGGGATACGAGGATTTCAGGTTTCGGCTATGGCATTATTGCTAGTCCGGTTGACCATGCTGTTTGGATCACTCGAACCGGTCCTTTTCCGGGGCGGTTGATTCGTTTGGAACGCGGAAACAACCCGCCGGCTACATGCAAGGCAGAGGTCTTTGAGCCCCCGTCTATTGAGAATCCAAACGTTGATCCGATGCAAACTGGTTTTGCGCCTCGGGGTGTCGACGTTGATCGCGATGGGGTAATCTGGGCTGCACTTTCTGGAAGTAGCCACATGGCGAGTTTTGATAGACGAAAATGTCGTATTACCAGCGGACCTGAGGCAACCGGGCAGCATTGTCCAGAAGGATGGACGCTATATCCGGTGCCTGGTCCTCAGATGAAGGGGGTCACTGATCCCGGGAGTGCTGATTTTCACTACTATAGCTGGGTCGATCAGTACAACACACTCGGCCTCGGAGAGAACATCCCAATTGCTAATGGATCGACTTCTGATTCATTGCTAGCCTTGGATCCCAAGACCGGCGACTGGGTGATTCTCCGGGTTCCCTATCCGATGGCCTTTTATTCCCGCGGGTTAGATGGTCGCATCGATGATCCGACTGCTGGATGGAAGGGGCGTGGATTATGGGCCAACTACGGTTCGAATTATATCTGGCACACTGAAGGTGGCAAAGGCACGAAGAGTAAAGCGGTGCGGTTCCAACTGCGACCAGATCCGTTAGCTCGTTAGGTAAGATCGACTGTTCATGGTTTTGCTGCTAAATTCTTTCTCGGCATGAATTTCTTAGTCGCCAAGTTTCGCAGTTTGCCTCTTTTCTATTTTGCTCTTCAAGTAACGCTGCTATCGTTTCAATTGCTTCTATCTAAGCCGCGGCGCTTTAGGAGAGGGGTAATGTCCGGTTCACGACCACGAAAGTTGCGGTAGAGTTCCATCGCATCTTCGCTCCCCCCCTTAGACAACAGATTTTGACGGAAGTGGGTTCCGTTTTCTCGCGAGAGACCACCCTTCTCACGAAACCATTCCACAGTGTCTGCGTCCAAGACCTCGCTCCAAATATACGAGTAATATCCTGCCGCATAGCCGCCACTCCAAATATGGGAAAAGTATGTGGTTCGATAGCGAGGAGGAATAGTGTCTAGTTTTATTCCGCTCTTCTCAAGAGCCGCCTCTTCAAAGGCCATTACCTCAGTGGCTTCCGGCACCTCTGTTTGAGTCAATTGATGCCACGCTTGATCCAGAAGAGATGCAGCTAAGTATTCAGTCGTCGCAAAGCCTTGATTAAAGGTTTCCGAGGCCAACAGTCGATCCAGCAAGTCTTCAGGCATTGGTTCACCCGTTTCGAAATGAACAGCATAATTTTGGAGCACCTCAGGCCAAATTGCCCACATCTCATTGACTTGCGAGGGGTATTCAACAAAATCACGCGGCACGGATGTTCCAGAAAAATATGGGTATCGTACGGACGAGAAGATGCCGTGCAAAGCATGACCAAATTCGTGAAACATTGTTTCAACTTCGTCAAATGTTAATAATGTCGATTGATTGTCTGGTGGTTTTGTGATGTTTAAACAATTGATGATTATTGGTTTTGTATCCAGTAGAGAAGATTGCGAAACGAATGCATTCATCCAAGCGCCACCGCGTTTGGACGGTCGCGCATAGTAATCAATAAGAAAAAGGCCAAGTGGTTGTTCGTCGTGGTCGATTATGTCGAACACGCGCACATCCGGATGATACACAGGTAGGTCAGTTCGCTCCTTAAAAGAAATACCATAGAGTCGATTTGCTGCGTAAAAGACACCGTTAAACAGCACATTATTGAGTTCTAAATAAGGGCGGAGTTCTGTGGCATCAAAGTCATATCGACTCGATCGCAGTTTTTCCGTGTAATATGACCAATCCCATTGTTGTAGGGAGTGGGGTTCTTCAGAAGAAGTAATTAAAGTTTGCAGATCTCGCGCCTCGCGCCTCGCGTTTGACACTGCTGTCGGTGCTAGTCCTGCTAGTCGTCCGTTGACGGCACTGACAGTGCCAGCTGTTTGTCTTTCAAGGCTATATTCAGCGTGCGTAGTGTAGCCAAGCAACATCGCCCGTTCCGCACGAAGACTAGCAATTTTAGCAACTATGCTGCGGTTGTCAAAATCTCCTCCACGGCTGCCTCGTTCAAGTGAGGTTTGCATCAGTTGTTCTCGCAGTGATCGATTTTCAAGGTTCTGTAAAATTGGTTGCCCGCTCGTATTAAGTAGTGAGATTAGATATTTTCCGCTGAAACCCCGTGCGTCTGCTGCGTTGGCCGCTGCGGTGATGGCTGTTGGGGATAGGCCGCGAAGTTCTTCACGAGTCTCCACGAGTACGGCAGAATCATTGACTTCACTTAACACGTTCTGACCAAACGTAGTTTGAAGACTTGCTAAGTCAGCATTAATGACACGCAAACGTTCTTTTTGAGAGGATGAAAGCAACGCACCAGCTCGAACGAAGTCGACGTAATATTCTTCAACTAAACGGAGAGACTCCTGATCAAGAGACAAAGCCTGACGGTTTTCGTAAACGTTTTTAATTCGTTCAAATAGTTGACTGTTTAAGAGAATGTGATCAGAGTGTGCAGATAACTTAGGTGCTATCTCGCTGTTTATTTTCTCTAAAGTTTCGTTTGTATTTGCTGCAGTCAGGTTAAAAAAAGCTGCTTGCACCCTATCCAGTAAACGTCCTGATTTTTCGAGTGCCACCACAGTGTTCTCAAAATTTGCAGGGTCAGGATTCTTTGTGATTTCGTCAATTTCAGCTAATTGTTCAACGAAACCTGTTTCAAACGCCGGTAAAAAAACACTATCGTCAAAGCGATCGAACTGGGGATAACTGAAAGGCAATGGGCTATCTTCAAAAAATGGATTATTGGGCATAAGGTGTTCCGACGGAGTCTCCGAGCAGTTCATGAACGACATCATCACAAAAATAACAAAAGTTAATGTCAAAAGTTTCAACTTCATTGTGAACCTGCAATCAGTGCTATTAATTAAGGCAATCATAGTGCTGGACTATTCTCTTTTAATTGTCAGCACGTGAAAACACAAGTATTTTTCAAGAAAATTAACTGGATATTCCAATTTTTACATTCGCAAGAGGTCCGCTCATTAGTTTACAAGTCTGTTGCTGTTTTTAGGTCGCATCTAATGTTTCGTCCAATGGCGCCATTTTAAATGTATTAGAATCATTGGCCAATCGATTCCCGAGGTCCTCGCTCGCTCTAGCACACTTTAGACATTGCGTAGCCCACGGCACAGCGGTAAGACGTGACGGCGCAATGTCTCTTCGGCAGGTTTCGCAGACGCCATATTTCCCGCTTTTAATTTTTTTCAGCGCAGTTTGAGCCTGTCGTTTTTTAATCCACGTAATATTCAGTTCTCCGCTTGCTACCGCAATCGATTCGTTAGACTTGGCTTCATCTGAGGTATCGCTTTGGCGGTTTACTTTCAGCGAATCCAGTAGGGCGTTTTCTGATTCTTCCAGTGCGGACCGTAAGATGTGTGAAATAGCATGGAGGTCAGTTGTTCTTCTCATTAGCAGCTCTCTTTTTAGTATTTGACTTTTATTTTAAAGAAAATGTATTTTCTTTAAAATAAAATAATAATAATCAGTGACAGAGACGTACTAAGAGTAAAAACAAAAAACAAAAAATTAACTCTGACGCAAGGAAAAACAGGACATGCCATTAAGCGAAACGCTATCTGAAGGATTAGATACTTATTCCGTAGGAAACAAAATCAGAGTGCTCCGGGACGAAAAGAAGATGGGGTTAGTAGAACTTGGAAAACACACTGGTTTATCTGCAGCGTTACTATCGAAGATTGAGCGGGGGAAGATGTATCCGACTCTGCCAACACTTCTTCGCGTTGCCATGGTTTTTAATGTTGGTCTTGATCATTTTTTTAATGTGGATAGACGAGTCTTGGAAGTGGTTCGTAGTAAGGACCGAAAGAAATTCCCTGAAAAACCGCGTCAAAAAAATGTGTCGTTCCACTTTGAATCGCTAGATTTTCCCGTGACTGAGCGGAAGATGAATGCTTATTTGGCCGAGTTTCAACCTTCAAGCATTGATGATGTCAAATTACACCGACATGCTGGCGTCGAATTTATTTACGTTTTGGAAGGAAAACTTGGCATTTATGCTCAGGACAAGGAGGCCCAGTTGGCACCAGATGATTCGATTTACTTCGACTCAAGCCAACAACATGGCTACCGGCGTATTGGCCGAAAAGTCTGTCGAGCATTAGTAGTTATTTTGCCTACTGTAGGTGCGGTAGAGTAGGAGTCTTTTAAATTGGATTTCATAAAGAAGAGTTACTCACGATCAACAAAAATAAAATCTTCAACAGTGGATGTATTCGAATGGCATACCCAACCCGGAGCATTTGAGCGATTGACGCCTCCCTGGATTCAGACGCGGGGATTAGAGGTACATGGGATGCCTCCAGAACCCGGTTCCCAGGTGAATTTTCAAACAAAATTCGGTCCAGTATGGCAACGGTGGCTCGCAGAACACGGTCCGTGGATCCCCGGAGAAATGTTCAGCGACACACAAAAAAATGGACCTTTTAAAATGTGGGAACATACGCACCGATTTTTTTTAGATGAAGCAGGCACACGCCTCAAGGACACGGTGGACTACAAATTACCATTTGGAATATTAGGCATGTTAGGGACGCCCTTTGCAAGACGAGAAATAGATCGCATGTTCAGCTATCGCCATCGCGTGACTGCAGGAGATATTGGTTTTCATAAACAGTACGGAGGAAACACCATGAATGTATTGATGACGGGGTCGAGTGGATTAATTGGGTCTGCACTAACAGCGTTCCTTGCAAGCGGCGGCCATCAAGTGCGGCGTTTGCTTCGAGAGCCGTCTAGTGAAAAAAATACTTTCTCGTGGGATTCTGCGAGAGGCACTTTTACTCCGGGAGCACTTGAGGGAATTGACGCTGTAGTACATCTGGCTGGTGAAAATATCGCTGGAGGCCGGTGGAATAGCGCCCGGAAGGATCGAGTGCGGAATAGTCGCGTCGATGACACACGTCAATTATGTGAGGCATTAGTGAGCCTGGAATCGCCTCCGAAAGTTCTTGTTGCAGCGTCTGCCACTGGTTTTTATGGAAATCGTGGCAACCAGTTGCTTGATGAGAGCACGGCACCGGGGCAGGATTTCTTATCTGAAGTCTGTATTGAGTGGGAGCGGGCTACGGCTCCTGCTAGAGAGAAGGGTATTCGAGTCGTTCATCTTCGTATAGGTATTGTCCTAAGTCCTCAAGGCGGTGCACTTAAACAGATGCTCTTGCCTTTTAAGGCTGGCGTTGGTGGTGTACTTGGTAGCGGCGATCAGTACATGAGCTGGATCGCGCTCGATGATTTGCTTGGTGTCGTTCTTTGTGCGTTGACTAATGAATCCGTGAAAGGAGCAGTTAATGCGGTGGCTCCACACCCAGTGACAAACAAAGAGTTTACAAAAACGCTTGGTAAGGTTCTCAGACGACCGACCATTTTTCCAGTTCCTGCAATCGTTCTTCGTTTGGCGATGGGTGAGATGGCTGATGCCTTGCTCTTGTCGAGTACGCGAGTCGTACCCACAGTGCTGAAGTCAAAGAATTTTCAATTTACATATCCGAAATTGGAAAGCGCCCTTCGTCATCTCTTAGGGCGGTAGCGGCAGGGAGAAAAAGATATATGGAAAGGCGCTCTCTGGAGATATTAAGGCTCGTTGCTGTACGCTATGTAGTATGTCACTTGATCATTACGTTACATTAGGACAGTCAGGCCTCAGGGTAAGCCCATTTTGTCTCGGCGCCATGACGTTTGGGGAAGATTGGGGTTGGGGTTCACCTGTTGATGTTTCCGAAACAATTCTGACTCGATATATAGAGCAAGGGGGTAATTTCGTTGATACAGCTAACGCATATACGCGAGGTCACTCGGAAAAAATAATAGGCGACTATCATCAGGCGCGTCATGTACGGCGAGACCAACTAGTTATCGCAACAAAATTTTTTGCCAACCTTTTCCCAAATGATCCTAATGGTGGAGGCGCAAGTCGAAAATCGATTACAGCAGCCTGTGAAGATTCTCTCCGTAGATTGCAAACTGACTATATTGACTTGTATTGGATGCATTTGTGGGATCGTTTCACACCTATTGAAGAAACGATGCGCGCTCTTGATGATCTTGTATGCGCCGGAAAGGTTCGGTATCTGGGGTTTTCTGACACGCCTGCTTGGAAAACTTCGCAAGCGCAAGTGCTCTCAAGTTTTCGTGGTTGGAGTCCATTGATCGCATTACAAATTGAGTATTCCTTGATAGAGCGGACAGTTGAAGCGGAATTAATGCCCATGGCACAAGAACTTGGTCTTGGTGTTACTCCATGGTCTCCCCTTCGCGGAGGAGTGCTTACAGGAAAGTACACCCGCGAGAATGCTAAGAACTCGAAACCAGAACGAGGGAGTCGCGTGACATCCTTTCTAACCGAACGGGCATTCTTGATTGTGGATGAACTGCTACGAATCAGTAGTGAATTAGAAACAACGCCTGCAGCTGTAGCCTTATCTTGGGTGCAAGCGGAACCAAGTGTAACTTCTACGATTATAGGGGCACGAACGCTTGATCAACTAGAGCAAAACCTAGTTGGCCTTAGTCTCAAGTTAGATGCTGAATATATACAAGCACTTGATCAGGTTTCTCAACCAACATTAGGTTTCCCCATAAATTTTCTTCAGGCCGCCCCCATGATTATGCATTCTGGAGCAACCGTTAACCAAGAACCGTCCGAGGTGTGGCCGATGTCGCCAAGGACGGACGATGAACGCTATTAGAGAATGAAAATGACAAATTCAATCACGCAGAAAATGTTCGGTATTCTAGTAATCGCCAGTGCAATCGTTTCCTTTAGTGCTTTAACTACCCAGACGGCGCCAGAAAATCGTGAACCTATAAGTGTTGACCAGTTCAATGTATGGATGGAGGAATATTCAAACTGGGGACGTTGGGGTGAAGATGATGAAGTCGGTGCCGCGAATCTAATGACGGACGAGAAGAGACGGCAGGCCGCCAGTTTAATTCAAACAGGAACAACCGTTTCTTTGGCTCACGATTTTCTGACCGAGGAAGCCATCGATGCAGCAGATCCCTATGTCTTACAAATGCAAGTGAATCCTGACGCTCAAAATTCTGGCGATCGTGTCGATCTTTATTTTCATGGCATCACGTTTTCTCATCTTGATGGTTTGTGTCATGTGTTTTACAAGGACCAATTGTATAACGGCGCTCATTATGAAGAGGTAGTCAATCAAGATGGCTGTTCCAGAATGGATACTGTCGCCATGAAAAACGGGTTGATCACGAGAGGGGTGCTAATCGATATTCCGAGACTGAAGGGTGTTCCCTATCTGCAGCCAGGCACAAAGCTTTTTCAAGAAGATATTGAAGAGTGGGAAGAATACACGGGGATTACTCTTGAATCGGGTGATGCGTTACTTCTGAGAACTGGTCGTTGGGCTCTACGAGAGGATCTTGGTCCAACGCGTGTCATGTCAGGTTGGGATGCATCAGTAATACCCTTTATAGCCGAGCGCGACATTGCTTTATTAGGAGCAGATTCAGTTCATGAGGCACCTGACAGCGTGCCTGGTCTTGGGTTTAATCCGATTCACCGGTTTGCTATTGTGGCTAGAGGTATGAATTTACTCGACAATCTTGATCTTGAGGATGTAGCTGAAGTTGCTGCAGGCTTGAATCGCTGGGAGTTTATGTTAGTTGTTGCTCCACTCCGTGTGCCCGGAGGGACCGGGTCCCCTGTAAATCCCATAGCGATCTTCTAAGGAACACCGTTGGCTAAGTTGAAGACCATAAAAACCAATTCAAAAGTCGTCTATCGCGACGCTCGAGGTGTTGAGTACGTATCTGTGCCCTTGCCCAGCCATGAGGTTACAGATCCTGTGCCATTGACCGCGAGGATGGTTGGCCGGAAGCTTTCAAAAAGAGTTACTCCAATATATGAAGGAACAGATGGTGTTGAACTCTCCAAACAACCACGGAAACACCGTCAGAACTGGAACGATGCTCAATGGGTGGCATTCGAAGAATATCGGCGTGATGAAGCGCAAATGTCACGTGAAGATTTGCCCATGGCGACAGCCTTATTTGTGAAATCGAAGCGTGCGGAATAGCTGTCGAACTGCGATTACCTGAGAGAACATTCCCCATAGTACTGTTCTGGACGCGATGTAAATCCGACAAGACTGACATCGGTGAATTCGTGTCTTGTGTGCACTGCCAGAAAAGCACCTTCTGGTGTTTGTCGATTAAAAACTGTTGTTGTGTAAAGAGGACCTGAATGAAACAGCTGAACGAAGTGTAGGTAATCTCCTGTTAGACGCGCGATAATCTGAGCAGGTCCGAAAGGCCCGATGATTTCAGCTGTCGCTTCATGGGTATTAATCGCTTCGAATTGAAAGGAAACTGACGCTTCTTCGATAGTTGCGGTCGGTGGCTCGCTGGTATCCCATGTTCCTTTTGCCATTACAGAGAATACACACGAGAGATTTTCTGTGGTCGCGAGGTTGTCCGTTTGTGCATTAATCGATGCCGTGATTACACCAAACAAGCACGAACTGGTGAGAACACATATTATGAATTGACGACTTGATAGCATGGCGCATCTCCTGCAGGGTCGGTGTATTTAAGGTCTAGTTTGTCATGATAGATCACATCGACAGTCTAAATAATATCTGCGTCGTACAAATGATTGGCCTCGAATGCGCATTGAGATCCATAATCGATAGGGGAAGAAGCTTAATTTATGAGAATGCTGGTCGTTGCAGGGCTGCTAATTTCTGTGTCCGGTACATATGTTGGGCAGAGATCTCTCGAAAGCTCTTTACAAACACAGTTGACCAGTTTGTTTCCAGCGGCAGATTTCTTTTCTCCAAAAGAAGGCTCCCCACCGCATTTTAAGGTGTATCAGGGTGATGCAGAATCCGAGCAGAGAGTCCTTATGGGATTTGCTTTTTGGACGACTGAATTGGAACCTCTCGAACGTGGGTACGACGGTCCCATTAAAATTTTGGTCGGTGTAGATATCGACGGTGTGTTGACGGGAATTGTTGTGGTGGATCACCATGAACCTTACGGATATTTTTCAATTGATCGACCTCAATATGCGGCACAATTTCTACAGAAGAGCATTCGTGATGCATTTAGAGTTGGTTCCGACATTGACGCAATTTCCACGGCGACTCTGACGGTTACCAGTGCTACTCGAGCAGTTAGAAATTCTGCTCGGCGAATTGCCAAGCAATTTTTAACGCCGCCAGAGTTGAGGTAGAACAAAACATAAATTTTTTTTCTTTTGAGTGTTTGTGGGAGGTGTAGTGTTGCTTGTTTCTCAACCAGAAGATACTTCAGATCTGTGGAATTTTGATGAAGATATTGTCGAGCCAGAGACGTTCTCGACACTTTTACAGGGACAAGCTTCAGATTTAATTTTGTTTGCAGCGTTCGCGACACTAACGCTAATCAGTTTTTTTCGAAAGAGTGTGCGCCTGAAGTATTTTACTTTGGTTGTGGCCGTTCTCTACCTTGGTTTTGCTAAAAGTCAATTAATTTCTATTGTTAATATTTATGCGTTTATCGAAGGAAATTTACCTGTCTGGAGATACAGTTTTGCATGGTATTTCTTCATTGGTTTTTCGCTTGTTTCAACTGTTTTATGGGGACGTCTTTACTGTGGAAGAGTTTGCGCGTTTGGAGCTTTAACACAATTAATGGATGCGGTTGTGCCGCGTCAGTTCCGATTGGATATACCGGTATGGCTTGAGCGCAAGGCTTCGTTGCTTAAGTATGGGATTTTGTTTTTTGTTCTCGTATATTTTTCTTGGACCGCAGATATTTCAGCTTATCGGTATGTAGAACCTTTCTGGATGTTTACGAGACAGGCTTCGTTTGGAATGTGGACCGCGTTGGCTGTTTTGTTGCTTGCGACTATTTTTGTCAGAAATTTATACTGTCGATTTTTGTGTCCCGTGGGTGCCGCGTTAGGTTTGCTTTCGAAGCTAACCATATTTCGTATTAAACGTTGGTCTGAATGTGATTCTTGTAAAATATGTGAGAAAAAGTGTGAATGGGGGGCAATCCAAGGTCCGAAGATTGTGGTCAGCGAATGCGTCAGGTGTGATGATTGTGAACGACTATATGCGGATACGACGAAATGTCCACATTGGATATTGCTGTTGAAGAAAGCGGTGAAATAAAGTGCCGCCCCCAAATTTCAGGAGGCGGCATTTAGAACTATTCAGACATTCCTGTGAACATGAAACGTTGAGCCCGTTGATTACGTTGTGCCTCTGCTGTGTATAGGTTACCTTTACTGTCAACGGCAATATGATGCAATGCGTCAAAATCACCCGGTTCTTGACCGAGCGTGCCCCATGTATCAAGAATTTCCAGAGTTAACCTGTTGAGTACATGGATATGTAGGTTGGCTTGGTCTGCCACATACATGAATCGCTGCTCACTGTCTGCCGAAAAGGCTAAACCAGCTGCAGTTAGTGAACGACCTTCGTATTGATTAATAAATACTTGTTTTAGGTAATTCCCTTCGAGATCAAATATTTGAATGCGACTGTTATTGCGATCGGCGACGTACACCATTCCATCATTTGAAACCTCGATTCCGTGCACGGTACCAAACCATGGCGGTCCTTGACCATCATCGGGTTGTGCGGGATTTGGTTCAGGAGGTTCGTCGCTCACTTCTTTTCCGAATGCCGCCCACATTCGTTTAAATTCTCCCGTATCCGCATCAAAAACTATTACTCGACGATTTCCATAACCATCCGCTACGAACACTTCATTTGTTGGTTCATAGACAAACATTTCTGCAGATTTTCTGACGGCATCAGTGTCGAGATTTCCGGTCCCAAGGTTACGGCCGCCAATTTGCATAAGAAATTCACCTTGATTGGTAAATTTCAGCAGCATATTGTCTTCTACCTCAGACTGTGGAGTGCTTCCTGTTGGGTTGTTTCCTCCAATCCAAACGTGACCATTGTGATCTAGGAAAAGCCCGTGTTCATTCCAGGGCCAGTCGAATCCTTCGCCTTGACCGCCCCACGCCCCCACAAAATCGCCGTTGTTGTCGAACTCGATTACCGGGGGAGCCGCATTTTCTCGGTTTTCTTCGGCCACTGTATGTGGTCTGTGAAGCAACCAAATATGATCACGGCCGTCAACAGACACCGACGAGACTTCACCGGTTATCCAATTATTTGGAAGATTGGGCCAATTCGGATCAACTTGAAAGGTTGGAAATCCTTTTTGTTCCGATGAAGCTTCTGTCACCACAGGCGCTTCCTCCACGGGAGCTTGTCCGCCACAAGCGGTCAAGAGAAAAGCAATCGCGTATATTACCGTGAAAATCTTCCAGTTCATTAGCCAATCCTCCTCATAAGCTCACTTAAGCTGGTCTGGTTGAAAGAACATCAATTTGGATCAGGCAGCATATCATTCTTGGAACCTTAATTGCTTGTTGCGTCAGCATGCACAGTATGGGTTTTGAAACGCCAACCTTCTTTTGTTTCCACGAACACGTCATCAACGAAACCTGTTGAGGCCAGTTTTGGTTCTTTTTCGCTAACATCCAAAACAAGCCAATACGCTCTTCCCCGTGCTCCGCCATTTTCTGTAGAAGTTAGTTGAATGCTTCCATGTAAATGCCGACGTTTTGAGTCTCCTGTTTTGTCGCCGAAACTTTTGAGACGCCACTCTCTTAACGCATTCTTTCCCACAATACGCTGGCCGTTAGGAAGGGTGAATATGGCGTCGTCCGAAAATGTGGAAAGCCACAGATCGGCATTTCTGAAATCACTGCCTTGATTAAAACGCGCATAAAGACTCGTTATTTCTACGTGATCTTCTGCGGTTAAGTGATTCGATTCTTGGGCTTTCAGAATATGAGAATACGCCAAGCCGCCTAGTGTAGCGGATACGAATAAGAGTACGGCCAAGATTGTTTTTTGAAATCTGAAATTCATAAATAACTCCTTGCTCACTCTGTACGTAAATTAGCCCACCTCTCATTTGAGGTGGGCTAAAACTTAGAAAAATAGATTTACTGAATTACGATACGACTACCTGCATTTTAAGGTTGACCTGGAGCACCGGTTCCCGATGAGCCAACGTAAAATTGCGATCCGTCCGGTAACGTAATGTCTCGAGCATTAGCTGTGTTTGATCCGTCTTTAGCTCCGTACCCATCCACGACGAGTTCCGTGCCGGCGGGAATAGAATTCTTGTTCAAGCCTCTTCTGATGAGTGCATTAGGAGCGCCGCATTCGATGGCCCAGCTTTCTACATTACCAGTGTCGTCTTGAACATCAATATGAATCCATGAGTGTGGATTGATCCACTCGGTCTTTGTGACAGTGCCGTGGAGCTGCATTGGTCGATCTGCGTCGAATTCAGCAGAGAATGCGTGATGTGCAGATATCGGTGTCGCCGACGGTAATATTGTGAGACCAGCTATTAAGCTAAAGATTGTTGTCGTCCGCATCGTTCCTCCTCCTACTCACTTACTTTCGCGACATGTTCCAGTGCCACGGTTGTTGCAGAGTTCGCGCCAGTCATTAGGCTAAGGTTGCGGGCATTACCTTCATGGCACGCGTACTCATAAAGAATATGATCTGACTTCCCACGCATGAACGCGTTATAGGAAATTGTCCAAGGTTGCGTAAACACCTCTGGATCGGTAATCGTCGCTTCGTAGTGGATAGTATCATTATCAAGAAGTGTAAATCGCTCAACGACATGAAGTTTATCGCTATGAAACACACCATGCCCAGATGTGAATGAACTGGCCGGAGCGCCTTCTGGTGGAGCGCCGTGTCCGACAACCCAAGTGTTATCCGTAAAATTTGTTACATCGACAACAAGAGTATCGCCTTCCCAATGTCCCCGCGAATCACCCATGCCTAGTTTCACATCCGAAGCGACGTGGGGACTACCATCCAGCGGTATGTATCGGAAAAGATGATTCCATTCGTACAGAATGATGACCGCGTCAGGCAGTTGAAGGAATTGATAAGTGTTGTAGCCAACCGGTAGATTTCCACGTGGTACAGCGGCAGGAAGACATTTTACCCTGGGATCGAGGAATTCGATTTCGTCTGCCCGAGACATGATTTCTTCACGTTTTTCAGCTGCCCATGATTGAAGAGGGATTTTCCCATCCACCGGATCCACAATCATAGTTTTTTCAACACGGTTAATGTCAGGAGCGTCCGAATGCCCTTCAAAGAATCTAAAACGCGGTCCCAGTTCTCGCTCTGCTTCTGGTCGAACCCACGGTTCGCCAGCTGGCGTTTCCATGGGTGCTGATGTTCCAGGTAACCAGTGTCCACTAAAATCAGGGTCACCCCAAGCTGTCCGTTTTGGAGCATAATTTTCGGTTTGGGCAACTGCTCCAATGGGTGCAAGAATTATGAATACAGTTACCATGAACTTTATTAATATGCTGGCCGCGGTTCCTTTGCCCATTTCACGGACCTCCTTCATGACCCTCAGTACATACTGGTCTTTGTGCAAGATGTCAATTGCGTTGGATTATTGAGTGTTTCCGCTCCGATTCAACAATTCTTTCTGAACATCAAACGAAGAAACTTCTAAATGTTTATCGACGGCACTGTATATTCCATCTGAATGCAACTCCGTGGTTCGAACATTATCTGATAGGAGCAACTCTAACACGCCCAATAAATGTTCCTGTAATTCCTTGTCTTGAACCAAACAAAGCACTTCCACGCGACGGTCCAAGTTGCGCTCCATTAGGTCCGCACTTCCCAAGAGCAATTTTGAATCACCATTGTTTTCAAAATAGTACAGACGCGAGTGTTCAAGGAATCGACCTACGATTGACTGCACCTTAATGTTGTCGCTTATACCTGGAATACTTGGTCTTAGGCAACAGACCCCACGTACTATCATCTGAATTTGCACGCCTGCCGTTGAGGCGCGGTAAAGCGATCGAATTATTGCAGGATCAGCGATCGAGTTGTTTTTGATAATAATTCTCGCGAATTGGCCACGTCTAGCATATTCAGTTTCCTTTTTGATAAGGGCTGTAAACTCTTCGCGAAAATTTAACGGTGCGACCAGCAAATTGTTATAATTTCTTTTGTTTGAATACCCTGTTAAATAATTAAAAACTTCACTCACTTCGTCGACAACGGAAGGTCTGGAAGTAAATAAACCAAAGTCGGTATAGACCTGCGCGGTGCTACGGTTGTAATTTCCAGTTCCGATATGCGCGAATCGGGTAATACCAGTGGAAGTTTGTCTTACTACTAAACAGAGTTTGCAGTGAGTTTTGAGTTTGACCACTCCGTACACCACGTGAATTCCAGTGGATTCCATACGGTTGGCCCATGCGATGTTATTTCGTTCATCAAATCGCGCTTTAAGTTCGACTAAAACAGCAACTTGTTTACCAGCTTCAGCCGCTGCAATAAGGAGATCTACTAGCGGTGAATTCGATCCTATTCGGTACAGGGTCATTTTAATTGCAACGACTTGTGAATCATTTACTGCAGCATTAAGAAACGTCTCGACAGATGCAAAAGAATCATATGGATGATGTAATAGGCGATCTTTTTCAGCAATGTCATCAAAAATGACATCGAGATTTTTTTCTGACCATAGACTACGCGCCGAGAAAGGCTGGTCCTTCAGTTTGGGATTATGTAAATGAGTTAGATCCAACCAGTCTCCGTAACCCATTCTTGAAGAAGTGTATTCGACGATGTCTTCCTCGATTTCAAAGTTTTCTAGCAAAATATTCAGAAGGCGGGCAGGTATTCGTGATTCAACGACAAGCTGTGATAGGGCGCCGTACCGGAGTTCTTTTAGAGTTCGGTCAACTGATTCAAGAAGATCGTCCGCCTCGTCTTCCTGGATTACCATATCTGTATCTCGAACAACCCGAAACAGATACGAGCCGTCCACTTGTGCCCCAGGAAATAACGATTCGATGTTTTCCTTGGTGACATCTTCAAGAAAAACGAAAGTTTTGCCGGGTTGTCCAGAAATTTCTTGTGGAATAGAAATAAACCGAGGAAGAAGGTCAGGAAGTTTTACCCGAGCCAAACGTGTTCGCCCGTCGTGCTGGAGAATGACGGCTAGGTTCATACTTAGGTTTGAAACGAACGGAAACGGATGGCCAGGGTCGACAGCTAAAGGGGTCAAAACAGGGTGTATGTTTTCATGAAAATACGATCGCAAATAGTCTCGTACATTAACTGTATAATTCTCGGGCTCCAAAAATCTGATTTTGTTCTCAGCAAGTAACGGCTGAAGAACCTTAGCCCAACAATCAGACATATTTAGTGTCATCCTGGCTGTTTCTTTTCTGATAGCTTCAAGTTGTTCCGCGGTATCTAGGCCATCTGGCGAGATGTCATCTGATTCGGCCCGATATTTTCGAAGCAGGGTGGCAACACGTACCATGAAAAACTCGTCAAGATTGGTCGCAACAATTGAAAGAAACTTCACACGTTCAAGCAATGGATTTTTCTGATCCAGAGCCTGCAGGAGAACGCGCTCATTAAACTTAAGCCAGCTTAATTCTCTGTTAATGTAAAAAACAGGATTTTCTAGATCTTCTGATGATTCGCGTTGGAGGTCCGTTTCTTGCGAAACAGTATCGGAAGTCTCTGAAGGTCGTTTAGTTTTCGTTACTTCTGGTTTAAAAATTCTTGAATCTTGCATGGATCTAATCTTGATCGTAAATTTTTTTCTGATCATAGCAGTCAGGCGATTCAGAAAGTGCATCTAAATGCACACTTTGGTTCATAACCATTTGTGTATAAGATGGTTAGTGAAACAGGAGCTCCCTCGACAGCTGGTAAGCTGATTGGAATTCTTGGAAATCAAGATAATGAAAAACACCACGAAATTGATTAAAGATGTTTCAGAGTGGAGAAAGCTCCTTTCTACTGAGGCATACATGGTTCTCTTTGAGCATGCTACTGAACGGCCAGGGACAAGCGCTCTTAATCAAGAAAAGCGAGAAGGGCAGTTTGTTTGTGCTGCATGTTATTTTCCTCTGTTTCAGTCAAACACGAAATACGAGAGCGGGACGGGGTGGCCCAGTTTTTTTAACTGCATTGAGGGTGCACTGGGTAAAAAGACAGATTACAAATTGTTTCTTCCACGCACTGAGTACCACTGTATGCGTTGTGGAGGACATCAAGGTCACGTTTTTAAGGATGGTCCCGAGCCCACGGGTTTACGCTACTGTAACAATGGCGTGGCACTTAGGTTTATTCCTTCGGGGGACACGCTTCCCTCCCTTAGATTTTGATCGAAACATCTTGTCTCATCTAAGTCGTTAACTTTATCTTGCGATCATCATTCTGGAAGCGTGAGTGCGACCAATGCTCCTGGGTAATCACGAGCGCCCACTGATATTATGATGTACTGTTTTCCTTCATGCATAAAACTCATTGGCGCTGTGTTTGAAGGCGCAGGAAGACTCACGGTGCTCAACCAAGATCCTGTTTTCTTGTCAACGGCGTGAAATAGGGGCCTGCCCCCCCGCCCTTCACCATAGAGCAGTAATGTTTTTGTCGCGAGTGTAGTCGCGTGTGTTGGTTGTCCCGTGTTTTGAAATTCGATGCCTTTCAGGGCAGGATGGTCCTTGAAGCGCTGGGGTGTGTCCCCGTTCGGTATCCACCAAAGGGTTTCGCCACTATTAAGATCAATAGCAGTTATTCTTCCATAGGGCGGCTTCACAATGGGCAAACCGTCGATACGCGGAGCGCCACCTCCAGTCATGCTCACCAAAGACATTATTGTTTTACCGATTGGGTTGGGGTCATTACCATCTACTTCGCTACCAGGAACCAGCAGGGGAGAACTGCAGCTCTTAATGGATGCGACGTACAGGATTCCCGTTTCTGGGTCAACCGAAGCACCACCAGGGATATTTGTTCCTCCATTGCCACCTGGGCAGACAAGGGCACCTCTCTTGCCGCGGTTATTATCCCTGTGAAGCGGAGGAGTAAATAATGGCCCGTACTCGTACTGACTCACTAGGGCAATCGCACGTTCACGCAGTTCTGGTGTGAAATCAATTAAATCATCAATTGTAAGTCCCTGCATCTCATAGGCTTTTGGTTTTGTGGGAAAGGGCTGAGTGGGCGAGTAATATTCGCCTGGGACATAGCCAGCTGGGACGCTTTTTTCTTCGATAGGCCACACCGGTTCCCCGGTTTTTCTATTCAACACATAAGCAAAACCTTGTTTAGTGGTTTGTACCAAGATTGGAATTTCTTGGCCTTCCACTGTAACGTCAACGAGATTTGGAGCGGTAGGATTGTCGTAATTCCAGATATCGTGATGGACAGTCTGAAAATGCCATTGCCTCGTTCCTGTTTGAGTGTTTAGAGCAATTATGCTTGTTGCAAACAGATTTTGGCCTGGGTGAAATCCACCCCAATTATCGTTTGTAGGAGGATCCGTAACGATGTAGACCAAGCCCAAGTCTTCGTCTGCTGACAAGGGTGCCCACGCCGAAACATTCCCTGTCCATTGCCATGCCTCGTTATCCCAAGTGTCGAAACCGAACTCACTTTCTGATTGAGGAATAACATTGAACTTCCATAAATGTTTTCCGGTTTTAGCGTCGTATGCAAGAATGTGACCGGGAACATTTTCTCTGCGAGTTTGTCGATATCCCTGTTCGTGTGAATTGCCAATAACTACAACTCCATTTACCACAATCGGCGGTGACGAGTTGGTGATGTATCCAACCTCGGGGGGCAATCCTTCGGTAGGATGATATTCGTAGCCAAAATCTTCAAGTAAATCTACGCTTCCACCGCGCCCGAAACTTTCAATTAATAGGCCTGTATCGGGATCTAATGCGTGCAGGAAAAAACCTGGTGTGACAACAAAGATACGGCCCACTTCGGATACTTCGGCGTAAGCGACACCTTTCCCGTAGTTTTTACGCATGGAGTCTTCCCAGCGTTTAGTTGGTGGTTCGCGAAAGGCCCAAAGGGTTTCACCGGTTGCTGGATCAATGGCTACTACTGTTCTTCGTTGCCCGGCAACGCTAAATAATTTTCCTTCCGCATATATCGGTGTTGAGCGCAGAATATTATCAACAGACGGGCCAAAATTGTTTCCCTTCCAAATCCATGCAGTTTCAAGATTGTCAAAATTTGTTGCATCAATCTGTTTATGAGGTGAGTACCGCTGACTTGCCGCGTTGCCTCCCCAGTGGTTCCAGCCTCCGTCTTGCGCACTCGGTCTGGCTGAACTCCCTGCTATAAAGAAAATGAGTGTAATGAAATAGAGTACGGCATCACGGGGATGGATAGTCTTCATGTTTATTCTCTTGGAAGGAATTTATATGTGCCAATATATCTCTGGGTGATAACTAGGTCCAGAAGTATTCAGGTCCCGAAAGTGGACTGGCATATTTTCACCACCTGCATTGGGAAATTCACTATATGAACAGCAGCCAAGAAAACTGATTTTTCTAACCCGGAAGGCGAAACGCCATCAATTCTGCCTGATATCCGCTCCCTCCGATCGCGACCACGATAAACTGAATTCCGTCGACTACGTATGTCATTGGTGTTCCCGTTTGTGGTGCAGGCATGAAGACCGCGCCTTCTTCTTCGCCGGTCGATTTGTTGTAAGCCCGCAGCATGGCGCCACTAGCGCCTTCCGGTGTTGTGAAGAAACCTCCTTCGCCGGCGACGACCAGAGTCTTTGTTACAAGAGTGCCGATACGTCCGACACGACCTGTTCGAGGAATATCAAGCCCTTGTAATTTTGGGTGATTTCTGACGTTGTCTGGGGTTTCACCGTGAGCAATTTGCCAGACCAATTCTCCCTTGTTGAGGTCAACGGCAGTAATACGTCCCCAGGGTGGTTTCACTAGAGGCAAGCCCTCAACGGTTAAAGACATGTCCACAGGACTTACACCGGGAAGGCGACGGCTGCTCACAAAATCCATATCAGATCGTTCCGGATCATTGATCATCCGTAATGCCGTAACCGTTGTCTTGGTGTACTGATAAAGAATGCCTGTTTCTGGATCGACGGCTCCACCCGGCCAGTTCACCCCTCCAGTTGCCGCTGGTAGTATTAAAGTTCCAAAGTTTCCAGAGCCTTCAGGATCAGCAAGTGTGGGCGGTGTGTAAATAGGACCTAACGTGTAGCGACTTGCAATTTCTTCTGCGGCAGCTCGAAGCTCTGGTGTGAAATCGATTAAATCGTCGACCCCGATACCTTGTCTGTCGATAGCGGGTGGTTTCGTAGGAAAAGGTTGGGTTGGAGCCAAGATTTCACCAGGAACCGCAGAAGCCTTTACGGGCTGTTCCTCAATTGGCCACACCGGTTCTCCTGTTTCGCGATCGAATACAAAAATCCAAGCTTGTTTTGTAGGTAACGCTACAGCCTTAATTTCACGACCCTCAACTGTGATGTCGGCAAGAATGGGAGCAGCCGGTAAATCCCAATCCCAGACATCATGATGTGAAACCTGAAAGTGCCAGGCTCGTTCACCAGTGTCTAGATCGACTGCGACCAAACTGTTTGCAAAGAGGTTGTCGCCAATGCGGTGTCCTCCATAGTAGTCACCAGTTGGGCATTCAACAGGGAGGTAAGCAAGATTTAATTCGGGGTCAATACTGATCTGTGCCCATACCCCGGTGTTCCCTGTATATCGCCAAGAATCGTTCAGCCAAGTGTCGTTGCCGAATTCGTCACCATTAGGAATGGTGCGGAAGATCCACTTTCTAGCACCGGTCCGAACATCATAACCGCGGACATGACCCTGGACGTTCTTGCGAGATTTTGGCGCTGTTCCAGGTCGATGCGCCGCACCAATAACGATAGTGTTATTCCCGATAACGGGAGCCGCGTGTAGACCTACTTCTCCGGTAACAAGATCGATATCTTCACCGTCATTTTGTCCAAATTGTGTTTTCAAATCGACAATACCCTCAGTGCCGAAACTCGAAATTTTCTGTCCGGTCTCGGCATTAAGCGCGACAAGGCGGTACCCCGTTGTGACGTAGAAGATTCTGGTGTCTTCACCGTCTTCCCAGTATGTGAGCCCTCGCCCCGATAGTCTACGTGGCGCTGCAACTCCCCGTTCACCTTCGTCGATGCGATGCATCCATAAAAGCTCTCCAGTTGTGGCATCGAGGGCCACGACAGATCTCCGAGAACCGACCGTACTGTAGAGCACGCCTCCGATCATTAATGGAGTAGCCTGAAGGTTTGCCTCAGGTGTCGGGCCAAAATTAGCTGTCGAAAATCGCCATGCCACCTCTAATTCATTGAAGTTACTGCCATTTATTTGAGCGGCCGGTGAATAGAATGAGCTTGCCAGATCAGCAGCGTAAGACCGCCATTCAATACTATTGCTTTGATCTTGAGCAGATAGTTCACTGGCTCCCAAAAATAGAGTTAATAACAAACACCAATTCAAACGGAACACTTTAAGTCGCATGAGCTACCAACCTCCGAAATAGCTGTGTTGAGGGAACCACAGCATACTGCAATCTTAACTGCGGTGACTACCCTAAAACTTATCTAGTGAGAATAGTGCGGCAGTACCCGCAAATGATCCAATAGAATGTCAGATAGAAAACTTTGACTGAAACGACTGAATCTTTAATCGATCTACCGGAAATAGACATCCAAGCCCTGCCGGGTTCATTGCGGCGAGGTGCCACTCACGCGGGATGGCACTCTCTTATGCCGGTGCAAGCGAAGGCAATTCCGTATTTACTTGCTGGACGCGAAATGATGATTCAAGCTCGGACCGGCAGTGGTAAGACCGGAGCTTTTGTGCTTCCTATGCTTGAACGGATAGATCCGGAACTTTCTTCGTGTCAGGCTCTTGTTCTCGTGCCGACTCGAGAGCTGGCAAAACAGGTATGGGAAGTATCAAAAGTGCTTTGCCAGCAGACAGGAATTAGGACAGTAGCGGTTTATGGTGGAGTTGGGTACAAAGCACAGATTGACGCACTGAGCAGTGGTGCACAAATCGTTGTTGGTACTCCCGGAAGAGTGCTTGATCATTTAATTCGAGGCAACCTCTCCCTTGATAAACTCAAAATGAGAATTTTTGATGAGGCGGATCGTATGTTGTCGATGGGTTTCTATCCAGACATGCAGGAAGTGCAAAAGCATCTTCCAGAAGTGACACTAAAAAGTCTCCACAACAGCATGTTTTCTGCAACTTTTCCACCTTTCGTGATGCAAACTGCAAAAGATTTTCTTCGGAATCCTGAATTCTTGTCTCTCAGTGGCGAAGAGGTACATGTTTCTGACACAGAGCATTCATTCTACGTTGTGCCGCCGATGGACAAGGACCGGGCGTTGGTTCGAATAATAGAAATCGAGAATCCTGCTTCGGCGATCATTTTCTGTAACACGAAGACAGTGGTGCACTATGTCACCGTGGTGTTGCAAAGATTTGGTTATGACGCGGATGAACTCAGTGCTGATCGTTCTCAGGCGGAGCGAGAGCGTGTTCTATCGAAAATCCGGACAGGCAATTTAAGGTTTCTTGTCGCAACAGACGTGGCGGCTCGAGGTCTTGATATTCCACAATTGTCGCACGTTATTCAATATGAACCTCCAGAGGATCCGGAAAGTTATGTTCATCGAGCAGGTCGAACGGGTCGTGCGGGTGCCGCAGGGGTTGCTTTGTCGCTAGTTAGTGAATCAGAGACACTGCTTTTGGACGGCATTGCTAAACGTTACAGCATAGAGTTTCAGCAGCAGACGGCCCCTTCAGATGCTCATGTGCAATCAGTTGTGGCAGAGCGAGTGACCACCCTACTTGAGGCTCAACTTCGTGGCCGCGATCGGATTAAGCACGAGAGGAGTAATCGGTTTTTACCCTTGGTTCGAAGTTTAGTTGGGAATGAAGATGAAGCGGGTTTAATAGCTATGTTGGTAGATGATTACTACCAACAAAGTTTACATGCTCCAATATCGTCGATTAAGGAAGAAGAGAAGCCTTCTGGTAAAAAAAAGAAAGTTGTGAGACGAAAGACGGATCATCAGCGCTCTCCGCCAAAAAACAGACGATAATAAGAGGATACCCATCATTAAGTGATGTGCAAAGGATGTAGGACTCTTTATCGTCTTGCTTAAAAGTAATCTCCAAATCTGTTCTGGAAAATATAGATCGTCATATCATTGATAATAGTAAGAAAGTAGGGAGAGATTAATGAATTCATCGGTCGCAGAAAAAACCCACGCGTTTGACCAGGCCGCGATAGCCGGGCGCACCCCTTTTAAGGTTTTTGACTTAGATTTAGCTAAACAAGGACGTAGTGAAATTCGATTAGCCGAACAAGAGATGCCGGGATTAATGGCGCTTCGTGAGAGATATAAGGGACGTTCTCCGCTCGCCGGTGCAAAGGTAATGGGTAGTTTGCATATGACCGTTCAGACTGCCGTATTGATTGAGACACTTGTTGATTTAGGCGCGGATGTACGGTGGGTGTCCTGCAACATTTTTTCCACTCAGGATCATGCGGCAGCTGCAGTTGCGGTAGGTCCTACCCAAGCAGCTGGCACAGTTGATGCTCCAAGAGGGGTTCCTGTTTTTGCTTGGAAAGGAGAAACTCTTACTGAGTATTGGTGGTGTACCAATGAGGCGTTAGTGTGGCCAGATGGAAGTGGCCCAGATCTGATTGTTGACGACGGGGGCGACGCAACACTTTTGGTGCACAAAGGTTACGAGTTTGAATTAGCTGGGGCAGTGCCATCTTTTGATTCCGCTGAAGATCCTGAGGAATGGGGAGTGATTCTTGACTTGCTTCGTGATATTCAGAGTCGGGACAAAACACAGTGGCAACGCCTGAGTCCTGCTATACGAGGTGTTAGTGAAGAAACCACAACGGGTGTCCATCGTCTTTATGAAATGATGCGAGATGGCACGTTACTATTTCCCGCTATTAACGTGAATGATTCTGTTACGAAGAGTAAGTTCGACAATGTTTATGGTTGCCGACATTCCTTACCAGACGGTTTAGCTCGCGCAACAGATGTGATGTTGGGAGGAAAGGTTGCTGTTGTTTGTGGTTTTGGGGAAGTAGGCAAAGGTTGTGCGCAGTCATTACGTGGCCAAGGTTGCCGAGTGGTTGTAACCGAGGTAGACCCGATTTGCGCCCTGCAAGCTGCCATGGAAGGATATGAAGTAAATACCCTTGAGAGCCAGCTTGAGGAAGCCGACATTTTTATTACTGCTACAGGCAACAAAGACATTATTACCGCTTTACAAATGTCTCGTATGAAGGACAAAGCTATTGTTGGCAACATAGGGCATTTTGATAATGAAATTGATATGTCCGGACTCAAGAAAATAGCTGGTGTGAAGCGAATACAGATTAAACCGCAATACGACGAGTGGCGTTTTGCGGATGGTCATAGTGTTCTTGTTCTTGCTGAAGGGCGCTTACTCAATCTGGGTTGTGCCACAGGGCACCCAAGTTTTGTAATGTCAACTTCTTTTACTAATCAGGTGCTTGCACAACTCGCATTACATGAAAACAAAGGTGAGTACGAGAAAAAGGTTTATATGTTGCCAAAACAACTTGACGAGCAAGTGGCAAGGCTTCATTTAGATCACTTGGGTGTCAAATTGACTGAACTAACTAAAACACAAGCTGAATATATCGGTGTTCCTGTGAAGGGGCCTTACAAGCCCGAACACTATAGATATTAGTTTCTCTAGGCCCGGACAAGGATTTTGTGTGGAGGCCAAAGTAATTAATGCTTCGAATTAGAGGGTGAGCGCTCCTCTTGAAGATTAAAATCTCCGCACGCAGTAACCATTGCGACAACAGGAAGTTTCTGAAAGAGCTCGTCTACTGAACCTCCCGTCGAATGCATCACTTGCATGCCGTCCAAATTGGTTGGAAGCAACACGAAACTAGCGTCAGAGGATATGTCATACATGTCGTTTCCATCTGACCTGTCAACGACCCGGACCGCAGCATCAATTCGGCGTTCTTCCAATCTATTGTGCAAATTGTTTTTAACTTTACTTTCTAGCCCGGGCTCAGACGGAGCCAACACTTGAATGGAAGCTTCGTCCCAAGCGTCGCATCTGGTCATCAGATAGGCAAATAATAATGCCAAGCGTGAAGAATCGTTTTCAAACCACCATACGTCGATACGTCGTTTGTTAATAGGAGTCTCTTGGAGGGCGTCCCATTCTTTTTCTTCTGCGTCCAAGACTATGACGTGCTGCTCTAGCCTGGCCGCGCGTTGTAACAGAAGTGCGTACCAGCGAGACAGGTTTTGATTTGCATGTTCTTGATCTTGGCTGTCGCGCCAATTGAGCACTACGGTATTAGCATTTAAAGGACCAACTCCCCAGCTTTGTAAAAGAGTTGTAGCGCCAACCAGTAGGTCTGACGCGCCAATAGCTAACGGATAGGCTTCAAGACCGTGTTGGTCTATATCATTGGCAAGTTGGTTTTGAGCGGTCCTGCATTTTTCTTGAACCGAGGGAAGCGTGCCATCGCCTTCGATTAATTGAACTGCTGTGGTGATGCCAGATCCACCGGCGATCCACTCTGAAACCCTTAGTACTCGTTCCCGGCGTGCAGGAGTCTCAGTAAAGACCAAAATATGGGGTTGCCAGTCGATTGGGTTGGGACTTTTTTCAGATATTTCTCTCAAACCGTCTTTTACTCTTTTGAAGCGGTAGGCTCCTCGGCTGTCTCGCCATTTTACAGGCACTGCAGTCCAATGCAGGTACTGATACAGCAAAGTCAAAATCCCAATTGCTGAAAGTCCTGCCCATGGATCAAGCATCAACATTACAAACCCACAGAGTCCAGTGCCAGCAAGACTCGCTTTTGCGTGAAAGAAACGGAAACGTGGTCTAAATGAGGGGCTAGCGCCGACGGCTTCGACGTAAGTTGCGTAATTCAAGAGTCCGTAGGAGACAAGAAAAAACATTGATACTAATGTTGCGATGGTATTGAGGTCGCCTAACGTAATTGTTGTAAGAGCGATTACTGCTGTCAAAATGACAGCACGGCGAGGATTGTTAGATGAACCGTGGCCGGTACTAAAAAAATTAAGAGGTGCAAAGAGTCCATCTTTTGCGAGTGCTTGCAAAATTCGAGGTGCACCTAGGAATGATGATAAAGCGGATGAAAGAGTGGCTGATAAAACTCCTAAATCGATTAACCAGGGTGTTACGGCTATGCTGCGCATGCTGTCGTAGTCGTTTGTCAATGTGTCGAGAGGGAGCGAGCCAGCCATGGCTACCATAGCGCCAATATAGACAATGGTCGATAACCCAACGGCAAGAAATGTGCCGAGAGGTAAACTGCGAGCCGGGTTCTTGAGATCACCGGACATGCTGACTCCTTGAGTGAAACCGGTCACTGCTGGGAAGAAAATTGCGAAGATAATCCAGAAATCCAGTTCTTGATTGGAACTAGTGGACCAACTCGCATTAAAAAGGTTTTGGCTCCAAAGAGAGGAGGCCCCGAAAAAAAAGGAAACGATTGCAGAAATCAAGATGCCCATGATGACAAACTGAAAGCGAGTTGCAAGATCGGCACCTCGATATGCAAGTAAAAACAAGACGAAACTACCAATAATCGCCGTTAGCTTTCCAACTAGGGCGGGAGCCGCAAGGATTGAGGCGGTGGCCTCGCCGAATCCGACAATGTAGAAACCAACTGAAATAGCTTGAGCAAGAAAAATTATTAGACCTAGGGCTCCTCCGAATTCAACGCCCAAGGTCCTCGAGATGATGTAGTAGTCTCCCCCACCTTTGATTTTTCTATTCGTAGCTAATGCGGAAAGCGAGATACTAGTTAAGATTGATATTGTGGATGCTAGGCTGAGCATGAATAACGCCTGAAGTAATCCCGCACTTCCGACAACGAATCCGAGTCTTCTGAAAAGAATAATTCCGAGAATAGTTAAGAGGCTCGGCGTAAATACGCCCCCGAACGTTCCGAGCTTTGTGCCGATTTTTCTCATATACACTGCATATTCCAATTTCGGCACCCTACTGGTCAACAGCGGGATCACAAAATAAGAAATTTAAAAAATAAAAAACTTCAGAGACGAACGGTCAACTAATAAATTATTAAATTTATGTTGGGTCTTGGCCGATACATATAACCTGGAGCTTTTTTGTTAGTAGGTTTATGGTGTTTGTGTTTCCTTGTAATTTGTTGAAAAAAAAGGAAGATTTATGTTTTATTTGTTGATAAAATGGGCCGGATTCAAACTAATAAATATTCTCCACTCATCGACAAGGATATCAAATCGCTTAGATAGAGACTGAATTATGAGGTTTTTCACACTTTGAATCGAAGTGACGTAATTAGATTTCGTGTAAATCCTTAATTTTGAGGAGGAATTAGCTTGCTAGCACAGGAAAGACAAGAAGCTGTACGGGAGTTGGCATTACTCGGTAGAGAGCGTGGTTTTGTAACAATTGACCAAATTATTGACCAAGTGACTACGGAGATTGAATCAGAGGACATGACCCTTCTTCTTCAGGAGCTCGAGTCGCAGGGAATTGAGGTTGAGGGTTCGTTGGACCAGATTTCAATGGATAGAGTTTCTACGCCTGCTCTGCGAGTAATACCTGAGGGGGAAGTGCATGCTGCGGGAGAAGAGTCAGACCAAGGGCAAGACCTTGTTAGAACCTATTTGCGGCAAATGAGTCGAGTTCCATTGCTCACACGAGAGGGAGAGGTTGCGATAGCCAAACGTATCGAGCGTGGTGAAAAACGTGTGATGGTGGCTCTTTCGCGAAGTGGAATTATCGCTAATGAGGTGCTTTTTCTCGGTCAGCTCATTAAGAACCAGGAACGCGATCTAGAAAAGATTGTTGTCCTTCCTGACACGGAGCTAACAGAGCGTCAAATAGCGAATAGAGAAAAGCGATTTCTTAGTACGATAGATTCCCTAGAACAAACCATCAAAGAACTCAGACAGCAGGAGAATCGAGCGGCCTCGACTCGGAAACGAAAATTGCGAGTTTCTAAGCGTGCTGTTTGGCGAATGCTAAGGACGAAAGTCAAGATTTCGCGTATTTTGCGAGAGTTTGAATTTACGCCTGACACTAAACAGTTTTTGATTGATAGGATAAATGGAGATGCTAAAGCACTTCGCACCCTGGAGAGCGACGTTGAGCGGTTAGAAAAAGAGTCAACCAACGGTAGTGGGAAAAAGAGTCGGCCCAGTGATGAACTTCGTGAGGCGAGACGCGATTTAAAGGCACTAGAAGAGGAAGTTGGTGAAACCGCTGATTCTTTAGAACAAATTCAGGAATCCATCAATATTGCATCTATGCAAGCGGATTTTGCTAGAAAAGATTTGACCGAGGCTAATCTACGGCTTGTTGTTTCCGTTGCTAAGAAATATGCGAATCGTGGTTTAGCATTTTTGGATTTGATACAGGAAGGCAACATCGGATTAATGCGAGCGGTGGACAAATTTGACTATCGCCGAGGATTTAAATTTTCAACCTATGCGACTTGGTGGATTCGACAGGCAATTACACGGGCCATTGCCGATCAGGCGCGGACTATTCGAATTCCCGTGCATATGATTGAAACGTTAAATAAATTAAATCGTGCCAGCCAAACACTAATGCGAGATTTAGGGCGAGAGCCGACAGTTCGTGAATTAGCCGAGCGTTCTGACTTACCGGTCGCTGTTGTGAGGAAAGCCCGGCGGATTGCCCAGACCGTTGTATCGCTTGATTCTCCGATAGGAGATGGTGAGGAAAGCCAATTTGGTGATTTTATTGAGGATCGTCAGGCTGTAAATCCTGCAGAATCCACAATAGCTTTTGACTTGAGGCGGCAGACTGAGTCAGTTCTTGAAACTCTTAGTCCTAAAGAGCGCGAAGTTATAAGGATGCGTTTCGGACTCAGTGATGGTGCCGAGCCTACATTAGCTGAACTCGGTGAGAAGTTTTCACTCACTAGAGAGCGTATCCGTCAAATTGAAGCGGCGGCTTTAAGGAAACTAAGAGAACCTTCAAGAAGTGGACGGTTAAGTACCTTTATCGAACCGCGCCCGGCTTCAACAAATAAGCGGCGTCGGCAATCGCAAGATGATCGCAAACAAACGGTTGCGTAAGGTAGATACGGATTGTTGAGTGGCGGATTTAGTTTGGCCGAAGCGAAAATAGGCCTTACATTACGGTAAGGCTCTTCTGCTCTGTAGGATCCTTAAGATCTTGTTTGTCACTGGGGCGAGCTTCCGATGAATGTTTATGTTCTTGACGGAACGTACGAATTGTTTCGGCACTACTATGCGTTACCTTCCGTTAAAGATTCTGAGGGACGCGAAGTCGGTGCTCTTCGTGGTGTGATAGGTTCTGTGCTTCGTATGCTTGAGGACAATGTCACTCACATAGGGGTTGCGACAGACCGCACTGTCGAATCTTTTCGAAATAAGCTGTGGCCGGGATACAAGACAGGCGAAGATATCGAGCCGAATCTTCTCCGGCAGTTTCATCCCTTAGAGGATGCTCTAGAGGCGCTCGGAATAAATGTATGGCCAATGATTGAATGTGAAGCGGATGATGCTCTAGCAACGGCGGCAAGAATTGCTGTTAGGGACAAGCGGGTGGAAAAAGTTTTTATCTGTACGCCAGATAAAGATCTAGCGCAGTGTGTTAAAGCACCACGAGTTGTTCAGTTCGATCGACGAAACAGAACGGTATACGATGACAACGGTATTCGATCACGTTTTGGTGTTGGTCCAGAATCGATTGTTGATTATCTTGCACTTGTCGGTGACCAGGCTGATGGGTATCCTGGAATTCTTGGATGGGGTGAAAAATCTGCTGCGACAATTTTGGCTCGTTACCGCCATATCGAACATATTCCGCTCGACTCATCTCAATGGGATGTACCAGTGCGAGGAAGTGTTCGGCTAGCCAAATTGCTTCGGGAGAACAAGGAAAAAGCTCTTTTGTTTCGCAGTTTAGCCACACTCCGGACAGACTTGGATCTGTTTGGTTCAGTTGACGAGCTCAACTGGAAAGGTCCGACGGCAAGATTTTTTGATTTTTGTGCTCAAATAAATGCGCCAGGATATTTTCGTCGTGCTACCGCATTGGCAAAAAATTTTCCAGTGCTGAATGCTTGATGGATCGGGTTCTAGTTGGATATATTTTTTGTTTTGAATAAGTGTTTCCTGTTAAGGAAAAAGCTTTATGGATAATGAAGAATTACCTATTTCAGATTTAATGATTGAGGCTAAGGGGCTGAGTAAGTTCTATGGTCCTTTTGTTGCCGTGGATGACATAACTTTTGAGATTCCTAAAGGGCAGATTGTGGCGTTCTTGGGTCCAAATGGAGCTGGGAAAACTACTATGATGCGCATGTTGACTGGCTATCTGGCTCCGAGTTCCGGAGAGGCCGCGATCGCCGGCTATGACGTAAAAACAAGCAGGCTAGAAGCTTCTAGGAGGCTTGGCTACCTTCCGGAAAACGGTCCCCTTTATCCGGAGATGACGCCTTTAGAGTTATTAAGGTTTTTTGGAGAAGCTCGAGAATTGCCGACCAGTGTCTTGAAGGACAGAATCGATGCGGTTATTGATTTGTGTGCTTTGGATCTTGTCGTTGAGAAACCCGTAGGAAAATTATCTAAAGGGCTAAAGCAAAGGGTCGGACTCGCGCAAGCATTATTACATGATCCGGATGTCTTGATTATGGATGAGCCCACGGCTGGTTTAGATCCAAATCAGATCCGTCAGTTTCGTGAAAATATCCAACGCCTTGGGCGAACGAAAACTCTATTAATTTCGACGCACATCCTTCATGAAGCTGAAACAACAGCCGACCGGGTGCTTCTCGTTAACGATGGACGTCTTGTATTTGATGGCACCAAGACAGAGCTTGAAGAAAACGGTTCCTTGGAAGAGTCTTTTTATAGATTAACGGCAAGAGAGGCTAAGTCTTTGTCAGTCTCTGAAACTACTTATATCAAACAAGAATAACAGGGAAATAGTTATGCAAGGAAAGCTGAACTTTAATGTCGTTCGCGCGTTGGCAAGACGGGATTTACTTGTTTATTTTAGTAATCCAACAGGCTATGTGTTTATAACCTTGTTTGTTTTCTTAAGCGCTGGCGCAGCATTTTGGCAGGAAAGTTTTTTTCTGCGAAATTTGGCCAACCTCGATCAATTAAATAATTTGTTTCCTTTTCTTCTTTTGTTTTTTATTCCGGCTTTGACCATGGCAGTTTGGTCAGAAGAAAAAAAGCAGGGTACAGATGAGTTGCTATTAACACTTCCTGCGACGGACTTTGAAATAGTCCTTGGGAAATATGGGGCGACTCTTGGGATCTACACAGCGTCTCTCCTTTTATCAACAAGTTATGTTTTTGTGTTGTTCTATCTCGGCAGCCCGGATTTGGGTTTGATGTTCAGTAACTACGTTGGTTACTGGTATATGGGAGCAGCTTTAATTGCTGTAGGTATGGTCGCTTCTATGTTAACAAGCAACGCTACCATTGGATTCATAACAGGAGCATTTCTTTGCGCATCTTTTATCGTAACCGATACGATATTCGCCGCCATGCCGACTTTTTGGGCACAGTTAGTTCTTCCCTTTTCTATGGAAGTCCACTTTCAGGAATTTGCAAAAGGGATCATTAGTCCAACAGCGATTTTTTATTTTTTGTCAGTGGGTGGATTTTTTATATATCTAAATGTCTTGTTGCTCAGCCGTCGGCACTGGCGAAGCGTCGAAAGTGGATATCCGATGTGGTTACATCATTCGATCCGCGCGGTGGCTTTCGCTGTCATTCTTGTTAGTTTTGGAACAGTCGTCTCACGAGCTGCAATTCTTCGAATAGATGTGACAGCTGAGAGATTACATTCGCTCAGCAACGAGACGCAAGATTTGCTCGGCACTTTACCTGATGATAAACCGGTCTTTATTCAAGCTTTTGTTAGCCCGACGGTACCCGAGCCGTTTGTACAGGCCCGTTCTAATTTGATAAGTGTTCTTCAGGAAATAGATGTTTTGGCCGGTGAACGTGTGGAGGTTCTAATACGTGACACTGAGTCATTTAGTGACGCTGCTCGTGATGCGCGAGAAACATTTGGAATCGGTCCAAGACCATTTCGAGATGTGTCTTCAACTAGGGCAGATGTGACCGATGTTTTCATGGGTGTGGCCTTTACTTCCGGGGCTGAAGAACAGGTGATCGGTTTTTTTGACCGAGGTCTTCCGACCGAATACGAAATTGTTCGAAGTATTCGTGTGGTGTCTGGGGCCGAAAGAAAGCGGATTGGTGTCGTCGAAACTATGATGAACCTGGTGGGCGGCGTAGATTATGAACAGAACCGCTTTGAGCCCGCTTGGCCGGTCGTTGCGGAATTAAGGAAACAATATGAAGTTTATCCGATAAGTCCTGAAGCTCCGATCGATGTTGATGTTGATGCTCTGCTAGTTCCTCTTCCGTCGTCTTTGCAGACCGACGAGATGGAAAATGTTGCTGAGTTAATTCGAAAAGGAACACCTGCGATGTTGCTGGTAGACCCAATGCCTGCAATAAACCCAGGGCTCTCTCCAACGGAATGGGTTGGTGATGGTAATCCGTTTGCCTTTCCTCCTGGTTCCGCACGACCGGGCCCGAGAGGGAATGTGCGGGAGTGGATGAAAAACCTAGGTGTAGCTTGGGAGCCAACCCGCATTCTTTGGGATGGCTACAATCCGCATCCACAGCTTACACATATGCCAGATGACGTGGTCTTTTTGGGCCGAGGTAATCAGAATCAAGCTACTTTCAATGCAGGCAATCAAATTACTGCAGACCTTCAAGAGCTAGTTTTTTTGTGGCCCGGTTATCTCGAGGCTGTTGAAGAAAGCGCAATGAACTTTGAGCCGTTGCTTCGCTCTGGTGTTGCTTCGGGAACGAATGGTTATTTTTCAATTGTTCGTAATTCTCCATTTGGTCCTCAGATCAATCCAGAACCTCCTCGAGAACAAGATCAGGAAGATTACGTAGTGGCTGCGAGGATTAGATCTTCTCGAAAGGACGAGCCTCTCACTGTAAGCGAAGGCGAAGCTATTGAGGACACAGAAGAGATTGTTGAACAAGCGGTAAATGCAGCTGGAAAGATGGAAGAAGAAAATGATTCGGTCGACGTTATTGTGGTTGCCGATCTCGATTTTATAGGAGAACAGTTCTTTGCTATTCGTGAACAGGCGATCGGAGATCTCAATTTTGATAACGTTACGTTTTTCCTAAACTCCATGGATATTTTAGTTGGTGATGAATCATTCATAAATCTTCGAGGTAGGCGTGCACGGCATAGAACGCTCGAACGCGTTGAAGAACGGACAGCTGAATTTGTCGAACAGCGAACGCAAGACGAAAGGTCTGCTGAGGAAGAAGCTGAGAAAGCGATCGAAGAAGCCCAGGCTCGCTTAGACGACAGAGTCGAAGCTTTGCGTGGGCGAACAGACATTGATTCTCAGACAATCCAGATCATGGTGAGGAATTTGGAAGAGGTTGAAAATAGACGTTTGGAAGTGTTGTCTGCGAATATTCAGCGGGAAAAAGAAATCAAAATTCAGGCCAGTCGTGAAAACATGGAATCCCAAATAGGACAGATACAGACATCCATCCAGTCATTTGCGATCTTGCTTCCTCCAGTGCCGGTATTTGTTATGGGTATTGGAATTTTGATTCGGAGACAAAGGCGAGAGCGTGAGGGTGCTTTAGCGGCAGATCGGATAAGGAAAAAATTATGACAGAATTGAAGAAAACGCTAGTCATTTCTGGAATCGCACTTTTGGGAGCAGTGGTAGCGCTGGTCAGTGCCCCGAGTCGTCCCGTGCCAGACGCTTTTTTTGACGTAGGTGAACCATTTTTCTCAGATTTTTCAAATCCAGAAGACGCTGAGTCTTTAGAAGTTGTTGAATTTGATGAAGGTACAGCTGCTGCTAGTCCATTTAAGGTGACGAATCAAAATGGGCTTTGGACTATTCCTTCTCATCACAACTATCCTGCTGATGGCGCTGAACGATTAGCAAATGCAGCGGCTGACATTATTAGTCTTACTAAAGAAGATTTTCGCTCGGCCAATGTATCTGAACATGAAGCATTTGGAGTAATTGATCCTACCGACGAAACGGTTAGCACCCTACAAGGAAGAGGGACACGGATAACCTTTAAGGCCGCTGGAGAAGAAGTATTGGCGGATCTTATAGTGGGTCGTCCTGTTCCCAGTCGACGGGGATATAAGTTTGTAAGGTTACCGGGTCAAAAACGAGTTTATACAGCTAAATTTGAATCAGATGTTTCGACTGCATTTGAGGATTGGATAGAAACCAACTTGCTTGAGGTTGAGCGCGATCAGATTGAGCAGATTACGTTAAATGAATATTTCATCGATGAACGAACCCTCTCGGTGGTTCGGCGTGGAGAATTTGTTCTTAATAAAGATGGGGATGACTGGGCTGGAGATCCCATTCCTGCAGGCCAGGAAGTAGATTCAGTGCAAGCAAACCTGCTTGTGGGTGGAATTATAGGAATTAAGATTGCTGGTGTGCGTCCGAAGCCGCTAGGTCTCTCTGGAAATCTCAGAGAGGCTTTTGAAGCGGGTCAGGTAAGTCAATCTGACGTCCAAGTTTTAACAAGTAGAGGTTTTTATCCCACTTCAGAGGGAGGGCTTTTATCTAACGAAGGTGAACTGCTGGTTCGTACGACAGAAGGGGTCTTGTACATTTTACGGTTTGGTGAAATCGTGTATGGAAGCGGTGAGGCAGTTGCAATTGGAAACGATACCAGCGATCAAGACGACGTTAGCTTGGGAGAAAATCGTTATGTTTTTATCACGGCAGAATTTGATGAATTAGCGTTGGAGCCACCTGCTGAGGATGATGCAGCTTCGCAATCGGCTTGGGAAGAACGCGTTCGGGACGGACGAGAAAAGGCTGAGCGTTTATCTGCTCGATTTGCCAATTGGTACTATGTAATCGCTGCCGACAGCTATGGCCGTATTCATAAGGCTAGTGAAGATTTCTTAAAAGAAGTTGATGAGTCCTGAGGAAGTCAGGTCAATAATGATTAATGCTTGGCAGTAAGGATTCTTTTGTGTGATCGTTTTCCGTTGCACTTTTTTCACTTAAGCACTTTACAATTCTGTGGAACTTAAATATGGCACAGACTTTATTGCAAAAAGTGTGGAATTTTCACACAGTTCGAAAATTACCTACGGGCCAGGACCAATTATTTGTTGGATTGCATCTAGTCCATGAAGTTACATCGCCTCAAGCATTCGATATGCTTCGCGGTCGAGGTATAAAGGTTAAGTTTCCTGAACGAACTTATGCAACTGTTGATCACATAGTTCCAACAGGGAACCAAGGTAGACCATTCGCAGACGATCTGGCCGAGCAAATGATGGTTTCATTGGAGCGTAACTGCAAGGAATTTGGAATCCGTCTTTCGGATCTAACCACTGAACAGCAAGGGATAGTTCATGTTATTGGTCCAGAGTTAGGATTAACACAGCCTGGAATAACCATTGCCTGTGGGGACAGCCATACGTCGACTCATGGTGCTTTCGGTGCAGTAGCATTTGGTGTTGGAACATCCCAAGTACGGGATGTGCTGGCGTCTCAATGTCTTGCCATTGATCCCCTAAAAGTCCGTCGAATTATTGTAAATGGTGTCTTGGAAGCTGGCGTGTACGCAAAGGATGTAATTCTCCAAATAATTTCTCACCTTGGAGTTCATGGTGGCGTGGGTTATGCCTATGAATATGGCGGTGAAATTATCGATCACATGACTATGGATGAAAGAATGACGATTTGTAATATGTCGATCGAAGGTGGTGCGCGTGTGGGTTACGTTAATCCTGATGAAACAACATTTCGTTATATAGAAGGTCGTCCTTTCTCTCCAACCGGCGATGCATTTCTTTCGGCTAAGACGTGGTGGACCTCTATGTCTTCCGACCCAGATGCAATTTATGATGACGTAGTTGTAATTGATGGTGGAACTATTGAGCCACGGGTTACTTGGGGTATTAACCCAGGACAGTCTATAGGCGTCACTGAGCGTATTCCTGTTCCGGAAGAGCTAAATAATCCGGAACGGTCTTCTGTGGGGGAGGCGCTTGATTTTATGGAATTTGATGCTGGCACTCCTATAGCCGGACAGAAAGTAGATGTGGCCTTTATTGGTTCGTGCACTAATTCCAGGTTGTCCGATTTACGGGAGGCTGCTGCTCTTGTCGGGGGACACAAGGTTTCCTCCCATGTAAAAGCTTTGGTGGTGCCTGGTTCAAAAAGTGTAAGTCGCGCGGCAGAAGATGAGGGTCTTGACGAAATTTTTAAGGAAGCTGGTTTTGAATGGCGAGGAGCGGGATGTTCAATGTGCCTAGCGATGAATCCAGATCGACTGCAAGGACGAGAAATCTGTGCTTCGTCTTCGAATCGTAATTTCAAGGGGCGTCAAGGTAGTCCAACAGGTCGAACTTTACTAATGAGTCCGGCTATGGTTGCTGCCGCCGCGATTACTGGAGAGGTTACAGATGTTAGAAAAATGTTTTGATCGGTTTCCTTTGAAATTGTTTTGTCTGTCAAGGCAGGTCCGACATAGTTCAGCCGATGTAACTGGTACACAAGAATTTAAAACTTATGAGTGAAACGAGACACATTGATAGGATAAATGGTAGTGGTATTGTGCTTCGTGGAGGCAATATTGATACAGACCGAATCATCCCGGCGAGGTTCTTAAAGGCTGTGACGTTTGAGGGACTGGGAGATCATGTTTTTGAAGATGATCGTGTTGCCATGCCGGATCATCCGTTTTCTGACTCTCGCTATCGCCAGGCAAAATTACTTTTCGTTAACGAAAATTTTGGTTCTGGTTCGTCTCGTGAACATGCCCCGCAGGCTCTTAAGCGTTGGGGCATCATTGGTTGCATCGGCGAGTCATTCTCTGAAATTTTTCAAGGGAATTCTTTGGCAATCGGGTTGGTATGTGTAACGTCCTCTCATGATGAGGTCGCATGGTTAATGGATTATGTCGAGCAGAATCCATCAGCGCCGTTGGAATTATCTGTTTCCGATCTAAAGGTTCAAGCAGGCAATCGGATGTTGAATGTTGCAATGCCAGAACCCGCACGCCATGCATTGCTCAATGGACACTGGGATGCGACAGGTTTGCTTCTCGATCGCTTTGAAGAGGTGCAGGCTGTCAGTCAGAAACTTCCTTATATCGATGGTTTTGTGGAAACAAAAAATTAAGATAGTTCTACTGTGTAACCTTCCTGATGCTGTTTTCACTGGCTTGAAGGAAGGCTGCTGCTGTGTGTGATAGTCCTTCTGATCTTCGATAGATCAGGCGCACATGTCGTGGCAATCTGAGCTCTGGAACTTTCACTGCGATAAGTTGCCCATTGGCTATTTCAGAGATGGCGCACCGGCGTGGTAAAAGCGCGACTCCAAGTTTCATTTCGACGGCTCTTTTAATTCCATCAAGACTGGGAAGTCCGATCTGTATGTTAATTGAAGATTGATGTTCTTCGTACAAACGCAATACCTGCTCTCTAACCGGCGACGGATCATTGTGAGCAATAACGGTTTCTTTTCCCAGCTCTTCCATTGTTACCCGACGACGTTTTGCAAATGGATGATCTGAGTAAACGAGCATTACCAGTTCATCTTCCTCTAAGGCAAGACTTAGCAGCCCACGCTCTCTGGGTGGAAAAGTGAGAACCCCAAAGTCAAGAGTTCTGTTTAAAACGTCGTTGGCAATTTGGCGTGCAGGGCGGCGGGATACTTCGACCTGAGCTTCTGGATGTTCGTGTCGAAAGTTTTCTATTACTGGAAGTAAAACATGGACTGCAGCCTCATTAGCACCGATTAAGACGCGCCCGCGGCGCAGATCCTGCAATTCCCGAACGGCACTTTCAGCTTCATCTTTTAGAATGGTCAACCGTCGGGCGTAGTCGAGAAGGATAGTTCCAGCTTGGGTAAGGTGTCCTCCTTTTGATGAACGGTCGAACAGTTTTTCCCCCAAGTTCTCTTCAAGTCGTTTTATTGTTTGGCTGATTGCTGGTTGTGTCTTATGCAGCCGTTCAGCAGCTTTTGAGAAGCTACGTTCAGTGGCAACAAATAGAAAAACTTGCAATTCTGAAAGGTCCACCAGCACACTATAACAAAATATTATCTAATCGTAATAAATATAACTTTGACTTAGTGCGGTAAGAGAAATTATTAATTTAGGTCAATATTTCTTTGTGTCGGAGGACTTGTGCCTAAAGAGAAATTAATTATTTTTGATACTACGCTGCGTGATGGTGAACAGTCTCCAGGTTTTTCAATGAATACGGAGGAGAAACTTGTACTTGCTCGACAACTCGAAAAATTAGGTGTTGATATTATCGAGGCTGGGTTTCCCATTGCTTCACATGATGACGCGCAGGCGGTGAGTTTAATAGCCAAGGAGATAAGAAATCCTGTTATTGCAGCTTTAGCTAGGTGTAATCCGGCAGACATTGAATGTGCTGGTGAGGCCCTGAAACCGGCACATAGATCTCGAATTCACACTTTCATTGCAACCTCGGAGTTACATCTTGAACGAAAATTGCGCATTACGAGGGAACAATGCCTTGAGTCTCTTGTTAGTGGTGTCAAGCACGCACGGGATTACACAGACGATGTGGAGTTTTCTGCCGAAGACGCGACCCGCACGGATATGGATTTTATGTGTCGAGTAGTTGAGAATGCAATTACCTGTGGCGCAACGACAATTAATCTTCCAGATACGGTCGGGTACTGTACTCCTGACGAGATCGCTGATTTTTTTACAGACATTCGTGGCAGAGTACCAAACTCAGACAGGGCAATTTTTAGCGCACACTGCCACGATGATTTAGGGTTGGCAGTGGCGAACTCACTGTCGGCTGCCCACGCTGGTGTCCGGCAAATTGAGTGCACGCTTAATGGGATAGGCGAGAGAGCTGGAAATGCGGCTCTTGAAGAGGTTGTGATGGCGACACGAGTGCGCATGGACCGACTTCCGTTTCATACAACAATAGAAACCAAAGAATTATTCAGGTCTAGCCAGTTATTGACGCAATTAACGCATGAAGCCGTTCAAGCCAATAAAGCTATTGTTGGACGTAATGCGTTTGCTCATGAAGCTGGTATTCACCAAGACGGAGTGATTAAGGATCGTCGTACTTATGAAATTATGACACCTGAAGATGTTGGAGTAGAGTCTACCTTGGTTTTGGGAAAGCATTCTGGCCGCCATGCTGTCAAACAACGATGTGAAGATCTCGGTTATGAGCTAACTCGTTTTGAGCTCGATAGAGTTTATAGATCGGTTATTGCCTTGGCTGATAAACAGAAGCAGATTGGCGATGACGATGTTACGGCTATTGCTAGGTCAGTGCAATCAGAAGAGGCAACGAAAACAAATATAGATGAAAAAGCAGGTGCGGCGTAAAGATATGCAAGCAAGAATTGTTCTTCTTCCAGGCGACGGAATAGGTCCAGAGGTCATTGATGCAGCGGCGAAGGTGTTGGATGCTGTAGCGAGTCTCTTTGATCATACTTTTGAACTTCCCCTATATCCTATTGGGGGCTCGGCGTTACGTGAGGGAGAGCCCCCCCTTCCGGAACAAACACGCATGGCATGTGTTTCAGCAGATGCGGTGCTCTTGGGAGCAGTTGGTGATCCAGAATTTGATCGCGGTTCAAGTGAGGAACGACCCGAAACTGCTCTGTTGCAGCTTCGGAAAGAGTTGGGAGTATTTGCAAATCTGAGACCTGCAATCGTCTGGCCTGGCTTGGAAGATGGTGGTTCCCTTAAGCCCGAGCTTGTCAGGGGTTTGGATATGTTGATTATCCGTGAGTTGACGGGAGGGATTTATTACGGAGAGCCACGAGGTAGAACGGATGATGGTCAGTCCGCTTTCAATACCATGCGGTATTCTCGGTCAGAAGTACACCGAATCGCCGTGATGGCATTTGAAAGTGCACGGAAAAGGCGCGGTTTGGTGACATCGGTGGACAAAGCTAATGTGCTTGAAACTTCTCGATTATGGCGAGAGGTGATTTCAGAAGTTGGTAAAGATTACCCAGATGTTCGTTTAGAACATCAGTACGTAGATTCTTGTGCGTTACTAATGGTATCTAACCCACAAAAATTTGATGTCGTCGTAGCCGGTAATTTATTTGGGGATATTCTTTCAGATGAGGCTGGAGCTGTGGTCGGCTCTTTAGGTCTTTTACCATCGGCGAGTATCGGTGGAGGTGGTGGTTTGTTTGAGCCGGTGCATGGTTCCGCACCTGATATTGCGGGTCAAAACAAAGCTAATCCGGTTGCTGCAATTGCGTCGGCGGCAATGTTATTACGGCATGGTCTTGACGCGCATGCAGAAGCTAGTGCGATTGAGACTGCCATAGGCGACACTTTGGTTTCCGGCATAAGAACGGCTGACCTGTCAGGTCCCGAGGAATCGCCAATTGTGTCTTGCACGGAAATGACCCAGGCAATCCTCGACCGGTTAACACTTTCTGTCTAAGTTACTAAGATCGGTTATTATCCTTATTCAAGATTAGTCAATTTCCCCAACTCTTTTACTGCCAAAAGTGACTATTTTTATTTATTTAGCAGACTGCTAAAGCAATCATTCAAAGACAATTGTGATTCTAGGAAAGCCCATAGTTTAATGTTTGTTTTGCGGCGTTTTAAATCAAATTTACGTATTCTTTCGTCAGGGTTTCTCTCTTGTTTTTTGTTGTGGAATCTTGCGGCTGTCGTTTATGCCCAACAGGTTTCAAACAGTCAGAGCTCAGATGTTAGTGTCGCAGAAGATTTCTTCGAGGTTTCGACTGTTGCAGTTATACCTTTTAACAATATTTCGAAGCATCCTGAAGACGAGTGGTTGAGTGAGGGTATCGTAGAAACTATCGTATCCGACCTTGCTACGTCTAGGCGACTTTCTGTCGTTGGCTTTTATGAGTTCGTTGGGCAGGATGTTCGGAATTCACGTGAGATGCTCGATGAACTTCGAATCGAGAACGTTGATTGGGTTATTACCGGTGGAATCCAAAGAATTGCCAACACACTCAGGATCACGGCTCGTGTCGTAGGTGTAGATACCGGCGAAATCTATCGAACTAGTAAAGTTGATGGAGATTTTGATCAACTCTTTATTCTTCAGGATCGCATAGCCGAAGACCTTGCTTTTAATATCACTGAAGTGGTCAGCAGAGATTTTGTGTCTGACAGCATAGCTCGTCCTAGAAGTGACGAAACATTTTCATTAGAGAATGAAAATACTGGTGGTGCGCTGGGATTTTTTTCCAGGACTTCCGAGATTCCTCCCCGATCTTTACCGGAGGCTGTTTCGAATGAAATACCTTCTATGGGCCAGGAGACTACAGGTCTGCAAAACCAAACTTCGGATTCTAACTTTGGCGTTGCCACTGGTGTGGGCGCCCTAAATGGCCGGCCTTCCGTCCGTCCGACTCGGATTGATGTGCCCCCGAGAATTGATGGCACACTTGATGATCCTATTTGGCGTGAAGCGACGCGCATCACTGATTTTGTGCAATTAACACCATTGGATGGAGCCCGGTCTTCTGAAGAATCTGATGTTTATTTAGCCTACGATAGTACACATCTTTATCTAGGATTTAAGGCTAGCTTTTCAGACCCTTCTATGTTGCGTGCGAATCGAAAAGATCGCGATATCCGAACGGGCGACGACACCTTTTGGGTGTACTTTGATCCATTTCTCGACCAGCAGAGGGCGTACGCATTTAGTGTTAATGCTTACGGGGTTCAAATGGATGCGATCATAAGCTCTCGAGGGGGTAGTGGTTTCGGAGGACGATTTGGTCGCGGTGGTGGCGGCCTCCCCTTCGGCGATCAATCATGGGATGCCCTATTCGGTACAGCTGGTCAAAAAGTTTCGGATGGCTTTACTGCAGAGATGGCTATTCCTTTTAAAAGTTTGCGGTATCCCCAGCGTGATGGAAGTCTGGGACACCAATGGGGCTTTCAGATTGCTCGACGTATACGCGGAAGGAATGAAACAGCAGTCTGGGCACCTGTTTCTAGAGAGATTTCAGGGTTTTTGCCTCAGATGGGCCTCATCGAGGGTATGACTGATTTGTCCACCAGTCGCAACCTTGAAATTCTTCCAACTTTTACAGCAGTGCAATTCGGTTCGCTGAACCAAGGTGGTAGTTTTGTTAATGACAAAACTAAACCTGAGGGAGGAATTAATTTCAAGTACGGAGTGACATCTAATCTCACAGCAGATGTAACGTACAATCCAGATTTTTCCCAGATCGAATCGGATCAACCGCAGATTGAAGTCAACCAACGGTACGCATTGTTCTTTCCAGAATTGCGTCCTTTTTTTCTGGAAGGTGCCGAGATTTTTAACATTCGTGCACCGGTTAGGGTTGTGCATACGCGCACAATCGCTGATCCACGTTACGGAGCAAAACTTACGGGAAAAACTGGAAAGACGACCATCGGGGTTATGTACGCTAATGATGAAAGCCCAGGCAATATAGACGATTCTTCTGATCCTAGTTTTGGGCAGGCTTCACAAACGTTTGTGGGGCGGGTACGCTATGACCTGTATAGCGAATCCCATATCGGGGCAATTTTCACCGATCGCGAATTTCTTAATAGTTACAGTCGACTCGCTGGTTTCGACAGTAATTTTCGTCTCGGGAGTACATACGAGTTGGGTGTACGAATCCTTGGCACCCAAAATCGAGACTTGGATGGACACGATACGACGGGGCACCTACTGAATGCGAATATTGCAAAACGCGGAAGAAATCTGAGTTTCCTTTTTGCTGGTTACTCTTTATCACCGGATTTCCAGACCGATGTCGGATTTGTCCGGCGCACTGACCAGAGATGGATGTTCAGTGAAGTTGCGTACCGTTGGTGGCCTGAGAACTGGATTGTAAATTGGGGTCCGCGTTTTAGATATAACCGTAGTCATAATTTTGACGGTATTCTTGAGGATGAAAATATTAATGCCGGTATAGATATGTCATTTTCAAAAAGTGTCAACTTTAATGCCAGCATTTTTCATGATATGGAGCGGTTTGCCGGTATTAATTTTGTAAAAGATCGGTACCGGTTTTTTGGTGTCGTCAGTGCCATTCGGCAATTTTCATTTGGACTCGGCGGTAGAGGTGGTGATCAGATTTTTTTTGATGAAGAAAATCCTTATCTCGGAAGTGATAGGGGTTGGAATGGGTTTTTGAATCTCCGTTTAATTCCTCAACTTGAATCCAGAATCAATATAGATACAAATCGATTTGTCGATGTTCGTGCCGATAATACGCTGGTCTTTGACGTAAATATTTTTCGCGCTCTTACTACCTACCAATTTAGCGACAGACTGTCGGTAAGGAACATCAGTGAGTACAATAGTTTTGACAAAAAGTTAAGTTTGAATCTCTTATTCACCTATCGTATCAATGCCGGAACGGCATTTTATGTTGGATATGATGATCGATATCAACAAACTGACCGGATAGAACGGGATATCGATGGTGACGGGTTTGATGATCGATTTTTCCCATCCACGCTTCTCAAGCGCACTAATCGAGCGTTTTTTACAAAGATTCAATATCTTTTCCGGTACTAATTAATTCCGCGTAGTTCATTTAAGACAGGATATGATCAAAGGTTGATGTGTCCGTCGAATAAGAACATATTTTGGGTCTGTTGCCTTGCAACTTTTTCTTTCGTGCTGAGTCTTACAGTAATAGTGGAAGGTCAGGCAGAGAGATCTGAGAACGAGGATCGGTCGAAGACTATAGCTGTCGTACCTTTTTCTAATCTCTCAGGAAGCTCTTCGGATGAGATGATCCTGAGAGGTTTTTGGGAGACGTTGACTGCTGGTGTAAATTCATTTCCCCAATTGACGGTAGTCTGGAAGGACGAGTTTTTTCAAACGGGACTTAGTCCTGCTCCGGTTGACTCTTTTACAGTAGAGAACGATCTCGATTATCTTGAAAACGAACAAATTTCTTGGGTTGTCACTGGCGGATTCCAACGTCTTGATAACCGCATACGTGTCACGGCTCGAATTATAAACCTTGCCTCTGGAATCACCATTCAAACCGCAAGAATCGACGGCATGACGGAGGAACTCTTTACACTTCAGGACAGGCTTCTTGAAGAATTGAAGCTTGGCCTAACACTGATTCAAAACGCAGAGGACATAGAGTCTGTTGAAGCGATTAAGCGTATCCAAGCATCGATAAGACGTACCACGATTGAGGAAAGACAGCCATCAAAAACGAGAGAACAAGAAACAGCAGATGAGCACCAAGCCTTCGGAAGAGCTGTTGACTTGCAACCAGCGACGGCATCGAATTCCCCCCCGACTACTGCGCGCCAGACAGTTCGCGTGCCGCGGATCGAAAACCCTCCAAGGATTGATGGACACCTGAATGATTTGGCTTGGAAAGAAGCCTCTCATTTAACAAGATTTTTTCAGATGACTCCACTCGATGGAGCTCCAGGATCAGAAGAGACAGAAGTATTTATCGCATTCGATTCATCTCATATTTATTTAGGGTTTTATGCGCATTATGAGAACCCTGGAATTCTTCGAGCGAATCGTGCCGACCGTGATGAAGCCAGAGGCGACGACGCATTCACAGTTTATTTTGATCCATTTCTTGATGAGCAACGCGCGTATGTTTTTACCGTCAATGCTTACGGCGTTCAGTCGGACGCTATTCTGAGCATGCGACAAGGTGGTACTAGGGATGAGCCCATTGGGTTCTTTGGGCCTCCCCGGGGCGACGCCTCTTGGGATACTTTGTTCGATAGTGGAGGGCAGCTTGTTCCTGATGGGTTTACCGCCGAGGTCGCAATACCTTTTAAGAGTTTACGCTATCCGAGTAAAGATGGAGGCGACGAGCATCAGTGGGGATTCCAAGTCGCTCGAAATATTAGAGGTAAGAATGAAACAGTGGTGTGGTCTCCGATGTCGCGGGATGTTGCAGGTTTTCTGAGTCAGATGGGTGTGCTCGAAGGGCTGACTCAGCTTTCGACGAGCCGGAATATTGAGTTCCTCCCGACGTTTACCGGATTAAAAATGGGATCCATGAACAAGAGCAGTGGAACATTTTTAAATAATGCGATAGAGCCCGAGGGTGGGATCAATTTTAAGTACGGACTTACTTCGAATATAACTGCTGACTTTACGTATAATCCAGATTTTTCACAGATTGAATCTGACCGACCACAGATTGAAGTTAATCAGCGCTTTGCTTTGTTTTTTCCAGAACTAAGACCATTTTTTTTAGAGGGTAATGAGATTTTTAATTTTCGAGGCCCCGTTGATTTAGTTCATACACGAACTATCGTTAATCCTCGTTATGGTGCCAAACTCACTGGGAAAGCAGGAGATCTTACTATTGGCATGCTGTATGCAAATGATGAATCTCCAATCCATTCAGAGGAGGAGACTTCTGACCAAAATATAACGGGCCAAGAGTCACAGACGTTTGTTGGACGGTTACGCTACGACTTATATGGCGAGTCCTATGTGGGTGCGATTGTTACCGATCAGGAATTTATTGATAGTTACAATCGCGTGGCTGGTTTGGATAGCAATTTTCGACTGGGCGACGAATACTCGTTTGGATTTCGTGCTGTCGGAACTCGCGATCGCGATCACGAGGGCGTGGAGACATCTGGGTATCTGCTTGATGCTAGTTTCAGAAAGGATGGACGTAATCTGAGTTATATGCTCGCTCATTACGCCTTATCGCCTGATTTCAAAACAGACGTTGGTTTCGTCCGTCGGACGAATCAACGTTTTAGCTTTACCAGTCTTTCCTATCGCTGGTGGCCTGAGTCGTGGCTCATTAATTGGGGTCCAGAGATTAGATACCACAGAAGCTATAGTTTTAAAGGTCCACTAGATGATGAAAACGCGTCCGTAGGTCTCAGGGCTTCGTTTGCAAACAACATTCGATTGGACGGGGATCTTGGTCGGGAAATGGAGCGATTCGGAGGTATCGATTTCTGGAAAAATCGTTACCAATTTATGGGAGTAGTAAGTTCAAGTCGACTCTTCTCGTATGGGGTGGGGGGAAGTGGTGGAGATCAAATATTTTTTGATGAACAGAATCCATACTTAGGACAAGAGACAGGGTGGAATGTATTTCTTAATCTTCGATTGTTCTCAAGACTACAGTCACGGATTAACGTGAGGACCAACAAATTTGTTAATACAAACACAGACGGTAATATTGCGTTTGATGTAAACATATTTCGAGCATTGACAACCTATCAATTTAGCAAGCGATTACAGTTTCGCAACATAAGTGAGTACAACAGTCTCCAAAGGTCGCTCGGCCTTAATTTTCTGTTCACATACAGGATCAATGCGGGAACTGTGTTCTATTTTGGGTATGACGATCGATATCGACAAGCCAACAGGATTGACTGGGATCTAAATTCTGATTCGCTAAGCGATCCTTTTTTCCAGTCGAACCATCGTGTGCGCACTAACAGGGCTATTTTTACGAAATTACAGTACCTGTTTCGTTTCTAGGTTGCGCAAGTATAAGACAGGTTACAATGTTGGTTTGGTGACTTCTTTTTTTTCTACTTCTTTGAGACAGCACATGCTCGGAGTTATTGCCAGTGTATTGCTCTGTACTGGTAGCGCTGTTGCCCAGGGTCAGCAATCGGAAGATGGTGAGCCGAGAGGGTTCCGATCGAGCACGATTGCGGTCTTACCCTTAGCAAACATCTCTAATAATCCGTCAGACGAGTCTATCGCGCTTGGTATCACAGAAACTATCGTTTCTGATCTCAAAGGATTTCCAAATTTTTCCGTCATAGATACGGCGGCATTCTTTCGCGAGGAAAATAAGAGTACAGAGTTTTGGCGGCCGTATGAGTTAGAGGCTTACGATGCCGCAAGAGAGTTCGGTGTTGGCTGGGTCGTGTCTGGAGGGATTCAGCGGCTAGGCGACGAACTGCGTGTGACGTTGCAAATCATCAATCTAACAACACAATTGTCTTACCAGGCTGTAAAAATAGATGGTTCGGTTGACTCTTTATTTTCTTTGCAAGATGACATTGTCGAACAGTTGCGAATGCAGTTAGCAATTCTGGCTGGTTCCCCAGCTATTACTGCTGTTGAAGAGGGAGACGATCGCTCGGAGGCTGAGAACATTCTTCACACTTCCGAAACGACCATGGAGGAAAAGGCGCCTCTATTTGGAGCGGAAAAGACAGAGTTGTCTGCAACCCATGGCACTCGATCTGCCGATAGTGAGCAGTTGTACAGCCCAGCCAGTATAAGGCCTTACCGGACAGAGATTGTTCCAGTCATCGACGGTGTTCTAGATGATAGAACATGGCAAACCGCTGTTAAGGTAACGGACTTTGTTCAGCGTCAGCCACTCGATGGGGCTCCGGCCACTGAAAAGACTGAGGTTTATCTCGCTTACGATAGCTCAACAATTTACATTGGTATACACGCGCACTATCAAGATCCAGGAATCATGCGAGCGAATCGGGCTGATCGAGATCGCCCGATTGCTGATGATGCTGTTTTAGTGTATTTCGATCCGTTTCGTGATCAGCAGCGAGCATATGTTTTTGGCGTTAATGGTTACGGAGTGCAAAGCGATTCGATTTTAAATGCACGCTCTGGGGGTGGACGTGGACCAGGCCGTGGGTTTGGTGGAATGCATAGAAACGGACCGGGTGGTGCGCCGCGTGGCGATATGTCTTGGGATGCGTTATATCACTCAGCTGGTCAGATTGTCGAAGATGGTTTCACGGCCGAGCTAGCCATACCATTTAAAAGCCTTCGATACCCCCAACGTGGGTCTGCCGCGTTACACGAATGGGGCTTCCAAATTGCACGAACTATTCGAGGCAAAGATGAAAGCGTGGTTTGGGCACCCGTATCTCGTAATGTTGCTGGATTTTTGACCCAAATGGGAATTTTGGAAGGTATGACCGGATTATCGACGAGTCGTAATATTGAGATTTTACCGACCTTCACAGCGGTGCAGTTTGGTTCGCTCGACGCTGACTCGAAGACCTTTGTGAACAAAGATCCTGAACCGGAGGGTGGGTTCAATCTAAAGTACGGGCTAACTTCTAACCTGACCGCTGACTTCACATACAATCCAGATTTTTCGCAGATTGAAACAGATCAACCGCAAATAGAGCTAAACCAACGGTTTGAATTATTTTTTCCTGAGCTCCGACCATTTTTTCTTGAAGGAGCTGAAATTTTTCAATTCAGAGGACCAGTGAATCTTGTGCATACGCGGACTATCGTGGATCCTGAATACGGCGGAAAATTAACTGGAAAAGTTGGAAATACAACCATTGGTGTGTTGTATGCCAATGACGAGGCTGCTGGAAATCTTGAAGATTCGAGTGATGCTACATTTGGTCAAGCGGCACAGACATTTATAGGCCGACTACGTTATGACCTTTATGCCGAATCGTATATCGGTGCTTTAGTCACTGATCGAGAATTTATGGATGGGTACAATCGAGTTGCAGGAATCGACAGCAATTTTCGCTTAGGGGACACGCATTCATTTGGGGTTCGGGCAGTTGGAAGCAAGGACCGAGACCTTCATGGTCTTGAAACGTCTGGCTATTTGCTCAATGCCAGTTTTCAAAAGAATGGACGTAATCTGACTTACGCATTTGGTTGGTACAATCTGTCTCCCGACTTCAAGACCGATGTTGGTTTCGTAGAGCGGACCGATCAACGGTGGACGTTAGGTACAGTCTCTTATCGATGGTGGCCAGAAGGCTGGCTTATAAACTGGGGACCGCATTTCACTTACACACGGGCCAGCAATTTTGACGGTGTGTTGGAAGATGAGAGCACAAGCGGAGGATTTGGATTCCGGTTTGCCAAGAACATCACAGTCAACACAAACATTGATCGGGTAATGGAACGATTTGGCGGTTTTAATTTTGACAAAACACGATATAGCACTTTTGCTACAGTCAGCACGAACAGGCGCATCGCTTTTGGTGGAGGTTTTAATCGTGGCGATCAAATTTTTTTTGATGAGGAAAATCCATATCTTGGGTTTGATATGGGCTGGAATCTTTTCGTCAATGCACGTCCTTTTACACGCCTAAACTCAAATATAAATGTGTTTACAAATAGGTTTATTGACAGATTAAATAACGACACACCCGTCTTTGATGTGAAAATTCTTCGCGCCCTAACTACTTATCAATTTACGAATCGTTTACTTGTAAGAAATATTAGTGAGTACAACAGTTTTGATAAAAAGTTTGGTTTTAATTTTCTGATTACTTACAGACTTAATGCGGGAACGGTGTTTTACGCAGGATATGATGATCGATATCAAAGGGGAAATAAAATCGAACGAGATTTAGACGGAAATGGTATTAATGATCGGTTGTTTCAATCCAATGATCTCCAGCGAACCAACCGAGCCGTTTTCGTGAAGCTTCAGTATCTATTCCGATATTAGCTTCTTTCAAGGCACAATGACGGATTCGCATGTTATCGTAAGGGGCTTACAGGCGGTTTAAGGTGTTGTGCGGAACCGCTGATGGTGAGGTGGCCGAGCGGCTGAAGGCGGCGGTTTGCTAAACCGTTGTAGGGTTTATAGCTCTACCCAGGGTTCGAATCCCTGCCTCACCGCCATATTCTTTCATTCGTAATTAATGCTGAACTTAAGTTTAACCTGTTGAAAACCGGGCCATCGCAGGATATTGTCTCGTGAGATTTGGCGTATTGAAGGGAGTGATCGTGTTGACAAGGATGCTAATGACATTCGTTCTTATCGGAAGTTTTTCAGTCTTACTCCAAGGACAGGATGGAATTCCTCGAACAGCGTGGGGTGATCCGGATTTACAAGGTATTTGGGGTGCCGGTTATATTCTGACCCCACTTGAGCGTCCAGATGAATTTGAAGGACGAGAATTCCTGACGGATGATGAAGTCGCGGCAATAGAAGGGGGTGCGGCGGGTCCGGGGCGCGATCAACGGGCTGAAGTTGGTTCGGTAGCCGACGTAGAGGGAGCGTATAACGATGCTTACAGTGGGCGTGGAAGAAGTGTGATCCGAACAAGGCGGACTTCCTTAATCATTGATCCTCCAGATGGAAAGATTCCTTATACGCGCGAAGGCAGAGCTAAGCGTGAGGCAGAAGTTGCTGAGTTTGATCGGATCCGAGACAGGGCACACCATCCAGAAGATCAACAAGACGATCGTTGTGAAGGGATCACGCTACCAATTGATTATGGTAGCGCCCGAGTGTCAGGTGGTCATAGCCGGGTTGTCCAAAGTCCAGGAGTAGTGTCTTTTTATCATGAATCTGGTCATCAGGGAGGTCAGTACCGTGATGTTGCGCTCGATGGCCGACCTCATCCACCCGAACACATCCGACAATGGTTCGGCCACTCAGTTGGTTATTGGGAGGATGAAACATTGGTTGTTGACGCAACAAATTTTAGTAATAAAACGACCTTTCATGGGTCCCGCGAGGGACTTCACATTGTTGAACGTTTTACTCGCATTGAATCAGATCTTTTGTTGTACCAAGTTACCATTGAGGATCCGACCACGTTTTCTCAACCGTGGACTATTGAGGTGCCACTTAATTTGCTTGACAACAAAATGAATCAAATTTATGAGTCGGCATGTCAGGAAGGTAATTATTCAATGACACAGATTCTTGCGGGTGAACGTGAGTTGGAGCGACAAGGGCGCGCGCGCTGAGTCTACTGATGAAATAATTACCAGAGGGTTGGTATTGAATAATCTTGGGGTCATTGTTCTTTGCGGGAGGATTAGCGGATGGAATGGCGAATATTAATGCGGTCTTTAATTTGTACAACAGTGTTAATGATTCTCTTCCCATCGATGGTTGATGCTCGCGTTGTGCGGTTTGTGGTCGAGGAGCGCCGAGTTTTTGCTGAGGGAAAAGAGTTTGGTACGGTTGGTCCATATGAGCGACTGGACGGCACTGTATATATGGAGGTGGATCCAGATGATCCTCTCAATGCGGTCATTGTAAATTTGGATAAGACCGTTCTGAACGAGCGTGGGAACGTTGAATTCAGCACAACGTTTTACATGCTCAAACCAGTCGATATTGCGCGAGGTAACGGGAAGATCTTTTACGGAATTAACAATCGCGGTAATAAACTTGAAAGTGGTTTACGATGGCATTACGTGCCGGCAAGCAACGATCCGATTTCTTCTGAAGATGCTGGCGACGGTTTTCTATTTCGTCTTGGCTATACTATCGTTGACGCAGGATGGCAGGGAGATGTAGCAGAGGGGAACGACCGACTTTTCCCCGATTTGCCTATTGCCCGAGCCGCGGATGGATCTCCTTTCGTTGCATCAATCCGGGTAGAACTATCTGATCGGGGAATTCCGGAAGAAGGAACGTTTACACTGCCCTTAAAGGGAAGTCCTCGTTTTCGTTCCTATCCCACAGCCGATTTTGATACGACGAAATCTTCATTGACTTTTCGAACGGAGGTTGATGGTTATAAAACCATTATTCCATCCGATCAGTGGGCGTTTGGTCGTTGTCCTCTTGGACGGAGCAGCCTGGAACCATCGGAGACTGATATTTGTGTGTTTGACGGGTTGCGGCCAGATCGATTGTACGAACTTATCTATCCTGCTAAGAATCCAATGGTCATGGGTTTAGGATACGCGGTTACCCGTGATGTGGCATCGTTCCTTCGGAACCGAACCGTTGATGACGCAGGTAATTCAAATCCGATTGCTCGAGATTCAACAGAGGTGGGAATATCTAGGGTGTATGGATCGGGCTCCTCTTCCACCGGAATGTATTTACGTGATTTTCTCTATCTTGGTTTTAATGAAGATGAGCAACATAGAAAAGTCTTCGATGCGGTCAACATTCAAATACCTGGGTCACATCGGCTATTTGCAAATGTAGCATTTGCAGATCCAAATACATATTCCAGACAAGATGATAGGCATCATTTTCTGTCGACTTCATATCCTCCCATGCAATATGGAGTAATTACTGATCCCTTAACAGGTATTCGAGACGGTATTTTAAAGCGGCCAGAAACTGACCCACTTGTTTTTCACACTGACACTGAAAATGAATTCTGGACAATGAAAGCCTCGCTCAATATTCATGATGGTCTTGGTCGGCCGATCTTTGTTCCGGATAATGTACGCCTCTATTTACTTTCTAACTTTCAACATAGCGGTGGTAATCCTCATCTAAGAGTGCCCGGACCACCGGGAATGTGTGCAAACCCCACAAATCCAAACTATAACGGGCCGACCAATCGCGCGTTGTTGATGGCGCTAGATGCTTGGGCTGATCGTGGCGTAGAACCTCCACCAAATCGTTATCCTCAAGTTGAGAACGGCACCTTGGTTTCTCTAGAGGAATATTTGGACCGTTTTCCTGAAATTCCTGGAGCAGCATTGACCGGAGTTGTTACTGAATTATCATTGCTCAATTTTGGTCCATGGTTTGGCTCAACCGGAGGAATATTGACCCAGCTTCCACCCGGGCTTGGTCCTGCGTATACAGTTCTAGTGCCGACCGCGGATGCAGATGGACTGAATCCCGTTGGTATTCGTCCCATGGAAGTCCGAGCACCTTTGGGTACTAACGTTGGCTGGAATGTGCGCGCTACAGGTCGGAGGCAGGGAAACTTGTGTGGCTTAGCCGGGTCGTTTTTTCCATTTGCTAAGACAAGAGCGGAACGACAAAGGACAGGTGATTCCCGTCTTTCATTAGAAGAGCGTTATTCTAATCATCAAGGGTATGTTGATGCAGTTAGACATGCAGCTGAAGAACTTATGCAAGAGAGATTTCTATTGCAAGAAGATGTTAATCGTTTTATTCAAAGCGCCCAGGAAAGTGATGTTCTAAGATAAACATCTCTCGCGTTTATCCTTCATTTGTTAGGTGTTTTGCTTTGCCGATCCAGAATAGGTGGTATGCGAAAGGGAGGAATTGACATGCGTTACAGACTCGAACAATTTATGATGGGCTTGTTTATTGTTTTTTTAGCTACTGGTTCTCTGACAGCACAGACTTCTACAGCAAGTTCTGGCGTGGGACCAACATTACAGTATTTATCCCCGATGAGTTTTGGTCCGGATGCTGTTTTATTTGCAGCCGATGCACAAGAAGTATTCATTTACGCTCTTGATCTTAGTGAACATGTCGTAGGCGGTGTGGCTGGTACTCAAAGTGTTCCGGATATAGATAAAAAAATTGCAGACCTGTTAGGCACTACCACAGGCAACATTGTCCTGACGGATTTGGCAGTGTATCCGAACACGGGCAACACCTTTATTTCTCTTATGCGAGGCAGTGATCCTGTTCTATTACGCGTGGACGGTAGTGCGGATATTACGGTTGTTCCGCTTGATCAGGTTTCTTACACCAGAATCGGGCTGCCTAACCCTCCGGGTGAAACCACAGACATGCTTCTTAAAGGCGGTCGGGGTATGCCTATTCCGAATTATCCGTCTAACCAAGTCGCGGAATATCCAATGAATTTATTTGGAGTCCAGACTATTACCGATCTCGCCTATGTTGATGGACGTTTGTATGCGGCAGGTCTGTCCAATGAAGAATTCGCATCGAAATTGCGCTCAATCGCGTATCCCTTTACCAGTGTTGACGAAGGTACGAGTGTAGAAATCTGGCATGCACCGCATGATCAATTTGAAACTCGTTCACCTATCTATACTTTTGTTCCATATGAAATTAATGATGAACCACATCTCATCGCGTCGTACTTATGTACACCATTAGTAAAGTTCCCAATTTCAAGTCTTCAACCTGGTGCAGATGTAAGAGGAGAGACCATTGCAGAGTTTGGCAGCGGGAACAGACCGCTGGACATGATTGTGTACCAGAAAAATGGCCAAGATTATTTACTAATGTCTAACAACAGGCATGGAGTCATGAAAATTCCGACGCAAGATTTTGGTTCCACCGAGAATTTGACAGGTATTGTGCCGGATGGTGCGACAGCGGGTGTTCCTTTTGAAAAGATCGATGCTTTACAAGGTGTTGAGCAACTCGATCGTCTCGACATGGATCATGCGATTGTGCTTATTCGTTCAGACACTGATGTGCTAAGACTTGAAGTGGTAGATTTACCGTAACACCTCTGAAATAGATTTTTTGAGGTTATCGTTAAGTATGCGAAGGTGGCTGTATTGTTGAGAGCCGTCCTACTTTTAGTTTGTGTTTCTGCTGGCAGTTTAGGTCAGGGTTTTTTCAGTTCTGTGCAGGCTGCCAGATCGGAAATATGGTTGGAGTTTGTGTCAGAAGATTCTGGCACGAGCATGGTGGAAGTGGCTGGCCTGAACCCAGCTGATCTCGTCGTGCTGGATCACGCTTCTCTATCGAATACTGAATGGCAACAAGTTTTTCGAGTTTTCATTGCCGATGATATTGATTCGGATCGGTTGCCAGTATTAGGCAAGTATTCGATTACTAATTTAACGATTCGCTTTACTCCCCTTTATCCTTTCGATCTAGGTCAGGATTACGATGTTGTCTTTAATCCGGCTGGATTTGTTTATCGAAAAGGTCTAAGTGTTGAATGGCCTACCGATACTTTGGTGAAAAGGTTTCATGTAAAAACGAGCGTTACAGTTCCATCTACAGCAATTTTGGGTGTATTTCCTTCCGCCAAGGAGCTTCCTGAAAATCAGCTTAGGTTCTATGTTTTCTTTTCTGCTCCTATGGGTTTCAAAGGAGGTTCTGCCCACGTTTCGCTTTTAGATTCCGATGGAAGTGTCATTCCTAACGCTTTTCTTCCTTTGGATGTTGCTTTGTGGAATAACGAACGCACTCGATACACGATGCTTTTTGACCCAGGTAGAGTCAAGACTGGCATCTTTCCCAATCAACAAGATGGTCGCCCACTTCAATCGGGAGAAAACTATACCTTAGTTATAGATCGGCACTGGGCAGATTCGAATGGAATTCCTTTAGTTGAGTCATATAAGAGAAGCTTTCAGGTTGTTCCTCCGGAGAAACGTCCCATTGTGCCGTCAGCTTGGAATCTAGAGGTGCCGAGGGCAGGTTCCGTTGATTCGCTGAAAGTATCATTTCTTAGATCTCTGGATTATGCGCTATTGCACCGTGCATTAGTGGTAATAAACAGTCACGGAGAGGCAGTTCAAGGTGAGATGTTTGTTCAGAAGAATGAGACAGAGTGGTATTTTACTCCTGTCACACCGTGGTCTTATTCAGAATATCGACTGCTCATACTTCCCGTACTCGAAGACCCGAGCGGTAACAGAGTTAATCGTTCCTTTGAGGTTGAGTCGACGCAATCGATAATTGATAAACATGAAAGTTCTAGTCATCTTGCTTTTAGGCCGCGCCTAACGCAAGAACCCTGAGGTCAAATTTTTGTTGTGATGATTTTTTTATTTCCAGAAAAACAGTGAAGAATTTCAAGTATTAGTAGAACTGATATTAATCCAAATATCTGCAAATAAAACAATTACTTAGTCTTTGTTCCTCCCAGTCTTTACGGTGCATCATTACCAGGCGTGTCTTTCATTTAAATCCCGTATAAACTAGTCTCCTTAGTTCATTTATTCACATAAAAAAGTATGGACGATAATAAATACGTACCAATCGATCTCCGTAACATAGTTGATACGCCGCAATGGGAATTGCTTTCACCGGATATTCAAGAAACAGTCAAGGTGGTGGGAGAGGTCCTGCCATTTAGGACCAATAAATATGTTGTAGAAGAGCTGATTGATTGGTCAAATATTCCTGCTGATCCTATTTTTCAATTGGTCTTTCCTCAAAATGGGATGTTGGCACCTGAGGATTACCAAGCCGTAAAAACCATTTTAGGCACTGGTGATAGAAGTGCTTTGTTAAACGAAATTGAACGAATAAGACGCAGTTTAAATCCTCATCCAGCCGGTCAGCTTACGCACAATATTCCAGAAGACCAAGGACAACAAGTCCAGGGTTTGCAGCACAAGTATCGTGAGACCGTACTGTTCTTTCCCGCTCCGGGCCAGACGTGCCACGCCTATTGCACGTATTGTTTTCGATGGGCCCAGTTTGTCGGACTTCAAGATCTTAAGTTTCAAACGAATGAATCCGATGGATTAGTTAATTATCTGAAGTCGCATTCTGAAATCACGGATGTCTTAATTACGGGTGGAGATCCGATGATCATGCGGACTAAAGTGCTTCAACGATACTTGGAACCACTTCTTGCAGAGAGGTTGGAGCATGTCCAAAATATTCGTATCGGGACGAAGGCGGTCGCATATTGGCCCCAACGATTTGTGTCTGATACTGACGCAGATGATTGTTTACGATTGTTTGAAAAGGTCGTTAATTCTGGTCGACATCTCGCAATTATGGGTCATTATTCCCATCCGGTTGAGCTGGAATCCAAGGTGTCAAGATTGGCGATCGAGAGAATTCGCAGTACGGGTGCTCAAGTACGCATGCAAGCTCCACTGATCAAACATGTCAATGATGATCCAGCAATATGGGCAGATTTGTGGAGAACAGGTGTGCGATTGGGGCTCATTCCGTACTATATGTTTGTTGAGCGAGATACAGGAGCACGAAAGTATTTTGAAGTGCCCTTGGTTCGGTGCTACGAGATTTTTAAAGAAGCTTATTCTTCGGTGTCTGGTCTGGCACGTTCAGTGCGTGGGCCATCGATGTCTGCGTTTCCTGGTAAGGTCAGGATCTTAGGTGTTGTCCGATTGCGTGACATAACCGATTCTAATGTACTGGAACTACTTCGCGAGACCGTTGGCTTTGACGTTCTTGGTGATCCCGACAAACCATTTCTGGTTTGCGACTTTATCCAAGCTCGAGATCCATCATGGGTAAGAAAGCCATTCTTTGCTGAATTTGATGAAGGCGCTTCGTGGTTTGATGATTTAAGACCGGCGTTTGGTAAACGGCAGTTCTATTTTGAAGAGCAGGCTGATGATGTCGATCCCTACCCGCTTTTTCAGTTAACCGAAATGTTGCTAGATTAAAATAGAGCCATTCACTGAATTTTCATCGGGATACGAAGAGAGGGGCTTCCCGCGTCGCTGTACCAACATTTCGATTCTCTCACCATATCGATAGCAAGTAAGTACTGTCCTGGTTCAGCAGGGGTTTTAATCTTCAATGCCGCATCAATTTCTTCACCGGGGAGAATCGTTCGCGGCAAAGCAGTTCTCAAACCATCAAGTAAAATAATGGCTCCGTGGCGGTTGAGCCAGTGGTAGCTCAAGAAATCAGGAGCCTTATCTAGCTCGCTGGATAACATCCGCCAGCTTTCATTTTTAAGACGCACGGATGCGAGAAATTCTTGTTCTACCGACCCTTTGTGCGGGCCATCGTATGCTAGGTACCGAACGTCATAGGTCCCGCGCACTTCTCTTGTCCAAGTTATACCAGCAATCGGAGCTTTGGGAGGCGAGCGGTCAATAATAGGGTTCTGTAAACTCTTTGTGTCGGCTAGCCGGTCGGCAAAGATGACGAGATGTTTGGCTCTGAGGTCGAGGTCCCGATCTTGAAGAAGCTCGTCTATGTCTTTATAAAGTTCATAGGCAAGTTTGCCGAACTTAAGACGGTCAGGAGATTGTTCTTCTGCCTCAGGTGGATAATTCTCTAGTCCGGCAATTGTTCCTTGAATCTTAAGTTCATATCCCTTAAAAAATTTTTTAAAATCGTTCACGGTGTAACGATGCTCGATGGGTTCTTCCCTTTGTTTGTAAACTATTTCTGACACGTTTTTAGTTGTGTTGTTCTCGTTTCCCGTGGCATACGCGATGCGAGTTCGAATTGTGTCAAGGTCGTGAGCAAGCCAATCGAAATTTATTTCTCTATTCCAACTTCCCTTCCAGTCTCCTTGAGGCTCGATTAGAAGGAAACGACTGACGATTTCTCCAAGTTGTTTAAGGAAGTGTGCCGGCTTAGTCATATGATGAAATGAATCAAACATCACAATTAAGTCGCACGATTCGTCTGGAATAAAGGTTTCGATGTTTTGAGTTCTGAATGAAATATTCTTTAATCCGAGTCTCTGTACATGAGTTTCTGCGCGAGCAATACCGGCGCTACTATGGTCAATGCCCTCAAATCTTGTTTCAGGACACCGCTTCGCAAGTTCACAAGTTATTTCTCCTGTACCACAACCTAAATCAATTACATGTTTGCTTTCTCGCACAAAGGGTAACGCTAGGTCTCCAAAGCGACGAATTGTGATATTTCCTGGATACGAAAAAGAAAAAGGATCGACGACTTGTGTACCAAATAGTGAGTCGTGATAAATACGATCTCTTTCTGGAGACCATTGATAATAAGATGTGCGAAGGTAGCGCAGAAGTTGTCGAAATCGATTTAACATCTTATTGCCAATTTTAGAATGAATTTCAAAAACATTTGAGTGTCTTATTAAAAATTTGTAACTGTCTTTTGTATTCACGAAACCTGTTCAATTAAAACAGATACAATCGAAAATATCATGACAGGATTACTCTTCCTTTGCGTTGCGAATAGTTCTAGAAGTCAGATGGCTGAGGGCTTAGCCAGGGCCGAGTTCGGAGATCGAGTCTTTGTGCAAAGTGCAGGTTCTAAGCCATTAAGTGTTAATCCACTAGCTGCTGAAGTCATGAGTGAGATCGGTATTGATATTTCAGGACAGTTTTCCAAGAGTGTAGAGACCGTGAATCCATCGACAGTCGATCTGGTTGTGACGCTATGTGCTGAGGAGACATGTTCGACTTTTCTGGGCAACGCTCAGCACATTCACTGGCCTCTATCTGATCCCGCAGGAGCAATTGGATCGCATAAAGAGCGTCTCGAAAAGTTCAGAAATGTTCGTAATAAACTTGCCGTGAAGATGAAAGATTTGCATTCTACGTTAGATAGTCTGACCAGCTAAAGTATTCGTTCTGCTGAGGTGGATGCTTCCGTGTGTGTGATTTTGAAAATGTAATGACAGGATCGATTTAAGTGTTTTTACCTCTCGGTGACGAACCGAATCCCCGTGGAGTACCAGTTGTAACCTATGGTCTCATGGCCGTAAATGTGCTCGTGTATCTATTTGTATCGTTACCGTTAAGTTCAATGCAACCTCATGTTACTGATCCGGCACTGAGTCAATATATTGCGGTGTTTGCAGAAAGATATGAGGGTTTACTTTCGCTAGATCAACTAGTGGAGAGCGTTAGCGCTTATGACTTGGTTGTCTTTAATTATGGTTTTCGACCCGCTGCTCCGACGGCAATAGCTCTTTTTACCTCGATGTTTCTACATGCAGGGTTTTTGCATCTTGTCGGGAATATGCTTTTCTTGTGGATCTACGGTGATAACGTAGAGCATCGTCTTGGACGAGGTCGTTTCCTGCTGGCTTATCTTGTAACGGGTTTAGCCGCAACACTATTTCACACGGTTTTCGCTCTGGAATCGCCAATTCCCCTAGTTGGAGCATCTGGCGCCATTTCCGGTGTGCTTGGGTTTTATTTTCTTTGGTTTCCGCGCAATAGAATTAGATTATTGATTGCGTTTTTTCCTTTTTTTATGCGCGTAGTCCGTTGCCCGGCTCGCCTAGTGCTCGGTGTGTACCTAATTTTTGACAATATTATGCCACTTGTTATTGGCCAAGCGATTGGAGGAGGAGGAGTGGCCTACGGAGCCCATATCGGAGGTTTTGTAGGGGGGGCGTGTTGGGCGTGGTGGGCAGATCGGAGACAATTTGCTCCTGGTTCCGCTACTTATCCTTCTGTTGAGCAGAAGACACAAAAGAAAGCGGTGGTACCGGGTCAAAAAATTGCTGATTTAATCTATCGGAATCTATTTGATCAGGCAGCAGGAGAGTACTTTCGGTTAACAGGCGAAGAATCTCGACAGGTGTTGACGCCGACACACTCGATCGCACTTGGAGATTGGTTGTCCGCGAACCATTATGCGGAGGCGGCATTGATTGTGTACCAGCGACATTTGCGAGATTATCCCATTGGTTTGTGGGCGGCCGAAGCGCATCTTGGCGCCGGACTTATTCAGTTAAATGTTTTAAAACAACCGACCGCCGCTTACCAGCATTTCATTGAAGTGTTTGATCTCAATCCAGGAGCCGCTACTGGAACCGCGGCTCGGAAAGCCTTGGCTGAAATTTCTGCGTTACAGAAATTTGAAGTACGTGACTCGTGGAGCTAGTCCCTTATTTATTGCATTGCCTGCTGGTTTTTGGTCAAGCGTTAAATCTCTATTTATAAATTAAACTAACGATTCTCAAGCGATACCGATTCTGTTAGGTAGCCCATTAATTCTCTTTTCCACCAATGCTTTGTTCTATTCCTTTCCACTGGTGTTGTGTATCGGTATTGGTAAATTGCTAATCGGACATAACGTGGTGCAGTGCTAGGCGACGAGCGTTCTCCTAGTAGTGACACGACAGCCGTAGAATCAGTGAGCAATCTATCCATCAATGTTCTGAGCCAATGTTCGTTGCCCGCCGGGTCAAGGGCGGCAAACCACATTTGCCAATCAAGACGTGGCATGTGGGGTTGAGCAAGGCGAGGACGTTGACTGGGATCTGTTGGTTTCCAACGAAATTCCTGCTCATGCCAGGAAACTTCATCTTGGCTAACCTCAACAATAATTTCCGGCCGAGTTGTTGTCATGACCCGAAACAATCCATATCCATTAATTGACCTGATTGGCCGGACGGCTTGCACTATCTTGTATGAGCGATTCTCGCTGAATGGCCGGGTGTCGATTTCTTCCAAGATGGTCAGGAAGCTTATGCAGGCAATAACAGGTGTCACAGTAATTAAGGTAATACGCCAGATTTTCGGTGCGATCACTGAAAGTGTTTCATCTTTCTTAAGGGTTCTACGGAAGGATGGTAAAAATTGACGAAGGGACGCATCGTCAAGAAGTGACAAGTAAAGAGCAATCGTTAGCAGGTTGAAGAAACCATAGTTTCCAGTGGAGGCGATTGCGATCTGGAGGCTACATAAAAGCAGACAGGCGATTCCCCGTATGCGGCGCAGTCGGCTGGGTACGAGAATAATGAATGGTACGATCAGCTCGATAAAAAACATGAACACGGTTATGCCGATATGTACCCAGGATGGTAGATGGTGCGCGTACCATCCAAGTGATGTCGGTAAAGGTTGGGTTTGATAATGAAACGTAAGAGCTGTTAATCCAGACCATGTCGGATCGCCACTCACCAGTTTAGTGATACCCGAGAGAAACGTGAGTTTAAACGCTAATGCCCAGACAAGCCAACGAACAATTCCTGAAACATTACTATCGCTTCCTGGACGTGGCCACCATCCCCATGGTGAGTACAGGCACGCAATTAACCCTGTTTCTAGAAGCAAGATGTCCCATTGAAATGCAAGGAATGACTGTCCGGCGATCGTTAGTGATAGATACAACATCCAGAGTAAAGCAAAGAGTCCGATTGGAAACACTCCGAGAATGACAAGGGTTGAAGCGATAATTCCTGTCCATGTAAGGACAAGAACGGCCGTATCGCTGGCGGATAACCACAGCAAGGTCGGGAACTTATAATACGCATCTGAGCCAAAGAAGTCGTGAGACTGCGAAAGGTATTCTTCAACAGGTAAAAGACCTTCTGTTCCTATAAGTCCCAAAATTTGAGGCAATAGGGAGATAAAGGCAATGAGGTAGGTGACCCCAATTAATCTCAGAAACACCCGCCGGGAAAGTTGAAAATTCTGTGGCTTTGACGATGAAACCTTACCGGTCATGATTTGCCTGTACTATAATTATAGATTTGAAGGTTAGTTTCCCTCCATGCTGGGAGGTCGTTCAATGGTAGGACACGTGGCTCTGACCCACGGTATCGGGGTTCGAATCCCTGCCTCCCAGCCAAACACAAAGACTCCGACCAAGGTTCGTCCATAAATGGGAAGTTAAAAATTAAGATAAATTCAAATAAAATTATAAAAACTATTGACCGACCAAAAAGGTCGGATATATACTATTGCTAATGAGACTCATTCTCAATTTTTTTTATATAAAAAGCCCGCTGATGCTGCTACACCAGCGGGCAAGTTAACAACGACTTTATCAGTGCTATTAACCAATGCTTTAGTAGTCGCGTTAACAAGAGCATTTTACTCTCGTTATCGTGAGAAACAATAAGAAAGGGACAACGAGAGATGGTTAAATTAATTTTCAAGATAATTCCGATACTGATTTTTTCGGTAGTCAGTATTTTTTCTCCAGTCGATGCGAAGGCTCAGTCTGGGCCGAATGCCACCGAGCTTGCAACTTCTCCGGCAGCAGTAACTTTACCGGCGGAAGAAAATGAGGAACAAGAGTCCGATATTGAAGAGCTCGAGCGCCGTATCGATGTGCTTGCTGAAGAGATCGAGCGGCTCCGAAGTGGAGAGCCAGAGATCGAAGTAACGGACGATCGTGCTCGAGCATTGGGTGTTGCGCCCTCCGCTGCTGGGGTCTACCGAACGGAAAGCGGTTTTTCAATAGCTGGATATGGCGAAATGTTGATTGAGAACTATGCTGACGCGAGGCAAAATGGTTCTCCCTCAGGCGCAACCACAAAATCTGATTTCCTACGCCACATCATTTACACAGGATATCGTTTTAATGACAAGTTTCTTTTTAACTCTGAAATTGAAATCGAACATGCCAAGGAAGCGTACGTCGAATTTGCTTATTTGGATTATCAAATGAACGAGAACTTTGGTCTAAGAGGTGGTATGTTGCTTATCCCTATGGGATTGGTCAATGAATTCCATGAACCAACAGTCTTTCTCGGCGCAGAGCGACCGGTAACAGAACAGAAAATTATTCCTTCTACCTGGCGTGAAAACGGTGGTGGTTTCTACGGTGCATTCGAGAAGGTGAATTTCCGTGTGTATGTTGTGAACGGTTTCAATGGTGCCAAGTTTGCATCCAGCGGTCTGCGCGGTGGTAGGCAAAAAGGCGGCAAGGCGAAATCCGAAAACATGGCTATTACGGGGCGTCTTGACTTTGCTCCAACACCGGGTGTCTTTTTGGGAGGAAGCTTCTATTCTGGTGGTTCTGCTCAGGGCCAGGTTGAAGATAAGAGCGTAAATGTTTCAATCTTTGATGTGCATGCACAGGCACAAATACGTGGTTTTGACGTCCGCGCACTCTACGCAACTGCCAATCTTGGAGATATCGTACATCTCAATGATAGCCTCGGGCTTGTAGGCTCAGCGGCTGTTGGGGACAAAATGCAAGGTGGCTACTTTCAGGTTGGGTACAATCTTTTGTCGCAGATACCTGCGGCAGGAAATGTAGCGTTGACCCCGTATGTTCGACTTGAGAAGGTGGACACCCAAGCGTCGATGCAATCTGGCTATAGCCGAAGCCTTTCGACCAATAACAGATACACAGTGCTCGGGATCGAACTAAAACCTATTTCTAATATTGTCCTAAAGGTCGATCACATGTGGGTCGACAATGAAGCGCAATCCGGTATTAATCAATTTAATGTCAACTTAGGGTATGCATTTTAAAGTCATTTCAAAGTTGCAACATATCGTTGTTCACTAACTCACTCACCGTAAGTGAACCCGATAAAAGCTCCCAGATGATCCTAGAGCGTCTGGGGGCTTTTTTTATCTAAGGTAACCAAACGATATTAATTCTTGGAGATCGGATTCCGGTAGATTGATTTCTTCACAGCGGAATTTTCTTACTTTAAAAATAAGTTGGATTGCTAAACACCTTAGAATTTTAAGTGCAGTTTGAATGTTATATCTAGAGGATTTCCCATTAGCCCTAGAAGTGTTTGTGAAGTAAAGAGATCTTAAAAATTAGAGAGACAGTTCATTAAATAAAAAATAGAAAGAATCTTGAATAATCTGTTCTTCTTCGTTAAAACCCAGCTCTTAATGTTCCTTTTTCTCGCGCTATCGGTAAAAGCGTCGGGTAGAACTGCACGAACGTACGCTCTACTGCTCCGTGTTCCGTATGGCACTTAATACACCCAGCTTCAATTTCTCCGCTTAGTGGTTCAGCAAGAGAAGAAAGTCCAAAATTAAAATAGCCCCATTTTTTGGGAAGTCGTGAATCTTTGACTTCTGCCTCGAGAGCAACGAGGTCACTTTGAAACTGTCCTGCCCCACTAATCTTTGCATCAGTACTGGACTGACGTGCTTCAAGGATAAAAATAGTCTTATCTGGCCACTGCCCCGTTTTTCTAAACGAAACATAGGATGAAGGGTTGACAAAAACGTTCGTAAACAATTCTGGAGAGTTTGATTGAACACCCGGTCCTGAGTCGTATGTCATACCTAACCCTGATCCTAAAAAAGGCCACAGACGAAAGTCACTCGGAAGAACCAGTTTGTTATCGGTGGTGTATTGTGGTTCCTCATCTATTTGTGATTGGGCCGGTATTAATGTTTGCGTTGCGATCATAAACCCGATCATCGCAAGTAAAATGTTCATGATCACTCCTTAAATTATTGAGAAGCCTCTTAACATATCTTAAGGTGGTCACGAGTTTAGAGAAAGATTCTCGAAGAGCATAGGTTTAGAGTCTAAGAATTACCAAAGCTATAGTATTACGGTTACCTAAGTGTGGGAACGCGAGGTTCAACTAGAGTTTAAGGAGAGCCACATGTACTGGCTTAAATGGGCAAGGCGATCGATTCGATTTGTTTCGCTTTTTCAATTTTTAATCATCATAAGTGTTATGTGCGGTTTTTCCGTGTTGGTGTGTGCCGAGCAGACAGATAATCCTTCTCTTCCGGCCCTCGATTTACCGGATGAACCTGTTGTCGTTGACACCGCTGAGATGCAGATCCGGGTCGAAATTATTACAGAGAAACTTTCCCACCCCTGGGGCTTAGCTTTTCTTCCGGATGGTGGCATTTTGGTCACGGAGCGCGATGGACGGCTTCGGCTTGTTCGGGGAGATCGATTGAGCGACGAGGTCATTAAAGGACTTCCACAAGTACATGCTGTCGGCGTTGCGGGTTTAATGGACATCGCGTTACACCCTTTGTTTAGGGAAAACCGCTGGTTGTATTTCACCTACTCAAAACCAGAAGCTGATGAAGTACGAGTTGCACTTGCACGCGGGCGTTTAAAGGGCCTGAGGTTGTCGAATGTCGAAGATCTGTTTCTCTCGGATATTCTCGGAGGGAGTGGAGCGGCGGCTTCACGGATTGTGTTCGGGAAGGATGGCAGTCTATATATGACGGTGGGTGGTGCGTTTGGTGAAGAATTTGGTAAACGTGCCCAAGATTTGACAGATACCGTTGGCAAGGTGATCCGCCTAAATGCTGATGGCAGTATCCCCGAGGACAATCCTTTTGTGGATCAAGATAATAGCAAGCCTGAAATATATTCGCTGGGGCATCGTAATCAACTTGGTTTGGCTGTTCATCCTGAAACGGGTGAGGTCTGGGCGAACGAAAATGGACCTCTTGGTGGCGATGAAATTAATGTCATTACTGCTGGTGGAAATTATGGATGGCCGCTCGTTTCTTATAGTCGGTACTATTCTGGACCAAGAGTCGCTGCGAGGTCTTGGCAACAGGGAATCGAAGAGCCAGAAATAGTGTGGCTGCCGTCGATCGCACCTTCGGGGATGACGTTTGTCACGAGCGATCTGTTTCCGAAGTGGAAAAATAATATTTTTGTCGGTTCTTTGAGAACTGGAATGATTAGGAACACGGGACATTTAGAGCGCATAGTTTTAAATGATGATGGTCAAGAGCAGCATCGCGAATGGATTCTTTCTGAATTTCGACAACGGATTAGAGATGTTCGACAGGGACCGGACGGATTATTGTATGTATTAACAGATGCAGATGATGCGGCTCTGCTGAAACTTAGTCCAGCTCAATAGATAGTATGGAGGTTTGGATGAAAACCTTTCTGGCTTGCTTAATGTTTGGCGTGACGTTTCTGTCGCTGGCGATCGATGCGCAACGCCCCATAGGATTGTCTGCCGAACCTCAAGTGTTCAATGCGGACGGACAAATGATTCGCGTGGTAGCAATCGAAGGTTTGGTGCGGCCGTGGGCACTAGCAAATCTTCCGAATGGCGATATTTTAGTTACTGAAAGAGAAGGGCGACTGCGGATTATTAGAGGTGACGTTCTGGATCCGGAACCGATTACAGGGTTGCCAATTATTAATACAGGAGCTGTGAATTCAGGCTTAATGGATATTGCTTTACATCCAGACTATGCATCGAATCAGCTTGTTTATTTCACCTATTCGAAACCTATGGAAGGGAATCCTCACGAGGATTTTGAAGGGGAACGCGATGCGGCAACCTGCACTTTGGCACGCGGGCGTTTTGATGGTGGACATCAACTTCTCGAGGTTGAAGATGTTTTCGTTGCAGACGCGTGGTCGCAAGGTACTTCCGGTGCCAGAATTGCATTTAGTCGAGATGGAAAAATCATTATGAGTGTCGGTATGCCGACACGACACAAAATTGGCACAGCTGACGATGCGCAGAATCCAGCTAACCATGCTGGAAAAATTCTACGACTTAATGATGACGGTAGCGTGCCGCATGATAATCCCTTTGTTGGTTACGATGAGTATCGGCCTGAGATTTATGCGTTAGGCATTCGAAATGCTCTTGGCCTATTTGTGCACCCAGAAACTGGTGAAATTTGGGAAACTGAAAATGGTCCTATGGGAGGCGATGAACTTAATATCATTAGGCCTGGTCGTAATTACGGATGGCCCATCATCTCGTACGGTACCGACTATACAGGCAACAAACTTGGTGGACTATCTGGGACAACGTCGGAACAGACGTGGGCACCAGGTATGGAGGAGCCGTTCATGTTCTGGATGCCATCACCAGCGTTAACTGGTCTCATTATTTATACCGGCGACAAATTTCCTAGGTGGAAAGACCAAGTGTTTATCGGGGCGCTGGGTGGTGCAAATTTAGGATCTCGACAATTACATCGGATTGTTTTGAATACGGATGGAGAAGTACAACGACGAGGTAACAATACGCTGCTAGGAGAGTTAAAACAGCGAATTCGTGACGTACGACAAGGACCAGATGGTTTACTTTATCTCACTACAGATGAGCCGGATGGCGCTGTTCTACGGATTGAACCGGTCGCTGTCGACTGATACGCAGGAAATAAAACAGGAAAAAATTTTTCCGGGATAAATCATAGGAGACGCAAACATGGAGCGTTGTTTTGCAAAGATTACGGTTACTGTGTGGTTCACGGCCTGTGTTGTAACAGCTCAGTTGATTGCGGGTGAAACAAAAAACTGGCCAGCGTTTCGAGGTGAGAAAGCACGGGCAGTTGTTGAGGATGATCAGCGTTTACCGATGACCTGGAGCACAACGGACAATGTTGTGTGGAAGGCTCCTGTCGAAGGGTTGGGTTGGTCTTCGCCGATTGTCTGGGACGATCTCATTTTTCTGACGACCGTTGCTTCGGAAGGTGAAACCGCTGAGCCACGCATGGGGCTTTATTTTCCTTTTGGCACGCCTAGATCTGATCCGGGGCTTCCAGCACCTAAGGAAGGTGAACGTATGGAGCAGTCAGCGGATGTTCATTCTTGGCTAGTTTATGCGTTTGATATCAATACGGGTGCTGTGGTTTGGAAAACGGAGGTGCATCAAGGTGTGCCAGGATTTGATCGCCACCTCAAGAATTCGTACGCCTCTGAAACCCCGGTAACTGACGGACACAGGATTTATGCATACTTTGGAAACGTCGGTGTTTTTGCGCTTGATATGACAGGTTCGGTGGTATGGGAACGGCGTGTCGAAATCAGTAGTACACGAATGGGATGGGGAACAGCGTCGTCTCCTGTGCTCTTCGAAGATCAATTATTTGTTGTAAATGATAACGATGATCAGTCGTATGTCCTTGCGCTGGATGCCGCAACGGGAGATGAAAACTGGCGTGTTAACCGAGAAGAGGGCACCAATTGGGCTACGCCGTTTGTGTGGCAGAATCAGTTACGAACGGAATTGGTGACTGTTGGCACTGGTGAAGTGCGTTCTTATGCTCTTGATGGAAGTCTGCTCTGGAATTTTAAAGGTCTAAATTCAATTACGATTCCACAGCCTTTTAGTGAGCACGGCATGCTTTATGTAACTTCTGGTTATCTTGGGGATGAAATAAAACCTGTATATGCTATTCGTCCTGGGGCTTTTGGGGATATCACCCTAGTGGATGGTCAGAACAGCAATGATTATATTGTCTGGTATGCTGATTCTGCGGGTCCATACCACCCGACGCCTTTGGTCTATGGAGATTATTATTTTACGCTCTTAGATCGTGGGTTTTTTACCGTGCACGATGCACTGACGGGTGAAGAATTGTATTTCACAGAACAACAAATCCAGAACAATGAAGTGCGTCGTCGCGTTGCTCGTGGCGCCAGTGGTTTTACGGCTTCTCCGTGGGCTTATAACGGAAAGATTTTTGTGATGAGCGAAGACGGTGACACATACGTTCTGGATACCACTGATAATTTTAGATTGGTTGGAACCAATTCGTTGGACGAAGTAGCGATGTCAAGCCCAGCCATCGTCCGAGGGAGTCTGTTTATTAGAACACGGTCACACTTGTGGCGACTAAGCGATGCTGCCAGATAGTGGCAGAGCACCGTTAGCCTGCCGGCAAGACTTTTTCTAACATGTAATTAAGTACTAGGTATACACTCCACGACTATGAGTTATTTCGATCGTTGGGTACAGCACCCACAGACTGTTTGGTTACGTAAAGCGCTCTTTCAAGTTCACTTATGGTCCGGTATTGGCGTCGGTTTGTATTTGGTCGTCATTAGCGTGACGGGAAGCATTTTAGTTTTTCGTAGTGAACTCAGACAAACGTTTATGCCGCAACCGGTGTTTGTTGAGGCAGTTGGGGAGCGCATGGATTCTGACCAAATTCTTGTCGCTGCCGAACGGGTTTACCCAGATGGTGATGTCTCCATTTTTGCTGAACGCGACATCCCGACACAGGCAGTCACGATTTCGGTCAACCGAGAGGGTGAAGTTCAACAAATGTTGCTTGATCCTTTTACCGGAGCTGATTTAGGTCATGCCATGCCTGCTGGGTGGCGAGCGACCACTTGGTTGTTGGATCTTCACGACAATTTACTTTCCGGGGAGACGGGCCGAAAATTTAATGGGTTTGGTGCGATCTTAATGACCTTGCTTAGTGTGACGGGGATCATCATCTGGTGGCCTGGCGCTGAAACATGGCGGCGGAGTCTTACAGTCGATTTTCGTGCTAATTGGCGACGTTTAAATTGGACTCTCCATAGTGCGATTGGATTCTGGACCTTACTCTTTGTGTTTATGTGGGGCTTTACCGGAATCTATTTGTGCTTTCCCCAGGTTTTTACGGCGTTTGTAGATTACGTCGAGCCTTTTAACATGGAAACATTTGAGGACCGTGTAGGAGACGCAGTGTTGTACTGGTTGACAAGACTTCATTTTGGCCGGTTCTCTATGGCAACGAAGATCCTGTGGTCCATTCTTGGTCTGGTGCCCGTCGTTATGTTTGTAACCGGTTCGTTAATGTGGTGGAATCGGGTGATCAGACCTCGTGGAACTAGGGTGGCGCAATGATTACAGTGTCGAGATCTTTTCTCTTAGGCGCGCTCATTTTTGTTCAGAGTTCGGTCGTTATGGACGCGCAAGCCGTGCGAGGCGTGCCTGCTCTTCCAGGGACACAAACGGTTTCTCCCTTAACTGAAGCCAGAGTGTCTCCGTTGCCAAGTATCGAATGGACGGACGAGCAACGGGTCGTGTCGGAACTCTATGCGCAAACCGGAGATCTGGGAAATGCCTTTAGTACGATGCTTCGTGTTCCGGAACTTGCTGAGGTCGTATATCCCTTTCTTAAGTACACTTCGTATGATTCGACACTTGACCCACGGCATCGTGAACTTCTTATACTGCGGGTTGCATGGTTAACCCAAAATGCCTATATCTGGGCGGATCATGCCCAAGTAGCGCAAGAAGTTGGTCTCGATTTAGCAGATATTTACCGCATTGCACTTGGGCCAGGTGCCGATTGGGATGACGCATCTGAGAAACTCTTACTTCAATTTGCAGACGAGCTTTTTCGCAATTCTTCTGTGACGGATGCTACGTGGACAACGCTGTCAGAGAAATTTGATCTTTACAACATGATGGATGCTGTGATGACGGTTGCGGAATTTACGACTTTGTCGATGTTGTTTAATTCCCTTGGTGTACAACCAGATTCTAGCGCCACAAATCGACTTCCGTCCGACGTACCCTACAGCGTAGTTGTTCCCGATAGAGAACCCCCGCTTACCCGCCCGCGCATTGCACCTGAGGAAGGTGACAGTCTCAGAGTGGTACGTACCATCGCTCGACATCCTGAAGTTTTTCGAACGTGGGGGGGGAACACTAGTTTTGTGAATCGATTGTCTTCCCTGACTCCACATGACCGTGAGCTGCTTATTCTACGCATAGGATGGAACTGCCAAGCAGAATACGAGTGGGCGAAACATGTTGGAACAGTCGGACGAGCCCGTGATCATGGTTTAGAACCGCGATGGATTGCCGAAGGTCCGGAGTCACCTCGCTGGGAACCATGGCAAGTCCAGCTATTGACAGCGACCGACGAGTTATTCCGAGATGCGGTTATTTCTGATAAGACCTGGAAAGAATTGTCGGAGTTGTATAACACTCATCAGATGATGAGTATCGTAATGACCGTTGGAACTTATCGTTTTGTTTCCATGGCCCTCAATGCTTTTGGCGTGCAACTGTTGCCGGACGATGAACGATTTCCAGTATTTTAAACAGTTTCTGCGTATCGCTTGACTGTGGTTGTGTCCACTGCTAGCTTGGCTAACTCAGAACCTTCACTTGGAGGGACGACGTGGCATCTAATTGTAAGTTACTGGCGGGCTTAGTTCTTAGCATGCTCTTGATGATTTTCGGGACGGCAAGTGCGCAACTGGGAGCACCTTTTTCTGGAACACTCGAACCGATTAATGTTGGAGGGGGAGTGACGGGAACAGGGTTTCTGTATTCGGTGCTTGATTACTATCCGGAAGGACCGAAGCTCATGGTCAACGGGACGTTCGAAGGAATGCGTTCCGCAGCTACGGTCGCACATCTTCATCGAGCTACAGTCGGGCCGGATGATCCCGACGGGCCAACTCCTGGACCTAAGGTGTTTGATTTGGTTGTGTCTGCGGATGTCCATGGGACAGTAAACGGCAGTTTCTGGATTTCTGAAGACCAGGCAGAAGAATTAAAACAGGGTTGGTACTATGTGCAGGTTCATTCTAAGGATCAACCTGCCGGAGCTTTACGTGGGTGGTTGATACAAGGGTTTCTGCACAATCCTGAAGATTCACCTTGAGGGTGGTGAACATCATGACTCAGCAAGTATGTGTCTTATTTAAATTTAGTATTTGTATAGTTACTATTATTTTCCTGATCCCTTTTGAGGGATTAGCCCAGCAAGGGTCGGCTGAAGATTTCTGGCCTCAGTGGCGTGGCCCACATCAGAACGGAGTGTCACTGACGGCGACTCCTCCAGTGGAGTGGAGCGAAACCAATAATATTAAGTGGAAGACTGAAATTCCCGGTCTTGGTGCTGCAACGCCCGTAGTGTGGGGTGATCGTATATTTCTTTTGAGTGCTGTACCGGTCGGTGTCTCAAAAGAAGAGGAACACGAATATCGAGGTGCACTTCCAGAACGAGACATCCATCGCTATGTCGTGGTTGCTATTGATCGACTCGACGGAGAGATTGTGTGGGAGCGTGTGGCAGGTGAGCAAAAGCCTCACGAGGCTACCCATGCGACGGCGGGTACCTATGCATCTAGTTCCGCCATTACTGACGGTGAACATGTGGTTGCTTTCTTTGAATCGAACGGCTTGTACGTCTATGACATGCTAGGCAACCTTGTGTGGAATACTGATCTTGGTGACAAGCGCGTTCTTACAGAAGGTGGTGAGGGGACAACTCCGGCTCTTTACGGGAATACTCTTGTTTTAGTATGGGATCATAATGATCAATCGTTCATCGTTGCTTTCGACAAACGGACTGGTGAAGAGTTGTGGAAGACCGATCGAGACGAGTTGGATACATGGGCAACACCCATCATTGTTGATGACGGAAGACGCCCACAGGTCATCACGAACGGATGGAGTCGTCTTCGGAGTTACGATCTTCAAACTGGTGAAGAGATTTGGTACACCACTGGCCTGACTCCCCTGACGATACCTTCTCCTGTTGCGGGTGATGGAATGGTTTACGCCATGAGTGGTTTCAACGGTGCTTTTCTTAAAGCAATCAGTTTAGTGGATGCCCGTGGTGATATTACTGGCACAGGAGCGATTGCATGGTCCCACAACCGAGACACTCCTTACGTGTCTTCCCCGTTACTGTACGACGGAGCTTTATATTTCACTAAGTATGTTCACGGCATTCTATCGGTCTTTGATGCGAAAGAGGGCAAGGCACACTATGGTCCTCAGCGTGTGGAAGGTTTGCGTGGTGTTATGGCTTCTCCCGTCGGAGCCGACGGGAGAGTCTATTTAACTGGCCGTGATGGAACAACTGTCGTAATTCGCCACGGAACGACCTATGAGGTGTTAGCGACAAATAAACTCGATGATCAATTTAGTGCGTCGATGGCGTTAGTAGGCGATCAGATTTATATGCGCGGCGATTCGTATCTGTACTGCATTTCTGAAAATTAGAGCAGGACTTCCAAAGATTTCGCCAATTTAAATATTTACGCCGATACTCCCATATTTAATTGCTGATCCTCTCCCATGTGATTGAGGACTGCACTTCTTGCCCGTCAGTGGTTCTTGGCGGTGGTCGCAAAGTGAGGGTCGTATCTGTCAGTTCAAAGAATCGTTGTGCGTCGGTTCCAGCTTGTCCTGGATTAAGATTCCCAATACGGTGATGGATAAAATAGCTCTCCGGCTCGTTCACAGAAAATGGCCCAAAGTAGCTTCCATAGGTTTGTATGGCTTGGCGTGCTTCTTCGGGCGTGGGTGAGCCGCTGTAAACTGGTCGGTTCGGTCGTGATATGTGCACGGCCATATGACCGGATCGCATGTAACTGATGAATGCATTGTCCCATTGTTCTGTCGGAATAGAGGAACCGTCCGAGGTCACACGTTCGATTTTTGTAAACCGGTAAAATCCAAATAACCGACGATGGGTATCTGTCAATTCAGCTTCCGGTAGATCCGGTACTCGCTTCCATACGATGCGTCGCTTAATACCAGAGTCGTCTTCAGGGGGCATCAGAATTAGCTGGTCATCAATAAATTCGTAAAAGCGTTGGTTGTCATTAGCTGAATCTGGTGGTCGCACGTTCCCCTGTAAATGATGTGTCAGAAAGCCCTCGGCTTCGTTCACAGTGTAAGTACCAAAGTAAGAGGTGTAAGTTCCTAGGGCTCCTACCGCTTCTTCCCCACTTGGTGTGGCTGTTGCGTATGCTGGACGTTCGGGTGGCATAATCACGACACCCATATAACCCGCTGGGTCGTACATAATGTATCCAACTTCCCCTGCGGCCCCCGGCGATGGAGCTTCGGGCAAGGGAAGGATGCTGCCATCAGCTGCAATGCGTTCTCTTCTCACCAACTCCCAATTTCCAACAAATTGTAATCTTGGATCCGGAGAAACCTCTTCAATGGGTGCGGCGTCTATGTTTTCCGATATAGATGATTCTTGTTCCGCTTCAGAACAGGCAGTTACGAAAAGGGTCGGTGCGAGAATCAGCAGAAAAAAATATTTTTTTATCATTATCTCCTCCATAACTTAGTGCCCGAATACCGCTCACAGCATTGCCTTGTGTGGCGTTCAAATCGAGAAATTACCGAGAGCGAAGCATTAAAACAATAGACTTATGCAGCTTTTCCAAGTATTCGTGTTGCAGTTCAGCATAGACTAAAGGTGCATTGATAGGAAGGGAGTTCGAAAAATGAAGTTTTTTAATGGTAAGGCAATCTTACAGGTCATGTATACCGCTGTTTTTCTTGTGGGAAGCATATTATTTGTCGGCACATTGCACGCTGAAGATTGGCCTCAGTGGCGTGGAGAAGGCCGCATGGCTGTCTGGCAGGAAACAGGCGTTCTAGAAACATTTCCAGAGACTGGCTTAAAGGTTGCATGGAGAGCTCCCGTACGATCTGGGTTCGCCGGGCCTGTCGTTTCGAATGGCAAAGTTTTTGTTCTCGATTGGCAAGAGGATCCGGAGTCGCGCACCATGGATGGAACGGAACGTCTTGTTGCGCTAGATGAGGAAACAGGCGCCGAATTATGGATAAACGAATGGGCTACGAGCTACCGGATGCTCCAGGTTTCCTATGCCATTGGTCCGCGTGCGACTCCCACCGTGGATGGCAATCGTGTCTATGCTGTTGGTGCTTCTGGTGTATTACGGTGCGTGGACGCTGAATCCGGTGAGTTAGTTTGGGAAAAAAACTATATCGACGACTACGATACCAGCGTAGCAACATGGGGAATCGCGAGTTCTCCTTTAGTGGATGGGGACCGATTGATTACCGTTGTCGGCGGTGAGCCTGATGCGTTGGTCATGGCATTTGATAAACACACAGGGGATGAAATCTGGCGTGCCGTAGAAGTCGTTGGAGAGATGGGATATGGTCAGCCCATGATTTATAGAGCGGGAGGCGTGCGACAATTGATTGTGTGGCATGCCGCGGCCCTCGTGTCCTTGAACCCTGAAAATGGTGAAATTTACTGGGAACAGGAATGGGAAGTTGGCTCGGGAATGAGTGTAGCCACACCAGTCAGAGATGGGAACTTTCTTCTGGTCAGTCAATTTTATAATGGGTCCATGATGATGAGGCTCGACACAGACCGCCCGACGGCATCGATGGTATGGAAAGGATCAAGTCGAAGTGAGATGCCAGACGAGACAGATGGGTTGCATTCAATGATTACGACGCCAATCGTTCAAGGTGACTATGTGTATGGAGTTGGGAGCTATGGAGAACTTCGAGGACTTAACGCTAGGACCGGCGAACGCCTTTGGGTGAGTGATCAGATGACAACGCAGGCCCGCTGGGGCACAGCCTATATGGTGCAGCATAACGATCGATTTTTTGTTGCGAGTGATAACGGGGATTTAATCATTGCCCGTTTTACCCCTGAGGGCTATGTAGAAGTCGATCGAACAACGCTTATTGAGCCGACAGCACATTCTGGTTACGGTCCGCGAAGGCGATTTGATCGCATGGTGAGTTGGGCTCATCCGGCCTATGCGAACCAACATGTTGTTCAGCGAAACGATAAAGAAGTTATCCGTGTTTCACTAGCGGCTTCTGACTATTAATTGTAAAGAGACGCTTGAGGTTGAGATATTTCTTAGGGTTAGCGTGTGCAGTATTAATCTGGATGCAGGCAACCAGCCATGCTCAGAATCGAGCTGCGGCGGAAGCACTCTTTGAACGAGCTGTTTTTCACTTCGAACAGGGACAAGTTGTTGAAGCCGCACAGGAATTTGATAAGGTTGCTGACCTTGCACCTGAAGAAGCCCCACATTTATGGCAACGGGGAATCGCTCTTTACTATGCGGGTCGGTACGAAGATTGTCGAACGCAGTTTGAATCCCATCGAATAGTTAATCCTAATGATGTCGAAAATGCCGTTTGGCATTTTCTTTGTGTGGCGCGAGTTGAATCGCCAGCTGCGGCACGCGAGGCATTACTTCCGGTGGGACCTGATCGTCGAGTCCCGATGCGACAGGTCTATCAGATGTTTGATGGCAGTGTGGCACCCGTGCAGGTGTTGAATGCTGCGGGTGAGTCGCGGTCAGGAAAGTTTTTTGCGCACTTATATTTAGGGTTATATTTTGAGTCGCAAGGTCAGGATCAAAAAGCTCTGAAACATATCAAACTTGCGGCGGCCTCCAGATATGCTCGCGCCGGTGGATATATGCACATGGTAGCCACGGTGCATCTTAAACTGCTTGAAAAACGGTAGGTTTCTTGTGTCGGCGATAACGTTGTCAGGGTGTGCCCGCTGTTCCATTGTCCTATTAAAATGTGTAATCCTGAGCGTTTGTTTTCATTTTAATGGATATACAGGTATAGCCCAGGGCACTTCTGATGATATTAAAGGTACATCTCAAGTGTCATTACCAGTCCCTCCGGCTGTTATTACCAGAGATCCCTCTGGGCATGCGACGATTCGTGCGCACCGGTTAGTAACTCCTCTGGACATTGATGGGGTGCTTGACGAATCTGTATATACCACGGTGCCGTCTATTTCAGATTTCATTCAGACGGAACCGACCGAAGGAGCGCCCGCCAATGAGAAAACAGAAGTGTGGGTGTTCTTCGATGACGAACACATTTATGTTGTTGGACGTTGTTGGGAGACCCGTCCCGAACGTTTGGTCGCGAACGAAATGCGGCGTGACAATTTTGGTATTGTCCGCAATGACAACTTTGCCTGGAGTTTTGATACTTTTTTTGACAAGCGCAACGGTGTGATTTTTGAGGTTAATCCGATAGGTGGGCGTCTCGACGGGCAAGTGACTGATGAATCACAGGTAAACACCGATTGGAATCCAATTTGGGATGTTCAGACCCGTTTGTTTGATGGAGGGTGGGTCGTAGAAGCGGCGATTCCCTTTAAGTCGCTTCGGTATCGCCCAGGGCTAGATCAAACGTGGGGCCTTCAGGTGCGAAGACGTAGTCGCTGGCGAAACGAAATTTCATATCTCACACCTATTCCTGTGTCATTTGGTGGGCGCGGGCACTTTCGAGTGTCTATGGCGGCGACGCTGGGAGGGTTTGAAGCGCCGTCGGGATCACGCAATCTTGAAATTAAACCGTACGCGATTGCTGCTCTGACAAGTGATGCCACCGCCGACCCGGTGATCAGTAATAATTTTGGGGCAGACGTTGGGGTTGATTTGAAGTACGGTCTCACCCAAAATTTAACTACTGATCTAACTTTTAATACAGACTTTGCTCAAGTTGAGGCGGATGAACAACAAATTAATTTAACGCGCTTTAGTCTGTTCTTTCCTGAGAAGCGAGATTTTTTTCTCGAAAACCAAGGGTTGTTTGCTTTTGGTGGTGCGAGTACGGGTCCATTTGGTGGTGGTGGAGAGATGCCGGTGCTTTTTTATAGTCGCCGGATTGGCCTGAACGCCGGTAGAGAAGTTGACATTGATGCGGGTGGTCGACTTACGGGGCGTGTCGGAAAATTCAGCATAGGAGTCATGAATATCCAGACTGACGATGAACCTATTTCTAGTTCACAGGCGACAAATTTTTCTGTCCTTCGAATCAAGCGCGATGTGTTGGCTAACAGCAGTATTGGAGCGATGTTTACGCGGCGGTCGATTTCCACAACTGCGAATGGGGCCAATGAAGTTTATGGCGTTGATGCAAGATTCGCGTTTTTTGAAAACTTGACCATCAATTCGTATTGGGCGACCACCGAGACTCAGGGTCTAATCGGCGATGATAACAGTTATCGCGCACAGGTCGATTATTCTGGCGATCGGTATGGGTATGAGTTCGAGCGTCTCGTAGTTGGATCCAACTTTAACCCAGAGATTGGATTTCTCCGCCGGGAAGAGTTTGAACGCAGTTATGGTGCTTTTCGGTTTAGTCCGCGGTTGCATCAGGTGGCTGCAATACGAAAAGTGTCGTGGGTAGGGCGCTTTGATTACATCACTGATCGTACTAACGTGCTTGAAACTCGTAAGATTCAAAATCGGTTTGGTATCGAATTTGAAAATAGTGATGAATTACAAGTCGAATACACTCGGAATTACGAACTTGTAGATCTACCGTTCGATATTACACAGGAGGTTACGATTCCCGTGGGTGGATTTACCTTTGACGATGTTTTGACTACTTATGAACTTGGGCGCCAACGGCAATTGTCCGGACGATTCTCGTTTCAGCACGGTGGGTTTTATGGTGGTAGCAAAACTAGTGTAGGGTTCGGTCTTGGCGGTGGTGGCACAAGTGGGCGTCTCGAGTTAACCTCAAAATTTTCACTTGAGCCAGGCTTGTCTGTTAACTGGATCGATCTTCCGCAAGGACGGTTTACGACCAATCTAATCACGACGCGTACGACCTACACTTTTACCCCGTTAATGTTCTTTAGTGGGTTTCTGCAGTACAACTCCGGTAGTGACAATGTGAGCGCGAACCTTCGATTTCGGTGGGAGTACAAACCCGGAAGCGAACTATTTGTTGTGTATAACGAGCAACGTGACACCTTGTCGCCACATTTCCCTCGGTTTGAAAATCGTTCAGTTATCGTAAAAATAAACCGGCTATTTCGCTTTTGAAAAATCTACAATATTTAAGAGGACGCGCCTAAGCTTCAATGGTTCGGTCGGCAAAATGGTTCCAGCCAAAAACTTCTTTAATGGCCATTACCAAATCGAAACCGTCTTGTTGCATTTCTGGAAGGGAGAAGTTGAAACTAGCGGGCAACACCGCGTGCCCTTCGAATTCTTCGTTCCACGAGCCAACAATATATATGGGAGCTGGCATGAGCGGTGTACCGACAATGTTCTGCCATGTGTACTCAGAGAGTAAATCTAGATGAGTGTGGCGCATTGCTTTCATGAAATCTGCATAATCACCACGACCCATCTTGAGCACTGCTAAGCCTGGTTTTGCAAATCCAGGTGATAAATTTGGAATCACTGGTACGCGGTTTCCTGTATACCGATTTCGTAAAGTGCTGGTCATGTCGAAGTTCTGTCGCAAAATTGCACGCTGATGATCTAAATAGAAATCGTCATAAACCAGTGTCACCCCTTCTTCAGCTGAAGATGTAAATGGTTTGAGTGCAGCATGGTGATACACATAAATTGCATCGAAACTGGTAATTCTCCGAGCCCGATCTTCATAGAGCGGGATATCAGGTGATAAGTTCATCTCCTCTCCCACGAGAAAAGGTGATTCGCCATAGGCAACGCGAAAGGCTTCTCGCGCCATATCGAGTGCAATTTCAAGAGTTGTAGTTTCTGTTGCGCGATACGGAAGTTGGCCCCACGTATGGGAACCAAAGAGAAAGACGACGGGCCGTCCATCGAGAGTAAATACTTTTCCTCCTTGTTCTTGTCCTTCGGCAAGGAAGCGTCCCATCTGTTCAAAATCAGTTTGGAGTAGTTCAGAAGCCGAAGGGTCTAAGAAATCAACACGCGCACCATCGTATGGAAGTGCGATGGTGCTTTCATATAACAAAGCCAGATGTCGAGTATCGAGATTGTGTGTGCTAAATAGTCCGCGCCGATAATTATCCAGCATGTCTTTATTTTCACGTTCTGGAATCCAGCTTAAGGCGTCGACGCTGATACCAAATTCATTCTTTTGTTCATTAAAAATACTCTCGATTTCAGAGTCTCGTGAACGGTAGTCCCCGCCTTTGAACTGGACTGTTTGCATTCCAGGAGGACGCTCTTCAAGGTTGTACCAACCATAATGCCAGGCGATCGTGATGGGCCGCGGTTCTCTTTCTATTAACCCAGACTCCAATGCGTTGACCGTATAGATGACAGAGTCAACAGACTGTTGGTCGACAATACCACGGCCAAAAACATCAGCTTTGTAATTGAAATTTTCTCGTGAAATTAAACCGCGTCCACGGGTGGTGAGTAGTGCATCTTGCACAACTCGTTTGTCAACTGCACCTAACCAACCATTCCCATTCACATCAGCGACAAAAGAGGAAAGTAAAATGGGATCGACACTTTGGCCGCTAAGAAACTGTTGTGGGCGAAAAACTCCCAAACTTCCAGCGGCTAACGCACCAGTTTTAAGAAATCGTCGTCGTGAAAAGCGAGGTGGGTAGTCGCGTGCCATGGTTTCAAGCGATTTGTTGAGTGCTAGCGGCGTGATCGTTGGATCTGCTCAGGGAATCAAACGCCTGCGTTAAATTTATTGACCAAGATAACTCGAATGAAATAATCAGCCTTCCTACTAAACTCCGATACACCAATACTGAAACAGACCGAATATTTTACATTGGATGTCAAAGGATATCTGATGATTTCTTTGACGGAATCAAAACTTGGAGGCCTCGAATCTTCTCAAAGGCAGTTACTCAGATGGGAGAAGAAAGACCTCCACAGCCTATTTATTCCATTGCTGCTTCATCCATTGACCAGCCGTTTTGAGTGGTTCAATATATCCGCCCATAGCATAATGTCCGATTCCGGTAAGTTCAGTGTAACCAACGGTAAAATCCTGATCTTCCAGGAAAGAGGCTGCTTCTCGTGCAGGACCTACGGGAACCCGTTCATCGTCTGCACTGTGAATAATATGCACAGGCATCAGTCTGAGGTGAGTAAGCGGGTTTTCCCGCGGCGAACCTGCAATAGGAATGGCACCATCAAAACGGTCTGGATGGTGGGTGGCCATAAACCAGGTTCCGGAACCCCCCATACTAAAACCAGTCACCAGTCTTTGATTCTGATCGATTGGATAACTGGAAAAAAGTTCATCCAAAAGAAAAAGAACAGATTCTTCGGCGGATTTCACAGACCATCGTCGGTTAGGAGAATCCGGTGCGACGATTATCGCATTCCAGTCACGAAGCGCAGGCGCTACAATTTGAGTAAGAAAAGGACCGCCACGACTGCCGCCCCCTGGGTGCAGTGCGAGCACAAGAGGACGGGGATTGTCGTCGGTGAGGTCTCTAGGAATTGCAATTGTATAGCCCATTTGTCCATGACCAGGCACATCGATGACGGCAGTCTGGATACGGGGATTATTGGCAGGTTGCCCAAAGACAAGTGCCGTTGCTGTAAAGAACGCCAAGATAAGTTTCATGACGGCTGATGATAGTCCATAATTCACTGTTGTTTATAGAACTTCTTTTTACCCGAACGAATTTGAGGTCCAGGTGATGATCCGTACACGTTTTGCACCAAGCCCGACGGGTTACCTCCATATTGGTGGTGTTAGGACAGCTCTATTTAACTGGCTTTTTGCGAAACATCACGGCGGTCAATTTCTTCTAAGGATTGATGATACCGATCAACAGCGTAATCTTCAGGAGACGCTTCAACCGATTTTGGATGGATTTCGGTGGTTAGGGCTGCTCTGGGACGAAGGGCCAGAGGTTGGTGGTCCTTACCAATCCTATTTTCAGTCAGCCAGGAAGGAGCAGTATCAGCGCGCTGTTGATGAACTGCTCCGCGCGGGTTTTGCTTATCGTGATTACGCAACTGCCGAGGAAATACAGGAAGAACGCTTAAAGGCTCAAGAGCAGAAAGCACGTTTCGTTTATAGCCGACGCTGGATGGCAGAAACTGATTCTCAAGCGAAGGAATATGAAGCCGAGGGGCGGCAAGCGGTCGTGCGTCTCAAAATGCCCAGAGAAGGCGTTTGTATTTTCAAAGATGAAATTCGTGGGGAGGTAGAATTTGAGTGGGCTTTGGAACAGGATCATGTCGTACAACGGGCAGATGGAAGTTGTCTTTATCACCTTGCCAGCGCCGTTGATGATCATGATTTTAAGATTACTCATGTTATTCGCGCCGTGGAACATTTACCCAACACACCGCGACAGATTTTCATTGCACAATGTCTTGGCTATAGGATTCCGGTTTACGCGCATTTACCGTATGTGGCTGAGCCCGGCAGTGGCGAGAAACTCAGTAAGCGCAAGATTAACTCTTATCTCAAGCATCAGGATTTTGCGAAACTTTTCAATCACGGTCAAAAGATTGCAAAAGCGCTCGGTAAGGAGGCGCGCACCGAAACGTTTAGCCCTGTCATTGTTGATTTCTATCGTTCGGTTGGATATCAGCCCGAGGCATTACTGAATTATTTGTTGTTGTTGGGCTGGTCTTTAGACGACAAGACAGAAATGTTTTCAACTAAGGAAATGATTGCCCATTTTACGCTTTCACGCGTCAATAAGTCGCCGGCAAGTTTTGATCCCATCAAACTCCTTGCATTTGAGGAGCGATATATGCAGAAGTTGTCGGCAAAGGAAAAAGTTAAGCGAGTATTACCTTTTCTTGAAAACATTATGGAACAAGAGAAGCATATTTTTTTGCCGCTGGATGAGAATCGTCTTAGGCAGGTTGTGGAAGCAGCTGGTGATCGCCTGAAGGTTGCTGGTGATATCGTCAACTATGTTGAATTTTTCCAACATGATGCTGCTGTGATGTTTGAAGCTAAAGCTTTTAAGAAAAGATTGCAGGCTCCTGGTGCAACGAAACGATTACAGCTATTTCGCGAAGAACTTAGAATGGTCGGGTCGTTTGATGCAGTGACGCTTGATGAGATGTTGCACCAGTTTATTGAGAAACATGAGATGAAAATCGGAGAAATTATTCATGCCCTGCGGGTTGCGATAACTGGAAAAGCTGTTGGATTTGGGATTTTTGAGAGCTTGGCGATTCTTGGTCGTTCGTCATGTATCAAACGTATCGATCAGGCAATTGCGCGGACTACGGCTGAATAAGAGAGAAAATTTGACTTATGAAGGAAGATTCTGAACCAAAGGCGGTTAACAAAAACTCAATGGAAGTAATAAAAGGTCAGGATTTTGTCCGACAGATTGTGGAAGCTGATCGCGAGTGTGACAAGTATGGCGGACGAGTGCATACCCGATTTCCTCCCGAACCTAACGGATATCTGCATATTGGCCATGCGAAGGCTATTTGTTTGAGTTTTGGTATTGCACAAGAGGTTGGAGGTCTTTGCAATCTTAGGATGGATGATACGAATCCTGAAACAGAAAACGAAGAGTACGTCAGGGCCATTCAAGAGGACGTTCGGTGGCTGGGTTTTAAGTGGGAAGATCGTTTTTTTTGTGCATCGGATTACTTTGATCGTCTCTATGAGTGCGCAGTGCAACTCATTAAAAATGGAGACGCTTATGTCGATGATTTACAGGGAGACGCTGTTAGTCAGTATCGAGGACGGTGGAATGAGCCAGGTCGTGATAGTCCGCATCGTGAACGGTCGATTGCCGAAAACTTAGATCTATTCAATCGGATGCGAGAGGGTGAATTTCAAGACGGTAGTCGGACTCTTCGAGCAAAAATTGATATGGCATCTCCTAACATGAACATGAGAGATCCAACCATTTACCGTATTCGAAGGTTTCCACATTATCGAAAAGGGGACAAGTGGTGTATTTACCCTCTGTACGATTTCACCCATCCACTCTCGGATGCGTTTGAAGGTATTACTCATTCGCTGTGTACGTTGGAATTTGAAGATCATCGTCCACTTTACGAATGGTTTCTTGAAAAGTTGGCATTTCCACTTCCACCTAGGCAGATAGAGTTTGCTCGTCTTAACCTGACGCATACCGTTCTCAGTAAGCGAAAATTACTTGCACTGGTTAAGGATGATCATGTTAACGGCTGGGACGACCCTAGGATGCCAACCTTGGTAGGGATGAGGCGGCGAGGTTATCCACCTGCGGCTCTGCGTGAGTTTTGTGAGCGTATCGGTGTCGCGAAATCGAATAGTGTGGTTCAAATAGCACAACTTGAAGACAGTGTCCGTCAAGAACTGAATCAAACAGCAAACCGTGTCATGGGTGTCCTTCGTCCGCTGCGCGTTGTAATTGAAAACTATCCAGAGGGAAAATCTGAAACACTGGAAGCGATTAATAATCCTCAAGAGACAGCGGCTGGAACCCGAGATTTACCTTTTTCGCGGGTCCTATACATTGAGCAAGATGACTTTCGAGAAGCGCCTCCCAAAAAATTTTTCCGCCTTGGACCTGGTCGAGAGGTGCGGCTGCGATATGCCTACTTTATTAAGTGCACCGATGTGATTAAAGATTCGAAGACCGGAAAGATTACAGAACTACGGTGTACTTATGATCCTCAGACCAAGGGAGGACAGGCTCCGGATGGGCGCAAGGTTCGGGGCACGATTCATTGGGTTTCGGCAGAAGATGCGATTGAGTCTGAAGTGCGTATGTATGAACATCTCTTTACTAAAGAGAATCCAGAAGACACTTCCGAAGGACAAGACTACATGGATTTTCTGAATACTGAATCCATGAGTGTTCTGACAGGATGCAAGGTTGAACCTAGTCTGGCCCATGCTTCCCATGGCGCACGGTATCAACTCGAGCGCCAAGGGTACTTCTGTGTTGATGCTGATTCGGCTGACGATAAGCTAGTTTTAAACCAGACTGTCAGTTTACGAGATACGTGGGCAAAGTTGGCAAAATCTAAGTCATAACCTCAAGAAAACATCTAATTTCTAGGCGCTGCTCCTAAACCCATGGCTCGTCGCCAAGCTGCTAATTGTCCGAGATGATCCATTTCGTGTGAAGTCATCAAGAAAATTGCCAGAGCACCAATAGTTGGAAAATGTTTTCGTAATTTTTCATTGGGATGCGGCTGGTCAAGAAAAGCGAGATCGGTAGTTTCCAGAGCTGTAGTGTTACGGTCGTGCGCAGCGCTTAAGTTTGATAGTAGTTCTTCTTTAGTAGGATAGTCAGCCGCACTTCCCGAGGGTATGCTTCCTGTGACAAAAATTTTATCCCATCCCTCAGGAATATTGGCGTCCAGTCCGATCAGGGTTGTGAGCCCGTTAGCGGTCATTACAAGATGTCCGAGAGTCCATGCCGGATGATTAACGACGTTGTGAGGTTGTTGCACCATCTGTTCTAGTGAGATGTCTTTAACAAGCGAATGCGCGAAATTAAGATTAAATCGGTAAAGATCGATAACATGCTTGATCATTGTTGTCTCCTTTGTATGTGATGTCGCGCAACAGTATTGTTTAAAAAGTATGACTGTATGAAATTATACTGAGACTGTGATGACAGAATGGAACCGTCAGATTACTTTGGTTGCTCGACCAGAAGGATCTCCTAAAAGCACCGATTTTAAACTCGTTGAGACTCCCGTGCCGACCCTTGGTTCAGGGGAATTGCTTGCCCGCACAATTTATTTGTCTCTCGATCCCTACATGAGAGGGCGCATGAATGAGACACGAGGTTACGCAGATGGAGTGAGACTTGGAGATGTCATGGTGGGAGGAACCGTGTCAGAGGTTGTTGAGTCAAACAATACGGAATATCAAAGCGGAGATCTCGTGCTTGGAATGGGGGGATGGCAAGAATATTCTGTCTCGAATGGGGTCGGTTTAAAAAAACTTAATCCTGATGATGCACCTATTTCAACTGCGCTTGGTGTGCTTGGGATGCCTGGTCTTTCCGCGTACGTCGGGCTTCTAGATATTGGGAAACCGATGCGAGGTGAAACCGTAGTGGTATCAGCAGCTTCTGGGGCAGTTGGTGCCGTTGTGGGGCAAATAGCGAAAATCAAAGGATGCCGAGTGATTGGTGTGGCCGGGGCACCCGAGAAATGTGATTACGTCGAGAGACAACTTGGTTTTGACGTTTGTGTTAGTCGTTTCGATGACGCATTTCCAGTGGCTCTCAAAGAAGCCTGTCCTGACGGTATCGATATTTACTTTGAGAATACTGGCGGAAAGATTTTTGAAGCAGTTCTGCCTTTGTTAAATACTTACGCTAGGGTTCCTATCTGCGGACGAATTGCAGGTTACTCCGGCCAAAACACAGATAGACCCAACTTGACTTCATATGTCATGTATCTGGCAATTGTGAAACGGTTAACATTTCAAGGTTTTCTAGTTTTCGATCATTACGATCGGGAATCTGATTTTTTGCGTGATGTTCAGTTATGGATCCGTAAAGGTCAGCTTGTTTACCGGGAGGACATTCTTGATGGACTTGAACATGCGGTCAAAGGTTTTCAGGGTTTGCTGCAGGGTAAGAATTTTGGCAAGTTGCTTGTACGTGTTTCCGAAGACCCAACGTCTAAACAATGACTAAGGTGCGTCCCGTTGATGCCGGGCGTTTTCCCGACTCTCTTGTCCTCTTATTTGTGCTGATACTTCTTGCACAGGTGGCAACCTATTTTCTTCCGGCGGGTGAGTTTGAACGCGATGGTTTGCGAGTTGTTAGTGGAAGTTTTCATCCGGTTAATGCGGATCCTCTTCCATGGTTCAGCTTTTTGACCTTGATTCCTGTTGGCTTATCTGCAGCACAAGAAATCATTTTTTTTGTTTTTATTGTCGGCGGTGTGATTGCGGTTGTCCGTGCCACGGGTGCCATTGATGCTTTGATTGGAGCTTGTATCAGAAACTTGGGATCGCGGCCACATTTTCTGGTTGGTGGAATGGTGGCTGTATTTGCACTTGGTTCCTCAACAATTGGTATGGCCGAGGAGTATGTAGCGTTCGTGCCAATATTGGTTGCGATGTGTTTGTCCATGAAGATGGATGCGATGGTGGCCGTTGCCATTATCTATGTAGGTGCCGGCATTGGTTATGCATGTGCAGCGCTTAATCCGTTTACGGTGTTAATCGCCCAGGAGATAGCCGGAGTACAGCCCACGTCAGGACAAACGGTAAGGTGGATCTTACTCCTACTCTGCGCCGGAATTGGTGTACACCATATTGTGAGTTATGTCCGTAAATTAGAGCGGACCCCAGAGCCGGATCTAGTTAATGAAACAGTTGCAGCTGGTGATACTAAGGCCTTAGAGCTTCGGTTTTTAGAATTTAAACATATTTTCGTGCTTCTCATCTTTGTTGCCGGTGTAGGCCTATTTCTTTTTGGAGCGATGTTTTGGGCGTGGTACTTGGCAGAACTAACAGCGATGTTACTTGGGTTAGCATTGGTTATCGCAGTTGTTAGCAAACTAAATTACAACCTCGTAGCAACAGCTTTTTGTCGAGGTGCGGCAGGATTAACAACGACAGCATTACTTATAGGCTTTGCGCGCACGATTCAGGTGATATTGTCTGAAGCTCAAGTTATCGACACCATCATTTATAGTGTTGCGCAGTCTATAAATGGTTTGCCTTCTGGAGTAGCGGTGTTAGGGATGTTACTAGTGCAGACAGTGTGCAATTTTTTTGTTCCCTCTGGATCCGGTCAAGCTTTTATCACAATGCCGATCATGGCACCTCTTGCGGACCTCACAGGAATTAGTCGACAGACGGCGGTTTTGGCCTATCAGTTTGGCGACGGTTTTACGAACATGGTTGTGCCCACGAATGCTGTGTTAATGGGCATACTTGGATTGGCGCAAGTTCCCTATCATGCTTGGTTACGATTTATTGTTCCCTTACTCGGTAAACTGTATGTTGTGGCTATTATTGTCTTGCTAATGGCGGTAGAGTTTGGATACTAGTGATGTTGGAAGTCATTCTATGTATAGTAAATCTCATGGAACCATAGCCTCAATTGGAAAATTATGGGGTGTCCTTAAGGGAAGGCTAATTGCGAGAAATTGATGCACTTTAATGTTTTTCGGTACCGACTACCTGTTTTTTTTCTGATGGGGCTTCTCTTGGTTGGCTGTGATCAATCGAGCACCTTAGTTGATCTTGGTGGAAATGTACCCGATCCTATTTATGAAGTGGAGCCGGGTTCTATGACCATCCAATTGCTCCGTGAACCTGTTGCCATTTCTCCGGTGAGAATGACGAGTCTCAATGGGAACACCTTTTCCACAACTGACTGGCTTGGCAAGGTGACCTTGGTGAATTTTTGGGCTACTTGGTGTGGACCATGCAGAGAGGAAATCCCTGATCTCATTCAACTACAAGAACGCTATCCAGATCACCTCCGCATCATTGGCATTTCGACTGATGAAGGCACTCCGGAGATGGTTAAGGCGTTTTCAGAACAGATGGGCATTAATTATCCCGTTGTTATGGCAACTCCAGAATTAAACAGACAGTTTCCTGGTGTATTTGCCTTGCCGACATCATTTATTGTCGATCCGAGAGGGCACATTGTGCAGACGCACGTCGGCTTGATCAACCCGGCTGTTTTTGAACAAGAAGCGCGGCACTTAATGTTGTTGCCGACCATGGTAGATGTCGAATTAGTGGATAGCAATGATACGACGCGCTTAGTAAATGCGGCGCACGCTACGGAGATTCCTGGGTTGGATCTTTCAGAACTAACTCCGACTCAGAAAGAACAAGTTCTCCAGCGACTTAACGAAGATGGTTGTCCTTGTGGGTGTTCTTTAACCCTTGCTCAGTGCCGGATCAATGATTCTTCTTGTGGTATTAGCCCGCCATTGGCACAAAAAGTAGTCGACGAAGTGATTAGCTCGAATTAGTGCCACGTATTGCTACGGCTGACTTCTAGTTTTTCCTCATAGACCATACCAAAAAGTAATCGCTATGTTGCTGAAGGAGCAGGATCGTTGGTAATAGGTGTGGAGTTTCTGTCGTTGGTGTTATTACTTCGAAAAATTAAATTGAACACTAAACGAATATCTTCAAGTACAAAGTAAGAGGTTGGTACCAAAATTAATGTAATAAAGGTGGCAAATATTACCCCGAATGCTAGAGAAACTGCCATCGGCACAAGGAAAGCGGCATCAAAGCTTTTTTCAAGCATTAAAGGCGCTAGTCCTAAGAATGTAGTTAGGGAGGTTAAGAGGATTGGCCGAAAACGCGAAACCCCCGCTTCGCGAACAGCGGAAGCGATGTCTTCATGTAAGAGCCGTTTTCGGTTAATAAATGTGACCATCACTAAGCTGTCATTGACAACTACACCAGTTAGAGCGACTAGCCCGAACATCGACATCATTGTTACATTTAATCCCATAATAATGTGTCCCCAGATCGCGCCAACAAGACCGAATGGAATTGCACTCATGATGATAAGAGGTTGGACATACGACTTCAATGGAATGGCAAGCAATGCAAAGATCATAAACAAGGCGATTACGTATCCTGTTTGTAATCCCCCGATTGCATCATCTTGTTCGGCTTGTACCCCTTCCATCTCGTAGGAAATACCAGAATAACGAGCGAGAATATTTGGAAGAACGTTTTGTCTAAGATCGGCGATCACTTCACCACTTGTTGTGAAGTTTTCATCTACGCCGGCAGTAACATTAATTGCTCTCCTCCGGTCCACACGTTTGATTGATGAGAATCCTCGGCCAGGGTCGACAACGGCAACTTGCCCAAACGGGACTTCACCGCCACTTGGAGTTCGAATGCGCATCTTCTCTAGGTTGCCGAGCGATTTACGTTCATCAGCGGGATACCTCACCATAACTCGTATATCATCTCGGCCACGCTGAATCCGCTGTGCTTCTTCTCCATAGAACGCCTGTCGAACTTGTCGGCCAAGATCCTGAAGTGTCACGCCTAATGTTTCAGCAGTTTGTTTAATGCCGAGTTTCATTTCTCGTTTTCCCGGCAGAAAAGAATCACTTATGCCGAAAACACCAGTATAGTTTTCAAGGTGAAGCTTGATTTCATCGGCGGCCAGTTGCAGTTGATCTATATCTCGGCCAACAAGCATCACATCAACATCTTCTCCTGGTGACATCACAGAAGAGTTAAATTTCAGACCTGTGGCTTCCGGAATGTCTCCAGTGATGGCTCTCCATCGGTTTCCCAAGGCTTCGCTGTTGTAGATTCGATTTTGAGAAGGCGCCAGTTCTAACATGACTTCGCCAAGATGAGCCGCTGATCGGTTGCTAACTGGTCCGATTGGCCCTCCGTCCCGAGAAGCGATCGGTTGATCTCCAACGGCGGCAAAGATATGCGGGATGTAATCCTCACCCGTTTCATCAATCAGATCCTGTCTTAATTGTGCGGCCGCGGTTTCGAGTTTTCGGACGGCTTTAGCTGTTTCAGAGACCGGTGTACCTTGAGGCATAGTGATTGACGCCGCCATAAAATCAGCTTCAATGCTGGGGAAGAAATGAAAATTTGTCCATCCACCCAGCACCATGCCGACTGTTAGAATAAGCGTTGCTAAGCCTGTAGACAGCGTGAGATATCGCCATTTCAAACAAACTTCTAATGTTGGTTTGTAGACACTGTGAATAAACCGTTGCAGTCCGTTTGTAATTAGCTTCCGGAAAGATCGTAAGGGCCCTTTTCTAGGTTTCTTTTGAGGAATATAAGAAAGATGGGCCGGTAGGATCTTGAGAGATTCAACTAATGAGAAGACAAGACAGGGAATTACAATTAACGGGATAATCCGAAACATTTTGCCCATCATGCCAGGCACAAACATTAAGGGCAGAAAAGCCGCAACAGTAGTTAAAACTGCAAAAATGACGGGTGTTGCTATTTCCTGTGCACCTTCGATGGAACCTTTAAGTCCTTGGCCGTGACGTTCTTGGTGTGCATAAATGTTTTCTCCGACGATGATAGCGTCGTCAACAACAATCCCGAGTACAAGAATAAAAGCGAACAAGGATAGAACGTTTATCGTAGCATCGAGTCCAGGCATCAACATGATGGCACCAAGAAACGAGATCGGGATACCAAGGCTCACCCAAAACGCGAGTCTAATTTCAAGAAAGATAGCGAGTACTAGAAAAACCAATACGAAACCAGATAGGCCAGTGCGCAACATGGTGGCAAGTCTAGTGGTCAGCATTTCGGCTTGATCCATAAGAATGGTAAGTGACACCCCGGCTGGAAGACCTGGCTGGGTGTCGCCAACATAGTCATAGATTCGATTCGCAATACTCAGTGCACTTTGATCGCCAGTCCGAAACACCGAAACCAAGACGGTGGGTTCGAGATCGAAGCGGGCGGATTGATCCGTTTCTGCAAAGCCATCTACTACATTCGCGACTTCGCCCAACAGAAGACGAGTACCGTCCGTGCGGGTTAACAACACGATATTTTCGTACTCTGAACCACGATAAGCTTGTCCAATAGTCCGAAGGAGAATTTCCCCGCTGTCACTTCTTACTGATCCGCCCGGAAGATCTAGAGATGAACGACGAACAGCATTTGCCACCTCGTCAAATGTTAAACCGTGCCGACGAAGTGCTGTTTCTGAAATTTCGATTGAAATTTCGTATGGGCGTGCACTACTAATCTCTACAAGAGAAATTTCTGGAAATGAAGACAGTTCAAGACGAATGTTATCTGCGATTGTCTTCAGTGTCTCTTCGTCAGTTTGTCCAGAAATTGCAAGATCGATCACTGACTCACGACCAACCAATTCACGGATAATTGGTTTTTCAGTTTCCTCTGGAAATGTGTCGATAGTATCGACACGACTTTTTATGTCATCGAGAACGCGTCGGGCGTCTGCACCGAGCTCAAGTTCTACCATAACAGTTCCAAAACCTTCACCAGCGTTAGACGTTACGTGTTTCATTCCATCGACGCCTTGGATTGCTTCTTCAATGCGCACACAGATAGCTTCTTCGACTTCTTCAGGGGCAGCTCCGAGATAGGGCACCTCGATCATGATTCGATCGAGCGTGATCTCTGGAAACACTTCTGATCTGACGTTAAATGCCGCGATGAGGCCACTTGCGACAATGAACACCATAAGTAAATTGGCTGCGACGGTGTTTTTTGCGAACCAGGAAATAATGCCGTTCATGTTCGAATTACTCTGAGGTGACTTCTGCGATTGCGGCTTCTAGATCACTGTAAATGGTCGACACCATTTGTTCGCGTAGTTGTTTGACATTATTTGTCGAACCGTCAATTTTCGCAGAAGAGACAACGACGCCATCTTTTTGTCTGACCACTCTCGCGGTCACACGAACGGTGTCCCCCACGCGTTGGATACCACCAGTGACCACGAAAGTCGCACCTGTTGGTTCGTCGACAAAAGTCGATGTTTCGTTAAGAGTAATTTGCGTGAACAGTGCCTCGTTAATGCCTTCAACCAGTAATGTATCTTCCGGGTTCTGGGTGAGATTAATGAATGGTTTCATCGAGATGGTAATGCCAGTTGATGTGGGGATACTAGGCGTTTCAACTGGTGAGAAGGCCGGCGGTCTCATTGCCGGTTCTGCTTTTGGTAATTCATTAACAGTGCGGACTTTAAGAACAGCTTGAAGGCTTTTTCGAACAGTCTCTGCAACTTCTTCTTGAACATTTGATAAGCGGTCAAGGTGTCCGTCTACCTTAATAACGTCGATCGTTCTACTGTCTTCTGACTGTACGATCCGGGACGTTATTTTTAGTCTTTCACCTTCTTGCTGAACAGCGCCTCCAACGACCCACTGAGCTGTGGTTGTGTCTGGTACGATTGTTACCGTTTCAAGATTCTCGAACTGCTCCGATACAAGTTGAGCAAGCGTTTCACCGAGACGGATCGTTTCAGTTTGCTGACTCAGGTTCGTAAACGGTAAGACCGCGACGGTGGGTTCCCCTTTTGGTTTGGCTACTGTTTCAAGGTTTTCAGGTGCCGTGTTAGCGTCTTCCTCAGGTAAATTTGAAGTTAAAACGACCGGAGGCACATTTAGATCTTGGGTTGCTTGTTGTTTGTCTATTGATTTAATTTTTGTTTCAGAAGTTCTCGCCACAACTGCTTGTAGCCAAGCAGGAGATTCTTGTGCAACTCTCTGGTTGGAAAGCGGATCCAGAATTTCTGTTTCAATTGGTTGTGGTTGCACAGCGTCCTGCAAGTCAATCTGTAAGTCAATAATTTCACTGACCTGCACCTGCATTCCATCAGTCGGGCTATCAAGTGTTGATATCGTAACTTGGTCGCCGGTTTCGAGCCCTGCTTCGATAAAGAGTGACTCTGTTGTCATTCGAAGAATATCTACGTCACGGAAGCGGAGTCTGCTTTCCTCATCAACTACCATCACTTGATTGCGGCCACGAAGAGCCGAACGGGGGATCGAAGCAATTTGACTGAAGCGACGTCCTGCGATCTGTGCGTCAACATACATCCCCACCGCGAGAGGAGGTCTGGTTGGATCCGAGCCTACCCCATAGGGATCTCTGATTTCAGCAATTACATTCACCATTCTGCTAACAGGGTCGATCTCGCTTTCTGTTCGTACAATGCTTCCCGCCCATGCGTAAGTTTCACCAGCAAAAGTAGTGCTGACTGTTACTTGAGGTCCTTGAGAATTAGTTTGGCCTCGATAAGACAAAGGTAAGTCCAGATAGGCCAAGTCCTCGTCGGGTAGCGGTAATCTTATTTCTGCGACGTCGACGGCGTAGATGGTTGCTATAGGGTTTCCTACGGTGACAAATTGACCAACATCAACACTCTTACGGCGCACCCGCCCCGCATATGGTGCACGAATTTCTGCGCGCTCAAGATCGCGTTCTGTTCGAACAAGGTTAGCTTCGGCAGCCGCGACTGCTGCGCGTGCATCTTCAAGTTGTGGTTTTCGAAGTGTTAGTTCACGTGGGTCACCTTGGCCAAGTTCGTCCCATTCACGTTGCGCAACTTCTGCTTCGGCCTCTTCTTGCGCTAAACGTAATCTTGTTTGTGCCAGTTGTGCCCGCGCACTTATAACGGCCTGACGATAATCAAATGGATCAATAGTGACCAGAACGTCGTTAGCTTCAAAAAAACCACCTTCTGCAAAAGAAGGTGCAATGGATGTAATACGACCAGAAATTTCTGGAACAAGTTGACTTTCTGTGCGAGGCTGGACGGTCCCTTCACTTAAAACAGAAAGCTCAGTATCTTCGAGGCGAACGACATGCACACGCACGCCAGGTGGAGCAATTCGAGGCGCCTGTGTTTCCACCGGAGGCCGACTATTTATCATGGTCATCGTGGCAAAACCTGCCAGCCCCAAAATACCTAGTGGAAGAATCACTTGTAATAAACGGATAGCTATACGCATTTTAAAAGAAATAATTAATTAAAAAACCCGCCCGAATTTTCCAACATGAAAGGCGATTCGATTTGTTCGAAACCCCCTCCTAATGCAAGGTAGAGGTCGACACGGTTTTCCAGGCGAAGTCGCTTGGCGGCGATTAATTCTCCTTCAACCTGCACTGCAGATCTCTGTGAGTCAAGTACAGTAATGTAGCTTTCAAGGCCGGCTCGGTAGCGTTCTTCCGAGAGTGTCTCAGCAGCCCTTGCTTGTTCAGCAGAGATTACGAGATGTTTTTCCCGGTCTTCCAAGAATTGTTCGGCCGCCAACGCTGTTTCCACTTCTGCGTAAGCGATGAGTGCCGTGTTTGCATACGAGGCTAATGCTGTTGCGCTTTCCGCTTCCGCGCGACCAATATGTGCCCCAAAGCGACCTTTTCCCTGCCACAAGGGTGCTGTTACATCTGCAAGAAGGCTCCAAACGCTGAAATCTCCGTTAATGAGAGAACGGAGTGCATCGGTGGCCGTTCCACCACCTGCCGTTAGCCGAATACGCGGTAGTCGTTCCTTCCGCGCAACACCAACTCGAGCTTCGGCGGCAGCAAGTTGTCGCTCGGCAGCCACAAGATCAGGTCGACGAGCAACAAGATCTGCAGGCAACCCACTTGGTACGTGCGGTGCTACAGTGGGGAGCGAAGCGGGTGGTTCAATGGTCCCGTCCGCATATTCGCTCAGCAGTACTTTGAGTTGACGTGTGGCGGAATCAAATTGTTGTAATCGTTGTTCCAACAATGCTTCTGCATTCGACAAATTGAGTAACGCAAGTCTCAGATCAAGTGACGGTCTAATCCCTGCTTCAAACCGCTCTCGGACTCTGTCGGCCGATTCTCTAAAACTAGTTACAGTCTCGCGGGATAAATCTATTTGTTGTTGCGCTTCGGCGATGGCAAACCAAGTCTTCACGGTCTGTCCAGCAATTGATAATTGGGCGCCTCTAAAGTCTGCTGCCGAAGCTTGTAAGTTTGCTAGCGCTGCTTGGGTACTCGCCCGTAGCCGTCCCCATAGATCAAGTTCCCATGAAACATCTAGAGAAATACCGTGATTGGTGGAAACAGTGCTCAAAACCTGGTCTTCTGCTCCAGGAATCGGAAAGCCCACAAAGTTTTGTTTACGTTGATAGCGCGTATACGATGAATTTACCGTTGGTTGTAAATCAGCCGATGAGATTGTTGCTTCTGCGGCCGCCATTTCTAAGCGTGCCGCAGCGCCTTGAAGATCGAAATTGCGCTCTAAGGCCATCTCTACCGTCTTTACAAGGTCGGCATCGGCAAAGTCCTCCCACCATCGGACTGCAACTTGCCCAGTTTCTGTGGTCTTTGCCGTCCAGGTCTCTGGAATATTGACTCCAATGTCTGGAACTTGTACCGGTGGCGCCGTCGCGCAGCTACAGACAATTACGGAGACAAGGGAGATTATTATTTGCCTACTCATTGTTGTTTGTCTTTTTTGGAAAGAGTCTTCTTGCTAGTCGTTTGTAGTTTAGATGTTGAAAAGCCAGCCGCTGCGAAACGAATTAGAGATTCAAAAAGCTGCTTAGGGGTTTCCTGGTCACTTTCGTTTGTTGCCGTCAATTCGAACAAAATCATTGTGTGGGACATGGCCCCAAGGGTAAATTCCATGCGGCGTTTTACTTCATCAGGTTCAAGGTTGGGTAAAGCTTTCTGCAGGGCTTCTGTATACCGCACTACAACTTGATCGAATTGATTAAAAAGCGAGGCTCTTACCTCTTCGCTGGCAGAATGGCATTGCCCAAGGAATCTTAAAAATTTGAGACCCTTTTGTTTTTCCTCGGTAGTGTCAAGTGCAGCCCATGCATAAAATGGTGGACCAAGAAAAGCAGAAAGGATGTCTTCGATGGCAGGACTTGTCCCTTCGTTTTTATTGTGTAGTTTGTCAAGCAGTGCGATGCGCTCATTGTTGATGGGGCGCAAATTTCGTTCAAGGATGGCCTTCAACAGTTCTTCTTTTGAACCGAAATGATAATTGACCGCCGCAAGATTCACTTCGGCTTCTTTGGTGATATCACGCAAAGACGTCACTCCGACGCCTTCATCGGCAAACAATCGCTGTGCTGTGTCAAGAATCCGATCTTTAGTGTTAGGGGTCATTAAAATTTAATCTGGATAGTCGCGAAATTAAAATAAAACGTTCGTTTAAATCATACGTATGATAAAAACATGGTGTCAAGACTGATTTTCACGTTTTTACATTGTTTTTTAAGGCCCTGAAAAAATCGTATAGCAATTTGGTGTCAGTTAACCTAAATGCCCGAGAACGCTACTTTTATCAACTTCTTTTTCTGAGCTTGTCTAGTCCATGGTAAGCTGTGCTTTCGTGAGTGCTTTACACTTTTGATTTAAGCACTTTTTTGAAAGAATTTTTTTAAGTTCTGAACTTTAGCTGAGGAGGGTGTCTCATGGGCGACGTGGGACAGTTGGATCATCACGAGGAAAAGCCAACAGAGCAAGATGGCTTTTCGCGGCGAAGTTTTATTAAAGGAGTAATTGCGACTGGCGCTACGGTTTCTGCCACCAGTTATGTGTATAAGGGTGGAACCATGGTGCGGGCGCAAGCACCTGGGTCGGTGGAACGCTTGATCACGCTTTCAGTTAACGGTCAGCAACGCCGGGTCGATGTGTTGCCTCATGAAACGCTCGCAACGACCTTACGTTACAAGCTGGGATTAACGGGAACGAAAATCGGGTGTGACCGCGCTGAATGCGGAGCGTGTACCGTCTTGGTTGATGGAGTGCCACACTATGCCTGTTCAATGTTAACGCACCAGGTTCGTGGTCGTACAGTGCAGACAATTGAAGGGCTTGAAGCAGCAGATGGTACATTGCATCCTGTTCAGCAGGCTGTCGTGGATGAACAGGGTTTTCAATGTGCATTTTGTATGCCTGGCTTCGTCATGAATATGGTCGCGATGGTTGATGAGAATCCAAATCCGACTCGAACGGAGGCAGCGCAATATCTTTCCGGAAATTTATGTCGCTGTGCGGACTACAACAAAATTTTAAATGTTGCGTTGCGGGCTGCAGAGTATACGCGGAGGGGTTAACGTGGCTGACTATAAACTAATTGGTAAAAACTATACGCCACAAGATCTAGTTGCCAAGGTCACAGGACGCGCAAAGTACGCGGAGGATTTTCGGGCGGAAGGAATGCTTTTTGCGAAACTGCTTTCTAGTCCGATGCCCCACGCGCGCATCCGAAGTATCGATACCAGTGTTGCCGAGGCAATTCCAGGTGTTGAGGCCATCCTTACTGCCGATGATTTACCACCTGTTGAAGCTCCCAACGAAGCAGGGCTTACGAATGAGCCGATGTACGAAGGCGAACCGATATTGGCGGTGGCCGCTGTTGATGAAGCTACGGCTGCGGACGCGATTGAAGCAATTCAAATTGATTTTGAGCCGCTACCCTTTTCTGTGGATCCCCTTGAAAGTCTGCGTCCTGGTGGGCCTAATGCCCGCCTCGACGGAAACACAATTTCTGGCCGGGAAATCACTACGATTAAATGGGACAATGTTGATTGGGATGCTATCGATCGGGGTGAGGCCTTACCCACCGATGCACCCGTAACGGACGAATGGGAACTGGGGAATGTTGAGGCAGGGCTCGATGAAGCAGATCTTGTACTTGATGAGACTCTGTTCCACCAGTCTATGGGGCATCAGCCGTTGGAGACTAGGACGTCGATGGCTTACTGGCAGAATGGTAAATGCCATTTGTATACATCCACACAGAGCACTGCTCGCACGCATGGTGCTGCGGCTCGTGGAATTGGAATTGCACCCGAGGATTTAGTGCTTGTTTCAGAGTACTGTGGCGGTGGTTTTGGTAGCAAGATAGCAGGCTCTGTCCAAATGCGTATTCCCGCTCTTCTGTCGCAGAAGGCAGGCAAACCGGTAATGATGCGTATAACCAGGCAAGAAGAGCACGCTATTGGGCGTGCGCGACCAGGGTTGCAAGGGAGAGTAAAGATAGGTTTCCGCAGTGACGGGCGCATTACAGCGATGGATTTCTTTTTTGTGCAAGATGGTGGTCCTTACGGACGCTCCACTGATTTTATGAACGCCGTCGATCAGGCTTCATTAATGTATCAACCGTTGAGTCATCGTTTGCGCGGGATATCGATGTATACCAATACACCTCCCCGGTCAGCGCAGCGGGCGCCAGGTGGACTCCAGATTGTTTCGATGCTTGCACCGGTTATGCAGAAGGCAGCCAAACAACTCGGACTCGATCCACTTGAGGTTATTCGAATTAATGCTCCAGAAGGTCAGGCAAAAATGGGCCGTCCCCAAGATGGCGTTCAGGGTCATTGTTCGAGTGCGTTTGTAAAGGAAGCACTTGATAAAGGCGCCGAGGTTTTTGATTGGCAGGCGATGCGAGCCAAGAGTGGTCAGCGCAATGGGTCAAAGATTACTGGTGTTGGGGTTGCGCTTAGCTCGTTTAATGCTGGTGCGGCAGGCATGGACGGTCTGCTGACGATTCGTCCTGATGGCAAAGTTTATATCCAGCAGGGGATCGGTAATCTTGGAACAGAATCTGTCTTTGATACGGCGCGTGGCGCGATGGAGGCTCTTAAAACAGATTGGGAACAAGCTGAGGTGGTTTGGGGAAATACCAGTAAGCATCTTCCGTGGAGTTCGGTGCAGGCCGGTAGTATGACGACACATGCTCATACCCGAGCCAACTATGCAGCTGGAGAAGACGCCGTTCGTAAACTCCGCGAGGTCGCTGCCAGAGCTCTCGGTGGTTCACCTGGAGATTATGATGTTGAAAATGGATGGGTGTTTCGCCGAGGCAATCGATCCAGTGGCCTAAGTTTTGCGCAGGCAGCTCAACAGGCGATCGAGCTTGGTGGAAAGTACGATGGGCATGAATTACCCGAGGACATCAATAGCATGACCGTCAATTCGGCAACTGCTTTGGCTGGTCTAGGCCTGATGGGAGTCGCAAAAGATAATTACCAGACTGGCGGACGTGTAATTTCACATTGTATTGGTTTTGCAGAGGTGGAAGTTGATGTTGAGACGGGAGCCATTAGACTTGCTGATTATCGAGTGTCCACAGATTGCGGAACGATTCTGAACCCGCGAGGGCTTGAAGGGCAGCTTCATGGCGGAGGTATTCAGGGGTTTAGTGCCGCGCTTGGTCAGAAGTGGATTTATGATAGGCGCTGGGGACTCCAGGTAACAAAGCGATTCTATTCGAATCGACCGCCAACGTTGTTGGATGTTCCGCATACTGATTCAATGCAGTGGGTCGCCCACAATGAAGCGGACCCATTTAACCCACTTGGTGCGAAAGGTATTGGAGAAGCTGCAGAGGGTGCTGGTTCGGGGGCTGTTTTGTGTGCCATAGCAGATGCTATCGGGGATGGGTACTTTAATCGAACTCCCGTGATGAGCGATATGATTTTGGCAAAAGTAGAAAATCTGCCTGCGGCAGTAGGGACGCTCACGGCGCACGCCTGATTTCAATTAAGAGGAGAACGATACAATGGCCGTTATTCGAGACATGATGCCGGCGTTCGATTTGTTTCAGCCGACTACTACAGATGAGGCGTTAGGCTTGCTCAGCGAGCACGGCGAATCAGCTTGGGTGCTGGCTGGTGGTTTGGACACTTATGATTGGTTTAAAGACCGAGTCAAGAGACCGACTGCAGTGGTTGATCTCGGAGGTGTTGAAGAGCTGCATGAGATCCGGTCGTTACCGGAGGGACTTGCCATTGGCGCTATGGCTAAACTGACTGAAGTCGTACGCCATCCTGAGGTGAAACAGAGCTACCAACTTCTATCAGATGCTGCAGCGCTAGTAGCCTCCCCGCAGATTCGTAATCAAGGGACACTCGGTGGAAATTTAGGTCAAGATACACGCTGTTGGTATTACCGAGACGGATGGAATTGTTATCGAGCTGGTGGGAATATTTGTTATGCAGATACGCCTACAGCAATGAATCGGGAACATTGTATTCTTGGCGCGAGTCGCTGTGTAGCCGTTAATCCTTCCGACACAGCTCCGGCTCTTATCGCGTTAGATGCTCAGTTTGAAATTCGAAATGGCAGTGGAACACGAACCGTTTCAGCCGAAGAGTTTTTTGTGGGACCAGCAGTTGACATTGAACGCATGACTGTTCTTGAAGCGGGTGACTTGTTGACGACGATACAGCTGTCTCCAAAGTGGGCGGGGGCACGTTTTTACTTTGAGAAGAGTCGAGATAGAGCTGTCTGGGATTTTGCACTGGCCAGTGTCGCATCTGCTGCCGTAGTGACGAATGGGGTTGTTGAAGATATTCGGATTGCTGTAAATGGTGTTGCGCCGACACCGTTGCGTCTTCGCGCGGCAGAAGATTTGGTGCGAGGTCAGAGTATGAATAACGATTTGGCGAAACGTGCTGGAGAAGCTGCTGTTGAAGGAGTTCGACCGTTGGCACATAACGGATACAAGGTCGCACTTCTGAGAAATTTAGTTACACGATCTGTACGAGGTGGTGAGGCCTAGGATGCAAATATTTGAATGGGGTGTTGATCCGTGGGGGCAGGAGATGCTCGTTCGGATCTCATGGGATTTGCTCTATTTAGCATTTTGGACGGGCATAGCGTTTATCTTATTTCACATTGTTTATGCCGCTGTTTGGTTGCCAAAATTAGTTCGAGCTAAACATAGTAACAATACTGACGCGACGGTTTCGGCGAATCTTCCCGAGCGAATAACCCGGCACACAGGTGCAGCCAGATTTTTTCATTGGATCATGGCGGCCTCCATGATTGTTCTTCTCATTACAGGATTTTTTCCAGTTATCGGTGTGCAATTTCCATGGCTCACTTTGCATTGGGTGTCTGGCTTGTTCCTGACCGTCTCAATCGTTTACCACATATTACACGCCACGTTTTTCTTAGATTTTTGGTCTATTTGGATCCTTCCTGTTGACTTACAGGAGGCGTGGAAACGAATTCGGCATCAGATGGGAAAATCTTCTGACGATATTCCTAAGCACGGCAAGTATCCTCTTGATCATAAGCTTTATCACCTAGCGGTCACCCTCGGAGGACTGGCGGTTATCGGAACCGGTCTATTTATGATGTTGCGGATAGAGACTCCATTATGGGCACGGAACGCGTATTTTCTTGAAGATGCAACGTGGGGATTAGTTTATGCGCTCCATGGTTTTAGCGCGGTTTTTTTTGTGACGTTAACGCTTACTCATATCTACTTCGCTGTCCGACCTGAGAAATTGTGGCTGACCAAATCAATGGTGTTTGGATATGTCGAACGCGATCGATATCTTGAACATCATGATCCAGATCGTTGGGTCGTGTCCGAGGAATCTTCAAAACAGTGACAACGGCTGACGAGCTCCAAGCTCGTATAAATTCTATTGAGGAAAGTTACGAATTTTTTCTAGCTTATGCCGCGCAGGGTGTTGCCGGCGGTGATGCCGCAGCAGCATCCGGACAGGCTAGAGATTTTCTCGATCGGATGGAGCACGCCCTTGAGAGCCTTGCCGATTTATTTTTAGAGGTTGTCGAGCGAAATGCTCAGGATGATCTGAGCAAGTATCGATCCTTTATTGACCTGCTACGACAGGATGCCAACAATTCGTTGGCGGCAGTAAAGATGGTATCGGCTCAGCCGGCCATTAGTTCACAAATGATAGACAACCTTAATGCTTTGATTCATTTACGCGCATTGCTGACTGATGTTTTCTTGATTGACGAAATATTGAATCCACGTATTCCTGCTCCTCACAAAAAAGAGGCTGATTCGTAGCATCATTCCGGTCTTACATTCGAAGCCGATCCATATGGGTTTCACTAATCAATATTAAAGCGGGACACATATCTTATCTGTGCGTTGGATTTAACTAGGTTTATGGTTCTTGAAAATAAAGTAGTTCTCATTACGGGAGCACGTCGCCTTGGAAGTGCTGTTGCTGGTGCTGTGGCGCGCCGAGGGGCAGATGTCAGTTTGTCATTTCGACGGTCTCGGAACGATCTTCATAGAGCCGAAAATTTAGTCAAACAAGCAGGGCGAGATATTTTGGTGACAAAGGTTGATTTGCGTTCTCCTGACGAGTGTCGCTACTTGATTCATGAGACCGTAGAGACATTTGGGCGCCTTGACGTACTGATTAATATGGCTTCTTCCTATGAACAGAATGCGGTCGATAATTTAACAGAACTAGATTGGGACAAGGCCTTATCGGTTGACGCAAGGGCAGCGTATATTTGTGCGTTAGCAGCGATACCGCATCTTCGTAGTGCAGGTGGCGGTCACATCATCAACTTTTCTGATTGGACTGCTGCTAGCGGACGTCCTCGATACCTCGGTTATCTTCCTTATTACGTGGCCAAAAGTGCGGTTATTGGATTAACGGAATCTCTGGCTCTGGAATTGGCGGGAGAAGGAATATTGGTAAATGCAATTGCGCCGGGTCCGATAGAGGCTCCCCCAGGCACCTCGCATGAGGAGATACAAGCTGTCGAACAGACAACTCCTTTAGGCCGGTGGGGTGGCGAGGACGTAATCGCAAGCACCGTTGTAAGTCTACTTGAGTCAGAGTTTGTGACTGGTGAGACCATTCGAGTGGATGGTGGGCGACACATCAGATAAATTCAGCATTGTGGAGAAAAAATGCCTCAGTTAATTACAAAACCTGCCGTGATTGAAGCGGTCGGTAATAAACCGAAACTCATTCAGGAATTTGTTGGTGGGGTTAACACGGGGCATACTAATGTTAGTGTGGCGAAAATGACCTCGTCCGAAGGGTGGAAGGAACCTGGTCAACGCCCTGATTTTGAAGAAATTACTCTGGTGCTGAGTGGGATGGTACGCGTGGAACATGAACACGGATCTATTGATGTTCACGCTGGGGAAGCCGTTTTAGTGAAGCCAAAAGAATGGGTTCGTTACAGCACTCCTGATATTGATGGTGCTCAATACATCGCCGTTTGTATACCAGCTTTTTCTCCCGACACCGTGAACAGAGAGTTAGAGAAAGAATAAGGAGAGGACCAAGATTTTCTGAAAAACTTCTACCGCTGCGGAGCCAGCTACAATCTTTAGTGTATAACGACGGCAGTGCCGCTCACGCTTACCATCAACATTGAGCTTCCCTGCCCAACGACTTCGTAGTCAAGATCAATACCGATGACGGCATTCGCTCCGACCTTCTCGGCTTCTTCCTCGAGTTCTTTCAATGCGATTGCTCGTGCTTGATGAAGTTCTTTTTCGTATGATCCAGAACGCCCTCCGACAATATCACGGACACCGGCAAACAAATCCTTAATAATATTCGTTCCCAGAATTGCCTCGCCTGTTACAAGCCCACAGTATTTGGTGATCGTTTTACCTTCTACAGAAGGTGTTGTAGTTACAAGCATAATGGCATTTGTCCCTTCACTAGTTTGATTCCTAATCATATACCTAGAATTAAGAATCTTCTAAATCATTAGCAGCAAGATTGAGAATGGTATTTAAAGTGGAAGGAGCTCGATCGACGGGTAGGTTGCTAATATAAAAGTGCTTGATACCGATTCTGCGAAGTGTTTGAATCGAGCGCGCACAAATTTGTTCGGCGGTGAGGCCAGATGAAAATTCTTTGATAAGTTGAGTGCGAGGTACAGGGAGAAACTGAGACAGTAAATTTAAGGTTTGTTGGTTTCCGCTGCGATAGTAGAACACACCGAACACACCAGGCATCTTCAATGAGTTTTTCGCGGATGTAATAAGAAAGTTTTCAATTTTTTCAAGATGATGATGTGAAACGACCTGCGTAAGATAAAAATCAGTCACTGCGCTAGCTTGCATTAAATACTCAATTTGTTGTTGGGTATCCTTTGTTGGGTTGACCCACCCACCTAATTCTAAATGCGGTTGCCGTTTTCGAATCAGTTCTCTTAATTGCCAGCCATGTGCTACGCACCTTGCGGGACCAACGGCGTTGTCCCCACCTACTACTACGAGAGTCCGAAAATTATTCTCTGATGCTCGGTCGGCGTAACCTAAACAGTAGTCAAGAGAATGCTTTGCTGTAAGAAAGGGAATCACACGTTCGCGAGGAGCATCATCGCCAAGATTAGTGACAAGGTGTCTAATCGAATGTTCTTCGCGTTGACCGATCGCGCTATCTGTTAGAAACACGTAACGATTTTTACTTGTGACCCCATAAACTGCATGATAGGTGTCGATCCAGGCGTTGATACTGTCGACTGCATTCAGTTCAATCAATGGGGGTCTCAGTTCGATGGCCGTTGTAGACGAGGCGCTAGCCAGAGTTTTAAGGAGGCTTGTCAAAAAGAAATATTTCCTATCGATCTAAGAGGTTCTCGCGAAGGAAAGACTGTCCTGGTTTCAAATGACGAATACTGAAATCAAGCATCGTTTTATGACGATGGTGTTCAAGCTCCAAGCTTCCGAGCCGGTGGCGGGATTTAGGGTAGAGCATCATTTCAAATTGTTTTCCCGCTTTTTGAAGTTCGTGCGCAAGTTGTAACGTGTTCTGCATGTGTACGTTTTCGTCCATCGTTCCGTGGATAAGAAGCAGGGATCCTTCTAAATTATGGGCAGCAAAACGCGGTGAACTCGAAGAATAACCGTCTGGATTGTTTTCTGGAGTCAACATATAGCGTTCTGTATAAATCGTGTCGTAATCACGCCAGTCGGTGACTGAACCACCAGCGATCCCCATTTTGTAAATTTGGCTATGGGTAAGTGCATAGTTGACCATGAAGCCACCATAACTCCAGCCTTCAAGTCCTATACGAGTAGAGTCAACATATGGTTGCTCTTTCAGCCAGACAATGCCATCCTCAAGATCCTGTAACTCAAGGGAGCCAAAATTCTTATACACCGGCCATGTTGAGATGGCTCCTTTCCCACTAGCGGTACGGTTGTCGAGAACCCAGACAATAAAGCCATGTTGGGCAAGAAGTTGCCAGTAAATATAGGTTGAGCCAGACCATCGGTCGAGCACGCGTTGTGTATGTGGTCCTCCATAGACGTGCTGGTAAACCGGATAGCGAAGGGACGGATTAAAATCAGGTGGTTTAATCATTAGAGCTTCCATGACAAAACCGTCTCGGGTGGTCACCTGCAAAAATTCAGGTTCGGATAATTTGTAATTGTTAAGTGTGGTTGGTTGATTACGATCAATAAAACGGACCCTTGTTCCATTTGATTCGTGCACGGAGACTTGAGGAGGTAATCGAAGTGAGCTGTATGTGTTCAGATAGTGGCTAAAAGACGGATTAAAAACCGCTCGATGGGTGCCTTCTCGCTCTGATAATCTAGTCAGATCAGACCCATCAAACCGAACTCGATAAACGTCTCGTCTGATAGGGCTATGTGCGGTTCCTGACCAGTAAATCCATCCATTTTTTTCGTCTAAGCCATGGAGATTTCGCACTTCCCAGTTGCCGTCGGTAATTTGCAGAATCAATGATCCATTTGCACGGTAGTGATATATATGTTTCCACCCAGATCGTTCGCTCAGCCAAAGAAATGTCCCATCTTTCATCCATACTGGTGGACCATTAACATTGACCCAAGCGGGTGTTGTTTCTCTTAAAAGTTGAGTGGTATTGCCAGAGGATGGATCCGCTAAATTTAGATCAAGCCAGGTTTGTTCACGATTTTGAACTTGAAAAACAAGATGGTCACTGTTTGGTGACCATTCGACCCCGACAATCAAAGTGTCGTTAGGGGAATATTTATTGAGATTCGCCCATGTAACATCGCCTCCAACGCTAGAAACGATACCAAGTTTAACTACGGGGTTGGGGTCGCCCGCCTTTGGATATGCCCAAGTTTCAAGATTTGGGTGATAGTCCATCTGATCTAGGATTAAAAAATTTGGAACATCCGTATCGTTTAATTGGAGAAATGCAATTGTTTGTGAATCCGGACTCCACCAGTACCCGCGAAAATTTCCGCGGCCATAGATTTCTTCCTGATAGACCCAATCAAGGATTCCATTGCGCAAGGATTCAGTTCCACTTGTTGTTAATAAGCGCTCGTGACCTTCTTCAATATCGACGATGTGTAAATTGTGTTCTCGGATAAACGCAATCAGTGTTCCGTCCGGACTAAATGAAATTTCTTGTTCTTCTTCAGCCGGATTTGTTGTCAAGCGGGTGACAGTTGTATTTTGCAGATCGTAGTAATACAGGTCGTTGTTCAAGCTAATTACTAACGCCGTGTAGTTATTATCTAGAATCGGATTTCGTGTTTGGCTATCCCACTGTATTTGGTCAAAGCCAAGATCGGGAACATTTCTAAATACTGCTTCCATACGGTCAAGATCCAAGAAAGGTTCTCGATGCCCGGAATCTGCATTAACCTTCCAGAATAGATTGCTCTGACGACTGGTTTCAGAAACTTTTTCAAGATAATGGTTGTCGTCAATCCACCGCAGTCCTCTGGGTGGCTCTCCATCGAAATCCACACGGTTTGTGGGCGAAAAAATATCGTCTATCGACAGGCGTTGTTGTGCCCATAATGGACCAACTGGCCATGCGATGGTCATTATTATGATCAGCAACGGAATACGGGTAATCAGATGCAAAATCATGTATATAATCAAGAGCTTAACAGATTAAGGTCCTTCTTTAATGGTTCAGATCAATAAAGGAAAGCTAGTGATGACTTTAAGGGGTTTAGGTGCGGTAATAGTAATTTCCGCGTTCGTTTCATGTGGTGCGCAGGACGATGGGAATGTGGGTGATACGACCATGCAGGAACCTGCCCACTCAGAATCTGAGCGGCGGTACTTACTCGAGCGCGTTGATGATGCGGCGGTTGTGCAGTTATACGCGGATGGGTTTGAACGACTTGCTTTGAATGAAAAAATTTTGGTTTGGCATCTATATCAAGCTGCAATAGCCGGGCGGGATATTTATTATGATCAGCGCTATGTTCACAACCTTGAGATGCGTGAGGTGCTGGAAGAAATTCTTACGCATAGCGATGGAGTCGAAGAGCAAACACGAGCAGCCGTGCACAAATACGCGAAGTTGTTTTGGATTAACAGCGGACCCTTTAATAATCAAACAGCAAGAAAATTTGTTATGGAGACTACTCCAGAAATGTTTGGTGACGCCGTAAGGGCAGCGGCGGTAGCCGGTGCGCAATTTCCATTACAGGACTCAGAGACCCTAGAGCACTTTATTACTCGATTTAAACCGTTATTTTTTGACCTAGATGTAGATCCGATTGTGACCAATAAAACCCCTAGGGATAATCAAGATATCTTGCTAGCTAGCGCGAACAATTTATATGACGGCGTATCTATGGATGACCTTTCTGGTTTTGAAGAACGCTATAGCCTGAATTCTAGGTTGGTAAAACGTGGCGGACGTTTAATAGAGGAAGTCTATAAAGTTGATGGTCGCTACGATTCTCAAATTCGGGAGATAGTGACACATCTAGAAGACGCTCTACCCTATGCGACCGAATCCATGGCGCACTCTTTAAAAGCGTTGATCCAATGGTATCGCACTGGCGAAGCGGTTGATCAGCGTGCTTATGATATCGCATGGGTGGCCGATCGAGATTCTCCGGTCGATACGATTAATGGATTCACAGAAGTGTACATGGATGCTCGTGGTGCAAAAGGCGCTTGGGAGGGACTTGTTTTTTACGTTAATCAAGAGAAGACAGAGTCGATGCAGACAATTGCAGAACATGCCCAGTGGTTTGAAGATCATATGCCTTGGGATCCCAAGTACCGTAAAGAAGGGGTGAGAGGGATTCTCGCAAACGCTATTGAAGTGGTTGTTGAAATAGGAGATGCTGGCCCTGTGACTCCTATCGGGATCAATCTTCCTAACGATCAGACGGTCCGCGAAGAATATGGTAGCAAGTCAGTTTCACTTACCAATGTTACTGAGGCGTATGACCGGTCTCGACCGGTGACTTATCGCAACGAATTTACTTGGACCGAAGAGGAGGCTGCACGTGCTGAGGCTTGGGGGAGTTTTGCGGGGGATCTGAATACTCATATGCATGAAGTAATTGGTCATGCTTCAGGTCTTGTTTCTGATCGTTTGGAAGGGAATCCACAGACGTTTCTCAAAGAGCAATATTCTGCACTTGAAGAGGCTCGGGCTGATTTGGTGGCCCTGTATTTTATTGCAGATCCCAAGTTGGTCGAAATTGGTATTGTGCCTTCTGAAAATCATGAGGACATCATCCGTGCACAGTATGAGGGTTACACGCGAAATGCTTTATTACAATTACGTCGTGTGCGCGAGGGATCCCAAATTGAACAAGATCACATGCGTAATCGGCAAATGGTTGTTCACTGGATCATGGAAAACACCGATGCTATCGACGTTCATGAGCGTGATGGTAAAACTTTTTATGTGATGACGGACTGGAAGATGTTCCGGGAGGGTGTTGCTGAATTGTTGGCAGAAGTTCAGCGAATTAAATCTGAGGGCGATTATGATGCGGCTGTCGAGCTGTTTGAATCGTACGGCATTCATTTTGATCCGATCTTAAGGGACGAAATTCTTGAGCGTGTCGATCGAGTAGCCTTGCCAGCCTATTCAGGGTTTGTGATGCCGAAATTGACCGCAGTGCGAAATGCGAACGATGTGATAGAAGACGTTACGATTTCATATCCTATGGATCTCACTTCTCAGATGCTCGAATATTCTGGAAAGCGCTAGTTCTCGGTTATGAGGGGGGTGCATGGTGTAAGATTGTGACTTCTCACGAATGCATATTTCTACTCGGATATGTTATGAGAAAGCTCATGTTTAATGGCACTTTTGTGTAGAACGGCGTTACTATTTTGTTGCGAAGATTTTTAGATACGGTCAGTACTTAACAGAGGTTTTTGAAAGGAGATTGGTCAGATGCAAAATCGGTATCGAGGCACTGCGATTACAGCCTTTTTTGTGGTCGGTGTGGTCCTCTTCCTGACGGTTGGTCAGGTGTTCGGCCAATCATCTACTTATGAAGCAGAGCGCACTACGGACGGAAAACCGAATCTCAATGGAATTTGGCAGGCTGTAAACACAGCCAACTGGGATTTGCAAGATCACCCAGCTTATCCAGGACTGCCGATAGGTGGAGCCATTGGAGCTGTTCCCCCTGGACAAGGTGTGGTTGTAGGAAACGATATTCCCTATCAAGACTGGGCGATAGAGCAAAAAGAGGAAAATTTTACCAATCGGTTAACTGAGGATCCAGAGGCGAAATGTTATCTGCCTGGGGTACCGCGAGCGACTTACATGCCTTATCCATTTCAAATTATTCAGGGAACGGAAAAGATGCTAATAGCTTATGGGTACGCAGAGGCGGTTCGGACCGTTCATTTGGACAAGGAAAATCCTGAGCCAGCTCCAATCGACTCCTGGATGGGACGATCACACGGAACGTGGGATGGTGAAACTTTAGTAGTGGAGGTTGCGGGCTTCAACGGTGAAGCATGGCTCGATCGCGCAGGGAATTTTCATAGCGCTGGTCTTCGTGTTACCGAACGTTATACTCCTATCAGTCCTAACGCGTTGATGTATGAGGCAACGCTTGAAGATCCAGATGTTTACACTAGGCCGTGGACAATTAAAATGCCGCTGTATCGCCGACTTGAGGAGAATGCCAGGCTTATTGAGTATAAATGTATAGAGTTTTCCGAAGAATTGCTTTATGGACATCTTCGGAAGGAGTCCGGCCAGTAAGGACGCACCAAGAGGAAGGTTGATCTGATGATGATTTCTAGAAACATTATTTCTGGTCTATTTGTGTTTAGCCTCATTGCATCTCCTGCGGTGAGCCGTGCCGCTGACTATCACCATGTTCACGTGACGGCTTCAAGTCCTGCCAAGGGCGTGGAGTGGTACACGGAACATATGGGCTGTGAGCCTTTAGCTGATCGTGATGATGCTGCTAATTGTGATGGAGTGGAATTGGTTTTCGTGCCCCAATCGACCAGTGGGGGAAGTCCTGGAACCGGTGTGAATCACATAGGTTTTTCCGTTCCTGATCTCGATGCAAGAATGGCTGAACTTGAGGCAATCGGAGTCCAAGGTTCAGGTGTAAGGCTTCAACGAAATGAAGACGGAACGATTATCCGTGACATTCCAGGTCTCTTCAAGATCGCATTTATTTTTGACCCTTGGGGTACCCGCATCGAGCTGGTAGAGGATGAGGAGTATCTGGGATTCCATCACGTCCACCTCAGTGCAACGGATCCGGCAGAGACCTTAGCCTTCTATCGCGATGTCATGGGGGGCGAGGAAGCATCGCTGCGTGGGATGTTAGACGGACTGCTCTTCGACGACGTGTGGTTTCTCGTTTCTCAACATCCTGAAGGCACGCTGCCAGCACAGACACAAGGTCGCGCCATCGATCATATTGCCTTTATGGTGGACAATTTAGATACAGAAGCTCCAAAGCTTCGTCAGGCAGGGGTCGAGTTTCAAGAGGAACCGATGGTTCCGCTTAATGCGAGAACCCAGGCGAAACGTGCGTTTGTGATGGGGCCTGACAATGTCAGAATCGCTGTGGTGGAGTCTGGCTTTGCTGGTGTCGAAATGGATTTAGCTCCTGTAGTCGAAGCGGACCTTGGTCCATATACGACCCCTCAGACATCGTGGGGCGAACCAGATCTTCAGGGTCTTTGGAGAGCCGACATCTCTCACGGTATCCCATTGGAACGTCCCGAAGATGTTGATGTTGCCGAGCTCACACCAGAAGAAGCCGTGGCACGTCGAGAGGGTGGAACGCTTGGCGGCATTTGGGGGTATGATCGGGAATGGCGTGACACGGCACTCGGTTTTGCACCTAAATCGGTTTCGACACAGGTGGCGATGGTTATTGATCCTCCTGACGGCCGTATTCCACCCCTGACACCGGAAGGTGAAGAACTGGCGGCCAGCG
>CAYFFV010000004.1:0-114867 GCA_964342695.1 uncultured Vicinamibacteraceae bacterium
AAGCTGGTATTCCAGAAGATGATCCACGAAATCCTGCCACAATTGCCGATAGTGTTGGTGACAACGTCGGTGATGTTGCGGGTATGGGAGCTGATTTATTCGAATCTTATGTCGGGTCCATTATTTCTGCCATGGCGTTAGCTTGGGCACTTACGGCCACCGCTGGTTCTGAGTTGTGGGGTATCGATGCGTCTGGTTTCGACAACTTACAACGGTCGCTAGTGTTTTTTCCTTTGTTGCTGGCTGGACTTGGCATCCTTTCCTCAATTCTTGGAACTTTTGCGGTGAACACTAATGATGAGAGCAAAATAGGAAGTGCGTTGCATCGAGGTTTAATCGTAGCTTCAGGTATTGTTCTTGTCGGTGCTTATGCTCTCGTTACGCTCTTGGGAATACCAATGAGTGTGCTCTTGTGTGTTTTGTTGGGACTTGCCGCCGGTGTTGCAATAGGTCAGGTGACGGAGTACTACACAGGGAAAGACAAGCCGCCCGCACAAAGGATTGCTGAACAATCTGAAACTGGAGCTGCGACAAACATCATTGCTGGACTCGGCGTTGGCATGATGTCATGTGGTCTTCCAATTATTATCATTTGTTTCGCAATCTACTTTAGCTACAGTTTTGCAGAGCTTTACGGGATTGCTATTGCAGCAGTGGGGATGTTGTCAACACTAGGGATCAGTCTTGGTGTTGATGCGTATGGTCCTGTTGCAGACAATGCAGGCGGAATTGCTGAAATGAGTCGCTGTGAGGCTTATGTTCGGGAGAGAACCGATGCTCTCGACGCCGTGGGTAATACTACCGCGGCAATGGGAAAAGGCTTTGCGATTGGTTCGGCGGCACTGACAGCGTTGGCGTTGTTTAGTACATTTCGGGCAAAGGCAGCTGAGGCTGTTGAGCGAGCGGGCGGTGCGGAGATGTTTGATCCACATCTACTGGGACTTGGACTCGACAACCCAAATGTTTTAATAGGGATGCTAATTGGTGGAATGTTGCCTTTTATTTTTGCAGCCTTGACTATGGATGCGGTCGGACGTACTGCCAACGAGATGATTGCAGAAGTCCGAAGACAATTTAAAGAAATTAAAGGACTGATAGAGGGTGATGCTGAGCCTGACTCAGCCAGGTGTGTTGAAATTTCTACCAAGGCAGCTATTCGCGAGATGATTCTTCCTGGTTTTCTTGCGGTGCTGGCACCTGTTGTGACGGGATATCTGTTGGGTGTGTCAGGACTTGGTGGGTTACTGGCAGGTTCTTTAGTGACGGGTGTCCTGATGGCGCTTATGATGGCTAATGCTGGTGGTGTCTGGGATAATGCTAAGAAATATATTGAAGAAGGCCATCACGGCGGTAAAAATTCAGAGCCGCATAAGGCTGCGGTTATAGGTGACACTGTTGGGGATCCATTTAAGGATACTTCTGGGCCTAGCTTAAATATTTTAATCAAGTTGATGACAATCGTCGCAGTTATATTTGCACCACTTGTTGTTCAATGGATGTCTTGATAAATATTTATGGAGTAAATTTTGAGAAAGTTCCAGTTTGTTTGTTTCAAGTTGGGATAGTTTGAGAGAGGTAAACATTTTATTTGCGTTGGTTTGCACTACGAGTCGATTATTGAGAAGTTCTAGATTCGTTGACAGTCGTGTGAGTGGTGCATATAATCTACGCTCCTAACGCGCCTCTGACGCGTGTAAGGTGAGGAGGGAATCGGTGGCAGCCGGTCAAATGTTTGGTGATATCTCGAACCCTTCGGTTCGAGTGGGTTCGCGTAAGTGGTACACGGTGCCTCTTTCTATCGTGGCGCACGTGGTTGTGCTTGGCGCGGTTGTAATTATTCCGTTGATGGCGGCAGATGCGTTACCGACGCCTGCATCGATGATGGCGTTTGTGGCGGCACCACCACCACCACCGCCGCCGCCACCACCACCACCACCGCCAAGGCCAGCGGCTGCTCCTGAGCCGCCCCCTGTAGTAGAGGTGAATCCCAATGCGGCTCCTGTTGTTGCACCTGAAGAAATTATCGAGGAGACAGGATTTGATTTGGCGGAAGTCGGCGGCGTAGAAGGCGGTATCGCTGGAGGCGTCGTTGGTGGTATTGTGGGAGGGCTTCCAGAGGCACCACCACCACCACCACCACCACCACCACCGGCACCGGAACCTGTTCGCGTCGGTGGAAATATTTCACCACCAACGAAAACACAGGATGTGCCTCCGGTATATCCACCAGTTGCTCAATCAGCTCGAGTGCAAGGAATTGTCATTCTTGAAGCTGTTATTGGTCCGAATGGTAATGTTACTGAAGTAAAGGTATTACGGTCCGTTCCTTTGCTTGATGAAGCTGCTATAACTGCAGTTAAGCAGTGGCAGTACACACCTACGTTACTTAATGGTGTGCCTGTGCCCGTTATTATGACGGTTACTGTCAACTTTACGTTGCAATAGTTAGGTGCTGGAGCGGAAACCCTACCGTTCTTGTGCTTTTTTGAAGGCTGATAGTCGAGGAGGAAGTAAATGGATTTACTCGAAATGTGGGAACTGATGAGTCTGCCGGTTAAGTTGCTAATGATTATTCTTGCGCTGATGTCGATGGTATCGGTGGGTATTTTCTTTGAGCGTCTGTATACATTCATGCAGGCACAGAAACAGTCCAAAGTGTTTGCACCACAGGTGGCTAAGGCCCTCAAGGAAAACAAGCTAGGCGACGCGATAAAAAATGCGAAGTCGAAGAACTTTAAGTTCAGCCATCTTGCCAAGGTCGTTGAGGCTGGGCTGCAGGAATATCAGTTTATTAAGGACTCGGGTGTTGAGCTTAGTAAAGATGATGTTGTTGATGGTGTTCGTCGTGCAATTCAGCGTGCCTCTGCCTTGACTTCAGGAGATTTGAAAAAAGGTCTTGGTGTGTTGGCGACGGTTGGTTCAACCGCAGTGTTCGTTGGCTTGCTTGCCACGACCTTGGGTGTTATCAATGCGTTCCAAGGAATTGCTCAGACAGGTTCAGGTGGTCTTGGTGCAGTATCCGGTGGTATTTCTGAAGCACTGGTTGGAACGGCAATCGGATTATTTGTTGCAATTCCTGCGGTTTGGTTCTACAACTACCTGACTGGCCGTATTGAAATATTTAACGTCGAGATGGACAATTCGTCATCTGAGATTGTTGACTTCTTCATCAAGAAGTAAAGACCATTGTTCTTACTGACTGGTTTTTAAATGTTGACGTGTCGAGGAGGATAGATTCATGGGAATGAGTGTTGGAGGCGATAAAGGAGCCCTAAACTCAGAGATCAACGTGACGCCGCTTGCTGACGTAATGTTAGTGCTGCTTATTATCGTTATGTTGATTGCACCGTTATTGCAGGCTGGTGTCGTTGTTGCGCTGCCAGAGGCGGCCAACACTAATGAGAAACCGGACAGTGACGGTCAGACCGTCTTGCACGTTGATGCTTCAGGGCGTTTCTATGTGGATAATATTCCCACGGAGGAGCGTGCGTTAATGGGTGCCGTGCAGCGGTCTTTGGATCGCAAGCGTGAGCGGGTAGTATTAATCAAAGCTGATTCAAACGCACGATACGCTGAGGTTATGGAAGTGATGGATCGACTTCAACGTGCAGGAATTGAAGATATTGGCTTGGTTACTGAGCGGAAGTTGCGCGGAACCGGAGGCTAAAGAATGTCAAAGAAGCATCATGGAGCAGATTCGGTTACTCAGGTTAAACCGCCTGAGTCAAATTCTGAAATTAATATCACGCCATTTATTGACGTGTTACTGGTGTTGATTGTTATTTTTCTTGCAGCCCTACCTTTGAATCAGCGTGGATTGGATATCAATCTTCCACTTGAGACACAGGGTTCTGCCCAGGCAGCGACTGACAGCAGTCAAATCGTGCTCGAATATACAGCTGACCGCCGGATATCTATTAATAATCAGGATGTTTCGCTACCAATGCTTGAATCTAGATTACGTGAGATTTTTGAGACCCGCCGTGATAAAACTATGTTCGTAGCTGGTGCTGGAACATTAACTTATGGTGAGATTATCGAAGTTATCGATGCCGCGAAGGGTGCCGGCATCGATAAGGTTGGCATTGTGACTGAAGGTATGCGTCGTGCTGCAGGTGCTGCTCCAGTTGGTTGATCTTTCTTTCGACTGCTTTTCAAAAAAGGCCGGGTGTGTCCCGGCCTTTTTTTATGTTTGATTAAAAATTTTAGTAAAACTATTTTCTTTACTACAAAGTCTTGATCGTCAGAATAGACCGTGAATTTTAACAGGTCTTGCACACTCTCGAGAATCACGTTGAACATCGTTTACGTAATCCCCTACTGGCACGGTTTGCATCTCGAGATGTGAGTACGGTTTACACAATTTAGTAAGTTCCTTGACAGGCGTTCCAAGTGTTAACCATTTCCGATAAGCCGCCCGGTGCAAGATTACAGGCATTCTTTGATGGATAGGCTCAACAAGTGAGTTTGCATTTGTAGTGAGGATAGAAAACATCTCAAGTGTTTCTCCATTTGGAGATTTGTTTCTAGTCCATAATCCTGCGAAGCCAAAAGGTAATGACTGCTTGAGCTGAAAAAAGTAGGGTTGTTTCCGACCTTCTCGTTTCTGCCATTCGTAAAATCCGTCAGCCGGAACGATGCAGCGGTGTTTTAAGAAACTTATTGAGAACAGGTGATTTGTTGGCGCGGTTTCGATTCTAGTATTGATTATTTGAGAAGCGTTTCGTCTTTTACTACGATTTGGAACTATAAAGCCCCATTCCATTTTTTTTAAAACAGTTTTTCCCTTTGGATCCGTCACAACAACTGGTGCAGTTTGGCTCGGGGCCACGTTGTACCGGGCTTCCACAACGAGGTCGTCGACACTTCGGCCAAGCACTTCGGAAATAGATGTATGGGGTTTGGAAATAGTATAGCGTCCGCACACACAGACGAGGATATCAAGATTTTGAAAACTGAATTGTAGATTTAAAGAAGCTCTAAAATAATTTAGTCAGCCCAAATGTGCGCAACGTGAGGAAAAAGGCAATAACAATAAGGATGACTCGCACGTAGCGATTTAATGGAAAGAACTTGGCTAGTAACTTAGATGACATGCTTACATCCTCTTAGAACGGCGGTGGGCCTCTTGTAGGGCCACTTTAGTAGATGGATCCAATATTTGTTAGGCAGTCAGCTTAACAAAACTTAATTTTGGTAAACCTATGCTGATTTCTGTTTACTCTAATCTTTTCCATTCAACAGTCCTTCCAAGAAGCCGAAAACCTATCCAGCCTCGTACTTTTAGTGTCTCGTCCTTAAGTTCCAAATCAGCTTTGTAATATTTACCATTTTCAGGATTGTAGATACGGCCATGTTTCCATTTTTCTTCAGTAAATTCAAAGTTGACAATAAAATTAGTTCCGATGAGCGGTCGGTCTCGGAGTGTGGGATCAGGATTCTTTGAGTCCACGCCGTTAGCTGGAGGTTCATCGTAGAAATAAGTGAACTTTCCGTAGTACTTGTTCTCTTGTTTATATATCTCAACATGCGCTCCATCTCTGGTATCCCAAAAACCAAGGATTGCATTAGCGGGATTTTCGCCTGTCTGATTGATTGGCGTGCTTAAACCGACCGACATAATTGCTGCGGTCAAGGTCATTGGTACTGAACGAGCTGTTTTCATGAAAGTTCTCCTGGATTTCAAAGATTGAAAATAGGTTGTGGATGAGGATTATTCTCTAAAATCATTATTGTTTCTTCAATGAGGTAAACCTTCAAAATAAGGTCTGAGTAACCATCAAATAGCAAGCTGAGAATGCATCGTTCCCCAGTGACTCAGGGTAGAGAACACGTATTCCTGAATAAACGGTTTAATGTTAAGTGGGGTTGCTAAAAAGAAAAAGGCTTGGGTGAAAAACTTCACCCAAGCCTCTTTTGAAATTTATTAGGCTAGCCGAGTTTTTTAAGCAGCTGGTCCTCCTGCTCCAGCAGTAGCTTGTTCTTGAAGATCTTGGGCACGGTCACGCAGTTCATCTGCTTCTGCGATAAGTCCGTCTTGTTCCTCGATGCAGGCCGTATCAGCGGTATTTTCGCAAACTAGCATGCCGGCTTTCATGCGCAAAAGGATGTTCTTGTAAACCAGCGCATCGACATAACGTTCATTGAGGCCAAGTGCGGTATCTGCTGCTTCGAGTCCGGCGGTTATGTAATCAGCTTTTTCATCCTGAGTAATACGGAAATCACGGAAAGCTTTTTCCCAATAAAAAGTAGATATTGTATAGAAAGCTTCTGGATTATCAGGTTCAATTCGAGCCCGTTGTTCAAGGGCGTCAATAGTGAGTTCAAATTCACCAGAGCGGTTGTAGAATCCGGCTAATTGTAAATAAACAATTGGGTCATCGGGTCTAAGGTTTTGAATTTCAAGCATTACCGCTTCTGCAGGTTCAAATAGTCCAGATTGTTCGTATAGGTTCGCTAGGGCGAAGTAATTATCAGGATTTTCAGGGTCGAGCAAAATCATTTGCCGCAGTACAGGTTCTGATCTGGTAGGGTCGTTTGCTTTGTCTGGTCCGAATGCAGAAACCAAGTATTGCATCGACAATCTTTGTAAATCAGGGTCGCTGATACGATCAGCCGCTGTTTCGTAATAATGAACCGCCTCTTCGAGGTAGGCATCGTTCTCAGGCTCGCCCTTTCGAACAGGTTTATAGAGGTTGTCATACGAGTTGGCTACGTAAAAATATGCGGCGTTGAGCTGCTCGTTAAGCAACGAATCGCTTTGACTCTCAATGATTTCAAGGATTTCTTCATAGTGCTCGAGAGCCAATTGATAATCCCCACGTCCGTAGGCCATGTTGCCTTCCTTGAACGTGCGCATGGCTGTTACTTGATCAAGATAGCCACAGGAAGCGAGAGGTGTTATTAAAATAGCAATGATGCCAATTCTTAAGAGGCTGCGTCCGATGTGCATCCTGATTCCCCTTTCATTCTCGATTCAAAGACAGTCTCTCTGACAGTCGAGAGTTATTTGCCTCGACTGCTGTGATCTGAAGATCAGTCTTTAAACCGGGTTTCTATATATATAGAGACGCTTAAATCCTATAACAAAAAAACAGGCTTTAAGCCGGACCAGTATAGTTAAGCAAAAAACTGCAAGTCAAGCGTTCTTATCGGCTTCTCTTGACCACTTTGATTGTCCACTTTATTATGGAACAGAAGTGCTCTATATCCTTCCTATCTTATTGCTTAGATTGAGTTTGTAATGATTACCTTTGAAGAGCTTGCTTCCAAGGCCAAATTACACAATCCAGACTCAGATATTGATCTGCTTCATCGAGCCTATGAATTTTCAGAAATGGAACATAAGGGTCAACATAGGTTATCAGGGGAAGAATACATTACACATCCACTAGAAGTGGCTTCGTTAGTTGCAGACATGAAATTAGATGATGTCGCAATTGCGGCAGGTTTGCTTCATGACGTTGTTGAAGACACGTTAACAACTATTGATAGTGTTTCTGAACTATTTGGCTCGGAAGTCGCTCACGTTGTAGAGGGAGTTACTAAAATCAGTACTATTCCCTTTTCGTCGGTGGAAGAGAGAGAAGCAGAAAATTTCCGCAAGATGTTGTTGGCAATGGTAAATGATGTCCGTGTCATTTTAGTGAAACTCGCCGACAGACTTCATAATATGAGGACCCTTGAATCTCTAGGTGAAACGCAACGGTTTAAGATTTCGCAAGAAACGCTTGATATTTACGCTCCAATTGCCCATCGCTTGGGAATGAGTAAGATCAAAAATGAACTTGAAGATCTTGCCTTTAGACATCTCGAACCAAAAGATTATGCAAACTTACGTGAATGGGTTGAAGACCGTCGCCGGGCAACTGAGGAGACGGTTGGACACCTCAAGGAGAAGCTTTCGGAAAAACTCTCCGAGGCTCAGATATCTGTTATAGAGATTGATGGCCGTATTAAGAATTTATTTAGTCTCAGGCAAAAAATTAAGCGACAGCAAATCAGACTTAAAGAAGTTTATGATCTTGTGGCATTACGGGTAATTACTCCTTCCGTCCGTGATTGTTATGCAGTTCTTGGAATTATTCACCAAACTTGGGCTCCTGTACCAGGGCGATTTAAAGATTTTATTGCTATGCCAAGACCTAACGCTTACCAGTCTTTACATACATCTGTAGTAAGTGATAAAGGTTTTCCGTTTGAGGTTCAAATTAGGTCGGAACAGATGCATCGCGTTGCTGAGGAAGGTATCGCCGCCCACTGGAAGTACAAAGAAGGACGAATAGGAGCTAATGCTGACGAGCAATATTTCCTATGGCTTAGGCAACTTCTTGAATGGCAGCAAGAGGTTCGTGATCCAAATGAATTTATTCATAGTTTAAAGATCGATTTATATCCTGAAGCGGTTTATACCTTTACGCCTAAAGGTGCGGTAAAAGCTTTGCCTCGAGGAGCAACAGCCGTTGACTTCGCCTATTCGATTCATACAGATGTGGGACACACTTGCGTAGGGTCTCGCATAAATGGCCGGATGGTTCCACTTCGTACACAGCTCCAGAGTGGGGACATTGTTGAGATAGTTGTATCGGGAACCCATAAACCAAGTCGTGATTGGCTGAACTTCGTCGTGACGGCGCGGGCTCGGAACAAAATAAAGCATTTTATAAATGCAGAGGAAAAAGCCCGTGCTATTGAATTAGGACGTAAGTTACTTGAAAAGGAGATTCGTCGGTTCGATCTCAGTTCAAAGTTGATCTTTGACAAAGGGGCACTAGAAAGCGTTGCAAAAGAATTTTCAACTAAGAAATCGGAGGAAATCTTTGCTGCTGTTGGATATGGAAAGTTGGTGGCACATGCGGTTCTTGAGAAACTGGTTCCAGCAGGCCAACTAAAGGATGCCGGGGCCAGAAAGTCAATAACATCTGCGGTTAGAAGGGTGTTACGACCCAATGATGGAAAAATCAAGGTAAAGGGATTTGATGATTTTATGGTTTTTCTGGCTAGGTGCTGTAACCCGATCCGAGGAGAAAAAATCGTCGGTTATGTGACACGTGGAAAAGGTGTCTCGGTGCATGCAGCCACGTGTCCAAATGTAATGAATCTTCTTTATGATCCGGAAAGGCGTATTGCTGTAGTTTGGGATAGTTCCGTTAGGGATAATGCTTTTTCAGTCGGTTTAACGATACAGGTTGAGGATCGACGAGGAATTTTAGCTGACGTCACCTCAAGTATTGCAAGTGCCGATATCAATATGCAGAAGGTCGAAGCTGCTGCGAATGACAATCAAGCCGGTAGGATTAGCGTGACACTTGACATTAATGATTTAAAGCATTTACAGCGTGTTATTAAGGTTGTCAGGAGTGTTCCTGGTGTTGTGGATGTAGCAAGGGTACAGCCTTAGAAGATTCCTGTGAGGTTATCCGTCAGAAATTTCTGCAATTAAATCGATTTCAATTAGTGCTCCTTTTGGTAAACCTGCGACTTGGACTGTTGAGCGCGCAGGAGCGGGATCTAGTACATAGGTTTTATAAATTTCATTCATAGCATCGAAGTGCTCTAAATTAACCAAAAAAATTGTTGTTCGAACAACATGGCCGTAATTTGTTCCTGCGGAGCTAAGAATGGCATCAATATTTTTTAGAACTTGATGTGTTTGAGTTTGAATGTTGTTGGCGACTAAATCGCCAGAGGCGGGATCAATGGGAATTTGACCTGACACAAAGATGAATTGCCCAGAGCGAATAGCTTGAGAATACGGACCTATGGCTCGCGGTGCGTTCTTAGATTCGATTTTCAAAATAAATTAGATATTTACTGGAGAAGAACTATGCTGCTTTTGTTACCTTATTTGACCGAATACAGCGGGTACAAACTCGAATTTTTTTCACGGCACCGTTAATAAGGACTCTCACCCGCTGGATATTGGGTTCAAAACGTCTTCGAGTCACGTTGTGAGCATGACTAACGTTCCGCCCAAAAGCGGGTCCCTTTCCACAAATTTCACAACGTCGTGCCATATATTTTCCCGTTAAAAGCTAATTATACATTAACTTTGAAGCAAAATTATTTTGAAGAAATGTTATTTAGAAAGGTTTAATTTCCTGGAATAATTAATCCTGATGTCTCATTTTTACTTTGGCTACCAGTAGCATTATCAGAATTATCTTGATCAGTGCGAAGAATGCGCTCAAGTAGTTTGATAAAAGCCTTATTATCCCCAGGCAAATGGCTGCGAGCTTGTGAAGCAGAGCGTTCAATACTTCGCATGACAGAGGCTATACCGATATCGTCTATTTTGAGATGTTTCTTTCGAATATCTTCTATGGACTTTCTAATATCGTCAGCTAGACGTTCCGCGCTGGGAAGATTTGCTGTATGTTGATAAATAATACCGCGACTAGCCGTTTCGTAAGTTTTGGCTAAGGCTTTGGTCGCGTGAACTACTTCTTCGTCTATTAGAACGGTTTGATTTAAAGGATTGTTACCGATGAAATTTAGAATAAGAATAAGTAGCTCCCGCTGCGAAGAGCTTAGATGTTGCAAGATTGGTAAAAAGAAAGCCATATCTTTTTCTTGTTGTCTTTGAATGACGGCAGGAGGGTGGATTTGTGCCGATGAAAGATAGCCACAGTCAGAAGGGCAATTAATTTCTTTCATTCGTTTTGTGCCACAACATATAGTACAGATCTGTCGTCCAAAAACTGGACAACTACGGCGCCCTTTCCTTTGATCGCATGATGGGCATAATTTTTTCATATCAATTTTCAACTTTGGAAGAATGAAAAATTCAAACAATTAGGCTGAATCGTATTTGCTCATCTTTTCAGTCATGTTTTAAATGCTAAAAACGTCCTTCTGTGATGAAAATTCTAGTAGTCGAACCTGTTTTTTAAGAAAATGAATTAGATTGTATTTATTCTAACTATTTTTTTATTCGTACCAAAAAATGTAATGGAGTATCTCTGTTCAGTTAACGAGTAAAAAGTTATTTAAATTCAAAAAAGTGACAGAACATTGTGGTATGTAGTTATTAAAATGAGACCTAGGACAAGATTGTTTTAGGCAGGCATGCTGTTTGGTAGTAAATTGGGATTGCTGTTTTTAATTTGATTGTCATACACGAGTAGACGACGTGTTCTTAGCCGTGCTTCACTTGTATTGAGCAATTTAGGTCTAATTTATCCGTGATGTTTATTAAAGTAGATTGCGGAATGAGAATCTCATGACTGAAGAAAAAGAACGTATAAGTAATGCCGATAGCGGGGATGCTCCTGAGGAGTCCGTTACAGTCCCGGAACGATTACCGATTCTTCCGCTAAGGGATACTGTGCTTTTCCCTAATTCATTTATGCCGCTTGCGGTGGCTCGAGAGAGTTCTATCCGCCTTATAGATCAGGCAATCTTAGACGATAAATTAGTCGGTGTTTTTACTCAGCGTGATGCCGCTCTTGAGTCACCCGAGCAAGAGGACCTTTTTGAAATTGGAACGATGACTCACATTCATAAAATGTTTAAGCTTGCGGATGGAAGTCTTCGTTTAATTGTGCAGGGATTAGAGAGAGTTCGCCTTGATCGCATAATCACAAAAGATCCATTTATTAGAGCGAATGTCAGTGGTGCTGGTGATATTGAAAGTGAGTCCGACAATATTGAAATTGATGCTCTCCAACGGAACATCAAAAACAACTTTCAGCAGGTCGTTTCCCTTTCACCCTTGCTGTCAGATGATCTTCAATCCCTTGTTGTTAATATTCCTGAACCGGGGAAATTAGCTGATTTTATAGCTTCTAGTCTTGCGACAATACCAACATCTACTAAGCAACAGGTTCTGGAAACTTTGGATATTCGAGCTAGGATGGATGACTTGAACCGTATTCTGATAAAAGAGCTTGAGGTGTTGGAGTTAGGTTCAAAAATTCAATCGGAGGTTCAGTCTGAAGTAGGAAAAAATCAGCGTGAATACTTGCTCCGTGAGCAACTGAAGGCTATACAAAGAGAACTTGGAGAGGGAGATGACCATGCAAAAGAAATAGAGGAGCTTCGTGAGAAAGTTGAAGCCGTCGGAATGCCAGAACCTGTAAAAAAGGAAGCACTAAGAGAACTTGATCGACTTTCAAAAATGCCAGTTGCTGCTGCAGAATACACCGTTTCTCGTACCTATCTGGATTGGATGGTTGCATTACCTTGGAATGTTCGTACGAAAGAAGTTATTGATCTTAAGCGTACAAAAGATATTTTAGATGCTGATCATTCGGATTTAGTTAAAGCGAAAGACCGCATACTTGAGTACTTGGCCGTGCGTAAACTAAACCCTGATGTTAAAGGACCTATTTTGTGTTTTGTTGGACCCCCAGGAGTAGGGAAGACTTCATTAGCTAAATCGATTGCAAATTCCATTGATCGAAAATTTGTCCGTGTCTCACTTGGTGGCATGCGTGACGAGGCGGAAATTCGTGGTCATAGACGAACCTATATAGGAGCACTTCCCGGGCAGGTAATTCAGGGGTTACGTAGGGCTGAATCAAAGAATCCTGTCTTTATTTTGGATGAAATAGATAAGTTAGGTATGGATTTTAGAGGCGATCCTGCTTCAGCGCTACTTGAGGTTTTGGATCCAGAACAAAATAATACTTTTCGAGATCATTATCTTGACGTGCCATTCGATCTTTCTGAAGTGCTTTTCATAACGACGGCAAATGTTTTGGATCCGGTTCCTCCACCTCTAAGAGATCGAATGGAGGTTCTCGAATTGCCTGGGTACACAGAAGACGAAAAATTTGTGATAGCAACCGAGCATCTGATTGGACGTCAGGTTCCGAACCATGGATTGTTGGATGATCAGATCACGTTTAGTGAGGCGGCGGTTCGTTTACTGATACGCGGATATACTCGAGAGGCGGGGGTTAGAAGTTTGGAGCGAGAGATTGGTGCTCTTTGTCGAAAGGTGGCACGTAGAAAAGCGGAAGGTTTAGATGATTCTGTTGAAATCACACCTGATTTAGTGAATGAAATGTTAGGCGCTCCTAAGTTCCTTGATGAAGAAGTGTCAGATCGGACAAAAAGACCTGGTGTTGCGTTAGGGCTGGCATGGACGCCTCTGGGTGGTGAGGTTCTGTTTGTTGAGGCCAGCAAGATGGCTGGTAAGGGTTCGCTGACTTTAACTGGCCATCTCGGTGATGTGATGAAGGAGTCTGCGCAAGCTGCACTTTCTTGGTTCCGGGCCCATGGTTCAGATTACGACGTCAAACCGTCTTTTTATGCAGACGCAGAAATTCACTTCCACGTACCTTCTGGAGCTATTCCCAAAGATGGTCCGTCGGCTGGCGTGACGATGGTTACGGCTCTTGTTTCAGAGTTAACAGGTAGGTCTGTGCGCGGAGATATAGCAATGACTGGTGAAATTACCTTGTCAGGACATGTTTTGCCAGTTGGAGGAATCAAAGAAAAAGTATTAGCGGCACGGCGGTTGGGAGTCTTTAAGGTTATTCTTCCGAAACAGAACGAAAAAGATTTTATAGAAGATTTAAGTGAAGATCTCAGAAAAGAAATGAAGCCTCATTATGTTTCCATGATTGATGATGTTTTGAAAGTTGCGTTGACACCGGTGTCTTCCAAGCGAGTAACAAGGCGAAAAAAAAGATGAATATTGTCGATAGCGTTTTCACTGTAACGGAAATATGTTCTGAGCTTATGATCAGAATTTCCGTCTAAAAAATATTCTTAAATCAAGGAAAGTCCGAGAATCGTTTTCATATCCATAGCGTCTGAATCACGGACCATTCGACGAGCTTCAGTCAGAGTGAAAATTTTAGGTTCTAGTACTTCATCGCTGTCAGGAGCGAGTGGAGTCACTGGTTTTTTTAGGCCGGTCAGGCAAAAGAAGAGCATCATTTCATCAGAGTACCCAGGAGATGGGTAGAAGCCACCCATTGGTTTTAATTGATTCGCCTGATATCCGGTTTCTTCCTGACATTCACGGTGAGCAGCATCTACAACGTCTTCACTTGGTTCAAGTGTGCCCGCAGGTAATTCCCAAATCCATCGGTCAATACTGTATCGATACTGACGAACGAGGATGACATGATCGCTATCTGGCATTGGAAGTAATACTACCGATGATGGATGTCGGATGACATCCATAGACGCTTCTCGTCCATTAGGTAGTTTCACTTTATCGTTGACTACTGTGAAAACCCGCCCATGATATATCGTGTTGATCGAGAGGGTTGTACCTAGTTGATCCTTCATTCGGTATCCTTAATTATTTTTTGCCACGATTTGTTGCCGACAAATTTAGTCATCTGCTGTTCCCCGTTTTTGTTCATGTCTTAAAAAATCCAATATGTTTTGTAATTCTGATGGGAGATCAGATGTGAGGGTCATCTGTTTACCATCGATAGGGTGTTTAAAGCCTAGCTGGGCAGCATGGAGAAATGGGCGGCGAAGAGTTCTGAAAAATCGAAGGTGTTTGGGAAGGTTTTTTCGTATTCCCCCGTATTCAGCATCACCAACGATTGGATTTCCAATAGTTTTGAGGTGAACGCGAATTTGATGGGTTCTCCCAGTGAGAATAGCGATTCTAAGCAGTGAAGTGTCACTGAAATGTTCAGCATCAATAATTTGTGTTATCGCTGTACGTGTGTGCTTAGAGTGCGGAGAAATTTTTTTTCTGTTTGTAAGATCTCGTCCAATTGGTACGTCGATTTTTTGTCCGGCATTTACATTCCCCCATACTAAAGCGATGTAAATTTTTTCAGTTTCTCGCTTCTTAAACTGTTCAGTCAGTTTTATGTGTGCCTTATCGTTTTTAGCAATAACTATTAGCCCTGAAGTTCCGCGATCGAGCCGGTGGACAATACCTGGTCTAAGTACTCCACCAATCCCACTTAGATCATCAAGATGATGAAGTAATGCATTGACGAGCGTTCCCGATTCATGGCCGGCTGCGGGATGAACTACCATTCCAGACGGTTTGTTCACGACAATCAGATCCTGATCGTCGTGCACGATGTCTAAGGTGATTGCTTCTGGCGAAGGCTCGGCTTCTGCGGGTGGAGGAACTGTCAGCGTGATTATGTCACCTGTCTTTGTTGATGTGCTCGGACGACCTAATTTTGAACCTATGAGGACTCGGCCTTCGCGAATCAGACGTTGGAGCCGTGAGCGAGTAAAAGTTTTAATTTTTTTATTTAACCATTGGTCAAGCCGTTGTAATGAATCTTCCTCGCTCACCTTTAAACGGATGATTTTGGATTCAGAGTTTCTTTTTTTTATTTGATCTGGCACTACTAGGTTCCACGCGTTGACTGAGTTTTGATTCTAGCAGTCTGTGAACGGTATAACCGAAATAACATTATGAGGCTGATAGGAATAAGCATTATTGAGACAAATTGTGATGTCGACCAGAACTCAAAAACCATTCCTCGAGGGTCTCCCCTAAAAAATTCAATACAAAAACGAGCTACTGGGTAGAGAAGTAAGTAAGCCCAGAATGTTCGTCCAGGAAATATAAAGCCTCTTTTTTCGGTTACTAATAAAAGTCCAAGAATGGCTAGGACAGCAAGGGATTCATATAGTTGGGTGGGGTGAAGAGCCACGTTTAAGGGTGTACCAACGTTGCTGCTAGCTAAAGGGTCAGTAAAAGTAAATCCCCAAGGCAGATCGGACGGTTTTCCGTAGCAACAACCTGCCATCAAACAACCAAGGCGGCCAATTGCCTGACCTAATGCAATACCTGGTGCAAAAGCATCACATGTATTCCAGAATGGGAGTCGATAGCGCCGCATGTAAAGGAACGCGACTACAATGGCGAGAAGCAGTCCACCGTAGAAGACACCTCCTGATCTGAGTACAGTCCAGAAGGCAGCGGGATTGGCCACAAAATGATCAAACTCAACGACAATTAGTAAGAGTTTTGCACCGATTAGCGCACTGATGATTATGTATATTCCTAAGTCGGTAACGCGGTTTCCGTCGAGGCCAGAATTCTTAGCTCGGATACTGGCAAACCATAACCCGGTCAGATAGGCGGCTGCAAGAAGTACCCCGTAGCTATAGATCGAGATCGGACCAAACTCAATTAGAAGTGGATACATGTCGATTTATGGTAAATGTTTCAAGAATCAAAAACCCGGCCCCAACTGTAATTGCCGAATCTGCAACATTAAATGCCCAGAAATGCCACGTGCCCCAGTAAACGTCTATAAAATCAATCACGTAGCCTAGACTAACTCGGTCAATTAGATTACCTGTAGCTCCTCCAAAGATAAAGGCTAGGCCAAATCTTGACAATGGCTGTTGCGAGGTTGTTGTAATTGCAAAGATTCCAATTGCGATAAGTGCCACGAGGCCTATAAATGTCATTAGAAATGGTTTATATGGAATATCTGCGGAATTTAAAAACCCGAATGCAGCTCCAGTGTTATGAACATGCGTGAAATCCAGAAAATATGGGAAGACAGTGACATTTTCATGGAGAGGAATCCTTATACGCACAAGATATTTAGTGACTTGATCTAGGATTACGATAATGCAAGAAAGCATAGATAATGTTCGTGTTGAAAGAGAGCCGAGCACGGTGATTACGGAATTTTCACGTGGCTGATTCGTAGACATAAACTAGTTTGCTTTAGTTGTTTTGAGGAATGTTTGCTGAATTTTCTAAGGCGTTCACACACCGATGACATACACCTTGTAGGTGATCAGTGGAAAGTTCGGCTACGTACCGCCAACAGCGAGGGCATTTGACGCCGGTTGCGGATGTAACTTCAACTTTTAGGCCTCCATTTTCTTCTGTCCAGTCTCCATTTTTAAATAAATCACTGATTTCGTCAGGATCCGTAGTGCTGATGACCGTTGCCTCTGATGTTATCAGTAACGAGGGGATCGTGTTTTGGTACGGTTGAAGCAAATCAGCGGTTGTTCCTGCAGCATGCAAGACAACGTCAGCTTCTAGTGATGTACCGACAATCTTTTTTTTGCGTAAATCCTCGAGTTTTCCGTTGACAGTGTCCCGAATCGCAAGCAGTCTAATCCACTTTTGTCTGAGATCAGAGTCCAATAGTGTTTTGAGATCGTTCGGAAAATCAGCAAGGTGCACGCTTTCTTCTCGGGTACCGGGAAGATGTTTCCATAGTTCCTCCATCGTTACGGGTAACAACGGAGCAAGAAGTCGCGTGAGACCGTCCGCTATGATGTACATAGCTGTTTGGGCTGATCGCCGTTCATGAGAGTGAGCTCCAAATGTGTAAAGTACATCTTTTGAAACGTCAATATAAAAGGAGCTTAAATCAACAGTGAGGAATCGTGTGATACTGTGTGAAATAGATTGAAATTCGTACTGGTCGTAAGCAGTTATTGTGTTGACGGCAGTTTCTCCATAGACGCTCAGAATATATCGATCAATTTCTGGTAGAGCGGTGATGTCAACAGTATCGGTGTTTGGATTAAAGTCGTATAGATTCGCCACCAAGATCCGCAGCGTATTTCGAATCTTTCGATAAGCTTCGATAACTCTAGCTAGAATTTCTTTACCGATTCGAATCTCTTCACGGTAATCAACCATTGCAACCCATAGGCGCAGTACTTCAGAGCCACTTTGTTTGATAATCGTCTCAGGTGCGACAACATTGCCTAATGATTTAGACATCTTTCGCCCGAGTTCGTCGACAACAAAACCATGAGTGATTACTTGTTGATAGGGAGCTTCTTCTCGGGTTCCAAGCCCAACGAGAAGAGAGCTTTGGAACCAGCCGCGGTATTGGTCAGAACCTTCAAGATATAAATTTACAGGCCAGCCAATTTCTGGATGATTGATCTGAACAGCTTCGTGGCTCGATCCAGAATCAAACCACACATCTAGAATGTCTTGTTCTCGTTGAAATTGAGTGGAATCACATGTTTTGCAGCGAAAGTTGTTCGGCACAAAATCTTTCATGTCACCTTCGTACCATACGTCTGCACCATGTTTTTCAAAAAGAGAGGCTGCACGTTCTACGATCGCTTCGGTTACAAACGATTCCCCACACGTCAGGCATTGAAGAGCAGGTATAGGTACTCCCCATGATCTTTGGCGAGAGATACACCAATCTGGACGCGAGGTAAGCATCCCATGTATACGTTCTTCACCCCAACGCGGAAACCATTTCACTTTTGATACAGCGTCGAAAGATTTTTCTCGCAAATTGTTGCGATCCATTGCAATAAACCACTGGGAAGTGGCAAGAAATATTACTGGTCTATGGCAACGCCAGCAATGGGGATACGAGTGTTCAATAATATCTTGGTGCCATAGTTTTTCTCTCGCCGATAATTCCTCAATAATTATTGGATTTGCGTCAAATATTTTTAATCCTGCAAAAAGTTCAACATCTTCTGTATATTTACCGGAAGGTCCTACCGGAGCGTAAATATCAAGTTTGTAGCGAAGCCCAGTGTTAAAGTCATCTGTGCCATGTCCTGGGGCCGTATGCACGATTCCTGTTCCCTGTTCGAGCGTTACATACTCCGCCAAGACTGATATGGAGTCGCGAGCATATAAGGGATGTTCGAAGACTAGATTTTCCAATTCGTTGCCTTTAAACTGAGCTAATGGAGTGTCAAGCTGACGAGCTGTTGTTTCACTAACTCTCTTGGCAAGAGGTTCAGCTATTAGGACTGCTTTTTCTCCCAAATCAAAAACTGCGTAATCGAAATTTGGGTGGAATGCGAGCGCCAGGTTGGAAGGAATGGTCCAGGGAGTAGTAGTCCAGATAAGGGCGGAAATAGCTTTTCCTTTTAATACCGGATTTTTTCGATAAAGCTTCTGTGTACTTTCGGAATTTAATGAAAACTCGACAAATATAGATTGTGATTTATGATCGTCGTACTCGACTTCTGCCTCCGCTAGTGCTGTTCGACATCGAATGCACCAATGAACAGGTTTTTTCCCCTTGTAAACAATATTTTTTTTAACGAACGTGCCAAGTGATCGAACAATGGCCGCTTGGTAAGCATAATTCATGGTCAAGTAAGGATCGTCCCAGAGTCCGAGGATGCCAAGTCTTTTGAATTCCTCCTTCATTAGATCAACGTACTTATTTGCATATTTTTGGCATTCGCGACGAAAATCTCCCACACTTAGAGTCCGTTTTTTAGATCCTAGTTCTCGGTCTACTTGAAGTTCGATGGGTAGACCATGACAGTCCCAACCCGGAACATATGGAGCGTCAAATCCTGCCATTGTTCTCGATCTCACCACAAAATCCTTAAGCACCTTATTTAGGGCATGGCCAATATGAATTTTTCCGTTGGCATAAGGAGGTCCGTCGTGGAGGACAAATTTAGTGGCACCTTTTCGAAGTACTCTGATACGACCGTAAAGATCTGTCGATTCCCAATGAGCAATGATTCTGGGCTCGGCAGTCTGTAGACTTGCCTTCATTGGAAACTCTGTTCTGGGGAGGTTTAGGCTATCTTTCCATTCTGGCATATCGGTATTTTCATTGTAGTGCAAAAGATGAAGGTCACGATTTAAGTAAAGATTCTGGACTGCATGAAAAGCGTCTGTATAATGACGATTAATTAAGTTTCGATAGATTTTTAATCTGAGGTAAATCTCAATAATTTTTGTTGTTTAAGATTTGTAGTGTCTCCGAATGTAGTGTTTTTCGATATCGATTTTACGTTGATTTATCCTGGTCCAACATTTAATGGAGAAGGTTACCGTAAATTTGCGACGAAGTACGGACTCTCAGTAGATCCCAATAAATATAAGTATGCCGTTTCGGTAGCTTCCGCAGAGCTTACCCAACAACAAAATAACATTTATCGTGCAGAGTTGTTTGTAGGTTACGCTCAAAGAGTGCTTGAAGAGATGGGAGCAGTAGGCCATACACTTAACGCATGTGCTCGTGAAATTTACGATGAATGGTCGTGTTCACGACATTTTTTGCTTTACGACGATGTGATCCCGGTAATGAGGGATCTCCAAAAGTCAGGATTGATACTGGGTCTTATTTCCAATACACACCGAAGCATGTCTGCGTTTCAACGTCATTTTAATCTTACGTCTTATCTAAGCGTTGCTATCTCTTCTTATGAGCATGGTTACATGAAACCTGAACCTAGTATTTTTTACGCCGCTCTTGAGCAACTAGACGTGTCCGCAGCTGATGCTGTTATGGTGGGAGACAGTGTGCCGCATGATATTAAGGGAGCCTGCCAAGTTGGTATGGGAGCAGTATTAGTGAATCGTTCTGCTCTGGACAGTCAAGATATCGACGATGCTATTCCTGTAATAAGAACACTTAGAGACTTACCAGCTGAGCTCAAAAAGCTTGGCTCACCCATTTAGATACAGGTCATTATCCCGGTGGCCATCCAAAGCTCCGACCTCCAAGAAGATGGAGGTGAATATGGAACACTGTTTGCCCAGCATCTTCGTTGCAATTAAACACGGTCCGATAACCACTTTCTGTGTGACCGAGTTCGCGAGCAATCTCTGTTGCTCTATAAATCATTGCACCAACGATCTGGTGATTATCAACGGACAATTCGTTTAATGTAGAAATATGTTTCTTCGGTATTATGAGGATGTGTGTGGGAGCCTGAGGGTTCATGTCGGGAAATGCAACTAGGTTGTTGTCTTCATAAACCAAGGATGCCGGAATAGCTTTAGTAACAATTTTGCAAAAAACACAGTCCTCCATTGCTGTCTCCTTAGCGAACGCGTTTAATAATGGCGATTCTCGGAATGTTTTGATAGTCTCTTCTGATTTTTGATATAAAAAGTTGTGGGTGTTCAGCTACGATCTTGTTTATAGTCGCTTCTTGCCCCAAGCCAAATTCAAATAGTAAATGCCCTCCTTTGACCAAGCGATGCGAAGATAAATCTAACAATTTCCGAATAAAATCAAGGCCATCTGTTCCGCCATACAGCGCGATCATAGGTTCATGATTTCTAACTTCTGGTAAGAGTTGTGAAGCTGACGATTCAGGAATATAGGGCGGATTCGAAACAATGAAATTAGCTTGTCCTTCCACGTTTTCTAAATATGATGTCCGCAGCCAAGATATTTTTTCTCCTGTGTAATGCGCGGATGAGTTTTTATAAGCCATCATAAGGGCGTCTTCAGAGACGTCTGTTGCGGTGATTCTTGCTTGTGGCAATTCCTTGGCTAGTGCAATTGAGATACATCCTGATCCCGTGCCGATTTCAAAGATCGTTACATCTGAAGCTTTTTGGTGAGATACTATCGTGATTAATTCTTCAACTAAGAACTCAGTTTCAGGCCTGGGGGTTAGGACTGCCTTAGAAACTTCAAACTTAAGACCCCAAAATTCACGATAACCAAGAATTTGAGAAACGGGTTCCCGACGGCTTCGTCGGTTAAGAAAGGTTTCAAACTTTTCGATGAAAGCAGGAGACGCTGATCTGGTTCTATAAGTCAAATACTCGGCTCTGTTCCACCCGAGAACGTGACGTGCGAGTACCTCCGCATCTAATTTAGCTTCGCTGTTTGGAAGACCAGAAGTCATTAGTTGCGTAGTGCCCGATCCGACACATTCCATTACTGTCATGTTTATTCCGTTTCAAATGTCTTCAGTTGTTCGGATCGATAGTGCGTTACCAAATGTTCAATGATTTCATTTAAATCACCATTAAGAATCTCAGTTAATCGGTGACTTGTAAATCCGATACGATGATCTGTGATGCGGTTTTGAGGGAAATTATAGGTGCGTATTTTTTCAGAACGTTCACCGCTGCCGACTTGACTGCGCCTATCTTGAGCTATTTCATCTTGTTGTTTTTGTATTTCAATTTCATAAAGTCGAGAGCGTAAAACCTTCATAGCCTTAGCTTTATTTTTTATTTGAGACTTTTCATCTTGCTGAGACACCACGAGCCCTGTAGGTAAATGAGTGATTCGTACTGCTGAGTAAGTTGTATTAACGCTTTGTCCGCCAGGTCCACTTGAGCAAAAGGTGTCGATTCTCAAGTCTTTAGCATCAATTTTGATATCTACATCATCTGCCTCTGGTAGTACAGCAACGGTGGCTGTGGAAGTGTGAATGCGACCGCTGCCTTCTGTGGAAGGCACACGCTGAACTCTATGAACGCCACTCTCATATTTCATATGACTATAAACACGCTTGCCTTCAATAAGAGCGATCGCTTCTTTTATTGCTCCAACTCCTGTTTCGTTGAGCGACAATATTTCAACGCGCCAGCCTTGTGTTTCAGAGAACCGTGAATACATTCTGAATAAATCAGAAGCGAACAATCCAGCTTCGTCACCACCTGTACCTGCCCTGATCTCAAGTACAACGTTACGTTCATCATTTGGGTCCTTGGGCATTAACAGGACTTTAATTTCCCCAAGTAATTGGTCGCTGCGGGTTCGTAGCTCAACCAATTCCTGTTCGGCAAGTTCCTGAAGTTCGGTCTCATTACTGTTGGCTATTTCCTTTGCCTGTTCAATTTCGTCAGAAACTTCTCGGTATTCTTGAAATTTTGCGACAAGAGGTTGAATTTCAGCTAAGGCTTTGCTGTGAATTCGGTATTCGGAGGGATCAGCTTGGACCGAGGCGTCACTGACTAGCGTCATGAGCTCGTTGTATCGCGTTTCAATAGTTTTTAATTTGTCAAACATGGCATCGTCTAATCTAAGTTGTATCGTGGGACTACTATCCCCCTGAAACTGGAGGAAGAAAGGCCACTTCATCTCCGTCTCGGAGGGTCTCGTTCATATTTGAGTATTCAGTATTTACAGCGACAGATACGATATCGTCGTATTTCTGCAATTCTTTAAATTCTTCATTTAAGAGATTCCATAACATCTTATTTGTTGCACCTGTTGGTAGATCTCGTGTCAGCTCTGATGTTCCGACAACATCCCGAAGTCGAGCAAAAAGAAGCACTGTTATTTGCATGACATCTGATACGTTTCTTCGCGTATTTGTTTGTTTTTCGGATCTGCTAATGCCCCTTCGACCCATACATTTCCGCCTTCAAAAAACTCGTGTTTCCAAATTGGTGCAATTTGCTTGACCCTTTCTATCGTATATCGACATGCAGCAAACGACTCGGTTCTATGTTCAGAAGAAGTGGCTATTGCGATGCTAGCTTCACCGACTTGTAATATTCCTAGCCGATGGTGAAGTGCTAGTGTTACTCCAGGCCAGTACTCTTCGATTTCTGAACTTATTTGTTGAAAAATTTTCACTGCTAATGGTTTGTATGCTTCGTATTCAAGTCTAAGGACACGTTTACCCAAATTTGGGCTTCTGACAACTCCAAGAAATGCATTTATGGATCCTGTGGATTTCGATTGAATAGAGGCGTGTTTTAAGGCAATTTCAATGACTTCGTCAAGATTAAGAGGATCCGTAGTGAGAAAAAACCGAGACATTTTTTCAGTATATCAGTATGTCTGAAGCTAAAAATGATTTAAAGGACGTTTTGAATGGCCTATTTTTAATCCAGTCTTAATGCCATTTTCTACATATTTTTTTGCGCACGTAGCTGCTTCAAGCGGTGTTTTTCCGAGTGCTATGAAAGCAGCTATAGCAGCTGAGAATGTGCACCCGGTTCCGTGAGTGTTTGCACTATCGATTTTAAAACCTCGTAGTTCAACAATTTCTTGATTACTAACGAAAACATCGACGATTTCTTTTGCTGAGAAAGACTCTCCTGTTATGACCACTGATTCTGGACCCATGTCAAGGATCTGACAAGCTGCTTCATGAGTGTCGTTAAGAGAGGTAATCGTTCTTCCTGTTAACACCTCAGCTTCTTTTATGTTAGGGGTAACCATTAGTGCATTCGGCAGGAGCACGTCCATCAAAGTTTTTACGCCATCTTCTGTAAGTAGTCGGACACCACTGGTTGAGCATATAACTGGGTCAATAATGACGTTTGGTAGAGGTAATGATGTTATACATTTCCCTATCGTTTCGATAATTTCAGAATTAACGAGCATTCCTGTTTTGATTGCCTGAATGTTGAAATCTGAGGCAACTGAGTGTATCTGCTGTTCTACAATTTGAGAAGGGAGAACATGAATAGATTCAATGGTAAAAGTATTTTGGGCTGTGATTGCCGTTGCCGCGCTCAGTCCGTACACTCCATGAGCGGCAAAAGTTTTTAGATCTGCTTGGATGCCGGCACCACCTCCGGAGTCACTTCCAGCAATAGTTAAAGCAATAGTTGCCATCGTAGTAAACTCGAAATCAGAAATTATTTATCAGAAACTGTACTTCCATTTGGTGAAAAAATTAACAGATATTGATATTGCAAGAACTGTTCATGTGCCAAAAGTTTGAAGCCTGATTTTTCAGCCGTCGAGATCACTATTTCATGAGAGACCCGTTCCTCCAGTGGAGGGGCTGGTCCGCCACCTTCAAGAGTAAAGTCGACGATACCAAGGCGCCCATTCGTATTTAACGAGGTCAAAATATGCTGGAGTAGTGTGCTAGGTTCACTGATTTCAGGATATGTTCCAACGATTAAGACTGCATCAAGTTTCTTGGGTAATTTAGGGTCTTGAGCTGTTCCTAAGATTGTGCGCACATTGGTTAATCCCTCTCGAGCAACACGCCTTGAGATAGATTCGATCATAGGCGGTTGGATATCTTGTGCGTATACGATTCCGTTTGTTCCGACTCTTCTTGCTAGCCTTATGGTGAACCAACCGCCGCCGGCTCCAAGGTCTGCGACTGTTGCACCTTCTGTAATACCGAGAGCGTCCATCACTTCGTCCGGGCGTTGCCAAGCATCGCGATCAGGACCCTCTAGGATGCCAATGTCCTCTGGAGGAAAAAGCCGACTGTGAGGAACTCGTTCTTGGGCGGTTCCAGAAAAGATCGACAAAGTTAGGAATAGGAGGCTTATACAGACTCTCATTGCTTCAGTCAGCAGTTGTTAAAACTTTGCATAGGTGGACGATTATAACCCTGCTTTGCTGCCCCGCCGTCGACACTGCTTGACGCCAAATCTTCAACCGAAAGAAGTTCAAAAGGTGTGGGTCTCTTAGTAGTTATACTTTTAAGATAGGCACCGCAGGAACGACACATTTCTAAAGTAATATTTTTCTCGCCTGTTTCTACCGCTTTCAAGAATGATGCGCTGGATTCTTCACAGTAAATACAACAATAAGGGGCCGGTGTCCACGCTAATCCACAAAAGGAGCAACGTAGCGATCTGTTTTCTTGAAGAATTTCTGCAAAAGCAGGCCATGAACCGCAGGCAGGACAATATCCTTTGGTCCAATCTATAAGTATGTTTCGAATGTCTTCGTGGGACACCAAGTATTTGTGCTGCAACCGATTAGCAATGGGGCTCACGCTTAATTCCGCTACGAGCCAAAGCAGGTCTGGCGCAACACCGATGTGATTTGCAATGGTTCGAATCGGTTTTAACTGGCGCATTAATGAAGCAGAAAGAAGCGATGCAATGTTTATTTCTTCTTTTGTGAATATGTTGAGTAGACGGTCGACTGGTAATCCTCCGCCTGCCTGTAAAAAATCTTCACAAAAGCCAAGTAGAAAAGGTTTTAGGTGTGTTGCGTCGACAGTCAGAGACTGTCCAGAAAAAGCAGGAAGTTGTTCATTCAGACTATGAATAATATCGGCCTTATTAAAATGGCAGTCGACAGGAAAACACTTGTCGACTCTCTTCGACAACTCGAGACTGCGATTTAGGATGCGCTGCTGCAGGGTGATAGCATCTGTCAATTCTGGATATTCAGACTTAATGGTATTCCAGCGATGCTCTGCAGCATTTAAAATAAGATCGAAATCATTACGTTTTAAGTCAGAGTTTTTGAAATAAAGGTCAGACACTCAGATATTTTAACAAATAGGCTGATTTTTTAATTAAATCGATTTTTCAGGATCAGGTTCTGATAGTTATAATCTATAAAGTAGAAATTAAAAATTGAGAGCATAAATATGGAAACATCACATACAGGAACATTGGTCAATGTCACTGAGTCAGCGGCGTCAAAAATTTCTCAATTACTGGACGAAGAGAAAAAGGCGGAAGCGGGGCTCCGGGTATTTGTCCAGGGCGGAGGCTGTTCTGGGTTTCAGTACGGCTTAATGATTGAAGAGGGTAGCGGTGATTCCGAGGCAGACAAGATTTTTACGTCGAATGGTGTAACAATTTTTGTTGATCCAATTAGTATTCGGTATTTAAATGGTGCCGAGGTTGATTTTGTTGATAATTTAACGGGTGGTGGTTTTACGATTAATAATCCCAACGCCAAGACAACCTGTGGCTGTGGGCAATCATTTGGTGTCTAGGGGAACTCGTTATTTTCTTTAGCTAAATTTTCAACTTACTTTTTTTACCATAGAAGTCAGTTTGGTGAGTGAACTGCTATGGGTGACATTTCTGAATATCTTAATAGCCACCGTCCTGATGGTGGAAGGCGCTCAGAGAAACGCGATTTCATCGTTGATGTGTTTTTGCATCAAGAAGGACATCTGAGTGCTGATGACCTTGTTGATCTGATTCACGTTGAAAATAAAAATATTGGTCGCGCAACTGTTTATCGTGCATTGCGATGGATGGTTGATAACGGGATTGCGAGGAAAGTCGATTTTGGCGACGGCCGCTTCCGTTATGAGCATTCATATCGCCATCCGAAGCATTTTCATCTCGTATGCCAATCATGCAGTCAGTCTTCTGAATTTCTCAGCTCAGATATGGAGTCATTTATTGATGAGGTGTCTGATGAAAGAGGTTTTAGAATTGAAAGAACTGTAGTTCAAGTCTATGGAACCTGTCACTCGTGTACTACCGGCAAAACAGACGAAGCGGTGGAGCTTCCTACAGAGTTGGTGTTTGCTCGTGATGCATTAAGAATAGCAATCGCCACAGAGCGGAGTGGGTTGGAATTTTATTCTCGAGCCGCACAATTAACGACAAACAGTCGTGGCAGGACTGTTTTCAAAAATTTGGCGGAAGAAGAAGAAGAACATTTAGGTAAACTTGAAAAACGATACGCGGAACTCCTTGTTGAAAATCCTCAACTCGAGACTTATCCGACATTTTTGTTTTTCAGAGGGGCTGCGGATGGTTTATTTGTTTCAGGCACTGAAGAACTAGAAAAAGGGGTTGATGCTCGAGAAGCTCTAATGATTGGAATTCGTTGTGAGCGTGGATCGCATAAATTTTTCAAGAAGTACGGTGAAAAATTTGAAGATTCTGAAGGTAAAAATATTTTTTTGGAGTTCGCTGACGAAGAACGTGAGCATCTTGAATTACTTCTGCACGAATATCAAGAGTTAACCGGCACATTAAGTGAAATTGACGCGAGCTAGTGTTGGTTAAATGAAGTGATTGATTTACACCTGCATACAACTGCTTCCGACGGAAACCTCGATCCGAAAGCTCTTGTCAGAAGAGCATATAGTGCTGGTATTCGAGCATTGAGCGTGACCGATCACGATACAATGACAGGCGTACCAGTGGCCGATCAAGAAGCCAAAAGTTTAGGTGTTGAGTTTGTTCCTGGTATTGAAATTACAGCGGTATTCAAAGGTAGGGATGTTCATATTTTGGGTTATTTTCTTCACCCTGCTCCTCATCTGCTCGCCTCCTTTCTTGAAAAACAACGAGATGAACGCCTACGCCGCGCTCGAAAAATTTGTAAATCACTGGAGCTCTTGAAAATCCCAATTGATATTGACAATCTAATAACAGATGCCGAGAAAAATAATCGGGTTATTACGCGGCCTGTTCTTGCGAAGGCACTCTTAAAAGCCGGACATGTTAAAAGTGAGCGGGAAGCCTTTAGGCGTTGGATTGGGGATGGTTGTCCTGCCTATGTTCAACGGCAAGGAAGTTCACCCGAAGAGGTCGTGAAATTGATTTCAAAGGCCGGGGGGGTGTCTGTATTAGCCCATCCTGGTCTTTTGAGAAAAGACCAATTAATTCTCAGACTTGTGCAGGCAGGTCTTGTGGGACTTGAAGTGCACCATCCCCAACATAATGAACGCCAGCGAGTACATTATTTTGAACTCGCAAAAAAAAATCTATTGATCGCTTCTGGAGGGTCTGATTATCACGGCGACAATCACCATAATGCGAAATGTCTTGGCGTTGTTGGAACTACACCCAAGGAGTTCTCCTTGTTACGTAAAAGGTTGAATAAAATACATGGGGTGGTTTCCTCAGAGCGTTAGAGAGCTTTGGTATGCTGTGCTGAATCCATCTCCTTTTGTCGTTTTATGGTTGCCAAGAATTTTTAGAACTATTGGCGGGAATCCATGCGCTCTAGATTTAGCAATAGGAAAAGGTCGGCATGCTATACATTTAGCGCGGGCAGGATTTCGTGTGTTTGGTGTGGACCAGGACTATGACAGTGTATGGGAGGCGCGAAACAGATTGAACATTGAAGGATTTGAGTCTAGTTTGTGGGTAGAAAATCTTGAGCGCTTTTCGTTTTCAGGAAGAGGTTTTGATCTTGTTATTTGCAGTCGTTATCTTCAGCGGACGCTTTGGCCGACCATTAAACAGTTAGTTGTTCCAGGTGGGTTTCTAATGTACGAAACGTTTACGGTGAAACAACTGCGTTATGATTGTGGGCCTCGTTCATCAGAACATTTATTAACGTCAGGAAGAGAACTTAAGGATGTTTTTAACGAATGGGAACATTGGGGGTTTGAGGAAAAAATTTATCCCACTGCAGAGGCTTCTCTTGTTGCTCGAAAGCCTTTTGTCAATTGCTAATTAAGGTTCATTTATGTCAGCCGCTTTAATTACTGCTACATTTCTTGGAATTTCAGGTCTCTGTTACAGCACGTACTTGGGTTTTATAGTTATTGAGACATCGGATATTCTTGCCCACACCTCGTTCAGTATTTTTTCGATCCTTATTACGTTGTTGGCCCATTCAATGACAATGTTTTACCTAATAGGGAAAGGAAAAGCGATCAGAGAGGCGGCAGAGGAAGGTAGTTTGTCGACTGCTTTCTATCGTGATGTTGTTGTCGCACGGCGCCCTGTATTTTCCAAGGCGACAATTGCGATGTCTTTGACTATCGTTACAGCGGTTTTTGGCGGAGGTGTTGATATCGGATCCATTCCGCTATTCCTCCATTCGACGTTGGCAATTGTTGCAATTGTTTCGAATCTTCTTGCTCTGCGTGTTGAAATTCTGGCGATGTTGACCTGTTCGAGAATCGTTGCAGAAGTTGATGCATTGTTAGAGAAGCGCACTGATTAAACACGGCGTTATGTATTCTCTTTTTAAACTGGTTCTCTTTGACATTGACGGAACACTCTTAATGTCAGGTGGAGGAGGAAAGCGTGCACTAAATAGAGCGTTCTTGAAGTCATTTGGTGTTTCTGAAGCATTTGAAGGGATTCCTGTCGCAGGCAGAACTGACCATCTGATATTGGAAGACGCTGTTTCCCGCGCCGGAGTGTCAGTGACTACTGATTTGCGCGCTGATTTTTATAGTTGTTACTTTAATTTTCTTAAGGAGGAAATTCTAAAACCTGGTCCTCGAAAGGGATTAATGCCAGGCGTGAAAGAATTGCTCAATCGTCTCGATGTTAGCCAGAACATTGTACTGGGGCTCCTCACGGGAAATTTTTTTGAGGCTGCGAAAATCAAATTAACTTATTTTGATCTTTGGCATTATTTTATATGTGGTGCCTATGGTGACGATGGGATTCAGCGTAGAGAGCTCGTTCCGGTTGCTTTAAAACGTGCCCGTGATCTGGGTAAGGAGATTCAATCTGTCGCGCAAGTAATTATTGTGGGCGATACTCCACTCGATATTGAGTGTGCTAAATCGACAGGAGCGCTTTCGATTGCTGTAGCAACTGGTTATTTTAGTACATCAGAATTGAAAAGTCATGGCGCAGATCATGTGATGACAGATCTACAGGATTCAGATGCATTTATAAAAATCATTGATGGAGCAGGCTGAGAAAATATTTGTTTGTGAGTCAATGAACTGAAGTTATTTGACGAAAGAGTGTTTAATCGCCAAGACATCAAGAGGAGGAAGTGAACTAGTGGATCAATTTAGTGCGTTTCGCGTGTTTCAAGAAGATCGAAAAGTCTATGGAAAGGTCGTAGAAACGCAATTAGACGATTTGTCTGAAGGTGATGTCGTTGCACAGGTAGCCTATTCGTGCGTTAACTATAAGGATGCTTTGGCGGCTACGGGAACAGGAAAAATAATGAGGCGGTTCCCTTTAATTGGAGGTATCGATTTTTCAGGAAGAATAGTAATCAGCAATGATGAAAGATTTGCAGTTGGCGATGCAGTTCTGGTTACTGGTTGTGGGCTTGGTGAAAATCATGATGGAGGTTTTTCAGAGTACGTTCGTGTTCCTGCTGATTGGGTTGTACCGGTTCCAAAAGAACTTGATCTACGCGAATCGATGGCAATAGGAACGGCAGGCTTTACAGCGGCTTTAAGTGTTGTGGAAATGGAACGAAACGGATTGAGTAGAGATAATGGTAAAACTATAGTTACCGGTGCGACGGGTGGCGTCGGTTCTCTGGCTGTCCAGTGTTTGGCGACTGCTGGTTACAAAGTCACAGCATTGACGCGTAAAGACGGAGAACATGACTTTCTGATGTCTATTGGTGCTAACGAGGTATTGTCAGACAATGCAGTGAGTGAGGCAGTAAGCCCTCTTGAGAAGGCACGATGGGCTGGTGCCGTCGATCCTGTAGGAGGGCGAGTGCTCTCTTGGCTGACTAGGACAATGCAACCAGGAGGTTCTGTTGCTTGTTCAGGATTAACGGCTGGAACAGATCTGAATCTGACTGTTCTACCGTTTATTCTTCGGGGAATAAAATTGTTGGGAATTGATTCTTCAATGTGTCCGATGGCTAAAAGAAAAGAAGTGTGGCGTCGCCTTGCCACTGATTTAAAACCAGGTCATCTTAAATCGATTGTCACTGAGATTTCTATTCTGGACTTGCAGAACGCTTTTGAAACATTATTGACAGGGCATGCTCGTGGCAGGTTTATCGTCAAGTTAGCCGAGTTGTAGGAGCAGACTTTTTTACCGGATCGACGCAAATATAATATTTTGGCGGAAGCGCCTGGGAGTCGAACCCAGCCTCCCTGCGGTAGCAGGGAGCGACCGATTTTGAAGACCGGGAGGGCCACCGGGCCCCATTCGCCTCCAGTCATGCAAATCAAACATCATTCGCTGAGCGAAGATATTGAATGGAGATCAGTGGTTTTTCACTAAAAAGTGCTGTTAACCTTCAATCAGACGAACATCCCCTGCTCTCGGACCTTTTTGGGATTCTTCAGGGGTGAAGTCAACTGTCTGGCCTTCGCGGAGTAACTCAAAGACAGCACCCCGTACTGAGCTTCGGTGGAAGAAATGCTCTACTCCACCTTCATCGCGAATGAATCCAAAACCTTTGTCAATTAGAAGACGAGCTATTGTGCCGGTTGGCATACGGTCCCTCCGGGTTATTAGCCACTATTTTAAACCTGAATAAGTCGAAACATGGTAATAAAAAAATTAAACATAAAATCGATATTAATATTCTATAAACATAAGTAAAATAAGAATTTAAAGAAATATTTGTCAATTGACCTACGAGTTCAAAGTTTGAAATTCTACTTATGCCCATTAACGATTGCAGCCAACGTATCACCAATATGACCCAATTGCCACAGGTACAAACTATGTGGTGGCAGCTGGTTTAGGTGGTTTTGGAGGTGGATACGTTGTCCAGAAGTGCCGACCACATTCTGGGCATTCCCAGAATTGTTGAGCTGGCCAATTTTCTCGAGTCAACGGATCCTTTTGGGACATTTGTGCGCCGCAACGTTGGCAACGAATTTCGATCTGAGCTTCATCCATACTATTAATTTTACCATTGGGGAAAGGAGATGGCATGATATCTTGAAAATGAACAAAAATGTTGCCGGTATAGTTCTCGCTGCTGGGAAGTCAAGTCGCATGGGGCGGCCGAAAGCGCTGCTCCCATTAGGTTCAGAAGGTCAGACTTTTTTGACTAGGATTGTCGGGACCTTTCGCGAGGTCGGCGTGAAAGAGATTTTGGTTGTGACTGCCGTGGGTTCAGAACTTACGTCTGCATTGCTTAATGGTAACTTTCCATTTCGACTCATTCTTAACGAAAGTCCAGAACTTGGACAGTTATCTTCTTTTCAAGTTGGTTTACAGTCTTTAGACCTTTCAAAAGTTAGTGGAATCTTGATGACCCCCGTTGATGTTCCCTTAGTGTCAGTGGAAACGGTGCAATCTTTAATCGAAGCTCATAGTGAATCACTTGCTCCAGTAGTAAGACCCGTTCGAAAAAAAGCACATGGTCATCCTGTTATATTTGATCGCGCACTCTTTCAGGAAATCTTGTTTGAACCAAGTGATTCAACAGTTAAGGCAATCGTACATCGACATCGCGACCGGTCCGTGGAAGTAGCCGTTAATGAAAGTGGCCCTTTTCATGACATCGACACACCAAAGGACTATGAATTTTTACTCAGGCAGTTTAAGCTTAAGAAATCTGAAATGGCCGGATAAACTGGTTTATTGCTCGATATTGGTTAAGTTCTTAGCAGGAAATACCTTTTTTACGGGCCAGTGGCGCAGTTGGGAGCGCGCGTGAATGGCATTCACGAGGTCACGGGTTCGACCCCCGTCTGGTCCACCATTAAATTGATATTTCTACAAAAAGTGCAGGATGATCACTCAGCGGACCTTCCTTCGTAACAAATGATTCGTCTTCCCCGGCATTAAGAATTTTCAATTTAATATCCCTACCTTGTCTATAAAGGATGTAGTCCACAATTGACCATTTTTTATTTCTTTCTATATCTAAAAAGGGGTCTGTCAAGCGAAGGTTTACTTTTAACTCTGCTAATAATTTCAAGTCCTTCGGATCTTTTGAATTGAGATTTAGATCTCCCGCTAGAATAAGGGCTTCTTCTTTAACCTTTTTATTTAAAGCTGAAATTATCTGCTCTAACTGTTCTTTTCTTGACGACCGATCTGAATCTCTTTTTCCAGCATCCAAATGAGTATTAAGGATAAAAAAGCTCTCCTTAACAGGAGGAGTAATTTTTATCAACTGAAAGCCTTTATGAGCAAAGCAATCATTTAATCCTCTAATCCATCCGGAGCAAGTTCTAAACGTTTCGTTCTCAACTTCAATTTTCCAAGTATTAGGAAGATTTGAAATTACAGTCAAGCCCGATCCTATGCAAAAAGGGCATACAAGTTTATTTCCAAGTTCGCCTCGGAAAGATACGCTATCTTCCTTAAGTTCAGATGATAATTTTTCATGATGCGAATAATCTTCTTGAAGTAAAGAGATGTCATATCCTTTTATTTTTTTTCCTATTTCTGGGAAACGAATACTTGGTTTATCTTTTAAGAAAATTCCTGGAAGTCCGTGTGTGTTGTATACAAGAATCTTTAATTCAACACTTCGTTCTTCAAAAGATGATAAATTCAAAGAAAGAATGAATGAACTAAGTAATAGAGTTTTAAGTACCATATTCTAAATTTACAATTTCCATTTTTAATTCATGCAACTTAATACAGCTTTATAGGATTTGACTTATTTAGATGCTTATTGAGGCAGATAAATTTGGGGAGTGGGTGGTTCCAATTCTTAACCATAAGCTCCACCCTCGAGTACAGACCCAACCCATAGTTATTTAATATTTTCCAAACATTTTCTGAATAGCGACCCCTTCTCTTGTAACAGTTAGTGCTAGCATCAGTAATATTCTCGATTTAATAGGAGAAAGATCTTCTGCTGCAATTCGAAGTGTACTGTTAACTTCAACGCTATTTAACTTGGTTATGTTCCTGCTGAGAGCGACGTGGCCACCACCGGTTCGGCTGGCAATAACTACCGGGACACCCTTTTTCATTACTTGATCAATTGCGTTTCTTTGGCTTGGACTCATCGCCCCTGCGCCCGAGGCTGCAAGAACTATTCCCGCAGCACCTGCGTCAACAGCGGCCAGAATCAGATCACCAGGAGCATCTTGATACGAAAGCAGAGTATCTACGCGAGGAAGTGTTTCTGTTTTTGAGATGTCAAATTCTGTCTGAACAGTGTGTTTTCGACTCGTTTGACGATAGTAAACAATCCGGTCGAAGTTGATGGCTCCAAGTATTCCGTATCCTCTGCTTTGAAATGCGTCAAGTTGCTGAGCGTGGCCTTTCGTGACTTCACGCGCTGAATTAATTTCAGAATTCAGGACTACCAGCACACCTCGTCCGATTGAACTTGGGTCAGCGGCGACGCGAAAAGCTTGTAGAAGATTCGCGGATCCATCGTAACCTTCCGCAGTCGGTGGACGCATAGCCCCAACAACAACTACAGGCCGTTGATATTTAACAGTTAAGTTAAGGAAATAAGCGATCTCTTCAAGTGTATCGGTTCCGCTAGATACAACGATGCCAGAGAGGTCTGTGCGGTCTCGAAATAGCTGGTTAATTCGGCGAGAAAGTGAAATCCAATCTCGAGTGGTCAGGTCACTGCTTTGCAGATTTAAGAATTGCTCCGTTTCTGCCTGAACATAAAGCGGCAATGAAGATACTGAACCAACTAATTCTTGAGCCGTGATTCGATTATTTGGTCCTTTGGCTATCGTGCCACCAGTAGCAAGCAAACGCACCTTTGGTAAAGCATCAATTTGCGCCGTTGCCTCAGTTTCACAGACAACTAGACTGATAAAAACGAGCAGAGTAATCCGGTAAATCAACATGCTCAGATTCCTTAGATGAAGAGCTTACTATACTGGATTTGTGGCCACTCGATGAGCCTGAGAAAGCCAATGGACTAAGTGTTGTACGGCTTCATTTGGTGTGCGGCCATAGAAGGGCATTAGGGCAGTAGGCCCGTCGGTCGTGGGCACAAGATATGCTCTCCAACGTTCAGGTGTAATAGAAAACACCTCAATCTGATAAGTGTAACCGCGGATGGTTTCTTCGAAACGATGTAATTTCACAAGAAAAGCACTTTTAGAGATTCCTAATTAAAGTTAAATGACCGCGGAATTTTATCTCGATAAAAAAAAACGTCAAGCGAAGGCAAAGACGAAGGTTCCATTAACAGTGTGTATTTTTGTCAAAAGCGTTGAGCAAATAGTGTTGAAGAAAAAATAAATTCTTTACGTATCCACAGTCAATTCACATTATTTCCACAATTTTTCCACAGACTTCACTTAGAGGTCTCTTGACGATCATCCGTCCAAGCACTAGTCTGAGATTTAAATGAGGTCTAATTGATGAACGTGCTTCAAAGAGTCTCCATAAACTTAATCGGCCTGCTCTTGTTTTCACCTCTGATAGGTTTTCTAAATGCGGAAAACATCACTCTTCCGCTCCACAGAATATTTCTTCAGGGGGGAACGCACTTGGTGATTGTCAGTGACTATGTGCGCATTGGTGACAAAGTTGTGTTTGCTGTTCCATTCAGCACGGTTCCTAATGACACTAATCCGCAACTTGTGAGTCTGCCGGAAGCATTTGTCGATTGGACCACGACGCAACGTTATACAGATGCTGTTCGGGCTTCACTTTTTACGGCAACCCGAGGCGAACAGGAATATCAAGCAATAAACGCTCAGGTCGCTCGAGTTTTAAATGAGATTGCGGTTACTAATAATTCAGACTTGCGACTCTCTCTTGCCCGTGATGTCAGAAAGCAATTGTTAGATTGGACGGCGACTAGTTATGGATATAGGTCTTCGGACGTTCGAGAAATTTTGGCTTTGCTTGAAGAGGCTATTGTTTTGGAATCAGGCTCTAGTTATAAGTTAGATTTGGTGGCAGGGACCAGTCGGACAGATATGGTTCCGTTGTTACCTCCGCCAAATATAAAGGACATTCTTGAAAAAGCACTTTTAGTGTCAGAACTGACAGACGTGCCTGCGGAGAAGCTATCTATTCTGCGTGCGATTTTATATGAGGTTAACGAGAACAGACACTCTAATAAATTTGATGTGGGATGGAGGGAAAGTTTTCATAAAAAGGTGGAGAAGCGTCTTTCTCAGGAAATGGATATAGAAAGATTCTATGCATCATTGAAAATAGAATCTCTTCGGCGAGCATCTAATTATGCGAAAAATGCAGATGTACGAAATGTGCAAATGGTTCTAGATGAGGTAATTCGGACTGATAGAGAATTCGGGGGGCAACGTCCAGTTGAGGTTTTAGCACTATCAAGGAGAATTGAAGAATATCTTACTGAGGCGCGTCATATCCGGTTAGAAAATGACAGTTGGAAGTTTAAGGTGACTACTTTTCGAACTTATAACAGTGAATTACAGTATTTGATTGATAATTTCTTGGATTTACGACCTCTTATAGAAGACATTCGTGTTTTAGCAGGTCCAGAGGTGAGTGTTCTTCCAGAAGTTGGGGATCAGTTGAGTGTGGCAACAGATATTCTCTCTAGATATGACCCTGCTGATGAGGTTAAATCAGTTCACGATCTCATTCGAAAGGCATTTACATTGGCGACCAGTGCGGCTCATGGACGGCTTGAAGCAGTGCGTGACGTCGATTTGGCAACTGCTTGGGATTCTGCGGCTGCGGCGGCAGGTGCGATCATGTTCTTTGACCTTGCGATGAGTGAATTAAATCAAGTGATTACCGAACCGCTTTAAGCTTAAGTGGTGCTAGAGTTATCAGAGGATTTGTCTGGCGCACTTAGTGCCGGTGGAGCTTTTGTTGAATAAGGATTTAACTGTAAAAAGTGTTCCAGAAATTACTCCACGGTTGACTCGGCTTTTCCGAGTTTCGAATCTCCAATCCTTCCAGAATACCATTGCTGATTTACTAGTGTCTCTTAGTCCATCAACAACTAACGACACGGTAGTTCTTGTCCCAACAAGTGCCGCAGGGGTCCAGTTAAGTCGGACAATCCAAGTAACTAAGTTTAAGAGAGAAACAAAAAAACAAGATTTAAAACTACCAGAATTTTTGAGCCGCAGTGATTGGTATCTGGCAATGTTGAATCGTCTTGTGCCTACGGAAAAACTTTTATCAGATATTGAACGGAATGTTTGTATGTGGGCAGCTATTCGCACGGCTGGAGAATCAGAGATTCTTCCGCCCTTCAAAGTAAGGCCAGGTCTCTTGCCTGCCGTCGTAGCTTTCTATGACCAATTGATGCGTTTAGGTCGCTCGATAGACAGTTTTCATCGATTAATGGTCACAGAACTTGAGCCTAACGCTGGTTTTGATAGAGGTGCGAGTAGTCTTTTGCGGCAGACTCATTTTCTTTCAAGCGCTTTTCGTAATTTCAAAGATCAAATCTCAAAAATCAAGAAGCTGGACGAACACGAATTACGCGCGAAGTTGCTGAAAGGACAAATGGTTCCTCCGTTTGAACGAGTTATTGTTACGATTTCTGATCATGTTGCGGAGCCGGATGGTCTGTGGCCAACAGACTTCGATCTGCTAACAAGATTACCTGGCATTAAGAACATTGATGTCATTGCAACAGATGAAGTCTTAGACGCAGGTTTTTACGAACGGTTGTATGATCTGCTTCCTGGAATAGAAAGTCGGAATCTGGTAGATAACCGTCACGCTGTTCCTGTGCTAATCAGTCCTGAGTCAACAGATCAGAATTATTTCGTATGCCGTGATCGTGAGGAAGAATTATTACTGGTCGCAAGAGCAGTTAAATCAGGCAGTAGTCGGTTGAAATTTGCTCAAAAGAGTGTTCTTTTTCAGGTTCCTCTTCCATATTTATATTTAGCTCGTCAAGTGTTTGATCAAGCTGAGATTCCTTTTGAGATGAAAGATTCTCTACCGCTTGCTGCCGAATCGTACGCGGCGAACCTAGATCTTATTTTTGACTTTATTCTCTCTAATTACAGCCGTCCAGCATTGATCGGATTGTTAAGGTCGCCGTATTTTAATTTTTCATTAGATAGTCACATAATCGACAAAAACATTGTTGAAAAATTTGATCGAGCTTTATACAAAGAGCGTTATAGTGGCGGACACGCTGCGCTCTCTCAAATGGTGGTAAAGTGGAATTTGAAAGTCGCACACCCTTCTAGCAGTAGTTATAGAGATCCAGAGCTTATATCCGTTCTAGAGATCGTTGAAGCGTTAGCCGCTGATTTTGAGCGGTTAAGAGTTCAGGAGCATCCTTCAAAGATTATTAAGGGTATCACTGATTTTCTTTCGAAATACGAGGCCGGTAAGGTCGAAGACGTTCTGGCTGATGAGCGTGAACAAAGGGCGAAAATTCGAATTCGTGAAATATTGGAGGCCTTGTACTGCGCTCACAAAACCCTTGATGATACACCGGTGGATTGTAAAACGTTGTTTATGTCAGTGCGGAGGTGGATAGAAACGGAAATGTTTCTCTCTCGAGATGTTATTGAGGGTATTCAGCTACTTGATGCACGGGCGGCCAGGTATGGAAGATTTAATGAGATGTTTTTAGTTGGTTTGGTAAGTGATGAATGGCCTGAACGGATTGCTAGGTCAGTATTCTACCCGAATGCTCTTTTAGTTTCATTAGGTTGGCCTCGCGCCGCTGAGCGGGTGAGGGCCGCACGAGCGCGTTTTATGGATTTACTACGACTGCCCACGGAAAGAGTTCTAGTCACGACATTTTCTCTAGAAGACGATTCGATTACTGCCCCGTCGATATTCTTAGAACAACTTGAAAATTCTGATCTAGAAATAGTGCGAGAAGATATCGATCGAGATAAACCCGTTACTTTCGAGGAGATACTGGTTAACCCAAAGAATGACTTGGATGATTTTATCGGCGAGCGAGGTAGTTGGCTAGATCTTAGGAGACGACTACCAGATCGGAATGATAGTTATCGAGGTGTTGTGGGAAGCAGTAAGGCGCAATCACATTCAGTAAGTGATTTTCAGACTTACATCGATTGTCCGTTTAAATATTTTTCAAGGCGGGAACTTGCTTTAAAAGAGGAAACTTCCGAGGAACTAGGTGTTACGGCTCGGTTTCAGGGCGATCTATTACACAGTGTTCTAGAAAAGTTTTTTTGTAAGTGGCAAGCAAAAGGGAATCAGGTCCTTACACAGGCTAATCGAACTGAAGCAGTTTCTGTGTTTTCAACGATTGTGGAGGAAAGTATTAAACAATTATCGATTGGCGAACGCGCGGTCATGCGAACTTGGTTTCTTGGTTCTGCGGGTGCATCCGGAATTATTGATCGCTTGTATCTTTCTGAAAGCGACACTGCTTTCAAGATTATTCAGAGATCCTGTGAACATATCGTTAGTGGAGATTTTGTTTTACAGGGTAAAGCTCAAACTAAGGAAGCGCGACTGAGGGGAAAAATTGACAGGCTGGATTTCTTATCCGATGGTAGTTTAAGGATTATTGATTACAAGCTCAATAGAGCTCCAGACAGAAAACATAATGTGCAGCTTCCTCTTTATTCCAAGTGCATCGAGCAACAATTTAAGCGCGATGAGGGCAAGGAGTGTCGAGTTAAGGAGGCTGCTTATATTGAATTTGGTACGCTGAATTCTTACCGGCCCCTCAAATCGCAGGATCTTGTAGCAGGAGAGGTGCGAGCGATTGAAATCCTTGATGATATTACTCAAGGAGTTTTTCCTATACAACCTATCAATCGTCGACGGTGCAACACTTGTTCGTATTCGACCGTGTGTCGTAAAGAGTTTCGAGGAGATTAGTAATTATTATGGGCACTGATACGGATGCTCGAAGATTCGCAACGGATCCTGCGCATAATGTGGTATTAGAAGCCTCTGCAGGGACAGGAAAGACCTCAGTTTTAGTCGCTCGATATCTGAATTTACTACGTGCCAATGTAGATCCAGCCAATATCTTAGCCATTACGTTCACACGGAAGGCTGCGGCTGAAATGCGTGCTCGTATCATTGAGGAGTTGCGGCGTGAGTCGCGTCAATCTGATGAAGGCCGGTCGAGATGGAACGGGCTTCGAGATCATCTCAATGAGGTGTCTATAAGTACCGTTGATGCTTTTTGCTTTTCTTTGCTGAGAGAGTTTCCCTTAGAGGCAGATCTAGATCCAGGTTTTTCAATCGCTGATGAAACAGAGGTACGGCGCTTACAGGGTGAGGCTATAAATCGAGCTTTGGTTACTGCGGGACAATTAGCAAATAAAGATGAGACTATAGCTATGCTGCTTGCGTGTCTTGGACCAACCTTCGCTCTTCAAGCTTTTGGTGATTTATTGGACCAAAGACTGATCGTGCCAAGAGTGCTACACAAATTTCTTGCGGGAACACCGCGCAACTTAAATGGAGCGAAGGCTTGTTGTAAGGCAGTCGATCGATTTAGCGATAGGTTTGAGTCTCTCAAACCGCAGCTTGAACAAATCGAACTTGAAACGTTAAGTAAAGATCCCGGAGCTTTAAGGGTAATAAGAGCCCTAGATGAAATTCCAGTGACCAAGAATTGTGACATCTCAGGGATAAGAGCTTGGCTCGATCGGATGCGCGATCTATTTTTGACTAAAGAGAATGGTCAACCAAGAAAGCGGTTTGTTCTCAACAAGGAAGCACCTAAGGATCTAAGACGTCAGTATAGAGACTTTGCTAGATTAGTAGCGCTAGAAGTAAAAAACGTTCTCGATGCTTTTGATCGCGATATCAATGTTGTCATGGTTCAGGGTGTTCAACGAGTGTTTCACATTGTTTTAGAAGAGTATGAAGAAGCTCTTTCATCTCGAGCTTTATTAGATTTCACTGGTCTACTAGAGCGGTCCGTTCGGTTGCTCGAGCAAATGGATGAGTTCTCTCGTTCACGATATCGGCTTGAGTCACGCTACCATCACGTATTGGTTGATGAATTTCAGGATACGAGTCGCATGCAATGGAAGTTGATCTCATTGTTAGTTCAATCTTGGGGTGAAGGCAGTGGGCTGGCGGATGACATTCCGGTGCCACCGACGATCTTTGTTGTTGGTGATCGCAAGCAGTCAATTTATAAGTTTCGTAATGCAGATCTTTCCATATTTCGTGATGCTTCAAAGCAGATAGAAAACTTACGCAATCAAGATAGGATTCATTCTGTTATTTCCGAGAGTTTTCGTGCGGTTCCAACATTGCTCAATTTCACCAATGATTTTTTCGGCGATATTGATAACGAGTCCAATGATGAGGATTCATTTTCTTTTAAGGAGCACGATCGATTTCCATTAAAAACTTCATTGGAAACTGAAAAGTATTCTAATGCTCTTAATCTTGTGATGGCCGATAGTGTCGAGAATTGTGCAAATTCTGTTGCGGATGAGATCGTGGATCTTCTCAGTACTGGACAGGTTAAAAAGAAGGATGGGGGCTCTCGATCTATTCAAAAAAATGATATAGCGATTTTGTTTCGTTCGCGGGCTAGTCATCGTGAATTTGAGCGAGCATTGGAGTCACGCTCTGTGCCGACGTATGTTTATAAAGGTCTTGGATTTTTTGAAGCTAAAGAGATTAAGGATATAAGAGCGCTCATTAGATTTTTAGCGAACCCATCGTCAGAGTTGCGTGCGGCTGCGTTTTTAAGATCTCGGTTCGTAAATTTTTCAGATACTGGGTTGTTGGTGCTTTCTCGTCAACTGTCCAAGGCTCTTACAGACCCTGACCCACTACCTGAGTTTCAGAGTCTATCAACGTCGGACAGGGGCATGTTAACTAAGTCTCGACAAGGCTTGGCGAGATGGCTCGAACTCGTCGATCGAGTTCCTCCAAGTGATGTCTTAGAACGAGTGTTTAGAGAAACAGCATTTGCATATGAATTGCGAGGTCTTCACAGTGCTCAAGCGATTGCTAATGTTGGAAGAATGCGAGGCCTTATTCGCCGTATCCAAAATCGTGGCTATGCGACGATGGGGCGATTAAGCGATCATATTGATCAGTTGTCATCTGAAATGTCAAATGCCGTTGTTGAGTCGATCGACGCCGTTAATCTTATGACGGTTCATGCAGCAAAAGGTTTGGAGTTTCCCGTGGTCTTCTTGGTAGATCTGGGTCGAGGTATTACTAGTCAGAGTAGCCGTATTCGGGTAATAACAGACCAAGGAGACGGTGAGCCATCGGTTGCGGTTGCGCCTTTCCGAGCAGAAGCTGATCACAATGAAAGACGACGAGAATCTGAAGAGACAAAGCGCTTGCTGTATGTTGCTGTAACGCGGGCATGCGATAGGCTTTATTTTTCAACGGTGATCAAGCGAGAAAAGCCTGTGTTTCTGAATAAAACGAGCTTGGGGAGCGCATTTCCTGAAAGTTTCAGCAAGATATTTTCGGACGAGAGCATGCGATCGGAGACTCAAGTTGTCGAGTGGAAAGGTCCCAGCGGACAGATGCATCGTTTTAGAGTCTGTCATTCTAATTGCTAAAAACTCAGAAAGGATAAAAAAATTTTCAGAAAAGATTGAGACGGTTATGTCTGTAGAAGATGGGGATCTTCGTTCAATCTTTCAGCCCACATGAGCGCGTGCTTTTCAGCTTCCTCTTGAGTTTTTCCAACAAGAATAACTGAGCCGGCTGGATTGGTAGAATTGTCTTTTGTTAGCCACGCGACCCAATGTCCACCGCTCGGCTCACTGTGTAAATCATATTTCATAGTAATTCCTTACATATCCTACCTCAGACGGCGTGTTTAGGGCTATTCGGTGAGCTTAAGGCGTTCATCATCTTGACAATAAACGACTTCGGAACCTATGGTAAAAGCATAATGTCTTTTCCGGTCACAGTGCATTCCAAACCATGCTCCGACTTAGGGCAGTTATTGTCTGATGAAGTGGTAGTTGATTTTCCTTCAATGCTCGGTTTGGTTGAGCGTATCCGGAGTGATTTTTTTGGGACTTCAAGTGCCCGTGAAAGTATCGAACCTGCTTATACTGCGCAAGTAGCGGTAACGTCTAAGCAAGCGAGTGAAGGGGTGCAGGTGCCTCTTGATTTATTTGTTCAGTCGACCTGTCCCATATGTGGCGGGCGAGGAGAAATCTGGGAAGAAATGTGTGGTATCTGTGTTGGAACCGGCAGTGGTGGAATGTTTCATACTCTGAACATAGAAGTTCCGCCTAGGGTAAAACATGGTACTTGCCTAACATTTAAGTTACAGTTACCGTTTGCGGCAGAGAGCCGGGTCGATGTTCAAGTAAGTATTTTCTAACGGATATTTTTATGATTTCTGAGTCAGCTATTCTCGATGTATTAAAAGTTGTTAATGATCCGGACCTTAAGAAAGATATTGTTAGTTTGGGTTTTGTGAAGGATCTAGTTATTGAGGATGACATAGTTTCATTTTCGATTGAATTAACGACTCCTGCTTGTCCCGTGAAAGAACAGATGCGCGAGGAAGCGGAATCTGCTGTTTTAGGTGTTAAAGGAGTGAAAACTGTTAACGTCAATATGACCGCAACGGTCCGACCTGCTATGACGCCTGAAACAGGCAGGGCGGCTATACCGGGTGTTAAAAATGTAATTGCTGTTGGGGCAGGTAAGGGAGGTGTCGGCAAGACCACTGTGTCCGTGAACTTAGCGGTGGCATTGGCGCAGTGTGGTAGCAAGGTCGGAATTATCGATGGTGATGTATATGGACCAAATGTGCCAATAATGTTGGGAGTCGATGCTCAACTTTCTACGGATGGAAAGAAAATTGTTCCGGCGGAAAAGTATGGTATCCGTTTGGTGTCAATGGGGTTTCTCGCAGATGGGAAAGCACCAATTATATGGAGAGGTCCCATGTTGCACGGTGTTGTTAGACAATTTTTTCAGGATGTTCAATGGGGTGAACTGGACTATCTTGTGATAGATATGCCGCCCGGAACGGGAGACGTGGCATTAAGTCTTAGTCAGACGGTTCTGGTTGCAGGTGCGATTGTTGTTACCACACCCCAGGCAGTCTCTCTTTCTGATAGCCAAAGAGCCGTAGGGATGTACCGCAAACTCGAAGTGCCTACGCTAGGAATCATAGAAAATATGTCGCATCATGTTTGTCCTAACTGTAATCATGAGAGTGATATTTTTGGAAAGGGTGGAGGTAATTCTATTGCTGAAGAATTGAAAGTGCCCTTTCTAGGCAAGATCCCATTGTATGAACCAATACGAGTTGGTAGTGATATCGGTGAACCGATTGTGTTGAGTGAACCTAACTCATCAGCGGGTCGAGCTTTCATGGAAGTAGCAGAGCGTGCCGCTGCTCAGGTGTCTATTGCGAGCTACGAGAGCCTTTCCGTGTCGTAACGGCACGGTTCAACGCTGCTCTAACACACAAACATCCTATCTGTCGGTAGAGGCTTGTCCTGTCATTGAAACGAAACGCACAGGAATCGTCGATTGGATAGTTGACCCATCTATAGTTTTTGTTACAACGGTCATTCGTTGACTCACTTTGCCTAAGGGAATCACTAATCGTGCTCCGGTCGCCAACTGTTTAACGAGTTCTTCTGGTAATTTTTCTGGGGCTGCGGCTACGATAATACCGTCAAATAGGCCAAGTTCTGGCCATCCTTGATAACCGTCACCTTCTCGAAAAGTTATATTTGTGTAGCCTAATTCAGTTAGTAACGCACGAGATCGTCTAGCTAATTCAGGGACGATCTCAATCGTATAGACATGTCGTACAATTTCTGCGAGGACCGCGGTCTGGTAGCCAGAGCCTGTGCCGATTTCAAGAACAGTCGCTTCGGGTTTTAAATTAAGAAGTTCGGTCATATAGGCAACAATGTACGGCTGTGAAATGGTTTGTTGAAATCCTATTGGAAGAGGTCTATCCGCGTAAGCTTGTTCGCGAAGTTCTAAAGGAACGAATTCGTGTCGTTGTACGGCACCCATTGCCGCGAGAACATCGCTGTCTGTGATACCTCTTGTACGAAGATGTTTTTCTACCATGTTGTTACGTTCGGAACTAAAAGGTAAAACCTGGCTAAACGTAGTCGTAAATAAAAAAATAAAGATTAGTTGAAACCGCGTTATTCTTTTCATGAGAATAGCTCCATCAATGTAGACTTGACTTTATGTTCATTCTCATTCATCTTTCCAGAGTTTGCTAAGGCGATAGAGGTTTAACTGCGATGGTTTCTCTGAAAGATCATAAATCTAACGGAGCTCAGTTCACAGGGCAATACGTTTTTTTTACCGGAAACTTATCTTCAATCAGTCGACAAGAAGCGTTTGAACTGGTTAAACGTTTTGGAGGAGTTGTTTGTAAGGAAATGTCGACAAAAACGACGGTGCTTGTGGTAGGAGCGGATGGTTTTTCCGATGTAACTGATTGCAGTAGCGATTTTATTCATGAAGATGATAGAAACGAACAAACAAACGTACTCAAACAGGCCGAAGCTTTAAATAATCATTCTCCTAACAAAGTAAACATTTTAAGCGAGGACGAATTTTGTGCATTATGCGGTTTAAGAACAATAAATTCGCTTGAACAGAGGTATCACAATGTAAAGTCAATTCGAGAACTATATCCGGTTATTAACGAATCTCGTTTGAGATATCTTGATACTTGTGGCCTGATTAGGCCCGTCGCTCACGCTAATAATGAGACGTACTATAAATTCTCAGATATTGTTGTTGTTAAACGGATTCATGATTTATTAAGTCAAGGAAAATCTTTCCGAAAAATAGTGCGACGTATGTTGGTCGCCCAAGATGGACAACTAGTCCTGGATTTTAGTGCTGCACGTAACGAATCTTATCGGGCTAAAGTTGTTGCTCTGAGATACGGTAAGGCGAACAAGATTTTTCTTGAAAAATATCAAGATAGTCTGGCAGAGTTTGAAAATCCTCAAACGGCTGTGGCTGCGCGGTTTTTTCTTGAGGGTTCTGAGTTAGATGAAGGCAACCATGCTGAAAAGGAGAAAGCCCAGTCGGCCTATCGAAAAGCGTTGCTGTTGGATCCGAATTTAGTACCTGCAATTGTCAATCTTGCTAATATCCACTATGCCAGCGATGAGTTGGTGGAGGCGCAAGCTCTTTATGCAAGAGCGCTTCAAATTGATCCAGATTGTTTTGAAGCATATTTTAACTTGGGAAATATCCATCACGATCTAGGTCGGCACGAGGAGGCTCTTGAATGTTACTCAGAAGCTCTTCGGCTTAATCCTACCTACGCCGATGCCCACTTTTATATGGCCGTAACTCTTGAAAAGATGGGTCGTTCTGTTGATTCAAAATCGCATTGGCAACGATACCAACAGCTTGCTCCAGACGGGGAGTGGGTTGATCTTGCAAAAGAGTTTAGCGAGTAAAATATTTTTGTGTGAGTTTAGATAGTGAATCAACGATCAGGTGACAATCCAATTTTATTCGTTGCAGCTTCACCTTAGAGCTAGCTAGAAAATGAGAGCAACGGTTTCTATTAATAGAAAAGCCTGAGAAATAATCAGTCAAGTTATCTTGCACGAAACGTGATTATTCCACGTGTTGGGTCGTAAGGAGATACTCCGACAGTAACGCGGTCGCCGGGAACGACTTTAATTCTGAATCTTCTCATTCGTCCACTGAGTTGGGCCAGCACTTCATGTCCTGGATCGCACTCAACGCGGTAAAGTCCGCCACTATGTACCGCCGTGATCGTTCCCTGAACATCTATTAAATCGTCTTTTGCCAAATTGTCTCCAGTAGAAAAATTATATCAGGTGAATCGAGTTTTCTACATTGCTCGGACTGCTTCTTCCAACTTTTTTGCAATGTCTTCATAATCATTGGTTTCGAATGTCAATGGTTTTCCAAAGGTTATACGAACATGTCCAGGTTTAGGCATTTTCCATGATTTACGTAGGATTTTATCTAAGCCATCAATTCGTACTGGGATCACCGGAATTTGTAAACGAGATGCGATCATTCCAATTCCAGGTTGGAAATCATCTATTAAGCCGTTTTCAGTTCGACGACCTTCTGGAAATATGAGAACAGAAATTCGGTGATCTAGTAAGTCTCCTAAATATCGAATTGCGTCACGAGTACCGGTTTCACGTTGTGGGAGTGGAAAGACATTAAACAAAAGCGTGGCTAGGTAGTAGGTACAACTATTTATAATTCTGGCTATTCTGGAATGTTGTTGCGGATGAAAATGTGGAGTAAAGAATTCTTTTGCTGCTGCAGTGGCCACATTGTATCGAATATCGGGTGGTAACGCAGCAAGAATTACAGGGCTGTCGAGGTGGCTCTGGTGGTTTGCAGCGAACACAACTGGGTGATTGGGTGTACTTAGGTTTTCAGTTCCTTCCACCTTAATCCAAGCAAAGAGGCGAGTAAGTGGCAGTAGCCATAGCCCTAGACTAAGTTTCCGTATCAACCTAGCAGGCCATTTTTGATTCCAGGAAGGAAACGTTGATGTTAGAGGTCGTGATTTTTCTTGCGTGTTGGGCACATTAGGAGTCTTCGAAACCTGTTCAAGAAGATCCTGAAGTTCGCCAATTGTTGATGGTTCTGAAAGTAATGATTCGTCGAGTGTTAGGCCTGAAGTTTGTTCGAGCGCCATTAACAGTTCGATCTTTTCTATTGAACTGAGACCTAATTCTAGAAGGTTAGTATTGTTCGATACCTGACGGTCTGTGGTCAATTTTTGAACGATTGCTGCAACACCATTTCCGTCTGCGGGAGCCACAGTGTGTTCGGCTTTTGCCCCACTATTTACCCAACGTTTTAATTCATGGCGTTTTAATTTTTTGGTGCCTTCTGTACGTGGCAATGATTTGCCGGGCCAGATTGATCTACCTCTAATTTTTTGATGATCTTCAAGGTTGCTATTTGCATCTCGTAGCACCTTTGATAAATCGGCGTTTGGTTCTAACACCAGAACTGCATGTACATGTTCGCGGTTTTGATGGAGTGTGCCGATTATTCCAGCTTCTCGAACTCCAGCAATAGATTCGACGACTCTTTCAACGTCTTCTGGAAAAACATTTAAGCCTTCTGCAGTCACGATCACGTCTTTTTTTCGACCTTTTACGGTTAGTCGGCCATCTTGATCAACGGAACCTAAGTCGCCAGTATGAAACCATCCGTCGTTTGAAAAGGAGTTATCGGTTTCAGTTTCTTGATAGTAGCCGGTGGTGACGTTGTCCCCGCGAACTAAAATCTCACCGTCCGCAGCGATTTTTATGTTTACTCCTTTAATAGGAGTACCCACGCTACCCTTCTTGGTTCGAAATGGATGATTAAGCGTCACGATTGGGGCTGTTTCTGTAAGTCCATATCCTTGAATTACGAGAAAACCTAATTGTGACCAAAATGCTTCGAGTTTTGGATCCAGTGGTGCTGCACCTACTACGAAAGCCCAAAACTTTAATCCGAATAATTTGTGAATGCGGCGATATTTCCACCAACGGGCTGCAATATTTTTCGTTTGTCGTTTGTCTTGAACGAGTTCAGGAGACAACAGGGTTACATAGTCTTTGAGTAATTCAAGTATTTTTGGGACACAAACAACTACAGAGATTCTGTTTTTGTGAATCTGACGGACAATATCTTCAGGGTTATAACCCCGCATAAAAACAGTAGTGCCTGTCAACATGGGAGGGATAAAGGTGGACATCGCCTGTCCAAACATATGGCTCAGTGGTAGCAGGTTGAGAAAGCGGATGGGACTTACTAGGTGGCTGTAGCTCTTGTATTTCAAAATTTCTCGCTCGACAGGAACTATATTTGCAAGAATATTTTTGTGGGTAAGTTGCACACCTTTTGGTTCAGCAGTAGCTCCCGAGGTAAATATAATTTCTGCTAGCAGTGGCTCTGTGTTTTTAGACCCCGACACCTTATGTTCTTTAAGAATGCGTTTGGTTGAGGAAGTGTTTCTTAAAAGAGTGTTAAGAGAGACTATTTTTGAGGGGGGAAATTTTACAGGAAGGCAAAGGTTGCTTCCGACAATCAAGGCTGTTGCGTTAACAATATTAATGACACGATCGACAAATTTAGTCGACGCCCGAAAATCAATTGGAACAATAATAATTTCGGATAACAAACAACCCCACAGAGCTACCAGCCATTCTGGGCAATTTTCTCCCCACAGTACGACTTTATTGCCAGAATCACATCCGATAGTTTCTAAGTGTTCTGCAAAATGGTAGGCAGAGGTTCTTATTTCGTCGTACGAGTACGAGTATGTACGGTACCCATCGTCATAGGTTAGAAATGTTGCTTTAGAACAAATGCTGTCATCAAAAAAGTCGAGTAAATTGTCTCGGGTCATTTCATAACTATGGTCAAGTTTGTTTCGAATTCAATACAGACTAAGAATACTTTGGCCGCCGGTTATTTTTAAACTATAGTGAGAGTGCCTTTTACTTAAAGGACACACCAGCACTTGCGATTGTGGTCGTTACACGGGGGGAGGCCGGCTCGGTGGAGGTCGCCGTAAGTGGACTACCCGCGTAGAAACGTAAATCTAGTGAAAATGCTACATGTTCATTTAGAAACCAACGCACCCCACCTCCATAATTAATTGTACTCGTAGCGCGCTGACTAGGTGCATCTTCATTTAGTGGAAAAAGCGCCAACTTTGAAGTGCCCATGCCACCACTAATGTAACTCCAGCCATTCCGATTACCGAAATTGAACGAAATTTGTGGTGAAACGGCACTAAAGGTTTTACGGAGGGTTGGAGCACTAAGTTTTGAGTCGGATTCGGATGGGCTCTGGTCACTAAAAGACTTGTGTATATTCGCTCCTATACCAAAGGTAATAACACGCCAACGGAAAAAATAGTAATGTGCGCCGATGTCAAACCCAAGTCCGATAGAGGGTGTATCTGCCGGTACTAGGTTTCTAGCAACCGCCAACTCTGCATTCTTTCCAAATGGCACGAAAGAACCGCGTGCGTCGATGACAAATCTTCCGATCGGTTCTTCAAACTGTGCTTGAGCAGTAGCAGTGACGCCTGTCAGTATCAGTAATGTACCGATTAATATCCTTGAGATGCGAGGGACGAGGCAAATCAACATGTTAAAAAGTATATGGTTTCAGTGAGCGATTTCTTCGCTTAAATTGTGGATAATTCGTTTTGCTGCTTCAACAGCGTCGCTGAGGTTTTTTACGGTTCCGTCCAGTTGTTGTTCGTAAACTAAAGATAATATTTTTCCTATTTGAGGTCCCGGATGAAGTCCGAGTGTTAGTAAATGCCTTCCTTTTAAAATGGGTGATGGCGCTTGATGTTGAACTTCGAGTTTTCTGGCGCGTTCCAAAAACCAGTCAATAGCTGAGCAGTCAAAATGTCCTTTTCGACCAAGACAATCAGATTTGGCGACTCGTGCTAATAGATCGAGATCGACTTTTCTCGCTAATCTCCGAAACGCGCCGTCACTTACCCCATTATGAGCCTTGGCCCACATGCCTGGCTTAAGATGATTCGCGACCAAGCCTATTACTTGTTTACGTACGTCGTAACCATGAAGATTCTTTATCTTGAATCGATCGAGGAAATCGTTTGTCGGTGTGACACCAGCTTCTTCGTGGTTATGGGAACGGATTCGGCCATCGATATATTTAGTGGTCGATGGTTTTCCGAAGTCGTGACAAATTGCCCCCAGCATGACAGAAAGTTTCTGTTCTTTTTGTAAATCATCTATCCGGGTTCTGGCTTGGTCAATTACTAGTTGATTGTGTGTCCAAACGTCACCCTCTGGGTGCCATTCAGGTTCCTGTGGACAGTTAACTAAGGCGTTCATTTCTGGAAATAGTTTTTTGATAATGCCAATTTCGAGTCCCAATTGAAATCCTATAGAGGGTCTTTCAGCCAGTAAAAGAAGTTTTTCTATTTCTCCCCAGATGCGTTCGGAAGGCAAGTCGTCAACGGCAATAGTCTTGAGAAGATTTTTTGTGTTTGATTCAACTTGGAGTTCGAGCCTTGCCGTAAATTGCATGGCCCGCAATACACGTAGACTATCATCCGTAAAGGTCTGGGGATCAACGATGCGTAATACTTTCTGGTTTAAATCCTCCAAACCTCCAAATGGATCGTGGTATTCGTTAGTAAGAGGATTCCACGCGATGGCGTTGATGGTGAAGTCTCTCCGGCGAGTAGCTTCTTGAACGCTTAATGTAGAATCGCCAGTTATGGAAAAGCCTCGGTGTCCGGTTCCCGTTTTAGACTCTCGCCGTGGTAGTGAAATGTCGAGGTTCGCGATTTTGTAAACAGCAAAGCTTTCTCCGACAGCATCAATTGTCCCAAGGTTTTGTAGCAGATTTCTGAGTTCTCGTGCAGGTAAACCGTACACTTCAATGTCAATATCTTTTGAAGGTGATCCGCGTACATGGTCACGCACCCAGCCACCTACGAAAAGAGCCTGTCCGCCGGCTATCTTGACTAGTTCAGCGATCTGTAGCGCGAGTATGAGGTTTTTTTCAGTTTTAGGGAATGGTGCGATTAGTTTATCCATTTTGGTGTGGGCGAACTACACGAAACCCGTAATCGGTATAACCGAAAGAAGGGTCTAGTTTACTGCGGCCAGAGTTGGTACTAATAGTAATAGCATGTCTCCAAGAGCCGCCACGTGACGCACGTCTTATACCAGAACTTGGACCTTGAGGGTTTGTCTGTGGTGAGTTGGCGTAGTAGGTCTTACAATGCCAGTCTTTACACCATTCATGGATGTTTGCTCCGATTCCGTAAAGTCCAAAGTCGTTCGGTGCACCTAAGGTAACTTTCCAAGGTCCGACCAGTGGGCCTTTTCCCTGTTTGGGTACCCACTCAGGGATCGTGTTGCCACAAGGATACCGTTTGTGCGAAGAGAATCCGCGAGCTGCGCGCTCCCATTCAGCCTCTGTAGGAAGTCTGACAAACTCTTTCGTCGAAGAGTGCCAAAGACAATAAACCATGGCGTCATTCCAACTTACACCTACAACCGGAAGGTTGGCACCTTCGAAAACAGGATTATTCCATTCACGGGGAGTATTTCGTCCTGTTGCCCTAATAAACTTGTAATACTCCTGACGAGTTACAGGGTAATTAGACATTTCAAATGCGTCGACCCAGACACGGTGAACGGGTTGTTCATCAGATTGTCCTTCGTTGCTGCCCATAAAGAACCATCCGCTCGGAATAACAGAAAATTTTGTCATCAGATTTATGTTCGCCGATTAAAAATATTAACTTCCATCGCTTAAGCGGTCGGGACAGGGTACACTGCTCTTCGGTAGCAGGAGAGACTGCTTGTTTTTTGATGGATACGTTTTGTCTTTATCATATAGATATTTAATGAATGAGCCTTAAAATGAAGAAGCACGAGTCGATATTTAGGCACTTTATTATTGCGCTGTGTTTGTTTCTGAGTATTGGATGTTCCATCAAATCGATGGCCATCAATACGATTGGGGAAACGTTTTCAGATGGTGCGAGTGTTTTTGCATCTGATGAAGATCCTGAATTGGTTCGAGATGCACTCCCATTTTCTCTGAAAATGATGGAATTGCTCTTAGAGTCATCTCCTGATAATAGTGGCTTACTTCTTGGTGCTTGTAGTGGGTTTACCCAGTACGCGATTGCATTCATTGCATCCGATGCAGAGATCGCAGAATTAGGTGACTACGATTACGCTGCTGCTGATTCATTTAATCTTAGGGCGCTCCAGTTTCATGTTCGAGCGCGAGAATATTGTCTGAGGCTGGTCGAACTTAGTTATCCAGGCATCACCGAACGATTACAACTTGAACCACTGGAAGCAGTTCAGGAATTTGGTGTAGATGATATTGAAAACATGTATTGGCTTGGGGCTTCTTGGGGGATGGCAATTGTGCTTGGATTGCATGATATGAGTTTAGTTGCCGATTTACCCGTAGTTAAAGCTTTAATGGTCCGCGCTCTTGAGCTTGACGGAGACTATAATCGTGGTGCTCTTCATGGGGCGCTCGTTACTGTTGAATCGGTACCAGAAATACTTGGAGGATCTGCAGAAAGAGCTCGTGAACATTTTGAACGAGCTGTTGAACTTTCTGAAGGCCTTGATGCGTCTCCATTTGTTAGTTTGGCCGTAGGGGTTTCTCTTGCTGAGCAAAACAAGCAAGAGTTCAGGTCGTTGTTAGAAAGAGCGTTAGCAATTGATTCTGATGAAGATAAAAGTATTCGTTTGCTTAACATTGTTTCACAACGCCGAGCGGCATTTCTTTTAGAGCATATTGATGAATTATTTGAGGAGCCGCTCGACTAGGTAAAAGGACAATCAATGAAAAAGCTAGGAATTCCCGCAATATTTGTTTTGTTGTTACTGGTTCCAGTCGTGCTGTTCGCACAAAGACCACTTACATTGGGGACATTTGCTCCTCCTAATTCTATCTGGGATAGGGCTTTAAAGGGCATGGCTGATGATGTGCAAAAACAAACGAATCGGCGGGTTAGATTTCGTATTGCTGCACAATCTCAAGGTGATGAGAGCGCAATCATTCGTCGTTTGGCTCTTGGTACTACTCAGGCCGCAGCTTTAACTCAGCCTGCTCTTGCTGGTCTTTCTGATGCTTTTAAGGTCTTTGGAATGCCTTTCTTTCTCGAATCTGATCAAGAAATTCATTATGTTCTTGAAGCTTTGAGACCGACACTTGAAAGCGCTTTAGCCGAACACGATCTTATTCTTATCAACTGGGGGCATGCTGGTTGGGCGCACCTGTTCTCCGCCGATTCGCTGACCACCCTAGATGATATTAAGGGTGCCAAACTTTTTACTTCAGCTGGAGATGATGAGATGGTTGCATGGTGGAAAGGGCATGGTTTTGATCCGATCCCTCTTGATCTAAGTGATGTACCCATTGGATTAAACACGGGTTTAATAACAGCATATCCATTTCCGCCCTATGCCGCGCTTTTGTTGCAATATTATCGAGCGGCTCCTCATATGCTTGATTTGCCCTTAGGGCCCGTTATTGCAGCAACTGTGATGAATTCTTCAAGCTGGGAACGTTTAAGCCGTGAAGACCAAGAGACAATACTGCATGCTGGTAAGCAGGTTGAAGATAGTTTGTTTGATGACGTTCCTAGACAAGACAATGACGCAATTGCGGAGATGAAAAAGCGTGGTCTTAACGTAATTGAACTTGATCAGCGCACGTTGGATTCTTTCCGTCAGGCGGCGGATCAGATGAATGTATCCATGCGTGGTGCGATAGTTCCATCAGCGGTTTATGACGAAGCGGTTCGTGTTAGGAATGAGTTTCGTAATCGTTAAGTAAATACAACAAAACCATAGGCTTAGCTGTCAGAATGAATCAAGTTATCTTCCTAAAGCCTTCTAACCTCTTTAGGCGCATTGGTGATATTTTTCACGTTGCAGAAGATTACTTTGCAACTGTTTTACTAGCTTTATTGGTAATTCTTCCCCTCGCGGAGATTGCAGCACGTCCTTTTCTAACTGGTGGGATACCTGGGGCAATTCCGTTTGTTCAGCATCTCACCCTCTGGGTTGGTTTTGTTGGTGCTATGGCGGCGGCGCGAGACGGAAAATTGGTGGCCCTCGCGACGGCTAGTTTTATGCCGAGTGGTCTTTTAAGTAGTTTGGCAGTAGGATTTTCTGCCTTCTTTGGAGCTATGGTCTGTGTGATCCTGGCAGTCGGAGCCATAGCATTAATCGGTGCTGAACGTGGCTTGGGGTCTGAGATTGCCTTAGGCATACCGACTTGGTTCGCTCAAGTAATTATTCCGTTTTCGTTTTTTGTAATTGCCGTGCGACTAGTTTGGCGCGCGGGTGGTAGTGCCGCACGTCTAATCGCTGGTTTTGGTCTTCTCATTGGACTGTGGCTAAGCAACTCCTACGAATTTCTTGACGGCACTAGTGAATGGCCTTGGATATTTTTGGCAGTGATTGCAGGCATCACAGGTGCACCTATTTTCACTGTACTTGCAGGGGTTGCGGTTTTTCTTTACATGACGATCTTCTTTCCTCCTGCACAAGTTGCGCTTTATGCGTATGAGAGAGCTATAGATCCATCACTGCCGGCGATACCGTTATTTACTTTAACGGGATTTGTGCTCGCTGAGGGAAAATCGACAGAACGGTTACTGCGTTTTTTTGAAGGTATGGTTGGGTGGATTCCAGGTGGAACTGCGGTGGTTTGTGTAGTCGTATGTGCTTTTTTTACAGTGTTTTCAGGTGCTTCTGGGGTAACTATTCTTGCGCTCGGAGGGCTATTGCTTCCTGCGCTGTTAAAGCAAGGATATCGTGATCAATTCTCTGTAGGACTTTTAACAGCATCTGGTTCGCTTGGTTTGTTACTGCCGCCAGCTTTGCCTTTGATTTTGTATGCCATCGTTGCTGAGATTGCTCCAGAGAATCTCTTTATCGCTGGACTAATTCCTGGGGTGCTTTTGGTGGTCCTGATGGCAGGTTGGTCCACACGTGAGGCGCTTATCACTAATGCAGGACGCCATCCATTTAAATGGCGAGAATTAATTCCGTCAATTTGGATTGCCAAGTGGGAATTAATGTTGCCGTTTGTAATTTTATTTTCTTACTTTAGCGGTGTTGCAACCTTGGTTGAAACAGCAGCACTTGCGGCTCTTTATGCAACGGTAGTCACTGTTTTTATACATAGAGATTTTTCTCTACTGTCAGGGCTGAAAAAATCATTTAGCGAATGTGGAATTTTGGTGGGTGGAGTACTTATTATTGTTGCGGTTGCTCAAGGATTCACTCAGTACACCCTGGATGCCGATATTCCTTTTCGACTGCTTGAATGGACCCAATCAAAAATTTCTTCACCTCTTGTATTTCTTCTCGCGTTAAATGTGTTCTTGTTGATTGTTGGTTGTGTGATGGATATTTTTTCTGCAATTGTCGTGGTTGTTCCGTTAATCACGGCAATCGGAGCTGCATATGGAATTGATCCCGTACATTTGGGTATTATCTTTGTTGCAAATCTTGAATTGGGATATATGACTCCGCCAGTCGGTCTTAATTTGTTTTTCGCTTCATACCGTTTTGACCGGCCGCTTTTTCACGTCTACAAGGCGGCGTTGCCGTTTCTTTTGATTTTGCTGGTTGGTGTGATTCTTATTACTTATATACCATGGTTGTCGCTGGGGCTTTTAGAAATACTTGGTCGTCGTTAGAAAACAATTTCTTATCTAAATCTAAACTGAAGGGAACATGAGATGGTTCGAGTAATTAAATATCGGTTGCTGTTTGTAACAATACTTGCGACTGGATTTCTTGTCGCCTGTGGTAATCAGGGCCAAGGGAAGGTAGAAGACCAAGGGACTAGTTCATCCATGGAGCATGCAGCGACTGAAATTAAAGGTGAAGTGCACCTTCGTAATATACAGCAACTTACATTTGGTGGAGAAAATGCGGAAGCGTATTTTTCTTCTGATGGAAAGCAGCTTGTTTTTCAATCTACAAGAGAGGGCGTTCCATGTGATCAAATATTTACAATGGACTTAGATGGGTCAAATGTGCAGATGGTGTCTAATGGTGACGGGCGTACGACCTGTGGTTATTTTTCTCCGAATCAGAATTCCATAGTTTACGCATCTACCCATTTAGGGTCAGTCGATTGTCCTCCACCCCCAAGTTTTGAATTTGGTTATGTCTGGGCTGTTTATAGTGATTACGATATTTTTCGTGTCTTCGCTGATGGTTCTGAACCGACCAGATTGACGAGTACGCCTGGTTATGACGCGGAGGCGACGATCGGTCCTGATGGAACGGTTACTTTTACAAGTGTTCGTGATGGTGATATGGAAATTTATTCGATGAACCCTGATGGTTCTAATGTTCGGCGTCTAACCACTCGACAGGGGCCTGATGGAGGCCCATTCTTTTCTCCAGATGGCTCGAAAATCGTTTTTCGAGGTCGAGAAATTCCGGATGGTCCAGAGTATGACGACTACAAGAGACTGCTTGACCAAGGTTTGTGGAGACCGACTGAACTGGAAGTTTTCGTTATGAACTCGGACGGTAGTGATTTGCACGCAGTTACAGATTTGGCTGGAGCAAGTTTCGCTCCTTTTTGGCATCCTGATGGGGAGCGCATCATATTTTCGTCTAATTGGCACAATCCTGAAGGAAGAAATTTTGATCTATTTATAATCAATACTGACGGAAGTGGTTTAGAGCAAATTACTTTTAATGAAACGTTTGATAGCTTTCCAATGTTTTCTCCAGATGGTCGCTATCTCGTCTTTGCCTCAAATCGTCAGGCATTGAATGAGGGTGACACAAATGTATTCGTGGCAGAATGGGTTGACTAGACTCTCATTCATTGAATTTCATTTTAGTGCGTTAGATAAGATTTCCCGCGATCTTTTAGTAGGTGTTCAATAGTCCGCGCATAGTATCGAAGTACAGTTCGTTCCCGCACTCGATATTTTTGTTTTTCAACGACAATAATGCCCCGTGTCTGCATCAATTCTGTTGCAGATGCTAATGCTTCACGACCAGTTTGTGCATCTAAATTTGCTTCTGAGCTTTTAAGAACTTCAATTAAACGATCAATTCGATCTTCAAGTTCTGATTTTTCAATTGAAGGTCTCATGGCGGCAGCGACAAGTGCTGTAGGAACTACTTTGTAAAGCGTGCCGATGGCAGTCTTAATTCTCCGTTTAAGGTCAACCATAGAGCGTCTTCCATCAGGATCGTATGCATTGAGTGGAATAGGTGTGCCGAAGTTAACGATCGCGCGACTCTGGTAACCAACCGCGTACCGTATCATTTCTGCTACTTCTCGAGCGAACGGTCGTTGGTATCGTTTTACGCGCTGACGGGCTAGAACAAAATCTTCGAGGACTAGATCGTAAGCGATGGCAACTGGAATAACTACGACATCTTCACGACGGGCTTGGGCCGCCGCGTGTAATAAACCTGTCTTTAAGGGTTTAAGCTCGCCGCTGTAGCTTCGTCCACCTTCGAGATACAGAAAAAGATCATGTCGTTTAAGAACTTCCGCAACATAGGCTTTCATCGTCGCTAAATAAGCTGGATCACGCAAATCGCGCCGGATAGGAATCGCACCGGTGACATGTTTGTGGATTAGACCAAGTGCGCCACCAAATAAATTAATGCCAGCTGCAATAACAGGAGGACGTATTTTGTTGTCGTCTAGAACAAGAGGTTGGGTTAGATAATCTGTATGGCTTTTGTGATTCGAAGCATATATAACGCGACTCTTACGAACGGCATTTTGAACGATTTCGATGTTTTCTTGTTGCCGTTTTATTTTTCGAAGGATCGGGTATAACGGATGCTGAAGAGCGCGGTACATATGGTACCGCTGCGTAGTTCGCAATTCGTCTAAGTAACCGTGGACTCGTTCTGCGGCTTCGTTGGAGGTTTCACCTTCTCCGCCTTGAAGGTAACGCATAACCTCTTCACGTGCGAGCACCGCTTCGATAATTTGATTTTGCCGCACGGCCGAACTATACCACGCTGGAATTAATTTTTTGTTTTGAGTGCTTTGTAAATCTGTGCTTTGTCTAAAAAAATCAATTAGATTTAATATGAAATTGGGACATTTTAAATTAGGAATGGGTGTTTTTATTAAAAAGCTTTGATCACCGTGACCTTTAAACTAGTTGATGTAAAATGGCACGCTTGCCTAAATTATTGAGAATCAGAATTTGACCCAGATATTACAAATAGTAGTTGTTGGTGCTGGCGTTGTCGGTTGTGCCATCGCTCATGAATTAGCGCGGCGAGGAGCACGTGTCCATGTTATTGAGCGCAGAGAAATTGGACAGGGTGCAACTAGAGCTTCCGCCGGAGTGTTAGCGCCTTATCTGGAGGCTCATAGGGGTGGTCCACTTGTTGATCTTTGCGTTCGAAGTTTATCTTTATACGACGAATTCGTTGCCAGAGTTGTTGAAGACTCAGGGTCTACCATTCAATATGTCCGCAATGGAACACTTGAGATAGCGACTAATGAAGCATATGCCGGGCGCTTGAAAGATATGGCGCAGTCCTTTGCTGAACTTGGTATCGCAATGGAATTTTTTGATTCCGAGACGCTTCGTTTGGTTGAGCCACAGCTTACCAATGACGTCAAAGGTGGATTATTGGTCGCTTCGCATGGATATGTAGGTGCAAACGAATTAACGAATGCTCTTCGACGAGCCGCTGTGGCTCATGGAGTAAAGTTTTCCACTTCTACGGCGGCGACAAAAATCATCCATCACAGAAACGGAATAGGAATTCGAGTGGGGACAGAAACGGTTGTGTGTGACCGGTTAATCCTGGCTGCCGGAAGTTGGTCAGGGCAGATTGAACTTGAGGGAGTCGATGCATTACCTGTTCGACCCATTCGTGGACAATTACTTCGATTAGATTGGCCAACGACTGCACTGAATCGAACTATTTGGTCGGAAGATTGTTACCTTGTGCCTTGGAATGATGGTTCTGTTTTAGTTGGTGCCACTTCTGAGGATGTTGGTTTTGATGAAAGAGCCACCGTTGCTGGTTTGCAGAAACTCGTTGAAGTTGCGAAGAGTATTGTGCCAGGGGCTGGTGAGGCATGGCTGAAAGAGGTAAGAGTAGGTCTTCGGCCCACCACCCCGGACGGTCTGCCAGTAATTGGTTTATCTAAGCGTCTTCCCGGACTCATATATGCATCAGGTCATTATAGAAACGGTGTTTTGTTGGCCCCTCTGACTGCTTCAATTGTTGCTGATCTTGCCGCTGGTGACACAAGCAATGACGTAGCGACACTGACGAATCCTTCTCGGTTTGGGGAGTACTGACGGATTGAAGCTTAAACGGAGTTACAGCGCACGTGAAGTTGCTGCGTTCACCGGTCTAACGGCGAGACAGTTGCAGTGGTGGGATGCAAAAAAGTTGCTCTCAGCTACGGTAGCGTCTCATAAGACTGCTTCTGGAGGATTTACAGAGCGTCGGTACTCACCCATAGACCTTTATGAACTATTGGCACTTGCCGATCTTCGCCGAAGCGGATTTTCCGTCCAGAAGATTAGAATGGTTCTTGATGCCCTACGTAATGAGTTTGGTGTACGGTTATATGAGGCGTTAGGTGAGGGAGCTTATGTGACCCTCTTGACTGATGGGCGAGAAATTTATGCTCGGACTAATGCTGGCGAGTTTTTTAATTTATTGAGTGCGCCAGGGCAACCCTTGCTTGTAGTAGGGGGTGAAGCCCAGTTAAAAGAATTGAGTTCCCAGACGGCTGCACGTGGGAAGAAAAAACAAAACAGGAAAAAATCTAAAGTTAACAAGAAACAACAAAGGTAAATGAGTGTTTCGTGACCTCGAAACTCATGTAGTGATACGCTATTAAGTTGGGACGGAGCAAGATATATGGATCAGGTTCAAAACTTTTTACCGGTGCGTCGTTTTGGAGAAACATCACGGCAAGATAATTGGTGGTTGGAGCCACTAGTGGTCTTTATAGGACTTTCAACATTTGTTGTTTACTCGACTTGGGCAGCGTTGCAAGGCGAGCACTATTATTCAGGGCCCTATCTGTCACCTTTCTATTCGCCTGAAATTTTTGGTGAATCAAGCCACAGTCTTTTTGGTCCACGCCCCGGGTGGTGGCCTAGTTGGCTTCCATTTTCACCGGCAATCCTAATTTTATGGGCGCCAGTGGGTTTTAGAATGACCTGCTACTATTACCGAGGTGCCTACTATAAGGCATTTTGGTCAGACCCAATATCCTGTTCTGTAGGTGAACCCCGTAACATTTATCTCGGCGAGAATTCTTTTCCTCTTCTAATACAGAACATGCATCGGTACCTGCTTCCTTTTGCGTTTGCCTTGCTAGTGTTTCTTTCGATTGATGCTTGGAAGGCCTTATGGTTTGAAGATCCACTAACTGGAGTAACTTCATTTGGCATTGGTGTTGGCTCAATCATACTGACTCTAAATGTCATTTTACTGAGCAGTTATACCTTGGGTTGTCATTCGCTTCGGCATATCGTCGGTGGAAGAAAAGATTGTATTTCTGATTCCCCTGCACAGACATCGATGTACAACTGCGTTACTTGTTTTAACAAAAGACATATGTTGTGCGCGTGGTTGAGTCTCGTGTGTGTTGGTTTTTCTGATATATATGTCCGCATGTGTTCGATGGGTGTGTGGACAGACTTTCGAATTTTGTAGGAGCTCATGGAGTATCAGACATTTGAACATGATGTGTTGGTTATAGGTGCTGGCGGAGCGGGGTTGCGTGCGGCAATTGAGGCATCGGCGGCGGGAGTGTCAGTTGGTTTGGTTTGCAAATCCTTACTTGGTAAGGCTCATACGGTTATGGCTGAGGGTGGTATGGCCGCTTCACTTGGCAATGTTGATGATCGTGATGGATGGCAGACACATTTTGCGGACACTATGCGAGGAGGTCAGTATTTAAATAATTGGCGAATGGCAGAACTCCATGCCAAAGAGGCCCCTGATCGAGTTCGTGAACTTGAATCATGGGGTGCCGTTTTTGATCGCACAAAAGATGGCCGCATTCTTCAACGTAATTTTGGTGGTCATAAATATCCTCGCTTGGCGCATGTCGGTGATCGCACTGGTCTTGAGATGATTCGGACCCTTCAAGATTATGGAGTTCACCAAGGAATAGATGTGCATATGGAGTGCACTGTCATTGAACTCTTAAAGGATGGAGACCGGGTTGTTGGGGCTTTTGGTTACGATCGAGAACGTGGCCGCTTTCGTGTGTTCAAGGCTAAAGCTGTCGTGCTCGCTTCTGGAGGGATAGGAAGAGCTTTTAAGGTCACTAGTAACAGTTGGGAATATACAGGTGATGGCCATGCCTTGGCATATCGGGCAGGCGCCGAATTAATCGATATGGAATTTGTTCAATTTCATCCTACAGGTATGGTGTGGCCTCCCTCCGTAAAAGGGATTTTAGTTACTGAGGGAGTCCGAGGTGAGGGTGGTGTGTTGCGTAACAGTGAAGGTCGTCGATTTATGTTTGATGACATTCCAGATCTCTACAAACATCAGACTGCCGATAATCCCGAAGAAGGATGGATTTATACCCAAGGTGACAAGAATGCCAGAAGACCTCCAGAGTTGTTGACGCGGGATCACGTGGCGCGTTGTATCGTCCGTGAGATTAAGGAAGGTCGGGGAAGTCCTCATGGTGGAGTTTTTCTTGATATTTCTTGGATCAAGGAAAAACTTCCAAATGCTTCTGAGCATATTAAGAAGAAATTACCGAGTATGTATCATCAATTTAAACAACTTGCCGGAATTGATATTACTGCTGAGCCGATGGAAGTTGGACCGACGACTCACTACGTCATGGGTGGTGTTCGTGTCGATGCAGATACGCAGATGTCAGCCGTTCCAGGTCTTTTCGCTGCGGGGGAGGTTGCCGGTGGTCTCCATGGGGCTAATCGTCTCGGTGGTAATTCGTTGTCGGACTTGGTAGTTTTTGGCAAGCGAGCTGGTCAGTACGCGGCAGAATTTTCTAAAGACCATGGAGCAGGTTCGGTTGATAATGATCAGATTGAGATGGTCTCGCGGATAGCGTTGGCCCCCCTTGAGCGGCAAGGCACGGGGGAGCCTCCTTACCAGCTCCAGTACGAACTCCAAGATATGATGCAGAGTCAGGTTGGTATCGTGCGGAACGATGAAGAGTTGCATCAGGCGATTGATAAACTCCAGCAACTCGGCGAACGTGTCAAGAATGTTGAGGCGCAAGGCAATAGGGAGTACAACGCCGGATGGCACACGGCACTTGATTTAAGAAACTTAATGCCTGTTGCTGAGGCAGTTGCTCGTGCTGCTGCCGAGAGGAAAGAAAGTCGTGGTGCTCACTTCCGCGAAGATTTTCTTTCAAAGGATGAGGAGTGGGGAAAGACAAGCCTTGTCGCTAAGCAATCTGCTGATGGCACGATGGAAATTCGTCGGGAAGAGATTTCTGGGCCTCGAGATGATTTGCAACAGATTATTGAAGAAAATCAAAAATAGTTTATTGGTTTTTAGGAGACACGAATGGCTGAAGCAATATTTAAAATCTGGCGCGGGAATGCTGATGGAGGTGCCTATCAGGATTATTCTACCGAGGTGACTGAGGGCATGGTTGTTCTCGATGCCGTTCACCAGATTCAGGCTGAATCAGCAAATGACTTGGCTGTTCGATGGAATTGCAAGGCTGGCAAATGCGGTTCTTGTTCAGCGGAAATAAATGGCAAGCCAAAGCTAATGTGTATGACGCGTCTGAATAGTTTGAATTTAGATAAGCCGGTAACGGTCGAGCCCATGCAGGCCTTTCCTCCGATACGTGATCTTGTGACAGATGTTTCGTGGAACTACGAAGTCAAGAAACAAATCAAGCCATTTAAGCCACGTCCACCTGATGCTGAAGATGGTACTTGGCGATTGGCTCAGGAAGATGCAGAGCGGGTTCAAGAATTTCGAAAATGTATCGAGTGTTTCCTCTGTCAAGACGTATGCCACGTTTTACGTGATCACCGTTTGCATCATGAATTTATCGGACCACGATTTTTTATTCATACCGCACAATTTGAAATGAATCCACTTGATATTGAGGATCGTGCTAACGACCTTGCTTATGATCATGGTGTTGGATATTGCAACATTACAAAGTGCTGTACGAAGGTATGCCCAGAGGAAATAACAATCACGGATAATGCGATCATTCCATTGAAAGAACGTGTGGTTGATCGTTTATATGATCCTCTTACACGGTTGCTTAGAGTGTTTCAGTCGGAGTAACGGTTTTTTAGTGAATTGTGTATTGCCGACGGGTCTGCTCAAGAGCAGAGTTTTCCATTTCTTCTTCTTGTTTCCACCGCCTTCTAGTTTCGCGACGCCTTATTTGGTGCCGCCAGATTGCAGTTACGGCAAGTATTGTAATTAACATCCACTGTGTAAATGGATGGCCAATGAAGCTAATCCACCATATCCACGAACTCTGTTGTTTTGCCGGTTTTGCGATCTCATCTAGTATCGATGGTTGCGAGCCCTTGCGACCAATCTGAATTTTTTGGTGTACAAATGGCGCAATTTTAATCGGAGTTTTGATGGCACTGAGAATTGTACGTTGCGTCAAAAGGTCGCAGTGAGGGTCTGCGGTGTTGTTTAAGTAGGTTAAATTGAGGAATAGAATCGCGAGTAATACCATTTCAAAAGAAAAGTTTATGCTAGATCTTGTTTAATAAGGAACACGGTCATTGTGTTACCAAAACGGTTGCTGACTGGAACCAATTTCTACAGACAGGAATCACGACCCGAGCGTACTTTTCGAGCCATTCATTCAGGGCTTTCCACTCATGGTCTTTCCATGTTGTATAGAACACGCGGTTTACATTTTTTGGATTCGCTTCATTGAATTCAGATCTCCAGCAGCATAATTCATCGAGGCGAATAATGGTTCCCGGTTCAATTAAATGATTCAAAGAGTCTGGAATAGTCTTTGTTGAAGAGTAGATATCAGCATCAAGATTGAGAAATGATATTTGTGAGCAGTTTTCGCTGTTAACTTGATTGTCTGCCCAATCTGGAACGTTATCATTAAACCATCCTTTGATAAGTTTCACATTCTGTTCGACTGCGGGTGAAAGGCCGTTACGGTCGAATCTTTTGCCTGAGATAAATTTGTTGCCGGTATCCCAATCTTCAGGAAGCCCTTCGAAACTATCAAAACCTATGAAACGTAAATCGGGTCGCAACTTTGCCATGTGATTTATAGTGTCGCCTGAAAACACACCAAATTCTAAGTTGAATCCCCAATCTCCAAGATGGGTCATTAGCCAGTCTAATTAACGGAACCGAACGTCGTTTGTATTGCTGTTCAAGATGTGGGAATCAAATATTTTAATGGTTTAAAATTCTGTGATTTTCATTAAGTCTCTACCCTTACTTTTTGTGATCACGACAATTTGATCCATGAAATAGGCGTTAACGACTATCTAGGCGGCGTCTGGAGCCGGCACGGAGATTTATTAGTTCAACAAGAAGACTGAAAATCATTGCGAAATAGATATACCCACGAGGTAGATGTTGCCCTAGTCCATCAGCAACAAGAAGTACACCGATCATTACTAAGAATGCGAGTGCCAGAGTCTTTATTGAAGGGTACTTTGTTACAAAATTACTAATGGCACCGACGAACAAAATCATAACTAAGATGGCAATTAAGACCGCTATTATCATAATTTCAATTTCATCCACCATACCTACGGCCGTAATGACTGAATCAAGACTAAACACCGCATCCAAAAGTGCGATTTGAGTGAGAATTAATAAAACTGAGGGTGCGACTTTTTGATGGTCATTTCCCGCTTGTTCGCTGGACATCAAATGATGAATTTCATAGGTGGCTTTTGCTATAAGGAATAGTCCACCGAATATGAGAATAATATCTCGTCCGCTTATTGGAAGAGAGTTTCGGGACAATGGATTTCCGTCTCCGCCGATTTCTGTCATTAACGGTATTGAAAATAAGGGAGTTGTCAGCTGCATGATCCAAAAAATACTAAAGAGCAGTACAAGTCGCATAGCTAACGCAAGTGCAAGCCCAATAACGCGCGTCCTGTGTTGATGTTCGACTGGTAAACGGCCAGTGAGAATGGCAATGAAAATTATATTGTCTATACCAAGGACGATTTCCAGTGCAGTTAGGGTGACGAGTGCCACCATGGAATCAATGCTAAACAAAAATGATAAGTCCATATTATTAATTTGTTACTTCTCTTTTCATAGGTCCGTGTAACAGTTTCGCGATAGTTGCGCCGAGATGAGAATCTTCAGCATCCCAGAAACTATTAACTGACGGATGTTTCTTCAGCACAGAATGCACTATACGTCTTTGAATTCCAATTCCACGACCGTGAATCAGGCGAATTTCTGCAAAGCCTTGTTCAGCAGCGACCGTGACGTATTCCTTAACAACAGATTCTACATCTCGTGGTGAGAATACGTGTAAGTCGAGAATTCCGTCGATTGGTATTTTGTGGACCATTAAAAGATGAACTTAATCTTTGTTGTAACTAACAGTGACTTCCGTAGTTATTCCGCCTCGAACAGAGAAAGCACCTGTGACCGTCATACTACGAGGTAGGCAAGAGGCAACTAAAGTATCAAGAATTTCGTTAGTCGCACGTTCATAAAAAACACCGCGATTCCTGAAAGTGATTAAATATAACTTTAGCCCCTTTAGCTCAAGGCATTTCTTGTCTGGAGTATAAGTGATGAAAATTTCACCAAAATCTGGCAAACCTGTCTTTGGACAAACGGATGTAAATTCTGGACAATTAATGGTAATTTCGTAGTCGCGCTCCGGTTTTGGGTTTTTAAAGGTTTCGAGTTTGATTTCTGACATCGACTGATTCTAACATCTTGGGGTCTCGCTTCTAAGTATCTAGTGGTCGTGAGATGATTAGTTCGTTATTCTTGACATAAATAACGGGCCGAGGTAACCTACGGCGCGTTTTTATTGGTTTTATTTACCGTCTCGACCACTTACGCGGGTGTTCGTATTGGCGGTTACCATCAGCGCGTAAGAAGGCAGGGGGAATGCCAATGGCCGAAGGTCGACGAATGGGAAAGACGGAGCTCTTTTCACACTTTGCGGAACGTTTTGATATGAAGCGCACCCAGGCTCGTGAGTTCTTTGACGAATTGCAACAGCTATCAGAAAAAGAACTAAAGCGGTCTGGCGAATTTGTTTTACCTGGAATGGTTAAGTTGGTTGTTCAGAATCGACAGGCTCGCATTGGTCGTAACCCTGCGACCGGAGAATCTATTCAGATTCCGGCAAAGACTGTTGTTAAGGCTAGGATTGCAAAACAGCTTAAAGATTCAGTTTTGCCGAGTTAATAAACTTTGCTTTAAACGTAAGGGGCTTTCAGGTCTAGGTGTAAAAGACTCGAGGCCCCTTATGTATGTTGGCAGAAAATTGTTACGCATGAATTTAAAAGCACTCCACCTGAGATTATTGCTTCGCGATAAAATTCCCTCCGTAAGAGTTGTGAAACACTATCAGAGATTTTAGATAAGGAATATTCAATAATGTCAACTGATGTGCTAATGCCGCAACTTGGTGAATCAATTACTGAAGGGACCATTGTTCGTTGGAATAAAACAGTTGGAGATAGTGTTGAGCGTGACGAACCGCTGTTTGAAGTTTCAACTGATAAGGTCGACGCTGAGATCCCTTCTCCTGTGGCTGGAATTGTTGTGACCATTAAAGTTTCTAGAGGGGAGACTGTTCCGGTTGATAGCGTTGTTGCCGTTATTGATGATGGCAGCAAGAAAGATTCTTCGCCGGTTGAGAAAGGGAACGATTTAAATACTGAAACGACAAATCCTGTGCCGGTAAACGACGCTGAAAATAACAGACAGTCTCCTAACCGTGGTGGGGGCGTTTCCCCCGTAGTCCGGAGAATCGCACGAGAACATAAGATTGATCTTACGACAGTCCGTGGAACTGGTGCGGGAGGGCGTGTGACCAAGGAAGATGTAATGGCTCACGTTCAAAGTGATTCTCCGGCTGTTCGTTCTGAACAAATGACGGTTATGCGCAAAAAAATTGCTGATCATATGATTAGTAGTCGCCGAACCTCAGCGCATGTTCATACTATTTTTGATGTTGACTTTGGCCGAATCGAAGAATTGCGTAAGAAATGGAACGAAGAGAATTCAAAAACTGGTACGAAACTTACCTATCTACCTTTTATTGCTAGAGCAGTTGTGAGTGCTTTGGCAGAAGTTCCTGTGATTAATGCATCTGTGAAAGAAGACAATATTATTTATTGTGATCAAGTCAATCTTGGAATTGCTGTTGCCCTTGAAGATGGTCTTATTGTGCCGGTCATAAAGAAAGCGGATAGTGCCACAGTGCTTGAACTTAGTCAGGCAATTGTGGAACTGTCCGGACGCGCGCGGAACAAAGCGCTTAAACCCGAGGACGTGGACGGCGGCACATTTACGATTACCAATCCTGGGGTGTTTGGCTCAATTGCAGGAGTGCCGATCATTAATCAGCCACAGCTGGCAATATTAGCTGTTGGAACAGTCGAAAAACGACCCGTTGTGTCGGATGATGAAATTAAAGTTGGTCTTCGATCATATCTTACGCTCGGTTTTGATCACAGAATAATCGATGGGGCAGTAGCCGATCAGTTCATGTCTGCTGTAAAGGCGAGCATTGAGCAATTTGACCAAGAGCTTTGCTGACACACTGTGATGAGTGATGCGCGTCACGACAATCCTTCCGAATTAGCAGTTTGTCAGTTAGGTCTCGTTTCTTATGAAAAAGGTCTTGAAATACAACGAAGACTTGTAGCCGAGCGTCGGAAGGGACGAGTCCCAGATCTGCTTCTTTTCCTTGAGCATTCTCATGTAATAACCATGGGTGTTAGTGCGAGACTAAACAGTGAAAACGTCTTGGCATCTTCTGATGAGTTGGTTCAGCGAAGTATAAAAGTAGTAGAGGCTCCGCGCGGGGGGGATGTGACGTACCATGGCCCAGGTCAGTTGATTGGATACCCGATTCTTGATCTCAGACCCGATCGTTGTGATGTTCACAAATATGTCCGTGACTTAGAGGAAGTCATAATACGTGCTCTTAACGCGTTGCGCATTACCTCTGTACGGATTCCTGGGTTAAGCGGTGTCTGGATAGATAATTGTAAAGTTGCAGCCATTGGTGTTCGATTGTCACGTTGGATTACAAGTCATGGATTTGCTTTAAATGTTGAGACTGATCTCGATTACTTTAAGTTAATTCGTCCTTGTGGTATTCGGGACAAAGGTGTTACTTCTGTTTCTGTTGTGACTGGTCAGAGCCTTCACACAAAAGATCTTATTCCTGTTCTAGCAAAAGAATTTGGTGCTGTTTTTGATCGTTCTGTGACCTATGCGTCTGACGAATTAATAAGAACTTTACGAGATGGATAATGCAGTGCCGAGTTGAGTTCGTTCTTGTTGTGTAAGTACCGGCTCAACGATATTTGTAATGCCTGTGCGATCAATGTCGATGGGGACTGCAGTTGTTGAACCTTTGACACCGAACTCACCATTGAGTTCGACGAAGCAAGTTACTTTCTTTAATGGAGCGCCTGATATGACTGCTTCGCATATACGGGTTGTGACTGAGGCTATAGCATAAGGCCCCGGTGGCCACAGGAGTTTAGTGCGGGATTTAAATCTGGAAAAATTATTGAGGCTGAATTGATACTTCAACGCCAAACCTCCGACCGTGGCTGAATTCCACGGTATTACAATGTGTTCAGGTGGAGTTCCAAGTACCGCTAAAGAAATTTCTGAGGGAGAGGTATTTAATTCTAGTGCAATTAGTGCTTGCAGTGCTGGTTTGATTGCCGCAGGGGCTGTGCCGATGAGTCTTTGACGTGCGATTCCAGATTCTAATGCACCCCGGTTAACGATATTTCTATGTGTATGAGATGCACAGAGAAAAACGGCTTGGCGGTTAATTCTGCCTAGCTCTGCAAGAGTTGCTATCGCAGAGTTCTCATTTTCTTGGGACAAAAGATCTTGTGTAAGAACCACCACATCTGCTTGAGTCGCATAACTGAGATCAGTGTGCGACGTAATTGTTGTCTGAAAAGGTTCTATTGCCGCAGTTTGTTGAATATCCAGCGCCGTTCCGGCCGCTATATCTTCGCCAGTGTCAATTAGGGAAATACGATCAAAACGCCCCCGGGTGGCAATTTTGTGAGCGAGCGAACCTCCTAGGGTATTCACGCCAACTATAGCTATTTCAGACACTGGGTTATTCTATTAAAGTCTTACCAAGAGACTCCATATGGAAAATACAAAAATTCACGGTTGTGTGGCTGTTGTAACCGGAGGTTCTCGAGGTATTGGGCTGTCAATTACGAATGAATTAATTTCTTTAGGCGTTAATGTCGTCATTTGTGGTCGGTCTCAAGAATCGCTGGAGCAAGCTCGGAATGAGGTGTTGAGTAACAATGATAAATCAATTGATCATGGACGCCTTGAGACTATTAGGGCGGACATTAGCGATGCAAGTCAGGCACGAAATGTTATTGAACAATCTGAGAAAATGTTCGGACAACTCGATATTCTTATTAATAATGCTGGTGTTCGGAAATTTAAAAATATCACCGATCTATCTTTAGACGCTTGGAAAGAGATTATAGGGACAAATGTAGATGGATTATTTTTTTGTTGTCGTGCGGCTATACCCATCATACGTCGCAGCAAAATGGGATGGATCATAAATGTCAGCAGCTTGGCTGGTTCCCATCCTTTTTCAAAAGGTGCAGCGTACTGTGCATCAAAAGCTGCTGTGAATGCTCTGACTGAGGTATTGATGCAGGAAGTTCGTAGCGAAAACATCAGGGTAACCTGTATAGCGCCAGGCTCTGTTGATACTTCCAATACTAAATCGGAAGTGAGTTCTCCTGAAGATTGGAAACTTTCCTCAAGTGATGTTGCTAAGGTGGTCGTGGATACATTGTTGCATCATTCTAGGAGTCTTCCAAGCCGTATTGAAATTAGGCCATCTCGTCCGAGAATATGAATTCTATTCTTCAATTACTGATAATTCAAAGCTGGCGAGAGTTAGAATATCCCCGGCATGAAGCGCAGACTTTTGAATACGGTTGTTATTGACAAAGGTTCCATTTGTGCTGGCAAGATCTTCGACTACTAAACCATTTTCTGATACTGAAAAGTGGCAATGTACTCTTGAAATCAATGGAACATTTACGACAAAGTCAGCTTGAGGACCTCGACCAAATGTTCTCTTGGCTCCCAAGGTAAGACGGATAGTACACGGAATCGAAGTGTCGTTTGATTTTAAGATCCACATAGATGATCTTTTTGAAATTTCGATATTTAAAAACTTTTTACTGTTTTCTATGATTCTCGGTTTTTATCCATTGACCGATGGAATCAATAAGTTCTTTCGAAACTTGCCGTTCAAACAATTGAGTGTAATCACCCAATCCTGTTTCACTAAAAGAAACTAGAACATGATCTATATTCGGGAACCTAATAGTTTCTGTGGTTGATTCTCGGCGGCGACGATTTTCGGCAAAACTTGATAGTCGATCAGCATGATGAGCTGGTATTTGTTCATCTAATTCGCCGTGGATGATCAGGATCGGTTGGCGAGTACGTCGAATAACATCTTCTGGGTCAAATTCTAGGAAGCTACGAAACCAGGCTGTGTCGGCACGTCGACGCATGTGTTCTGGTATACCGTCCCAATCTCTTTCACCAAGAACAGCATCAATGATTTGTGTTTGCAGTAAGGTTTGTTCTGCTCGTTGTTCTTTAGGCACTTCAAGCCATCCGAGACGATTTTTCTGCTGCTCAAGCACTAGGTCTGTCCCTGGAGTTCCAGGGGTAGCCAAAAGGATTAAATTATCGATTGCTCGCTCTCTATAAGCAGCATTTAGAGCGATCCATCCACCTTCACCATGTCCCAGTAAAACGATGCGATCCCTGTCTACGTCTTTACGTCGCATAACATGTTCCGCGACAGCTAAAACGTCATCGGAATATTCTTCTAGGCCAGCCGATTCAGGTCTCCCTCCACTCTGTCCGACACCGCGTTTGTCATACCGAACAACAAGATGTCCTAATTCTGCCAATCCAGTTGCAAGCTGAGCGAACAAAGGGACACCATCGATGTTTTCGTCTCGGTCTACAAGCCCGGTTCCCGGAACTAAAATTATCGCAGGCCAGCCATCTTCTGGCTGTTGATAATCAACAGGTAGCGTTACAGTGGAAGCAAGACTAAAGCCGCGTGCAGGCACACGAATTTGAATATCTCCAGGATGGCTTCGACTTGTTAAACGTGTTGATACAAGTGAAAGATCTTGTCGCGCGACATCAATCTTTACCTGCGGAAGATTCACGCGTAGTAAACGCTGACGTTGATCGACCCAGATATCTGCTTCAAGTTGTTGGTTTTCATACCGCAAGAGGGTTCGGTAAATCAATGCTGATACTTGAGTCTGCGCAGTCTGAATTTGTTGAGTTGTAATTCTTTGGACAACCGCAGTAATTTCACCTCGGGGAGCCACAAAAACGGGAATGATATCTCCCTCACGGCTTTGACCTAACCGAACAGCCAGGGCTTCGTAAGCGCCAAAGAAGAAGTCAGGAAGTATAATGGCTCTAGGGTTGATCTGAAGAAGCTCAGTAGTTTCCTCGTTTCCATCTCGGATGTTACTGTTTGCGGAACCATCTGTAATTTCAGAGCGAATAACGTATTCCGTGTTGGAACGGGTGCCGTCGATAACTAGCTGACGAGGTTTCCAAGATGCGTCGTATTCAACTTCAAATGATTCAATGTTAAGGTTTATAGGACCGGCAATTTGTCCGGTGGAATTTATCTTCCAGCCTGTTTGTGTTTGTTCGACGCCTACACGTTCGACGCCGATAGGAACGGAATTTACAAATATGGTGAAAATTGCTTCACCAGGGGCAGGTTGTTCCTGACCGTAGAGAGGTGCCGGTGCAAGGAAAATAAGTGGCCCAACGATAACCGACAGTTTCACCAGAGGTTTAAATATATCTCGCACAGCCTTCCAGCATATCATTTGGAGCAAGATCATTATGAATTCTCAAGAGTATACTGCTCTACACTCGGGTTCAGGAGTCATTTCTCGCACTAAAAGAGCGTTCATTGCAGTGAAGGGCGATGACCGCGCAGAGTTTCTTCAAGGCCTTTTAACTAATGATATTAAAGGACTTAACAGTTACGAGGGCTGTTATAGTCTTTATCTAAACTCAAAAGGCCGTCTTGAAGCAGACCTCTTCGCATTTAATCTTGAAAACGTTTTACTTCTAGATGTTCCCAGTAGCGTGCACAGAATGATGGTTGATCGCTTGAATGAACTTATTTTTGCTGAGGACGTGCAAATAGAAGATTGGACCGACCAATGGGTCAGTTGTGGAGTTTTCGGTCCTTCTTCTATAAAGACTGTCGATACTGGACTCAAGATACTTGGAATCAATACAGACGGTTTTTCGGTCGTTACAGACCTTAATCTTTATAAGTCTTTTTTGATGAAATTTGAGAAAACAGAACTTATTGTTGCTCGCACTGACGAACATGGACCGTTAGGTTTTTCTATTCTTACCGAGCAAGCTTTCGCAGAGACATTAAGAAAAGCCTTGATGTCTACAGGTGCAGTAGAAGTAAGTGACGAGGCAATTGAAGTTGTTCGCATAGAGTCAGGTGTTCCTGCTTTTCCCGTTGACATGGATTCTGAAACCATTCCGATCGAAGCCGGAATTAGCGAACGTGCAATAAGTTTCACAAAAGGTTGTTATGTCGGTCAGGAAGTTATTGTACGTATTATGCACCGTGGAGAAGGACGAGTAGCAAAGCGACTTGTCGGTTTGGCGCTGAGTAAGGAAACTAATACCAATCAGGCACCTGAAATATTACCGGCACTGGGCGCAGCACTGTGGCATGACGATAAGGTCGTTGGTAAATTAACGAGCGTGACTTATTCGCCAAAATTAAGTCAAGTGGTCGGACTTGGTTATTTAACGCGACTTCTTACAGAAGTGGGCACGAAGGTAATGGTTGAAATTGATGGTCGACGTGTCGGTTTCGTTGTTACACCCACGCCTTTCGTCGTGCCGTGATTTGGTCTCATTTTTTTTTGACGAAGGGAAATGATTTACAGATGCCTCTCATTGGGCACTCATGACACCTTGGTGTTCTTGCAACACAAATAAGCGCGCCAAGATCCATAAGTGCTTGATTAAAATCAAATACATGTTTTTGAGGGAGTAATGCTTCAGAAAGTTCCCACAGATGTTTATTTATCTTACTGTTTGTTTTTGTTTCCTCACCCATAAAGATGCGGCATAAAATACGAGCAACGTTGGTATCTACTATTGCCGTTCGTTTATTAAATCCGAAGCACTGTACAGCTCCAACCGTATAAGCTCCCAAACCTTTAAAAGATCGAAGTGTTTGCGTATCTGCAGGAAGGGTGCCTTGATGCTCTTTGACGACTTGTTTGGCTATCTTCTGGAGGCGGATCGGCCTTATATTGTAGCCAAGAGGACGCCACGTTTTGAGGACTTGATTTTTTCTTGCAGTCGCCAGTTTTTCAAATGTTGGAAATTTGTTAATCCACTCAAAGTATTTTGGTAAAACTCGGTCAACTTGAGTTTGTTGAAGCATAATTTCTGACACCAAAATATGGTACGGATTGTTCGTTGTTCTCCAGGGAAGGTCTCTTCCGTTTAGCCGGTACCACGCGAGCAAACGGCGCCGAAAATATATTTTTGTTGGCGAATCCGGTAAGAGTAAACCAGATAATTCTTTCTTATGTTTCACCATATCGTTTAACAGTATAGAATCCGATCTGTGTCACTCTACACTGGTACAGGAGATAACGGAGAAACTGGTCTCGCAGACGGAACTAGGGTTTCGAAAATCGAGGGCAGAATAGAGGCTTGTGGTGATGTTGATGAGCTGAATGCGATGCTTGGAATTGCTATGGCTGCAGGTCTCGATTCCGATCTTCAAGAGGTTTTGTCAGGGATGCAAAGTGATCTATTTGCACTCGGAGCCCATCTAGCTGATCCACGTAATGATATAAATTCACGGGTTCCTAAGGCGAAACTTGATAGCAATAGTGTTAAAAAACTAGAACAATGGATTGATAATTTCGATAGCCAGTTACCGGCATTACGAAAGTTCTTGCTTCCTGGAGGAGGAATTCAGGGTGCCAGTCTGCATGCTGCGAGGGCTGTGTCTCGAAGGGCAGAACGTCGTATCGTAGCTCTTGGAGTTGATCACGTGCCTAGTGTGGTTCTTCAATATATCAACAGGGTGTCGGATTTACTTTTTGTTTTAGCCCGGCTCGTGAACTTCCGTCACGATTTTCAGGAGTCTGAATGGTAGTTAGTTTTGTCAGACAATTTAATCGATGCTTTTACAGTTTCAAAAATATTTCTCGCAAGTTCTTGAGAAACCTGCTGTCTGATTGATCCACAGGCTACAAGAATAAAATTTGAGTCCACTTCAATTTTCACATCCCATCTTTCGCGCTCGACATTTTCTGGAGAGCTGTTATCTTTATCGTTTTCTGTGACAGTTTTAAAATCAGACCTGTTTGTTCGAGCTACTGCCAGCACGGCCCCACTTATTAGTAATTCAACAGAACTAATCTTATGTTTTGGAATGCATTGATTAGACCAGTAAAATGAGTCTTTGTCGTGCGAAAAAAAAAGCAATCCATTTTCAGTTGGAACCTCCGCCAGAATAGAACGACCTTGTTTCTTAAGAGATTTCCGAAGGCGTTCGTGACTACGGTGATGCCAGTGCAAGCTTGTCGCCATGGTTAGGGCGGATATAACAAGAATCGAAGCGACGATGATGGCTATAAGATCACGCATATAGAAGATCTATGCTATCAGAGACACGTTACAAAGTTTTACGTCTCTTGCCGGAGTAAATGTTGTTTTTGGCGCCGATAGTGGGATATGCGTGGTTTTCTTCCGTGTGAGGGCATGGATGGCCATGAAATGGTTTTTTCGGAATTGCAAATAGGGTGCAGTATGGATTCGGTCATTATTCATTATCAAGAGATTGCTCTCAAAAAGCGAAATCGTCCTTGGTTTATTGAACGTCTCATATCGAATATAAGAATAGTGTTATGTGATTTGGACATTATAAAAGTTCGGGCGTTGATGGGGCGCATTGAAATTGTTTTAGGTGTCGGTGCTGATTGGAGTGAGGTGCAAAGTCGACTGCAGGGAGTGTTTGGTATTGCTAATTTTGCACAGGCCCGCCGCGTTAGTAGAGATTTTAAGGAACTGGAAAAATCTGTTCTTGAGGGCATTCCTAAAGAAAATGTCGAAAGTTTTCGAGTTACAGCCCGTCGCGCCGACAAGTTGTATTCATTAAAATCTCCAGAAATCGAACGATTACTCGGTGCTAGAATCCAAAAAGAACGGAATTGGTCAGTTGATTTAAAGAATCCTGAGTTAACCGTCCGTGTCGAAATTTTAAACAGGCATGCCTTTTTTATGTTTCGTCAGCATCAGGGTCCAGGCGGACTGCCTTCAGGAGTCAGCGGGAAAGTTCTTTGTCTTATTTCTGGAGGTATTGATTCACCAGTAGCGGCTTACCGATTAATGAAACGTGGTTGTCGTGTGCGTTTTGTGCATTTTCATAGTTATCCCCTCCTGTCGCATGCGTCGATAGACAAGGTAAGAGAAATTACTGAGCATCTGACGAAGTATCAGCTGTCTTCTCGTGTTTATTTTGTAGCATTTTCTGACATTCAGAGACAGATAGTATTGTCTGTTCCGTCGCCACTTCGGGTAGTTTTGTATCGACGCTTCATGATGCGTATCGCTACTCGCCTTGCACGAAAATCTAGATGTGGTGCACTTGTTACTGGTGAGGCAGTCGGTCAGGTTGCTTCCCAGACACTCGAAAATCTTGGCGTAATAGGAGATTCAGTTTCAGGTTTACCTGTTTTGAGACCGCTTATTGGCTTAGATAAAGATGAGATTTCTTCTGAAGCTATTGGAATCGGGACATATCCAATCTCAATAATTCCCGATCAGGATTGTTGCCAATTGTTTACGCCTCGAAATCCAGCCACTAAGGCTCGATTAAAAGAAATAGAATCAGCTGAACAGTCTCTTCCAATAGAAGGTTTAGTGGAAGAAGCTATTGAAAATGTTGAGCAAGAAGATTTCAGTTTTCCTAAGTAGTTCTAATAAATGTGGCTACTCGAAGGGTCTAAAGCTATTTTTAAGATAGTCCTTAAGCGCATCATGGGTGCTTTTAAAAGCTAATTCTGGCCAAGGCAATTCTCCTGTTTTGAACCAAGCTGCATCAGATGATTCATCTTCTGCACGCAAAGTTCCTCCGCTTACTGAAGCCGCATAAACAATAATGATGGGAATTTCACCCTTGTAAGAATATACGCCAACGAGTTCAAGAATATTAATCTCTAAATTTGCTTCTTCTTTAGCTTCTCGACGAGCAGCAGTCAGGTGCTGTTCTCCCCGATCTACATATCCACCGGGAAAAACCCATTTTCCGTAACCTGGTTCAATGGATCTTTTGACTAAAGCAATTTCATCCTGTTGGTTTCGAATAATAGTTCCTACCGCTACTTTCGGATCCAAGTAAACAATAAAGTCACATTTGGCACAGACGGGACGTTCTGGCTCACCCTGTTTAACTAATTTTTCGTTGAGTGTCCCGCCACATAGAGGGCAAAAACGATAGAGTGCATTGTGTTTGTGCATTGATATATTTCACTTTGACCCTAACGTATAATGATGAGGCATGTCTATTTTAAAAATTGCAAAGATGGGGCACCCAGTTCTTCGTGAGCCGGCGCGTGCTATTGAGCCAAATGAGATTCGAACTCCAATGGTCCAACAATTGATTGATGACATGTTTGAGACAATGCGTGAATACGAAGGGATTGGTTTAGCTGCTCCTCAAGTGCATCAAGGTTTACGGCTTTTTGTCGCAGGTATTGACGATCCAGAAGCTACTATGCCTGAAGTCGTCATGATTAACCCAGTTATCGAACCAGTAAGCGATGACGTTGAGGAGGATTGGGAAGGTTGTCTGAGTATTCCTGATATTCGTGGAAAGGTTCCGAGGTTTGTAGATATTCGGTTACAGGCTCTTGATCGTCAAGGAAAGACATTATCGATGACAGCTTCAGGTTTTCCTGCGCGGGTTATTCAACATGAGACTGATCATCTTGATGGCGTGTTATTTTTTGATCGAATGAAAACGTTTAACAGTTTAACTTTTTTAAGTGAATATGCTCGTTTTTGGGCCAAAGACGACACGATCTAAATTTAGGAAGAAGGGTCTCTTTGGTTTTTCTTTTGACGTTTTTCAGCAGAACGTTCAGCTTCTAATCTTTCAAGTTCAATTTCGGAATGGTCGGCAAAAATCATGCTTTCGGCTATCGCTTTATGACCCGCCTTGTCAGCAATTAATCGATGCATTTGTTGGCAGACTCGGCGGTAAGAGGGATGTCCTTGGGGAGAGGTGCGGAGCTCAATTACATGCATCGCTTCCCGGGCATTCATCTGCATATAAAAACGGATTCTGTAAGCCATTGAGACAGCGTACTGTGCGACCGAAGGCGAATATTCTTGTACTAGTCGGTGCTGCAAGTCTGCCGATTCTTCAATTATGCGATTCCAATCAGATTTAGCGCCGACTTCTTCTATAACCGCTGGCTGCACATGGCCATGAAGCGTAGTCAATGTTTGCCAATCGATTGTTAGCATTCGATGACGTTGTAAATCACGGAAGGCTCCGTAATCGGATAACACATCAAAGCAATAAGTGGCGTGTTCGAAGGCTCGTCCTGGACGATGCCTCCGGTTCTGCCGTTCACCAACATAAGCTTTCAAAACACGGATTCTGTCATCGGTCGGCATGTTACGCGCCGTAGACAAAAGTTGATCATAAGGCACATGAGAAGACGCATAGAGAACTGCAGCAACGACTTTAATTTCTCCGTCGGGATCAAAGTCACTAAGGGTTACCTCTGGTTTAGTTTCTGGTGTGGTATCTTGGAGAAGTTCCCGGGCAAGAATATCTGCTTCCTGTCGTCTATTTGATAGATATTTTGACCAAGCCACACCACGATCCGTACGATCGACGCGAGTCAAAAATGCTGGAATCACTTTTCGTAATTCACTGAGCATCTGGATGCCGACCCCATTAGCTTCTAGGAGCGGATGTGCTTTCATGGCTAAAAGTAAGGACTCAAAGGCTTGGCCCGAACCAAAAATCCCGACATTTGATTGTGTAGCAGACGGGAGTAGTCCACGCAATGAATCTAGTGCTTTTGCTCGAATCGCAGCAACATATATCGCCTCAGAATCGCTCTTTGATTTTGGGTAAAGTGTGCGGTAGTGGGATTCTATCGGTTTAATCCAACTAGCGTAAATTTCAAAAGCTCGGTCGAGGCGTTCGACAAATAGATTTCGTAATCCGGATTCAATTATTTCATCTGGAATCACGTATTTCCAACGTCCGTTAGGCCGGTCGGTGTAGGGGACATATCTTGTCGATTGCTCAAGATATGACATGAGTCGGCCACGTTCTAAAACTTTTGTAAGAACGTTTGAAACTCCTTCACATGCGATGTGGGCTCCACCTAGCTGGGCAACAGAATCGTCACCATAATCGCCAAATACTTTTGCGTAAAGGCGCTCTGCCCTTTCGAGTCCGGCGTCCGAACTCCGTTGAGCGTTTTGGTTGACGTGACTATAGAACTCATCAAGAAAAAGGCGCCGAACCGTCTTTGCTGACCGTGAGTAACGGGCGAAGAGGGCACCCTTTACGACTTCTGGTAAATTGGTCAAAACAAAAATACGTTGATCAACGTTCCCAAAATATGGATTGAGAGCATTTTGTTCGTCTAAATTGAAAGAATCACTCGTCAAAGTCGAATCAGGCACACGTTATAATTGACGGTCAAGTAGGTAGACGTCAAATTAAACTGTGTACTTCTTGTTGTGAAGATAAGTCTTATTCCGGGTTTTAACCCCGGTCCATTCACGGGTTCTGGTAACAATACCTACTTAATTAGTGGGTCTGAACCTGCACTGATTGATGCAGCTACGGGGTCGGAAGCTCATTTAAAAGAGTTAAAGAGCAGCCTTGGGAGAGGTTTTCTTTCACGCGTACTTATCACACATGGTCATAATGATCACGTCAGTGGGGTGACAGCAATATCTAAATGTTGGCCAAATGTTGAATGTATTAAGATTCCGTGGCGCGAACGCGACAAGAGATACGAGGTTAAGTGGAAAAGTATTAGCGATGGAGATGAGATCCGTGCGGGTGACTGTTTGCTGCGAGTGATTTTTACTCCTGGACACGCACCCGATCACGCAGCTTTTTTTGAAGAAACCAGTAAAACATTATTTTGTGGTGATCTCATGATCAAAGGAAGCACTACTGTTATTCCAGCGAGATCTGGAGGGAGCTTACTTGCGTATATGGAAAGTCTGCAAGCTATTATTAAATTAGATCCACTGCGTGTGCTTCCTGCCCATGGACCTGAAATTGAAAATCCAATTTTACTTGCTCAAAATTATCTCGATCATCGGAGAAAACGAGAGGGGCAGATAATAAGTGAACTGAAAAATGGTTGTGCGACACTACCGTTATTGGTTGATCGTATTTATTCTCATGTATCAAGTAATTTGGTAGAAGCGGCATCAGAGACTGTTTTGGCGCATCTAGAAAAATTAGAAATAGAGGGTCTAATAGCGGAAAAAGAAGGAGAATGGCACCTTATCTAGATGCGGATCGAAAATAAAGTCTTTAGTTGTGTTGTTTGTTCTGGTTATAACGCGCGGATAGATTTTTTAGGTAGCAATTATTTTCCTACCTTATCTTAGATAAAGATTGGTTTATACATAAGCAAATGAAGGATTACGTTAATCCGCAATTATTGGTGACAGCAGAAGATCTTGCTGAACGTCTCAGTGCTACGGGAAATAATTCCGATCTCGTTACTTTGATTGATCTACGTACAGCCGAGGAGTTTTCATCCGGACACCTCGATGGAGCCGTTCACCTCGACTTATTTGGTCTCAGTATTATCGATACCGATCCTGCTCCACTTAAGGCATTTTTGTGGATCATAGCAAACTTATTGGTGTCTCGAGGTGTTACGCCTGAGAAGAATGTTGTTGTCTACGATAGTCAATCGGGTATACGGGCTGCTCGAGCGTTTTGGTTTTTGGAAGTTTTTGGTCATCGCAATGTGCAAGTGCTTGATGGAGGTTTCAAAATTTGGGAAAGCTTTGGGTTCCCAGCTACGAAAAAATCTATCGTGCCTGCAAAAGGTGATTGGAGTGTTTGCAAAAATAATTCTGTGCTTGCTACTTGGAAAGATGTTTATAAAGGTCTTGATAATGAGAAAGTTGTAATACTTGATACCCGTAGTGAAAATGAGTATTTAGGAATGGCGAAAAGAGCGAAACGTAGTGGTGCTATTCCTGGTGCTATTAATATCGAATGGACTGAAAATTTGAAGGAAGACGGAACGTTTAAACCGGCCTCTGAATTAAGTGTGATGTATCAAGAAGCCGGTGTTACACCAGACAAGGAAGTTATTTCTTACTGTCAAGGTGGTTATCGAGCTGCACATAGTTACTTGGCACTTAGACTTTTGGGGTATTCGCAAGTCAGAAATTATGTGGGTTCTTGGAAAGAATGGGGCGACCGTGTGGATTTACCCGTAGAAATCCCTGAGTCAATCTAAAATAGGGTTTAATAATTTTTCGTTTATTCCAAAGGAAACTTAATGGATAACGTTGTTGATTTTATTAACGAGAATCGTGATCGCTATGTAGACGAACTTAAGCAGTATCTCTCGATACCCAGCATAAGTGCCTTACCTGAGCATTCAGCCGATATGCAAGCATGCGCCGAATGGACTGAGACAGAATTGAAGGCGATAGGCTTAGAGAATGTCCGTCTCATTACGACACCAGGCAATCCAGTAGTTTTTGGAGAATGGACTCATTCGGAGTATGCGCCCACTATTCTGTTCTATGGACATTATGATGTTCAACCTGTCGATCCTCTTGATTTGTGGGAATCTCCACCGTTTGAGGCGACAATCAGAGAGGGAGAAATTTATGCCCGAGGAGCCGCCGACGATAAAGGACAGGTTTTCATGCATATGAAGGCTGTGGAGGCATGTTTGTCAAAGAATAAACGGCTTCCAGTTAACATTAAATTTATTCTCGAAGGCGAAGAAGAGGTTGGCAGCACTCATTTAGATGGTTTTATTCGAGATCATAAAGATTTGCTTGCCGCTGATGTTGTTGTGATTTCAGACTCCCCGATGTTCGATCGCGGGGTTCCTTCTATTTGCTACGGATTACGTGGGCTAACGTATTTTCAAATTGACATAAAAGGTTCAAGCTCGGATCTTCATTCTGGTTCGTTTGGTGGTGCTGTGGCGAATCCTGCATTTGTTTTGGCGCAAATTTTGAATCAGATGAAAGATCGCGCGGGGAGAATAAAAATTCCTGGTTTTTATGATGATGTCAGACCTCTTCGAACGGAGGAGCGAGAGGAATTTGGGAAGTTACCATTTAATGAAGGCCGGTATCGTCGAGATCTTGGGGCACCAAAACTATTTGGCGAAAAAGGATATACAACACTTGAACGTGTTTGGGGGCGTCCCACATTTGAAGTTAATGGTTTGCTGTCAGGTTTCACCGCGGAGGGGGCGAAGACAGTTATTCCCGCAGTTGCGATGGCTAAGATAAGTATGCGACTGGTGCCAGATCAAGATCCAGATAAGGTTGCAAATTTATTTGAAAACTATCTGAAAAAAGTAACCCCGAAAACTGTTGAGTTAGCAATAAGTCGCATGCATGGTGGAAAACCATGGATGACTGAATTTGACAATCCGTACGTTCAAGCTGCAGGTAGGGCACTTCAGAGAGGCTTTGGGCGCCAACCTGTTTTTAATCGTGAGGGCGGTTCAATACCAGTGGTCGCGACCTTTCAGGAAGTTTTGGGTCTGCCCTCTGTTTTGTTCGGCGTAGGCTTGCCAGATGAGAACGCACACGCACCTAATGAAAAGCTTGACCTAGAGAATTTTCATAAAGGTGTTATCGCTTCTGCCGTTCTCTACGAAGAGATAGGGAAACTTAATCTTAATTGAGACTTGCGACTCTTCTTCGGAGAGTCTTGATGTGTTCCCATATTTCTTCGTACTCCGAGTTCTTAAGTTGATCTTCACGTTGAGATGTAAATCTAAGATAGTTTTCGAGATCTCTAAGTGCCGCAGAAAAGTCGTTCAGATGATACGCGAGAAGGCCTCGGTCCCGAAGCTCAGATGTTGCCGACGGATTAATTGCCAGCAAAAGATCAATGATTGCCCGCCCTTGATCAAAAAAACGTGTTTTGATGTATAAACGTTTTAGATTAATTAGTACGCGAATGATGATTTGAAGTTTTGTGGCTTGTACAAGTGACGAGCGATCGAATATAGTTTGGGTTCCGAGATTATGTTGTAATAGACGTTTGCAATCGGTTTCTGACAAAAGTGAGCCAGCGTTAAACGGATCGACGATAAGGTCGGTATCGACAGTGTCTGCAGTGCCTGTTCGATATGGAATACGTAATAGAAAATGTCCAGGGAAATTTATACCTTCAACACGAACGCCAGCCCTTTGTGCAATTTCGATATAAACAATTCCCAGTGTAATAGGAATACCAGTGCGACGCTCAATAACAGCGTTTAAAAGATGGTTTCTTGGGTCGTCGTAGTTTTTTTTATTTCCTTTAAACCCTTCCTCTTTAAAGATGTAGTCGTTTAACAAATTGACTTGGGTCAGCGGATCGTCGCTAGGGCCGTCACTAAGACGTCTCAGCGCTTTTATACCCATTTGATCGAGTTGGTCAAGAGATTTAGAGACATCAAGATTGGAGTATTCCAATGTAGAAATGAGTAAGGCCGCGTTAGCGAGATTAGGTTCAGGGCTTTTGCAAATAGTAGTAAAACTCTTCAGAAAGTCTTTGGATATCATGGTCTTAGTCTGATTAGTCAGCGGCATCCACTCGAGGGATATTCTTAATAATATGTTCCAATACTTGAATTGTAACCTCGCTCAGTTTATCTATTACCAGATCTGCGGAGACTAAAACAGAAGCAGGGTAGCTGTTTGTAATTGCAATACATTTAAGTCCTGCACTGTGAGCTGCATCTATACCCCATAAGGAGTCTTCAATTGCGACATACGAGCCGGAATTCCGAGATGAATGATTACGGTTTAAAAGTTGAACGGTTTTGATATACGTGTCGGGTGCAGGTTTAGATTTATGAACATCGTCCGCGGCTACGATTGCACCAAAATAACGTCGAAGGCCATATGTTTCTAGAATGAGTTCGATTTCTTCGTGAAGTGCTCCAGATGCAATTCCTAAAGGCACCGTCTCTGCTAATTCTCGAATACAAGAATCGGCATAAGGAAATAAGACATTATTCTGTTTGACCAATGTTTGAAATACCTTTGATTTCTCATCAATTAGCTTGCGAAGCTCACTATCGTTTAACGAATGATCTTGATCTTTGGCAACATTCGAAAACACTCCAACATCATCGTACCCAAGATAATGTTTAAAGTAGGATTTAGAGTCTAGGTTCATTGCTGTACCAGCCAGTACTTCTTGATAGGCTTTAAGGTGCAGTGGTTCAGTGTCTGCAATGACACCATCAAAATCAAAAATAATACCTAGAAAACCCATTCTGTCACTTTTAATCATGACCTGTTAATTTTTAGGTGAGTCTCCACTAGCTTCTCTCTCAAGCAGCGGGACTGTGTTTATCGGAAATCGTTGTTCGTCTTCTGGAGGTAATCGTTCCCCTGCACGAATAGCTGTATCAAGTCTATTTTCTGGGGGTGGAAAAGGACAATCGTACTGTTCATCGTAGTAGCACGTTGGATGATATGCACGATTAAAATCAAGGTCATATATTCCAGTTGCGGTCCGGTCTAGATCGAGGTATCTACCTGCGGGATAAGTTTCAGAGCCACTGGTCTGATCTCGAAACGGGACAAATAGCCTAGTGGTTTCTGAAGCAGGCAATTCCATCAAGGCGGACAAAGTCAGAGGGGTGCCATTAAGCATGAATTCTAGAGTGCCTACCTGTTGCATTGTCCGGAACTGACCGGTTGAGGTCGGAACTTCAAAGACAGGTTGATTTTCTGAAATACGTAACGAAGCAGGGATTCGATATGTGAGGTCAGGTTCATAGTAGCGAACAGGGAGCATCCACGACCGGCGGTCCAGTGGTACTGGTGAATCCGCTCCGTCAGAGAAAAATTTGTCTTTATTTTCTCGATCCTCCAACAGTTGTTCAATGTACCCATCTTTGTCAGGAGGAGGTGGACTGCAATGGACACTCATAATGATCGTGGTAACTATCCAACAGAGAATAGTAATTGTTCTCACACGGTTCTGAGTTATTGCAGTTAGTTTCACTTAGAAAATATATCCTGATCGAGAGACAGACTCATTAGCAAGTTTACGTCTTATGATAACCGTATTGACAGGTTTAACCTTGAGCAATTTTCGCAAAGCGGCGAGATGTGTTTTTAGCTCTTCTCCTTCAATCATAGCCGCCAGAGCAGAGCGCGCCTTTGTGCCAATTCTTTCAGCTGCGTCACTTACGAAGGCCTTAGCGGCATTACTTTGAAAGCTAGCTGATGCGGTTTGATTACTGATCGCTTGTTGGGCGCGTCCAACAACACTTTCCGCGGTAAATGTGTCTATGAGCATGTCGGCCGTAAACGAAAGCACCTCCTGTTCCTCGGATAAATTTTTTCCATAGGTTCGCATAGCCAAACCAAGAACTGCGATACTTGCTTTTTTGAACATTCTTACAGCTTGTGCTTCGTCACTCAGTAGAGAGTCTGGTTCATGGGAAACTGTTGTTGGATTTGAGAGGTCGCTTGCTATTTTCTTTGCCGCTTCGACTAGAGGAAGGTCTCCATTAAGTGCTTTCCTGATTAACATTCCGGGAATGAGCAATCTGTTAATCTCGTTGGTTCCTTCGAAGATCCTGTTCACTCGTGAATCCCGGTAGTGTCGTTCAGCGGGATAATCTTCAACGTAACCGTTTCCACCATGAATTTGTATGTTCTGGTCTAGAACAAAGTCTAAAATTTCACTTCCAGCAACTTTAAGAATAGAAGACTCGATAGCATGTTCCTCTAGAGCGGCTAGTAATCCTTTGTCGTGATCATTGCTCTCTTGTAGTGCCTCATCTAAAAGTCCAGCTGTACGATAGACAAGAGACTCAAGGGCATAGGCATAAATGGACATTTCACCTAGCTTGTGTTTAATGGCACCAAATTCTGATATCGACTGGCCGAACTGTTTGCGCTCCGAAGCGTAGCGAGCCGATTCTCCGATGGCGAGTTGCGCGGATCCACTAGCAGCGGCGGCGAGTTTAAAGCGGCCATAATTTAGAACATTAAAGGCCACTTTGTGCCCTTTTCCAATTTCTCCTAGGAGGTTCTCTTTGGGTACCCTGACATCTTGGAGGATAACTGGTGTTGTAGAAGAGCCTTTGAGACCCATTTTGTGTTCTTCTTCGCCAGTACTTACACCTTCCCATTGACGTTCTACGAGAAAGGCACTGAATTTGTTTCCATCGACTTGCGCAAAGACAACATAGAGATCTGCGAATCCTCCGTTAGAGATCCACATTTTTTCCCCTGTTAATAGAAAGGTGCCGTCACTTTGAGGTGTTGCCTTAGTCTTGGCGCCTAATGCGTCCGATCCAGAACCTGATTCACTTAGGCAGTATGCTCCAACGCATTCTCCACTTACTAATTTTGGTAGGTATTTCTGTTTCTGCTCGTTAGTGCCAAAAAGAGCAATTGGAAGAATGGCGATACCTGTCTGGGCTCCAAATGTTGTGCTGAATGAACCGGATTGGCCGAGCCGGCTCGCAATAATAGCTGAACTCACTTTGTCCATGAGGACACCGTCATAAGTCTCTGAGACGTCTGTACCGAGAATTCCAAGGTCACCGCAGCGTCGAAGTAAACGTCGTGCAAGATCCCAGTCCTTTTGTTCAAGATGTTTATTGTTTGGTGACACTTCGTTGTCGACAAATTCTTTTGTCGTCAAATCTATAAGGTGGTGTTCTTCAGTCATTCTTTCCGGTGTGAAGAAAGAATTAGCCGTGAGGGTTTCAAACAGCCAGTTTCCTCCTCCGGAAGTTCTTTTCTTTGTAGCAGCTGATTTATCTATGTCTGTCATTAGTTCCCCAAATATATCAATGCAAGGTAGTCACAAACGTTCAAATATTCCTGCGGCACCCATGCCTCCTCCCACGCACATTGTTACCATACCGTAACGTCCATTTCTTCGTTTGAGTTCATATAGTAGGCTCGTTGTTAATTTCGCGCCCGTGCATCCTAGAGGATGACCCAGTGCAATTGCTCCTCCATTGACATTGAGTTTGTCGGGGTCGATGGGCATTTCCCGAAGGCACGCCAGAATTTGTGCTGCAAAAGCTTCATTGAACTCTACCAAATCGATATCGTTCATGGTCAGTCCTGAAATTTTTAACGCTTTTTTCATCGCAGGTACCGGTCCAAGTCCAAATAATTCAGGTTTTACTCCGGCCGTAGTAAACACGACAAATCGTGCCATGGGAATCACATCTCTTGATCGCACGTGAGCCTCTGACATCACTAGAAGGGCAGCAGCACCATCACTTGTTTGTGATGAATTTCCAGCCGTTACCGTGCCACCAGATCGAAATACTGGACGAAGAGCGGCTAGTGCCTCTAAGGAGGTATCACTTCTCGGACCTTCATCTACGTTTATAATTTTTTCCTCCACCACTGGAGTATTTTGAGCGTGTCCGTTTGTCGAAGCTACTTGAATAGTAATGGGCATAGTTTCATCTGCGAAATAACCTGCATCTATAGCCGCGATAGCCTTCTTATGACTTTGTAAGGCAAATTGATCTTGTTCTTCGCGGGAAATATTTGATTGCACTGCATGATTTTCTGCGACTAGTCCGGTGTTCAGATATACGTCAGGGTAATCTTTGATCAACCTAGGATTAGGTGTGACTTTGTTGCCACCCATGGGAATAAGACTCATAGATTCTGTGCCACCGGCGATTATGGTGGTTGCTGAGCCACAAATGATACGCTCTGCAGCAAAGGCAATTGCCTGAAGGCCGGATGAACAGAATCTATTTACAGTGACTGCTGATGATTCGACGGATAGTCCGGCCCGTAAACTTGCGATGCGAGCGACATTTAGACCCTGCTCGGCTTCTGGCATAGCACAGCCCAAGATAACATCATCAATTTCATCCGGTGCGATTTCGTTGGTACGGCTTATCACCTCGCGAATAGACGACGCGGCTAATTCATCTGGACGTGTCGTTGAAAGGGAGCCCTTAGGTGCTTTTCCAGTGGGGGTCCGGACTGCGGAAACGATAAAGGACGCATTCATACTTCAAAATCCTCCCATAGATCCCTGACTGCATCACTTACTTCTTGCGTTTTTCCATTAAAGAGGTGGTCTGCTGAATCTATAATGACAAGGTCTTTCGGTTCTGAGAGTGAACTATAAAATTTCCACATTTGTTTGATCGTAAACAACTGATCTTCTTCTCCGTGTACGAGGAATATCGGCTTAGAAGTTATCTTAACTAATGACATGTCTTTGTCAATTGCAGGAGCGATGCCAAGCAGGCCATAAACGCGAGGGTCCGTGGCGCCAGTGTGTAACGCAATCCATGCACCGAAGGAATAACCTGCAGAAAACAGTGGAATATTTTGATATTTTGTTTGAGCTAGATCAAGCATGGCACGATAGTCATCCATTTCACCTAAGCCATTATCAAAGGTTCCGTTACTTGAACCGACACCTCTGAAATTAAAGCGGATTACCGTAAAACCGATTGCCGAAAGCGCCTTTGCACTTCTATAGACGACCTTATTATGCATGTTCCCCCCATGCAACGGATGAGGATGTGCGAACACTACAATGCCTCGGGGTTTGTGATCGGAATTTGACGGATTCGTTTCCGCGGTGTCAATTATAAATTCTAATTGTCCTGCTGGTCCTTGGCTATAAGGCATGCTCTCCAGGAGCTCCTGATCTTTAGAGATATCCTTTGTTTATATTCTTATTGCAACTGTGAACTAGTTCCGTAAAGGTTTTCCCGTTTTTAAAATATGCGACATTCGTGCTTGTGTTTTAGCCTCGCCACAGAGACTGAGAAATGCTTCCCTTTCTAAATCGAGAAGATGTTGTTCTGAAATTTTTTGAGCGTGCGGAAGATTTCCCCCACTTAGTATGTGAGCGAGTTTACGACCGATTAGAGCATCGTGATCGCTGATACGATGCCCTCTCCAAGCGAGATGTATGCCCAGTTCTAACGAAGCTTGTATTCCCTCTCCCCCAACCAGTATCTCTTGTCTAAGCGTTTTGGATTGATATCTTTTTGTCGACATTGCCAGTGCAGCAGTCTTAGCATCAAAAAGTAATCTGTCCTTGTTCATCGTAATATCATCTGTTTCGCTAAGAAATCCTAGTCGTAAAGCATGAGGTCCACTCGTCGAAATTGTGCCGAACCCTATTAATTCGAATACGTGTTGCACGGGTGGAAGTAGATCTGTCGTACCAACACATTTATCTGTCATAGTTCTGTACAACAGTTCCTTTGTTCCGCCGCCAGCAGGTATTAGTCCAGCGCCTGTTTCAACTAAACCCATGTAAGTTTCCGCGGCAGCCTGAACTTTGTCACCATGCAGACAAATTTCACATCCACCACCAAGAGTTAGTCCAGCCGGTGCTATGACAATGGGAACAGACGATTGTCTCAAGTTAGTGACGGCCTTTTGAAAAGTTCGTACCATTAGATCAATTTCGTCCCAGTTTTCTTCTTGGGCTTCTAAAAGAACCAAAAGGAGATTTGCACCTGCTGAGAAATTTGGAGCCTCGTTGCCAATGAGTAGTGCTTTAAAATTTGTTTCCGCTTCATTGATTCCCAGTTGAAGCATGCTAATCGTATCTGCCCCGATCGTGTTCATTTTTGAATGAAATTCAAGAGCCAAAACACCGTCGCCGATATCTATCAGACTCGCACTGGAGTTTGTTTTAACGATTCCATTTGCAGACTTTGCTGCAGAAAGAATTCTGGTGCCGTCGAGAGGAGTGTTTGGTTCTAACGCTAGCGGTTTTATAGAAACGGACGAGCTGTCACTCTGACAGGCTTCAAGTATTTTTTTTGTACCAAGCGTTTCCCATATTTCGAATGGTCCAAGTTCCCATCCATATCCCCACTGCATCGCGCGATCGATGTCCGTTGTCGAAGATGCAATTTCTTTAGAAATTTCTGCCGTATAAAGAAGAGTTTTTCCGAGAGTTTCCCTCGTAAAATCACCGATCTCATCTTTTGAAAAAAGTAAAGTGCGGATACGCTCACGAACGTCGTCTATTTCTGATACCTGTCTAAGTAATGAAATATCTGGTGTGCGATGTTTACGGTAAGTCATTGTTTCAAGGTCCAAGGTATCTATCCGGGTTCCTTCTGGCGTTCTAAGTTTTTGATAAAACCCTTGAGTTGTTTTTTCTCCTAACCATCCTTTTTGAACTAAGTTTGTTATAACTGATGGAACTACAAATTGATTTCGCTCGTTCGTGCGATCGATCCGTCTTGAAAGATCTTGTGCGACTGCGGACAGAATATCGATTCCAGTGAGATCTATAGTTCTGAATGTTGCACTCTTTGGTCGCCCGATCACAGGACCAGTCATGGCATCAATGTCTTCAACGGTAAACTTTCCAGTCGCCAGTTGTTCAAGCACTCGAAGCGCATTGTAAATTCCAATACGATTTGCAATAAATCCTGGTGTGTCTTTTGTAATTACCACACCTTTTCCGAGTGCATAATCGGCAAAGTCTCTAATTAGTGTTATCGTCGAAGTACTTGTGTCTTTTGTAGGAATAATTTCAAGTAATGAAAGATAACGAGGAGGGTTGAAAAAGTGGGTCCCGAGCCAATGTTCTCTAAACTCTGCGGATCTGCCTTCAGCAATTTTTGTGAGTGGGATTCCTGAAGTATTTGAACTCACAATAGTTGTTGCAGAGCGTAGTGTTTCGATTTCTGCCAACAAATTTTGTTTGATTTCCAATTGTTCGGAAACCGCCTCAATAATCCAGTCACTGTGAGACACTTTATGCATATCAGTGGAAAATCCACCAAGACTAATCAAGCTGGCTGTTTCATTCGTAAAGAACGGGTCTGGTTTCGTTTTTTGGGCACGCTGAAGACCGGAAATTGCCGTTTCCTTATCAAGATCTAGCAACAAGACTGAAAGTCCTGCGTTCGCAAGGTGTGCCGCGATCTGCGCACCCATTGTGCCGGCGCCTAGGACTGTTGCTGAATGAATAGCATTCATTTTCTAATATCCCATAATGTTATTTGTTTCATGTTGTTTCTTTACAAAAAAAAGGGTGAGGCTAAGCCTCACCCCTCTATAGAATTTGTTTATTAAAAGAGAACTTTATGGAAGTGCTGCAAGGGTAGCCGACGCTTGAGCACCTTCTTCGGAGTTCGGGTCTAAATCCACGACCTTTTGGAAGTGCTGCTTTGCGGTTTCCATATCTCCCTTGTTCAAGGCAACAAGAGCTAGTTTAAAGACAGGCTTAGCCCAATTTGGATCAACCATGGTAGCTTTTTCGTACCAACCAGCAGCTGTGTCTACAGCACCTTTTGCAAATTCTAGTTCGCCAAGGTTGTATAGATCTTCTTTAGAAGCATCAAGGCCTGAGGCTGTTGCCTCAAGTTCTGAGGCCGCGTCTAGGTCACCCATTGCTAATCTGGTGCGGGCAATGTCGGCTTTAACGTTTTCATTGTTCGGTTCTTCAGCGAGTCGACTTTCAAAAGCAGCTAGTGCTTCCTCATAGTTGCCTGCAGCTCGATGGGCTTGTCCTATGTTTGAGTACAAATTTGTTAACTGGGGAAGTTGTGTCAAGAGGCTCTCATATCCGCTTATTGCGCTATCCCAGTCCTGGGCATTAAAAAAAGCGTCGGCAGCTTCAAGGTCACCTTCTATCTGATCTGGATCCAATCCTTCCATGGCCTCTTCTCCAAGAGCTTGGACGAGAGCGTGGCGAATTTTAGCTAAGGTAAAGTTGGCCGGTGGCGCGGATGACTGTGTAACAGTAATTGAGCCAAAGTCTTCGTTATAACCTTCGGCGGATGCTGTGACTCTCCACTGACCACTCGCGAAGCCGATAAGAGAAAAACGCCCGTCATCTCCGGTAGTTGTTTCACGGATTGGCGGGTTGGCGTCTGGTTTTTCTGCGACTATCTTGGCTCCTGCTATTGGTTCGTCATTTTCATCTACGACTCGTCCGCTGACGCGGCCAGCCTGAGAAAACGCAGGAGTTACGAGACCGAAAAGGAGAAGAAGAACAAAAAGATAACGAAATACGCTATTAAAACGGGACATGGCATTACTCCTCATACGCTCGGGCATTTAATAAGTGTAAATTCACACCGAGTTCTGTTTAGACTCCAATCAGTATATCTGATTGATGGCTCTGTCAGTGTTTTTAGTTAAGTCTTTTGAGGTGGATAGTCATTTAAGAGACTGCATTGCCGTTGCCGCCTCTGCAGCTGCTGCGGTGTGAGAAGGGACGGATTCATATGCTTCCTGTGCTTTGCGGAAGTTCTGTTTTTCAACATAGGCGTGTCCTATTTCCAGATAAAGTGCAGTTAAGGCCGGCACACGCTCAAGTATTGCCGTGTAGGACTTTATCGCGCCGTCAAAGTCTCCTTCGTCAAACTGTAAATGAGCCTCGGCTAGGTCTTGTTGAATTTTTGTCGCTTGGATTCCCGCTAATCTCCCGTTTTGAGGAACTGGAGGATTAAAGGGATTAATCGTGAGAGTAAAGTCGATTTCGGTTCGCCCTGTGCGCCCGAGGTTTACGACCGCCTGTGAAAAGTCATAACCGAGTTTTTCGACTGTAAAGATCCACTGCCCTCTATACAATCCAATAACAGCAAATCGACCTGAGGCATCGGTCTGTTCTGTGACAGTCCTTCCCCCTTGAGTACGCACTCCTGTTATTTGTGCGCCTTCAATAGGTGTATTGTCAGCCGCTTTTATACGACCTGTCACCAAAGCTGACTGTGCGCCCACAGAGCTTGGGACCAAGAAACCTAGAACGACACAAGTAAGGATTAGTGAGTGTTTAGACACTTTCTCTCATTTTAGTATTTTAAAGTTGGTACAACATTACGTACACGATTACTCCAGTAACAGACACGTAAAGCCATAGAGGCAGTGTCCATTTAGCAATAGTCCTGTGCTTGTCGAAACGTTCTCGGAGGCCATGTATAAGCGTGACAATGGCCATCGGAACGATCGCGATGGCTAAAATGATGTGGCTGATCAGGATTGTGAAATAGATTAGTCTAATCGCGCCTGTTCCAGTAAATGCGACAGAACCGACGTTGAAATGGTAAACAAGATAAGAAACCAGAAATAAAGTTGATGTTCCAAAGGCAGCGAGCATACACCACCGATGAGCTTGCTCATGGTGTCGGCGAATGAAGATATAACCAGCGACCAGTAAAATTCCAGCCACAGAATTTAGTATCGCGTTAACAGTTGGGAGATTTGATAAATCCATCATTTCAAATATGTCTAGACTTTATACTTATTGTACTAGCGACTAACATTGCAATACCAAATAGTCCAATAACAGTTAGTGAGCCAATCAAGTCAGTAGATAGCATGGAAGGGTCGTTAATGGTAAGCACTGATCGTATCGCTGAGACCCCATAGGTCATCGGGTTGAGGAACATGGCCACCTGCACCCAGCCCGATGCTCCTGTTTCAGGGAAAACTGCTCCAGAAAGTAACCACATCGGAAACAGAATTACATTCATAACAGCGTGGAATCCTTGCGTCGAATCAAGAGTCCAGGCTAAAACAAATCCAAGACCAGTTAAGGCAAATGCCAAGGCTGTTAAGACTATCCACATGATCGGTAAAGTTAGTAAGCTGATTTGAGTATTTGCGACGGGGGCAAGTAATAGGAACAGCGTTGCTTGCATAACCGCTAGCGTTGTTCCCCCAAGTATTTTTCCAAGAACAATTGTTGAACGCGGAAGTGGTGCTACCAAGACGCCTTGAAGAAATCCTTCATGACGATCTTCAATGACGGAAATTGTCGAGAAAATTGCTGTAAACAGTACAATTAGTGCGAGTGTTCCCGGATAGAAGTATTCGAGATAACCTCCATCTGGAGTGGCAGACGGTCCAACTTGGAATGAACTTCCTAGTCCAGAACCAAGAAGTGCCCAGAAAACAATAGGCGTTCCGAGAGCGCCCACAATACGTGATCGTTGTCGACAGAATCTGACGATGTCCCTCTTCCAAAGTGCTAAAGTTGCGCGAAGCATGGTGGTTCCAATTAAATCCAAGGTTTCCCAGTATGATGTAAAAATACATCCTCAAGGGTCGGTTTTCCAAAGGTAACAGACTCGATCTCCTCGGAAAATTTATCAACTAAATCCGATATAAATGCGTGCGCTTCTGGTCGTTCAATACGGAGACAATTATTTAGTATGGCAACTTCTTGATTAAATGCTTTACGGATTGCTTCTGCTAAAAGAGATAGATTTCTAGCATAAATAAGAAGGACTTCACCCCCTATTTCCGCAACCAAATCTTCTGGGGAACCTAGTGCAACAATCGTTCCGTGATTCAGAATACAGACGCGGTCAGCCATAGTCGCTTCATCCATTAAATGAGTTGTCAGTATGATGCTCGTTCCTTTTTCTGAACGAAGCCTACCGATATGGCTCCAGAAATCTCTTCTCGCTCCTGGATCGAGTCCGGTGCTTGGTTCATCTAGGATAAGGACCGGTGGGTTTGGTAACCATGCTTTCGCCAACTCAACTCTTCTTTGGAGTCCACCGGAAAGTGTGTGCACACGATCGTCAGATCGATTTCTTAAGTCTACTAAATCGAGAGCTTGGTCAACACGAGACCCTAAGTCTTTACCCCGTAGCCTGTACAAATGTCCGTGACACAAAAGATTTTCACGAACCGTCAGTTGCTGGTCTAAAGATGGTGACTGAAACACTACACCAATTAGGCGTCTTATCTCTGAAGATGAAAGTGTCACGTCATTGCCAAAGATGTGCACCTTTTCAGGTATAGTCGGTAATAAGGTTGAAATTATCCGGAACAAGGTTGTTTTACCGCTTCCGTTGGGTCCAAGGAGAGCGAATTGTGTCCCTTGTTCGACAGTGAAACTAACGTTTGACAAGGCACGCCGTTCGCCATAGTTATGGCTTAGACCACTAACGGTGAGAGCATCATTATTTAAAGGCACGTTCCGTAACCAGCAAGATCCATAAACATGGTAAATAAATCAGTGACATGTGAAATAGTAACCGGGCTCTGGCAGTGGTGCGTTGTAATGCGAAACGAACCGCAGGTACCAAAAATATAACATTGAGTATTGTCGAAAAGACCAGATAAATAAATCCTCCCATGTTTATTAAAAGAGGTAGCAGGCTAATGGGAATTAGAACAATAGTCCAGGTAAGTGCATGAGTACCAGTTCTTTTTCCAGTCGGATCGATTGCTGCTAAGACAGGTAGTTTTGCGCGCACAAAATCTTCTCGGTACACCCATGAAAGTGCATGAAAATGCGGAAGTTGCCAGAAGAAAACGATTGCAAATAAGATTAGCGCTTCAAAAGTGATGGTTCCTCTCGCAGCCGTCCAACCAAGTACGGCTGGAAGGCCTCCTGGAAACGCTCCAATTAATGTTGACCATGGTGTCGTGCGCTTGAGAGGTGTATATAGAAGAATATAACTTGCGACTGTCGTCAGCGCGACCAAACCCGCAATAAAATTGGTGAAATAGAGTAATTGAGACAGACCAGCGGTAGCCAGTGCTAAACCAAAAACACGTGCATCGGGCACTTCGATACGTCCAGCAGGGATCGGTCTTTTTCGAGTTCTCAACATGGTCTCATCTAGGTCGCTCTCGGCTACCTGATTGAGTACCGAGGCTCCTCCAGCTACTAAGGCAGTGCCGATAATAGTGTGCAAAAGTCCACTTGCATCCATGGGAGCGATTAGTCCTAGATAGTAGCTAATGCCTGTTGTAATCACTACAAGTGAATTAAGTCTTGGTTTTGTTAGAGCTAAAAGGTCAACAAGTTTCGATTGGCGACCTTCAGGCAAAGCAGTGGCAGCCGCCTTCATGAACTAGCTCCGGATGGGTTACTGGATGAGAGTACTAATGGGACCTCCGTAGCGATTACATACTTGTCAGCTCGATCATCAAACATGAAACGGTGTACACGCAGGTAGAGGACAATCGTGCTTACGAATAAAAGGGCACCAGTTGCAACGTGAGCCGTGTTAAAAGAGACGGCTCTTTCGCTGGTTATGGTCAAGGCTCCCAATGTGAACTGGGTAATCACAACCACAATTAGTAGAAATGCGGGGCGAGCCAATTCTTTTCTCTGCATATGGTGCTTTAGAATGTGCCCCGCGGTGGCAAGTGTGAGAAAGGTGACCAGAACTGCGCCAACTCGATGGCTGAAATGAATGGCGATAGATAAATCCCAGAAGGGCGGAATTATTTTTCCAAACGCCAGAGGGAAATCAGGTATTGCGAGACCAGCTCCGAGGTGACGCATCGTGGCGCCAAGGATAATTTGTAAATAGATGATACATGGAAGGATGAAAGTTAGTTTCGTAAGAATGTGATCCGAAAAAATTTCATGTTCGTCTGTTTTTTCTCGGTCGTAGCTGCTTAGCCAGCCTTTAGATGTAAAGGTGGCAAGGCTCACAATAGCTGCAAAAAATATTTGTGCAAGTCCTGCGTGACTGATTGATATTATTGGTGGCAAGAAGTACAACACGGTGATTCCACCCAATAATCCCTGAACAATCACGGCGATAAGGGCGAACCATCCTAAACGACGCACCCATTTTCTGCTGTCAATTCTTGAAATCCAGAAGGCGAGTCCGATTGTCAGGAGGCCGACGATGCTAGCAATAAGCCGATGTCCATGTTCATAGAGAATTCCTCCAACCATTTTTGATAATGGAAATGAAAACATGAAGTAGCCATAGGTGTTCGGCCAATCCGGAACGGCCAGTCCAGAATCTGTGCTGGTTACGAGTCCCCCGACTGTGATCAGGACAAGTGTGGCTATTGCGAGTAATCTGTTGTAGTAGTGCAGCCAAGGCATTGGTTAGTAATGATTCTATAGTGGCCGCGGTGGGTTAGTAAGCAAGGATTGCGAACGAGGATCTTCTTGAACCCCGTTCGCTCCAATTGCTACACAAAGTACAGATTGTTAGCCGACAGTGAACGTGAAACTAACTTCTGCAGTTGCTCCTTCACCCACCGTTACATTTTGCGTCTGCGTGCCCAACATTTCGTGCCATGCCTCTAGCACGTAATCACCAGGCGGCAACGCACTGATGTCAAACTTACCGTCTGCCATGGTCGTTGCGAAAAATGGGTGATCCAGAACGCCCACATGAGCATTCATCCAGCCGTGGACGTCACACTTAAATGGAACCATGACTTCGGCGGTTTCAAATTGCCGTTCGAACCGCATGCCCTGAATAGGCTGACCGGTGTTGAATTCGTCATTATTTTCAGGGGTGGCATGAATGTTGTGCAAGGTTGGATCGCTGTTAACGATTTCCAATGTTTGCCCGACACGTATTCCAAAGACGTGCGGGGTGTATCGGCAACCTTGTTGGTCAAGGGTCAGTGTTTCAGTAGCGGGTGGAAAGGTTCGTCCTTCTAGACCTTCCTTTACATAAACAAAAACGTTGCCAAGAGTACCTGAGTCACCGACTACGTAGTATTCGGTTTCGGTGTTAGTCGCAGCGGCAACGCAGTCTGGATCAGAATTCATACGTATTTGCTCAGCAGCTGGGGCAGTTCCTTCCAAGGAAATCATTCCCACAATTGAACCAGCAGATGCAGGATCAACAGCTGCGGCTGGTGGTGGAGCGGGAGCCGCAGACTCTGAAGCTGTTTCTGAGCCGCCACCGCCACATGCGTTGGCTGCGAGTACGATAATTGAGACAAACGCCCAGACTGTTTGATGCAACATTAAAAATTCTCCTAACGCCAAATTTGGGATTTAGAGTACCCGAGGATCTACACTGTGTTATAGGCCTCTATTAATTCGATCTTCAAAATATAAGGTTACCACATGGGTGGGGGTTCAGGCTATGGAAGAGTTACTTCCAATGCTCTTATTTTTCTAAAAACTCTGTCCTCGATCCAGTGATCATCCCACCATTCTACGGGCGACACAGGACGTCCTGCCAGTAGAGTCGAGAAATGCAAATGATCTCCTCCTGCAAGGCCGGTTTGACCGCTTCGACCAATTTCATGATCTTTCATTACAACGTCACCATTTTGCACATTAATAGACGAAAGATGAGCGTACAGAGTTTGTAGTCCCATACCATGATCAATAACGACACAATTTCCAAAAATCCCTAAGTAATCCGAATAAATAACCCGACCCTTGTTCGCTGCTTGTATAGGAGCGTTCGCTGTTGAGGCTAAATCGAAGCCTAGATGTATTTGTTGATCTATTTCGTTACCTTGATAAAGGTATGTACGATGATCTGCAAATCCTGATTCCACTTGAGAATTTATTAATTGACGAAAACCATCCTCCCATGACATCCAAGACGCTGTTTTGTCCGACAGTGTCACGAGGGCTGCTCGGTTACGACGACGAAGTTCACCATTTATAAAGAGGTATAGGTCTAGTAACTCTTGGTTGGAGACGTCAGAGTCTTCGTCAGCCAAATCTGGAACCCTTTCGATCATTTCTGGCATTACCCTTCTCAGAAAAGCGTTATCAACTTGAATCTGAGAACGACGGAAGTTACGAGGGAATCGTCTGTGATTGAAAGAAACACGAGTTTCGTTACCGGCCGGATCTCGAGCGAATATATTGAATGGTGTATTGAAATCCTGTTCAGCTAATAGCGCAAAGTAAGCAGCTCGAATACCGGCATCTGGGGAGTTATTATTTCTTGGCACCGAATAACCTTGATATTCTTGATTTCCTACAACAACACCAGAAGAACTATCTACGGGCGATACTTGGTACAGAATGAACTCCGCGCCACCGTGGTTCACGTGATGAAATTGTGAAAGCACAGTTACTTCAGGAAGTTCAAATCGAATTTCGATGTCGGTTCTTACTTCGGCAGTTCGTTCACGAAATCCGAAGAACGTAGGAATACTGGCAGTAAGTGATATGGTGCCCGGGCCAGTGTGTAGTGTTGGATATGCGGTGTGATTAAATGTATGGCTTATCCGGATCTTATCTTCACTGATTTGCTCAAATCTGGATGAACCCGGCTGTTCCAGGGAAAAGAGCAGAGTTGACACTCCTCCCTGCTCAATGAGTACTTCAAGTTTTATAAATTCAGTGTTTGGAGCCCGTATAGTCGCATCAAATTCTGCGGTTCGTCCCAGAAACTTTGTTGGCTGAAGAATTTCAAGTGAAAAAATTTCAGATCTAGTGTTTGAAACGTAGAATCCAACACCTGACCCTAATGCCAATACTAAGATAAGTCTGAATAGAAAACGACGCACCTGCCTATGATATAGAATTGGAAGCCGTTCTAACTAGATGGCGGTATCGTCTAGGGGTTAGGATACGTGGTTCTCATCCACGAGACCGGGGTTCGATTCCCCGTACCGCTACCAAACGCTTTTTTGGGGTTCTTAATATGTTTCTAAAAGCAATTAAGCAATCATTTACTTGGAAAGAAACGCCTTCCTCATTCATAGGATTCCCAGAACGGTTCGTTACTTGGTCCTCATTTTGATAACGATGCGGTTCAGATTTTTCTTGATGAGGTAGGTGCACAATCCCATTTCTATCGAGACGATGAGGAATTATGTAATGAGGTTGCTGGTTTACTTGCCTCGGGTAAGGTTGTTGGCTGGTTTCAGGGACAAATGGAATTTGGTCCACGCGCGCTAGGTGGGCGAAGTATCTTGGGGGATCCTAGAAATCCAGAAATGCAATCGATGATGAACCGCAAGATAAAGTTTCGAGAATCATTTAGGCCCTTATTTATACTTTGTTCTAGAAAATTTTTTATTGGCTAAACCGCATTTCAGTGAATCATGATTTTGGCGAGCATCAAAATCCCTGAAAGTTTTTGGCTGTTGTGACACACTGCTTGTGTTTGACTTGTGCGGATAATTTTTTGATGCCGAGCAAATGGCTTTCATTTGTATTAACTTTTTTTCAGATGTCGTCAACCAATTCGAAAAATACATTTGCTTGGCGCGCATGTTCTTCCAAAATAATATGGTTCCAAGAGGCACTTAATGTATCTAATACCTGTTTCTGATACCACACCATTTCTTTTAATGAAGCACTAAAAAAGTTAAAGAAACTTTCCCCGTCATTTCTTAATCCTTCGGACATTCTTGAAAGATTGTGAATCTTGTCTGCGGAAGCCACCGCCCATGCCGCATTACGAGGCGTTGCACGCAGTTGTTCAATATAAACTTCTTTTCTCTGTCGCCACTCGTGGGATTTTGAGGGTTCTGATACGTCCTGTATTGTGGCCAAAACGGTCTTTCCAAACAATGATTCAATGACGCCAGGAGCCAAGTCCGTGTCTTCCAAGGTATCGTGCAGCAGAGCAGCAATAATCGTATCTTCGTCAAACCCATAATCTGCAACAATCAGGGCGACTGATGTTACGTGTGTCGCTTGAAAACCTTTACCTGATTTTCCGCGACTAAGCCCATGAGACTCCAACATTGTAGTAAACGCAAGGTCGATTCGTTTCGAGTACATTTAGTTTTAAGAATAAGAATGCTTTTAGGGCGAAGCTGTTAAGTTTTTTCTTTCGGCAACATAACTGCGCCGAGCTCGGGCTTTCATGTTTTTATCGAGGAGCCGGATCTCGACAGAATGCGTTTTGCCATCTATTACAGGTGGAGAAAATCCCAGCACGTACTGGCTATGTAATTCTTGAGATACGCGCGTAAATGTAGAACCAAGTTCATCTGTAGCCCGGAGTTCAAAGTAACCGCCCCCTGTTTCTTCAGCTAACTGTTTCAGTCGGCGGTCAGGGCGTGTTTTCCGGTTACGACGCCCATCAAAATATTCAACTTCAAGACCAATCGCATAAATCATGACTTCTTCCGCAATAGCCTGATTCAAGATGTTTTTCCATTTACTTGTGCTCGCGCTGTCCTGTCCGTCCGTTAGCACCAAAATAACTTTCCGAGTGCTAATCTCAGCAAGGGCATCAAGACTTTCTTGGATTGCGTCAAATAGTCTCGTATCGTTTCCGAAATCAAGCTTGTCGAGTTCATCAACGAGTTCATCGCGGTCGCCTATAAACGAGTTTGGTGAGATTTCTATTTTGTCATTGAAGGCTCCCACACGTGCTGTATCGCCCGGAAGCATCCTTATCAAAAATTGTTCAGCACCGCCCATTATAAGCTCCATGACGTTCGTTGTGCTGATGCTGGTGTCTAGCATGACGACGACTGTAATGGGCCGGACAGAATTGTCAAAAAGAACAATTTCCTGTTGTTGTGCATTATCAAGAATTAAAAAATCATCTTTTGTTAGACTGGGAACTAAGCGACCATTCCGGTCAGTTACAGTGACGTATAGATCAACTAACTCTGTGCCACTTCGAAACAGAGGAGATGACTGTTCTTGACCATTTGAGGGAAGGGTATGGAAAAATAGTAAAGTGGAGATAATTGTTATGGTCACATGACTGTTGGGCATCGATCGAGCTTAACAATCTCGCCTGTCAGGTGCAATATTTGGATTAGATTGAGCCAGAAAGAATGTTAATAGGGGAGTCGCACTAGTTGGTTGGGTTCGAGGATGTTTATCTGGATTGATTGACGGACTAATCTGGTCGGGGATAACATCCACAAGTAACAGGAGTTCAGTTTGGTATCTTGCAGTGATTGCTATTAGAGAGGTTTTGTAAAGGAACAGGATTTTTGACATGCTACAGTCATTTGTTATTACACTGCGCGAAGGTCTAGAGGCTTTTCTTATTATTGCGATAAGTTTGTCTTATCTTAGAAAAACGGGAAATCATCACCTTATTCCTGCTATTCACTGGGGCATTGCTGGTTCCATTGTATTGAGTATTGCTGCTGGTGTTGCGTTTGCCAGGGCTGCTAATCAGGCGCTTTGGGAAGGCATTCTCGCGTTAGTGGCTGCTGCGTTAGTTTCTTCCATGATTGTGCATATGTGGCGTGCGGGTCGCAGGATCAAGCAAGAAATTGAAGGAAAATTAGAAGCGTCGACATTGAAGGCTGGTACTGGGGCGTTTTTGGGAGTTTTCGGATTTACGTTATTAATGATTACCCGTGAAGGGATGGAGACAGCCCTCATGATGAACGCGTTGCTGTTTCAAGTGCAGTCTGTGTCTCTTATAACGGGGGCAGTATTAGGTGTTCTTTGTGCGGCCGTTGTTGCCGTATTATGGGCTAAATTTGGGCATCGAGTTAATTTAGGGAAATTTTTCCAAGTTACGGCTGTTTTTCTGTGTGTTTTCGTTGTCCAGCTTGTTATTTATGGGTTTCACGAACTTACTGAAGCCAATATTTTTCCCTATAGTGAACCATTGCATTGGGCCACTGAACCGTATGGACCCGACGGTCAGTACGGCCAATATTTCACATATCTGCTCGTAATTTTGCCTTTGGGCTGGTTAGCTTTTTCATCATGGTCGACCCGTGGGCAATCCAAGCAAACCACGTGAGATACAAACGATTGCGCTTCGGGATTTGTGCGATAGCCTTTCTCGTCACCTGTACTCCATCTGTTGCTATTGGTGAGCCATTAGAGAAGACAAAAAGACCGGCATGTGATCCTGATAATGGGGGATTAATCCTTTCAGAAGATTTTTGTGCTTTTGTCGTTGCAGATGGAATTGGACGTCCACGGCATATTGACGTTTCTGACACAGGAGATATTTACGTTCGCAATCACAGATTCAGAGGTCGCGGGAGAGGTGAAACCGAAACTGAAGATTACGGAATTTTGGCTCTCAGAGATACCAATGGTGATGGTCGTGCTGACATTATTGAGAGATTTGACAAAAAATTTGGAACAGGACTTGAGCTAAGAAATGAGTATCTATATGTGTCAACCTCTACCGAAATCTATCGGTATAGGCTGGTGCCTGGACAGTTGCTTCCAGTCGGACAAGCGGAATTAATAGTTTCTGAATTTCCTGAACAGCGAGGGCATGCTGATAAAGCCTTCGCCTTCGATGATGGGAATAATTTGTTTGTCAATGTTGGAGCTCCTTCTAATGCTTGTATGCAGCAAGCGCGTACAGCGGGGTCTGTTGGTCTTGATCCTTGCCCGCAATTGGAGAGGCAAGCGAGTATTTGGCGTTTTGATGCTGACCGGATTGGGCAGAGACAAGTCAACGATGGGTATCAATATGTTAAGGGGATTCGAAACATTGTCGGTATTGCATGGGATTCAGACAGTCAGGGACTCTACGCGGCACAACATGGGCGTGACAGTCTTTCAACACTTTTTGGAAGTTATTTTAACGCTGAAGAAAGTGCGGAACTGCCCTCTGAAGAATTGTTCTTGTTAAAAGATAGTGATAATTTTGGTTGGCCATATTGTTATTACGATCATTTCAGAAAACAAAGAATATTAGCTCCTGAGTACGGTGGTAATGGCGAAAGTGTTGGACAGTGCGGTCAATATAAAACTCCGGTGGTTGCTTTCCCGGGTCATTGGGGACCAAATGATTTATTGTTTTACACAGGCGATCATTTTCCAGCGCGTTATCGAGAAGGTGTATTTGTTGTGTTTCACGGTTCGTGGAATCGCGCACCTTTGGAACAACGTGGGTATAAGATCGTGTTTGCGCCAAAAATAGCTGGTGAATTTACAGGTGAATGGGAATCATTTGCTGATGGATTTGCCGGGGTTTCCCCCTTAATCAGTCCTCGTGATGCTTTGCATCGCCCGGCTGGAATAGCACAAGGACCAGACGGCTCTGTCTATGTTACGGATGATAGTGGTGGGAGAATTTGGCGCATTCTTTACATCGGGTAAGTTGGCTGTTCACGTGCACTCCTTGTAGATATCATTTGTTGACACTGCTCAGAAGAAATATCGTTTAAGGCCGATTAAGCCCTGAATCAAAAATTGCAATGGGAAAAGAAACTTCTCCAGACAGAGCCTCGCTGACCGTTCGAGATCTTCTTTGTAAATCGCTTTCCAATCGAATTTTGATTCTTGACGGTGCGATGGGCACGATGATCCAACGGCATGGGTTAACGGAGAATGATTTCAGAGGTGAGAGATTTTCAGATCATCCAATCGATCTGAAGGGAAACAATGATTTACTTGCACTGACCCAGCCTGAACTATTAGCCAATATTCACAAAGACTATCTTTCAGCAGGTGCGGACGTTATTGAAACGAACACCTTTAATGGAACGAGTGTTGTCCAATCTGATTATGGGCTGGAATCGATTGTTTACGAGCTTAATCTTGAGGCCACAAAGATAGCAGTTGCGGCTGCCCAAGAAATTGCTGCTAACACGCCAGACCAACCACGGTTTGTGGCTGGAGCACTCGGACCAACCAGTAAACCGTTATCGATTTCACCAGATGTCAATGATCCAACTTTTCGTTCCATTACTTTCGATGCTGTAAGAGAGTCATATGCAGAGCAAGTGCGAGGCCTGATAGATGGTGGATGCCATTTGCTTTTGGTTGAAACCATTTTCGATACTCTTAATGCCAAAGCTGCTCTTGTTGCAATTCATGAGGTGTTTGAAGAAAAAGATTGTGAGCTCCCGGTTATGCTTTCGGTCACGATAACTGACCGGAGCGGGCGTACACTTTCAGGGCAAACAATTGAATCCTTTTGGACTTCTATTGAGCATGCTAAACCATTTTCAGTTGGTATTAACTGCGCTCTCGGTGCAAGTGAGATGCGGCCATATATATCTGAACTTTCTCGCCTTGCGAATGCATATATCAGTTGTTATCCAAATGCCGGTTTACCGAATACCTTTGGGGAATACGATCAATCTGCGCAGGAGATGGGCCAGTTGTTAAGTGAGTTCGCTTCCAGCGGATTTGTAAATATTCTTGGGGGTTGCTGTGGCACTACTCCCGATCATATTCGAGAAATTTCTGCTTCTGTAAAAAACGTAAATCCTCGGGTTTTAAGTGACTCGACAAGAGTACCACTTTCAACCTATAGCGGATTGGAGCCACTGACTATCAGATCGGATAGTAATTTCATCATGATTGGCGAACGTACGAATGTGACGGGTTCTAGACGATTCGCACGTCTGGTCAAGGCTGGTGACTACGATGCAGCTGTCGCAGTTGCATTAGAGCAGGTTCGTGGTGGAGCAAATATCATCGATATCAATATGGATGAGGCGATGCTGGATTCAGAGGCGGCAATGACGAAATTCTTGAATCTTCTTGCTACGGAACCTGATATAGCCCGTGTGCCATTCATGATTGATAGTTCAAAATGGACAGTTATTGAAGCAGGACTTAAATGTGTACAGGGAAAAGCTATTGTTAATTCTATAAGTCTCAAAGAAGGTAAAACAGATTTTCTTTTGAAGGCGAGGCATATAAAGCGTTATGGCGCAGCCATGGTTGTCATGGCGTTTGATGAAAAGGGTCAGGCCGATACTGTAGATCGCAAAATTGAGATATGCACTCGAGCCTACCGACTACTCGTTGAAGACGCTTCGATTAATCCTCACGATATTATCTTCGACCCGAACATTTTGGCTATTGCCACGGGAATAGAAGAACACAATGATTATGCGGTCAACTATATAGAGTCTATACGAGCCATTAAAGATGCTTGTCCTCACGTCAAGATTAGTGGTGGTGTGAGTAATATTTCATTTTCATTTCGCGGCAATGATGTTGTTCGAGAGGCCATACATTCTGCGTTTTTATACCACGCTGTCGCAGCAGGTTTGGACATGGGCATTGTCAATGCGGGACAGCTTGGTGTTTATGAAGATATTGCTCCTGATTTACTAACGTGTGTCGAAGATATTATTTTCAACAGACGCTCAGATGCGACCGAACGGTTAATTGACTTCGCCGAAGGGGTTAAAGGCAACGTTCTGGCGAAAGAGGCAGACCAGACTTGGCGGGAGGGCGATGTCAATGATCGACTAACGCACGCTCTTGTTCACGGTATTGTTGATTTCGTTGAAACCGATGTTGAAGAAGCCCGTCAAGAATTTGACTCTCCTCTGTCTGTTATTGAGGGGCCACTTATGAATGGGATGAAGGTTGTCGGTGATTTATTTGGTTCAGGAAAGATGTTTCTCCCTCAGGTTGTAAAGAGCGCTCGGGCTATGAAGAAAGCCGTTTCATATTTACAGCCCTTTATGGAAGCCGACCAGTCTAATAAATTATCAGCACGAGCAAAAATTGTTATGGCAACTGTAAAAGGCGACGTTCATGACATTGGGAAGAATATTGTTTCGGTTGTACTGAGGTGTAACAATTACGAGGTTGTCGATCTTGGCGTGATGGTTCCATGTGATTCGATCTTAAAAACGGCTATCGAGCAGAAGGCCGACGTCATTGGCCTAAGTGGGTTGATTACGCCGTCACTGGAAGAGATGTCTTTTGTCGCAGAAGAGATGGAACGCCGGAATTTAAGATTACCATTGCTAATCGGAGGTGCGACAACCAGTCGTCAACATACTGCTGTAAAAATCGCAAACCAATATGAAGGAGCCACCGTTCACGTTTCTGATGCATCCCGCGTAGGGGATGTAGTCTCGAAACTATTAAACCCAGTCAAACGAGATGGATTTAAAGCTGAAAATATTCGTGACCAAGCGGAGTTAAGGGAGCAATACTCTAGTAAGCAAGCGAAAGTACTTAGGGGCTACGAGGATGCATTAGCAAATCGGTTTAAGACAAATTGGGATGAATTGGTCATCCCTAAACCCTCGTTTACCGGTCGAAAAGAAATTAGTGTAGCTCTTGAAGAATTAATACCCTTCATTGATTGGACATTTTTTTTCTCAGCTTGGGAGCTAAAAGGATCTTACCCATCAATTTTAGATCATCCCAGTCAGGGTGTAGCTGCACAGGAATTGTTTGCAAACGGTAACAAATTATTGGAACACCTTGTCAAGGAAGAACTCTTGTCGGCTAGAGGAGTTTATGGATTCTGGCCAGCTAATAGTGAGGGCGACGATCTCATAGTGTATGAATCAGTCAAAGGGTCTGATATTAATGATCGGGAGCGTCTTAGGTTTCAGATGCTTCGGCAGCAAGAGATTTTAGGCGCAGAACGTCCAAATTTATCGTTGGCTGATTTTCTGGCTCCACAGACACATTCGCAAAGAGATTATCTCGGAGCTTTTGCAGTTACAGTGGGGATCGGTGTTCGTGAACTCGTCGAGCGTTATGAGCATGATGGCGATGACTATAATGCGATTATGGTAAAAGTGCTTGCTGACAGGTTGGTTGAAGCGTTCGCTGAATTGCTCCATCTTCGTGTCCGCAATGAATGGGGTTACGTATCTGATACTACGATGCAGCAAGATGACCTTCTGGCCGAACGATATCGAGGTATTCGTCCGGCATTTGGTTATCCTGCTTGCCCAGATCACAGCGAAAAGTTCAAGTTGTTTGAACTGCTTGATGCAAATCGAATAGGGATCAATCTCACTGATTCTGCTTCAATGAATCCGGCTGCAAGTGTTAGCGGGCTTTATTTTTCACATCCTCAGGCAAAATATTTTACGGTGGGTCATATCGGTCAGGACCAAGTGAAACGATATGCTAACCGCAAGGGTCTTCCCCTTAAGGATGTCGAGCGCTGGTTGGGCACGAATATTTCCTATAAAAACGTCAACGACTGAAAAAATAATAAAAGTGGCACGTTATTTATAATTTTTCTTTTTTGAAACCTGCTGGTCATTGGTGAGTTGCCACGCTCATCTGTTTACGCGGTGGATGCGAATAGTGGAATACCAGATACGTCGATATTCGTTGGACCAAGGTGCACTTGAGATTGAATATATTGAAGAGTATTTTGGTGAATTTTCCAGACGAAAAAAAGCGACCGAAGTGATTGAAAGATTGTCAGGACGAGACCACCAGATTCTAATGGCGGAAGCTGCCTTGTCGGACGATTCATCGACCGTAGTACCGGTATCCTACAAAGTTTCTCATGAGTTAAGTCTTAATGAAACGGATCCTAAATTAGTCGATTTAGTCTCACGACTGCGCGACTGCATTTCTTTTGAAGGACGGAAAATTCTTTACAGCTGGATTGGTGGGACTAGGAATGATTGGCGCGGGAAGGGTTTTTTTCGAGCTCTTACCGAGGAACAAGAATCGTGGGCTATTGATAATGAGTTTGATGAAATTGTTGTTAAGACGAAGAATAGGCTCTACGGAATGCGGGGTACACTTGATCACCTTGAATTTAACGTCGTCAAATATGAATCTCACCTTGATGACAACCGGGAATCAAAGGTTTATTTGAGTAAACCACTTGGTGTTGAGGTATTGAACAAGCACAGGAGTAGACGGTCTGTTGTTGGTAAGTAACACCGTTTTGATGGGGCTAAGTCAGGGTCATAGGGGTGAATTACAATCATAATGTTCTGGTTTTGAGAGTTGTTTATATCTAAAGCAATCTACCAAATGATCATTTACCATGCCTGTTGCTTGCATATACGCGTAACAAATAGTTGGTCCGACAAATGAAAAACCACGCTGTTTCATATCTTTGCTCATCACGATTGAGATATCTGTCTGTGCCGGCACGTCGGATGGGTTTTGCCAAAAATTTTGAAGTGGGACGCCATTTACAAATTGCCAGATATAGTTATCAAAACTCGTGTATTTCTCTTGCGTGGAAAGAAATATTTGCGCATTCTTAACGGTGCTTTCCAGCTTGAGACGGTTACGGATGATATTCTTATTGAGGGATAAAGCTGTGATAGCTTTAGTGTCGTATTGTGCAACCTTCCTAGCATCAAAATTTTCAAAGGCGAGACGGTAGGCCTCACGTTTTTTTAGGACGGTCAGCCAACTTAATCCAGCCTGGGCTCCTTCGAGAATGAGCATCTCAAACAATTTTTGGTCATCGTGTTGAGGCGCACCCCATTCGCTATCGTGATAGTCAAGATAAAGCGGATCGGATGTTGCCCATGGACAGCGAGAAGGTGAAATCATGGTCGTACAGGAGTCTATGATCCGGGTTGCACAGTTTCAGCAAGGCGCTGCCGCGCCTTTTCTACTTCTCTGTGAAAAACGAATAAGGCGTCGGCGTTTTCCTGCTCGTCGGTAAAATTATATGACCGACCATCACTAACTTTGATGTGTAGATTGTGCTCCAGGTAGTCGACCGAAAATTCTTCCATCCCGTCGAGTTCTACCAAGAATCTATCTTTGTGATCCGTATCGTAAAGAATGCCGCTGGTGTCAGCGATTAATGCGCCTTTACAGTCTCCAAACCTATGTTTGTGAATGACGTTTACTCGTTGATCTAATCGGACGGTTTGAAAGGAGATGCTTCTTTCTACAAGCTGGTCAGCAATTTCTATGTCTTCAGCGTAGCCATCGTACCCTTCCAAGGAAACATTAATCCTGTGACGTCCCTGTGCAATGTCGGTTGTTTCAAATGGTGTCGTTCCAACGTACTGCCTATCCACAAAAACGTCAGCACCTGTGATATCACTCGTAATACGAAGGAGCACGGGTGGAGGAGGGGGTGGGGGTATTACGGTTTCAGGTTCAGGTTCAGGTTCTGGCGCGGGACGCGGCGTGGAACGCGCTTCCTCTCGTTCTACGGGTTGCTCTTCAGGTTCCTCCGGAAGTGTGGGCAGGGTCGGTGCTGTGGGTTCAGGAGTTACAGTTTTTTCTACGATTTCGGCTGGAGGAGACGTCGTAGATGGTAGAAAAAAATATCCAGCAAGTGCAGCGAGTAGGAGTACGATAAGGGCGTATTTTGGCCATCGTCGATTGGTTTCAGGGATGTCTTCGTGTCCGCTTAGTAGAGCCATAGGTTTATGTATTTTGATTACAGGAGTTATATGTCTAGAAAGTTCATAATCTTCTTTATATTTGCCTGGTGCTCCCTGTGGGTCGGACTGAAGGGGCAATCCAGTGATCCATATATTACGACATTAACGCTGGAAGAAATGAGTGGAAAACAAGGTGTGGTCGAAACGTCTATCGGTACGATAGTGATTGATTTATTACCAGAGGTTGCACCGAACCATGTCGGGTTGTTCATCGAACTAGCTGAGGCAGGTGAATATAACGAAACGATCTTTCATCGAATGGTCAAACATGGAGTCATTCAAGGTGGAGATCCATTTACAAAAGATCAGTCTCAAACGGAATTATATGGACGAGGAGGTTTAAATTTAATCGATGCAGAATTCAGCGATCAGCCTCATGTGAGAGGAGCTGTGTCTGCAGTTCTTGTCCCCGGTCAATCTAATAGCGGCGGAATGCAATTTTTTATCTGCGTAATTGAACAGCCTTCTCTTAATGGAAAACATACTGTCTGGGGTAGGGTTGTTGAGGGCATGGATGTTGTGACTCAGATTTCTGAGACTCCAGTTGATGGAACAGGTCAAGCGTTAACGAGAATTTTCATTAAGAGCATAAAAATTCGCAATACACCAAACCCTGAGCCGCTTCCTTTTTCTGTCGAGACCGACGACGCTCTATCTGCGTTCCAAGCAGTTGTAGAAACTGATTTTGGGTCTATTACAATAGGATTTTATCCAGATCGTGCTCCGAATCATGTGCGAAACTTTCTCCGACTGGCGGATGGTGGTGTTTTTGATGGAATGTCGTTTCATCGTATCGTAAAAAATTTTGTAATTCAATCGGGTGCACTGTCTTCCAGAGAACAGGCTTTAAGTGAAGCACAGGAACGTCTGATACAGAAATTAGAACCTGAATTTAACAGCACTCCCCACGTTCTAGGTGTTGTTTCTATGGCACGAAGCGATGATCCAGCAAGTGCGTCTACCTCTTTTTTTATTTGCACTGATGTTGCTTCTGAACTTGATGGAGAGTACACAGTTTTCGGTGTTGTTACAGAAGGACTCGATGTCGTTAAGGTGATAGACAATTTACCAACGGATGGAGAAAATCCTTTAGAACGAATTAAGATTAATCAAGTAAATATTGTTAAACGTTAAGGAGTAACTGGTTAATTAACTTTTCATACAAAGTGACTGCTTGAGTAAGTTCTGTGATCTTAATATGCTCATTATCTGTATGGGCAACTAGAACAGAGCCAGGCCCTAGCAGTAAAGGTTTCCCCCATTTTGATAAAAACGGGATGTCTGTCGTAAACGGAAATACCTCAGTTTCAAATCCTGAAACGGTTTCTAACACAACCGGTGGAACTTCGACAACATCAACGAGCTTGACGAAATCGAGTAAAGGATTTAGGGCTGCGCGAACGGAATTTGCATTCCTGACGGTTCGAAAATTAATGTCTGCCTCTGCGATGGGCGGTACGACATTTGGTGCCACTCCACCTGAAATCAATCCAACTGTGTAGTGGGTCTCTCCAAGAACGGCATCACTTGGAAATTTAAGTGAACGAAGGATCTGTAGTGCCTCAAGAAGTTTCTCTATGGCTGATTCTCCTAATTCCGGGTGGGACGAGTGTGCGGCGCGACCAGTGGCCACCAACCGAACACGGTATACCCCTCGAGTAGCGGCACCCAGTCGATTGTCTGTTGGTTCTCCGTTGATTAAGTATTTTGATTTCACGTTCAGTGTGTTGGCAGTATGGGCGCCTTGGCTTCCGCGCTCTTCACCAACTACGATCAAAATTCCTACGCGGCGTTCACCGGCGTCTTTAATATTTTCGAGAGCTGCAAGTTGGGTCGCTAAAATCCCTTTTGCGTCGCATGCTCCTCGACCGTAAATTATTCCATTCTCTTCACGACTCGGGAAAAATGGAGGAACACAGTCGATGTGAGTCGACAAGATGATTTCCGGTTCATCAAGAGTTGCAATTATGTTAAAACGGTCTTCTATAACTGGTTGTTCAACGACATTAAAACCTTTTTTCCGAAGCCAATCTGCGACTAGATGGGAGGCCTCCGCTTCCTTGCCACTTGTTGAATCAATATCGATTAACGATCTGGTGAGTGCGATGAGTTCTAACGGATCCATTGCTCTAGTTCTGTACGAGTGTCAGTTTTGTTATCTCGGTATTTCACGATCACGGGAGTTGTCAGTGACAGCCCCCAATCTTTTCCTGGGGTTGCAGTTATAGCTCTTGCTCCAGGTACCACTACGGCACCTTCTGGAATAATTGTTGGCGTGTCCGTGCTTGATTTGATTATCTCTTTTCTAACAAGGTCGTATATAGGGGTCGATCCAGTTAATATTGTTCCAGCGGCAATAACGGCTCGTTTTCTTACGATTATTCCTTCATATATACCAGTGTTGCCTCCGATTAGAACATCATCTTCAACGATTACTGGTAAAGCACCCACTGGTTCCAGGACACCTCCGATTTGAGCTGCGGCACTGATGTGTACACGGTAACCGACTTGCGCGCAAGACCCGACAAGGGCATGCGAATCTATTAAAGTGTCGTCTCCTACGTAAGATCCGATATTGACGTACATTGGCGGCATACAGATCACACCAGTCCCGATATAAGACCCATCTCGGATGGCCGATCCGCCAGGAACGAGCCTGACATTTGCCTTCGGATCGAATGATTTGAGAGGCAGTGTATCTTTGTCGAAAAAGGGGGCTTCTGGATTCGGTGCTGAATAGGGAGACAATTTTCCGGACCGGAATCCAAGGAGGATGCCTTGTTTTACCCAGCTGTTGACTTTCCAACCTGTCGCACTGCTTGGATCTGGTTCAGCGGCGCGGATTATTCCTTCTGAAAGACCGGCACGCAAGTCTGTAAACAGAGTTCTGGCGTGATCCATATCGATGTTGCCAGATTGGGAGGAAATTTTTTGAATTTCCGCCGCTAAAACAACTAAAGATTCGCTACTCAATCGTCCGCTCCTCGTTCTTGCTGGTTGAATCTCTGTCCGGTTGGGACTCAGCACATAGTCCGAGTTCACTAAGAACTTTAATTATCTTTTCCCGGGATTCACTGGAAGCTTTGACTAATGGCAGTCGGTACCTAGCAGTTCCAAGTCCCATTACTTCAAGTGCCACTTTAACTGGAATTGGATTGGATTCCACAAAGTTTATTTGCATGAGGTTTAGTAAACGTTGGTGAATGTCTCTGGCTCTAAAAAAATCGTTTGCCAAGGCTGCATTCACCAAAGCAGACATTTCTGATGGAACTTCATTTGCTGCAACCGATATCACACCGTTACCGCCAACAGCGATAAGTGAGAGGGTTAAGGCGTCATCTCCAGATAACACACTAAAATCATCCGGTGTATCCCTGCAGATGATATTCATCTGCGTGAGATCCGCGGAAGCTTCTTTAATACCGACTATGTTTTCTACTTCAGATAATCGTTTTACCGTAGAGGCTTCAATATTGCATCCTGTCCTACTTGGGACGTTATAAAGAACAACTGGGGAGTCAATGCTTGCCGCAATTGTAGAAAAATGTTGAAAGAGACCTTCTTGTGTAGGTTTATTGTAATAAGGTGTAACTGCGAGAACACCATCGGCGCCAGCTGATGTAAGTTCTTTCGCAATCTGTACAGTCACCTTCGTATCATTACCGCCAATCCCAGCAAGAACAGGGACTTGGCCATTTGAAACACTAACAACAAGATCAACAATGTGACAACGTTCTTCCTGTGTTAACGTTGGACTTTCACCGGTAGTTCCACAGGGAACCAAAAAATTCACACCACCTTCAATCTGCCGAAGCACCAAGCTTCGGAGAGCTTTGTCGTCAATAGCGCCAGACTCGGTAAATGGAGTTACTAGTGCAGTACCGCAGCCGATCCAAATTGTTTTCATTGTCAAGGCTCCAGTTCCAGTACGTCACGCATCGTGAACCACCCGTTTCTTCCTTTAACCCAACGAGCTGCTTCTAAGGCACCGCGGGCGAATGTTGCGCGGTCTCTCGCCGAGTGAGTAAGTGTAACTGTTTCGAAGGGGCCATCGAAGCCTACGGTATGTATACCAGGAAGAGCACCAACTCTGGTTGACGATATATCGATTTTCCGGTTGTAGCCTGTTTTTTTTATCGTATTTTTCAATGAAAGTGCAGTTCCGGACGGAGCATCTATTTTATTCTCATGATGCGCTTCGTGAATCCAAGAACCGTACTCATCAAAATTCTTAAATAGTTCGGCGGCCCGTTCCGTGATGGCTTGAAAAATGTTTACGCCGAGAGAAAAATTTGAGGCAACGACGACACCAATATTATTATCAGCGACGACACTTTTCATTTTTGCTTCATGTTCATTCCACCCGGTTGTACCAATTACCACGTTTATTCCAGCGGCAGCCAATTTGGGTAAGTTCTTGATAGTTGCATCCGGAGTAGAAAAATCGATTGCAACGTCAGCCTTTGGAATGGTCTGTGGTTCAAGCCCTTCGCCATGCAAATTGTTGTGAATATCCAATGTTGAGACTACGGTGCAGTCGTACGTCTGACAGAGTTGTTCTATTTCTTGGCCCATACGACCATACCCAACGATAATGACGCGTAAACTCATAATGATTAGACTGCTTTCTTCCCGGCCGTTACCAGTCGTATCAATGACGTGGCTTCTCGGGCCTCACCTTCAGTTTTAAAACCTATTAATGCCGTATATTCTTTTCCGATTACTTGCACTGATAAGAATCGAACGCTGATACCCGCCCAGGCGAAGGTATTAGCTAAGTTGTACGAAAGCCCTTTACGATTAGTTCCTTTAAGCAGAAGCACTGGCGTTGGGGACAGGCTAAAACCAGCAGTTTTTGCTGCATGTTCTGCGCTTTTCCCTTTTCCCGGATAAATCTCGATCGTTGCTCTAGAGGAACGACCAGGGATACTGTATTTCATTACTACTTTAAGATCAGTCCGAGCTTTTGCAAACGGTTCAAGTGTCGCAGACAAAGCTCCAGGCTTATTAGGAATTTCGGCTTGCCATAGTTTAACGCGCGTGATTTTTACTGCCATGTAATTATCTAACGATAGGCAAGCTTCACATTAAGTTAGATCAAAATCTGATTATACTCGTGTCTTACAGCTTCTTCACCTCGATTGATTGCACTGGAGTCAAGTTTATCCTGTTCTTTGTTTAGAAGGTTTGTCTTTTTTGGGGTTCTTATGTCAATTCCACAAACAATGAAAGTCGTTGAACTTACCGGTTTTGGGGAGCCGGAGAAAATGGTCATTTCTACACGTCCTGTTCCAGCCATGGCTTCTGATGAAGTGCTAGTTAAAGTTGCGGCAGCTGGCGTAA
>CAYFFV010000005.1:0-111537 GCA_964342695.1 uncultured Vicinamibacteraceae bacterium
CTCTACCACTGAGTTACTCCCGCACTCAAATAGAGAAGGGTACCACGCACATTTCGTCTCATCAAGCACCCTACAAAGAAACTAGTTCCTGAAAATGATACATTTACAGCTAGAAACAAAACAGAAACAACACTATTTTCGTTTCCAGCGGGTGCCACTCGTGCTATCTTCCAAGATAATTCCTCGCTTCTCAAGATCATCCCGAACTTGGTCGGCTGTTGAAAAATCTCTCCTCCTCCGTGCCTCTTGACGCTCTTCAATCAATCTCTCTATTTCACTCACTTGGACTGGAGGTTCGGCATCTTCAAGACGACGTAGCTTTACGACACCAAGAACCTGATCAAAATCTGAAAAAACCTTTTTTATTTTTTCAATATCTTTGGTTCCAACTGCACCTGTGTCGATCGAAGCATTCATTGTCCGCACAAGTTCAAACATTACTCCAAGCGCACCTGGAGTATTAAGATCGCGACTCATCATTTCGTTAAATAATTGCTGGGCCTCCAAGACTCTCGCACCAATGCTGTCATGGGACCCTCCATCAGTAACTGTGTCAAGACGAGCCAGAAAATCCATTAATCTGGTCAGCGCCTCGTCCGCCTGTATCAGGCTAGCCCACGTAAATCTCAGTTGTTTGCGATAATGAGTTGACAACAGCACATAACGAAGTGTCGATGCACGATAGCCTTCATTTAAAACATCTTGAACCGTAAGAACATTACCTGAAGATTTTGACATTTTGTCGTTGTCATCTATCAAGAGGTGTTCTACGTGAATCCAAAAACGGGCGAACTGCTCTCCCGTCGCTCCTTCACTTTGTGCGATCTCATTTTCATGATGAGGGAAAATCAAATCGACCCCACCCGCATGAATGTCAATAGGGGGTTCGTCAAGCAACCGTAAAGCCATCGCTGAACATTCAATGTGCCAACCCGGTCTTCCGGGACCTATGCCAAAATCCCATGTCGGCTCATCTTCCGATGTCGCTTTCCACAGCACAAAATCACGGGCATCTTGTTTCGCATATTGGTCTGAGTCAACGCGGGCACCTACTTTGATACCATCGTGATCGAGATGCGCCAATTTCCCATACTCTTCAAGAGCAGAAATTTTAAAATAGATAGACCCTTCACTCTTGTACGCATACCCACGTCTCTCAAGATCCTTAATCATCTGCACCATAGCCAGTAGATTCTCTTCATCCGTCGCCCGCGGGTACTCCTCTACAGATTCGATGCCCAATATTTCCACGTCTTCCTTAAATGCCGCGATAAAACGATCTGTATATGTTCGCAGCGAGACGCCTGCGTCCCGGGCAGCCTTAATAGTCTTATCGTCAACATCAGTAAAATTAATGACCTGGCGCACTTTAAAACCCGCCACGTACTGCAACGTGCGCCGAAGAATATCAAGACATATAAAGGTTCTAAAATTGCCAATGTGACCACGTGCATAAACTGTTAAACCACAGGCGTACATACGAACTGTATTATCCTTGGCAGGAGCGAACACCTCTTCACGGCGAGTTAAAGTGTTAAAAAGAAACACGATACCTTAATCCTTAAAAAGTCTTGAGTGGTCGCGTTGACAACACGTGCACTACAATACAACGCTCGGTTAATTTAAATCGACAGCCTCACTATTTTAAGGAGACTCATTTTACAGTGACATCTTTTCAAAGAGAGCACGAGCCTCCTCACAATCGACAACGATTTGATTTTTAAGTTCACTCGAACTTGAAAATAAACGTTCTTCCCTTAAACGCTTTACAAAAGCTACCCGCACATGCCGGCCGTACAAATCACCACTAAAGCGAAGCAAGTGACTCTCTACGACCCGATCACCACTTATTTCAAAAGTAGGTCTGACGCCGATATTTGTAACAGCGGCGTGAATAACACCATCAATCGTAACAGTAGACGCATAAACTCCATCAGGTGGGAGAATTTCATTGTCAGTCAAAAGGTTGGCCGTCGGAAATCCTTGATGTGTGCCCCTATTAGAACCTCGAACCACCTCACCATCGATACAATAATGATGCCCAAGAAGACTACCCGCCTCATCGACGTAGCCTTCACTTAAAAGTCGCCTAATCCGCGTACTACTAACAACAAAATCCTTGTAGCGAACGGGATCGATTTTCGCAACCCGAAAATCGTATATAGAACCAAGAGATCTCAGTAGTGAAAAATTTCCTTTTCTTTCGTGACCAAATAAAAAATTTGAACCAACCCAAACCTCAGCAACATGCAACCAGTCCACCAATACTGAAGTTACGAACTGTTCCGGCGTCCATTGAGCAAGACCACCTGTAAATCGCACTATCGCTGTTGCATGTATGCCAGACTGTTCGAGATAAGTGATTTTCTGCTGTGTCGTCATGAGCAGAGCTGGAGCCTTATCTGGACGAATGACTTTCGGCGGATGGGGATCAAACGTTAACACCGCAGCAGTCACACCCCGCTCAGCAGCACGTGAATTTACACGTTCCAAGAGCTTGGCATGCCCTCGATGCACCCCGTCAAAATTTCCCAAAGCGATCACAGATTCCGTCCAATTGTTCGGACACGAATCGTCTGGATAATAGATAATTTCCACAGTTAACTACTGATCATAATCTAGCCTTACCTTCTAGTCATTGGAACGCACACATTTCGATAAAACTCTACGTCCGGTATCAATCTGAAAAGGGGAACAACTTGATTGACGCCTTTTGAACGGCTTCACTGAGTTGTTCATTTATCTTTAAGACCAAGCCATCGTAAGCAAGAGATATTCCACTTGGCAAAAGACTACAGGTCTCCGCATGAGGCAAGTCATGTGTCATATGCGTAAAGTAGGTATTTTTCGCACGGATTTTCTCCGCGGCTTGTACCGCTTGATCAATATTAAAATGCGTCGAATGAGGACGTCGGCGTAGGGCATCAAGCACCAGCACATCGAGATCGCCGAGTAACGGCCAAGATGCCTCAGGAATCTCATTACAATCAGTCAAGTAAGCGAAGGCACCAATTCTATAACCAAAAATTGACAGGGTGCCATGGCGCAAAGGGACGGGAACAATCCTATTGCTATTTAGTAAAAACGGTCCGTTCACAGGACGCAAGGAAAGCTGCGGCAAACCTCCGCCTTGTGGAGTCTTGGGGTCAAAAACGTACGAAAACATCCGGCGAACATCTGTTAGCGTGCGAGAATTACCATAACAAGGAATTTCTGCCCCTTGTCGAAAGTTATATATGCGCACATCATCGAGGCCCAGAACATGATCAGCATGACTGTGAGTCAGCAAAATACAATCAACGCGATCCAAAGAAAACTTTAGAGCCTGCGCTCTGAGATCTGGTGATGCATCAATTAACACGGACAGACCATCGTCAAATTTTATCTGTACTGACGGACGCCATCTTCGATCTCTGCCGTCGGACGAATGACAGGTTTCGCAACCACAACCAATTACAGGAACACCAGTTGAAGTTCCAGTGCCCAAAAATTTCACATGCACACTTTAGACCTCGGTGCCTCGAGTAGCCTGTCTATACCTGACTCTGAGTTCATGAAGCACTTGTTGAATAAAAGCTGTCTCGGCCTCTGAAAGATTACCTTGAGTTTTCTGCTCCAAAAGCGCGACCATTTCAATTGCATGGAAAGCTGCCTCGAGATTTACAGCAGTCTTCTTCCCAGTGGCAGGATCGACCACATCACCAAAATAAACGGCGGCCGTCTTCGCAAGTGACACAACAATTGCATTAAACGATATTTCTGACTTTTCCATCGTGTGCATGCTACCACGTGCCCGACTTGCGTTAGGTTAACAAGATGACTAGCATAACCGGCTATGTCAATAATTCCCCCAATAGATAATGGCACTCTTGGAGAAAAATTTGAGCGACTAGTTGAGATTATGCGAATACTTCGCTCCCCAGACGGATGTCCTTGGGATCGAGAACAAACACCTCAGTCACTGCGTCCTTTCATCCTTGAAGAAGCCTACGAACTCGTCGAGGCAATTGATGTCTCTGACATCTCTTCTCTCCGTTCTGAGCTCGGCGATTACATCTTTGAAGCCGTTTTTCTAGCCCAGATCTGCAGCGAAGAAAACGCCTTCCGCATAGAGGATTCAATCGATTGCGTGTGCGAAAAATTAATACGCCGCCACCCGCACGTTTTTGACTCTGATATTTCTGAAGAAGCGATCACATCGCAAGATGTTAAAAAAAAATGGGAAGAAATTAAGAACAACGAGAAGCAAGCCGCCGGAGAAACACCACATCTACTAAGCGGTATACCTAAAGTCCTTCCTGCACTTCTACGGGCCTATCGAATGGGAAAACGCACTTCAACTATAGGATTTGATTGGCCTATTACAAGCCAAGTAATCGACAAGGTTGAAGAAGAACTTAGTGAGTTGCGCACGGCAATAGAAGCTGATAAATCAAGTGAAATTGAGGAAGAACTTGGTGACCTGCTATTTACAGTCGCGAATCTGTCCCGTCATCTCGGCTTGGACCCAGAACAAGCACTGAACAAGGCGAACATCAAATTTACAAAGCGGTTCAATGAACTAGAAAACTATTTTCGAGAAAACCAAAAAGAACTTCGTGACGTTTCAGATAAAGATATGGAAATAGCGTGGGAAAAGATTAAAAAAGAGCTCATGTAAATTATTCCTGACTCAGCCAACGAAAAAGATTCAGATATTTCTGAATCCCAGCACTCAAAAGAGCATCTTCAAGAACTAGGCACGCATCCGATCATGATATTCCTGTAACGGCATGACACTCAATGCCTCCGATCTCATTGCCCGGATAGCACTTACAGTCGCAGCGGCGCCAGTCAACGTTGTAACGCATGGCACCCCAAGCATCATGGCAATTCGCCGAACTTTCATATCGTCAAAAAAAGATTCCCGACCCAGTGGAGTATTGATAATTAAATCAATTTCTCGGTTTAGTAGCCGATCACCCACATTGGGACGCCCTTCATTAACTTTGAATACAACTTCAACATCTAACCCGCTTGAACGAAGATATGCTGCCGTACCTCGTGATGCGACCAAGGTAAAACCAAGGGACGCCAGATCACGTGCAATCGGAAGGACATTGGCCTTATCATCATCATTAACACTAATAAATGCACATCCATCGTCAGGCAACCGCTGACCAGCAGCGATTTGAGCTTTGGCATATGCGGCACCAAAATTTGATGCTCCGCCCATGACTTCCCCAGTCGATTTCATTTCAGGACCTAGAATACTGTCAACACCAGGAAAGCGCACAAATGGAAAAACAGGTGTCTTCACAAAAACACCCGCAACATTCAAGTCTTCAACCAACCCTAGGTCATTGAGAGTTTTTCCTACCATTAATCTAGCAGCCGTCTTAGCTAAAGGTACTCCCGTAGCCTTGGACAAATAAGGAACCGTTCGTGAAGCTCGAGGGTTCACTTCTAAAATATAGACAGTCTCCTCTTTTATCGCGAACTGGATGTTTAACAGTCCTATCACCTTCAAAGCACGAGCAACACGGCGCGTATAATCCTTAATAACCACCAAATGACGTTCTGGAACAAGATAGGGTGGTACAACACAAGAACTATCACCTGAATGAATACCTGCCTCTTCGATATGCTCCATAATTCCACCGATGACAACTTCTCCGGTCGAATCAGCTAAAGCATCAACATCAAGCTCAAAAGCATCTTCTAAAAATTTGTCAACGAGAATTGGATGCTCAGGCGAAGCATCGACAGCTTCCACCATATAACGATCGAGCGCTCCTGAATCATAAACGATGGCCATCGCTCTACCACCGAGAACATAGGATGGCCTGACTACTATCGGATATCCAATCGATTCAGCCACTGTGCGAGCTTCTTCACGGGAGGTCGCCATGCCATTCGGAGCCTGTGGAATACCAAGGTCCCAAAGTAAACGCGAAAAACGTTCTCGATCTTCAGCTAAATCAATAGAATCAGGTGATGTCCCAACAATTTTTACACCAGCCGCTTGCAATGCGAGAGCAAGTTTGAGTGGTGTTTGCCCACCGAACTGGACAATGCAGGATACCGGACCTTCTTTAGATTGTTCTCGGCTTATAACAGCCTGCACATCCTCTAAAGTCAAAGGCTCAAAATACAAACGATCCACCGTGTCATAGTCTGTTGACACAGTCTCTGGATTGCAGTTAATCATTACCGTCTCATAACCTTCTTCCTGCATCGCAAAAGCTGCATGGCAACAACAGTAATCAAACTCAATTCCCTGTCCAATCCTGTTTGGGCCACTACCCAGTATCACCACTTTCGGCCGATCGGTTGGGTCAGATTCACACTCAGATTCGTATGTTCCATACAGATATGGAGTGAACGACTCGAACTCTGCAGCGCACGTATCTATCCGTTTATACGCCGTCGAAAAATTACTCTCTAAACGACGAGCAGCTATTTCCGAACTCTCAACATCTGCGATATGTGCCAGCTCCTCATCACCAAAACCACTGCGTTTGACCGCCTGAATCATGTCATTCGACACATGTAGCCAATCCACCACACCAGCTGACCGTCTAAGCTCTGTTAATTCCTCAAACTGTGTCAAGAACCAGCGATCTATTCGAGTCGCCTCGTAAAGCTTTTCAACAGACCACTCATTCTCCAACGCTTCAAAAATAGCCCATATTCTTTTGTCATTTGGAACCACAAGTTTTCCATGCAGTAACGCCTCGTCAGAGCTGTCGCTTAAATCACGTCCAAAAACTAGACCACTCTTGCCAAGCTCAAGCGATCTCATGCCTTTTAAGAAAGCTTCTTTAAACGTCCGACCAATCGCCATCACTTCACCTACCGACTTCATTTGGGTCGTTAGAGTACGGTCAGCCTTAGGAAACTTTTCAAATGCCCAGCGGGGAATTTTTACGACAACATAGTCAATTGTGGGTTCAAACGATGCCGGCGTCAGACGAGTAATATCGTTGGGAATTTCATCAAGATGATAACCTAACGCTAATTTTGCCGCGATCTTGGCAATGGGAAATCCAGTCGCTTTTGATGCAAGCGCCGACGAACGAGACACTCGAGGATTCATTTCAATTGCAAGCATTCGACCATTGTCAGGATTGACAGCAAACTGGATATTTGATCCCCCTGTCTCAACACCAACACGGCGAATAATCCGCCGCGCAGCATCTCGCATTCGCTGATATTCCTTATCAGTAAGAGTCAAAGCCGGAGCGACAGTGATGCTATCCCCTGTGTGGACACCCATTGGGTCAATATTTTCAATGGAGCAAATAACAACAAAGTTATCTGCTGAGTCTCGCATCACTTCAAGTTCAAATTCCTTCCAACCTATGACCGATTCTTCTATAAGAATTTCATGAACAGGACTCAACTCAATACCACGTTCCGCGAGTTCGCGAAACTCTTCAATGTTATAGGCTATGCCCCCACCAACTCCTCCAAGAGTAAACGAAGGTCTTATAATTGTGGGAAACCCAAATCGATCGACCAGCGCAAGCGCTTCCTCAACAGAACGTGCATATTCACCGGATGGCACCTCAATACCAATTGACTTCATGGCCTCATTAAACTGCGACCTATCTTCTGCAACGTTAATGGCTTCAATAGACGCACCAATTAAACGCACATTGAAATTTTCGAGCACACCATGCTTAGCCAACTCGACTGTTAGGTTAAGAGCTGTCTGTCCACCAACCGTCGGCAACAATGAATCGGGCTGTTCTTTTTCAATAACAGCCCGTGCCATCTCCCACGTCAAGGGTTCCACATACGTGCGGTCTGCTACTTCTGGATCAGTCATGATCGTGGCAGGATTACTATTAATCAGGACGACCTCTAGGCCTTCACTTCTCAGGGCTTTACAGGCCTGCGAACCAGAATAATCAAATTCGCAAGCCTGACCGATCACTATCGGACCAGACCCGATTACTAACACTTTTTTTATATCTTTCCTACGGGGCATAATGAAGTTTACTTATTTAGGTTCGACGTTCCATGGCGTCAATAAATTTAGAGAAAAGATAATCGGCGTCGTGAGGGCCAGGAGAAGCCTCTGGATGGTATTGCACGCAAAAAACAGGTTTCTCCCTGTGCCGTAAACCCTCGATGGTCTCGTCATAAAGATTTACGTGAGTAACTTCAACCTCGGAAGGTACTGATTCCGCGTCAACCGCAAAGCCATGGTTCTGAGAAGTAATTTCAACCTGTTGAGTAGCCAAGTTTTTGACTGGATGATTGCCACCACGATGACCAAATTTCAATTTATATGTTCGGGCACCCATTGCTAAACTAAGTATCTGATGTCCCAAGCAGATTCCAAACACTGGCACATTCGTTTCCATTAATTCTTTAGCATTTTGTATTGCATAACCCAAAACGGAAGGATCGCCTGGTCCGTTACTTAGAAAAACACCGTCCGGCTCAATGGCAAGAAGATCCCCAACCGGAGACTGAGCTGGAAAAACTTTTATTCGACAACCATGCGCCGAAAATCGTCGTAGAATATTTTTCTTCATTCCAAAATCATACGCAGCGATTGTAAGCTGTCTTCCGGAGACTCGGCCAACCGACTCTCTGAACTGATCATCCGATTGCCCACTTGACGGCAACCAATCATACGGTTCAGAACATGTAACACTGCCGACCAAATCACTTCCCTCTATCTTTTTAACCTTTTTTGCCTCAGCAATCAGTGTGTCTAGATCATAATCTCCCGTCGCAATGACTCCCCGCATTACACCAGCAGTCCTCAATAATCTCGTCAAGGCTCGTGTGTCTATATTCGAAATTGCGACCACTCCGTGTTTTACAAGATACTCGCGCAATGTCATATCCGCACGCCAATTGCTGGCAATAGGGGAATTCTCGCGCATAACGAAACCAGAAGCCTTTGGCCCATCAGATTCCGTATCTTCGACCGCCACACCGTAGTTGCCAATTTGAGGACAGGTCATCGTCACAATCTGTCCACAATAGGATGGATCGGTCAAAACTTCCTGATAGCCTGTCATATTTGTATTAAATACAACTTCACCTCGAGCGATCCCTGGCGCGCCAGCGGCCTCGCCTAAATAGTGAGTCCCGTCTTCAAGTACTAATATTGCTGTCATTGTTCTAAAAGATGATCTAAAGATGCCGCAACGTCAATTTGTTGTGACTCCACTACCTCAATCGTATCTATCCACGACTTGTACCCCTCTAGCTTGATTTGCACTTCGTAACTTCCAACTCCTACCTCATCAATTACCATCGGGGTAACTCCTACATTCTTCCCATCAATGAGAACCTCGGCACCAGTCGGACGAGACCTGACGCTCACAGATCCTAAGATTGTACTCGTAATGAGTCCATCGCTGCCTGAAAACAAGTCAATTCCAATCGCAGCTAAAGAGTTTGTTCGTGACAGCTGAATCTCTCGCCTTTCAGTTCGGAACCCGCCAAGCGACACTTCAAGCTGATAATTTCCTAGTGGAACATTCGGCAATGAAATGGGAGTCCGACCGTGAGAAACACCATCTAATATCACTAAAGCACCTGAGGGATTGGTGCGAACAAGTATTAAACCTTCCTCAACAACCTCAATCTCTTGGGCCATTTGCAAGGATCTTTCAGAACTTCCCTGATCACCTTCAAGCCTATTCTCAGACTGGACTATTATTTCAGGATTTGACACATCAGCCACAATTTCAGGCGCTCTCTCATTATTTGTAGATTCTTCAATATTGCCTACAACCTCATCAAAAGCTGGCTGAGGAATTATTTGATCACTTGATTGAATTTCTCCTTGTGTTTGAACTTGGTTTTCAAATTTAAGTGCACTCCCAACACCGACTGTCGTAGATTGCGTTCGAGAGCTCTCTTCATTCACAAGATCACCAGGACTTCCGAGTTGCAAGCCCACGTAATAAGCCATGATTCCGGCGGCAATAAACACAAAAGCAACCATCCAAGATGAACTACCATTTCCGAAACGGATGTTCTTTTGCAAGTTAGTCGAGCTTGAAAGGTCAGCCGAACCATCACCACTGACTCGATGCTTATCTGTTGAAGCGATCCGTTTTTCCTGAACTACGGGCAGCGGCAACAAATCCCTAGAATCATCAGAATTCATAGAACTTTGTGTTTGGCCTGCACTTTGGGATTCGAGTTCAAATAAGAGTTCTTCGTCAAGAACCCCCTCTTGGCTTTCGCTTGCGTCGCCTCTCTTTAAAATTTTTTCGTCACTGGCACCCGCCACAAAAATTTCTTCCAATTCACCAAATTCTTTTAAGGAGTGCTCCACATCATCTTTTTCATTCTCACCGTAAATATTCTTTTCAGCCTGGCTCTCAATATCTTGAAGCTTTTCATCCTCTAGTCCTATTTCGATGGCTTCCTCTAGCCGAGAGTCCTCATCCTGTAGAGAGCGAGCCTCCTCATGCAGATCTCCATCTTTCGTTCGATCTTCCTTAAATGATTCGTATTCTCCCCCTCCCGCCTGATCAATTTCAACTTTCCTAGTTAAGTCGTAAGAATCATCTACAAAAAGATCAAAAGCTCCCACGGATGCTGTATTTTTTAAACTCAGGTCCTGCTCATCAGTTAAATCTCCGTCAACACCATGATCTAGAAGTTCATCCTCTTCACTACTTAAGTCATACCCAACCGCTGCAGATAAGTCAGAAAAAAATCGTTGAGCACTCGCATAGCGCACCTCTGAAACATCGGACAAGGCCTCGGAAAAAACCGTTTGTAATGCATCAATATCCGCTATGCCTTCAACTTCTTCCAATCTAGCGCTAACCTGAGCACCCGTTCCTGCTGCTCGTTTTCCTGTCAATAATTCATAGGCAATTGCAGCAAGCGAGAATCGATCTGCTTCTGGTCCCCATTCACGCCCTGAAATAACTTCAGGAGCGGTATACGGACGTCGGATCGGACCTCTAACCCCTATCTGTTCCAAGGCTCCACCGATCCCAAAACCTGTAATCTTTATTGCCTCATTTGAAACGAATATATCTCGTAAGTGAATGCTCCCGTGCAATAACCCAAGGCTGTGAGAAGCATCGATAGCAGTCGCAAGTTGATCCATCAACGACAAGGCAGCATGGATTTTGACCGGTGTATAGTGTCGCATAGTGGCATCAAGAGATTCAGACGCCACATACTCTTGAGCAATAAAAGGAACCCCTTCTTCTATTCCGGCATCAAGGGGCAAAACAACTGAGGAGTGAGAAAGTTCCGCCTGAACTAATGTTTCTAAAAATTCTGTCAGTGTTTCTGCTTGTTCCGGCGTAATGTCAACATGAAATGCCTTAACGGCTATAAGTCGGTCGTTACTCGGATCATAGGTTCGGAACACTGGTCCGAGAACACCTACACCTATTTGGTGCATTACACGGTAAGGACCAAATGCACCTGGAGTACTAAAAGAATGTTCGTCGGCGCTTGTCAGTGGTAGAATTCCTCCGGCCTGGCTGTCGGATGCTATCATGGAACTTGCAGGCGCTCAAAGTAAGCTATAGTGGTAGTTTAAATTCCCTTCGAAAGAGCAACTTGATCGTGCATTCTGAAATGCCAGATGCAATAGATAATTTATCCCTCCGCGCAATAGATATTAATTCCTTCTCATGGTCTTCACGCCTTGCTCGGATCTACTGCAGTGACTTCACAAAATTAGAATCTTTTTACGCATGGGATCCTTCCGACCCAGCCAGCCTACTAAGGTCCTGTGAGGCTCGCCAAACAGCAAAGATTGATACAACTCAAATATCTTCGGTAGTTTTTTCCCAACTCAAGAAGCGATCCGCTCCGACCACAGCCCTAAAAAATGCTGAGAAACTTTGTGACCCACGAACCGTTGCGGTTGTCACTGGACAACAAGCCGGCTTGTTTGGCGGTCCATTTTTTACACTATTAAAAGCAATTACCGCAATCTCACTCTCCAAAAAATTTGAAGCTGACAATGGCATCCCCACTGTGCCGATCTTTTGGATCGATTCTGAGGATCATGATCTAGAAGAAGTAAATAAATGTTCAGTGCTCAATAAAAACCTTGATCTAAATCGGCTAGAACTGAATTGCCAATCTACACCAGAACAACCAGTTTCTACTGTTTCTGTTGGCGACAACATTAGTGACGTCCTTAACGAACTCTGGTTGACGCTACCGGAAACAGAATTTTCTGAAAATCTTCGGGCATCCTTATCAAAATGCTATAAACCCAGCTCTGGACTGGCTCAAGCATTCGCAGACTGGCTAGATTTATGTCTAGGAGACGAAGGAATCGTCGCATTCGATTCTTCAGACAAATCTGCTAAAACCCTAGCAAGAGCTGTTTTCACTAATGAAATCGAGCATTCAGGTAGAACATCAAAACTAGCAACGACTGCCGGCACAGAACTCTCCGAACTTGGTTATCACTCACAAGTCGTTCCCTCAGATCAATCAACAGCTCTTTTCAAAATAGAACAAAAACGTGAATTAATTAGAATGGCCGGGAATGATTTTGTTGTTGGGGGGGCAAAGCAGACAGCAGCAACATTAAATCAAAAAATCACAGATACACCTGAGTTGTTTAGTCCAAGTGTTTTGTTAAGACCCATCGTCCAAGACACACTTTTTCCAACTATTGCCTATATAGCAGGTCCAAACGAACTGGCTTACCTTGGCCAACTTCGAAAGGTATACGAAAGCTTCAAAGTACCGATGCCCGTAATTTATCCACGGATTAGCGCAACAGTAATTGATCGAGCTTCGGAAAAATTTCTATCGAAAAACAACCTCTCTCTTGATTCACTGGAAGCACAAGATGACCGTCTATTAAATAATTTGGTGCGCGAAAGCATCCCCTCTGATCTGGAGGAAGCGCTGAACGCTACTGAGAAGGACACACAGAAGAATCTTTTACTTGTCAGCCAAAAAATAGTCGCCGTTGACCAAACGTTGGCGGGAGCTACTAAAACCACAATATCCCGCATCGAAAGAGACCTTCAAACTCTCCGAACTAAGATTATTCAGGCAGCCAAGAGAAACGACGAAACTCTTAAAAGACAGCTTCAAAGGACACGGGCGCAAGCATTTCCGAACGGAGAGCCTCAAGAAAGGGAAATATCATTTGTATATTTTCTGAATCGATACGGCCCTGAAATAATTGGACACCTTTTGAAAAGCTTGCCTCTTGATGTCGGAAAACACTGGCTACTAAAGATATAATTTGAGTCGAATATGAATGAAGAAGTTTTTCATGCCGTTGGTGAGGCCCTGAGCAAAGGAGAACCGGCTGCTCTTGTAACCATCATTCGAACCGAAGGATCGACCCCTCAGCGCGTCGGCTCAAAAATGATCGTGTTCGCAGATGGACGAACGGTCGGCACAATCGGCGGGGGCTGCTACGAGAATGACGCATTCTGGAAGGCTCGACAAGCTATAAAAACAGGGAAATCTGATGTTATTCGTTACGAATTAACAGATGATATCGCAGAAGAATCCGGACTAATCTGTGGCGGACAAATGGATGTTTACGTCGAACCAATTGAAGCGGCTCCCCACCTTTATTTAGTAGGTGGAGGACATATCGCCTACCACCTAGCCGAACAGGCCGTAACGGTGGGTTTTCGTATACACGTGACTGACGATCGAGAAAAATATGCTAACAGAGAGCGTTTCCCTAATGCTCTCGAAATCTCCGTAGATTCGATTCCTAACTGGCTTAAAGAAACCGAAATACCAAAAAATTCCTACGTAGTCATATTGACAAGGGGACATCGATACGACTTGGATGCTCTTCGCTCCTTGGCAAAAAGAGAGCTCCGTTATCTAGGTTTAATTGGAAGTCGCGCTAAGGTAGTCCGCCTCTATAATGAATTAGTTTCGGAAGGTATCGAAAAAGACAAACTTCGACACATTTATGCACCTGTCGGCCTAGCTATTGGCGCGGTCACGCCGCAAGAAATTGCAATAAGTATTTTGTCAGAGCTCATCGCAGTTAAGAACGGCAAACTTTCAAACGAATCAACTGGATCAAACTCCGTATCGGCATTACGATGGACCCCAGAATCGCGGGAGCTAGAATCAATAGGCTAAGCAAGTAAAAACCGTGCTTATTGCCTCTCTAACAAAACGAATACCACGAGACTGCTATAATGCATACACCGTTTCTGACACATGAAAATTAACGAAACCATCACATCCAAGACCAGCGAGCTTCCAAGAAGATCTCGGCAAATCCTTGCCGGTTTGGTCAAGCATTACATTGATGATGGTGAAGCAGTATCGTCATTATGGTTAACCCGTCATGGGGGATTCGATTGGTCGTCGGCAACGGTACGGAATATTCTAGCTAAGCTTGAAGAGCTTGGTTACGTGCATCAACCACATGCTTCCTCTGGTCGCGTTCCAACAGATCAAGGTTACCGAGCGTACGTGGACCTGCTACTTGAATCACGTCCAGCAGCAGTGTCAACTCTTGACGTTGAGGCGCGCCTTGGGCAAGCAGGCACCCTAAGTGACGTGCTTTCTAATGTGTCCCACGAACTCTCACGAGCGTCACATCACCTTGGTTTTGCTTTAATGACACCAAAGCGAAGAATATTTCAGCACATTGAGTTTGTACCTCTTGAGGGACCAAGAGTTTTAGTCGTGGTCAGGTCAAACAAAAATGAAGTCTCACATAAAGTGATCGAGTTAAGAGAGCAAATACTTCCAGACGAACTAAAACAAGGCGCAAATTACCTAAACAATAAATTCTCCGGCTTGCCCTTAGCTGATGTTCGAAGCGCCGTCATAGAACAACTCAGACAAGAACGAATGCTCTATGACCAACTACTATCACAGGCATTACGTTTAGCAAGTTCGACACTTGAAGTAATTGTTCCCCCGAGTAGTTTATTCTTGGATGGAGCTGGCTCTCTCGTCGAGCAGATGTCTGACACGAACAAGCGAGAACCTTTTAACACTTTGAGGGCACTCCTCTCGATGATTGAAAAAAAAGACCAGCTGGTCCGTCTACTCAATGAATACCTCGATGGATCTGGGCTGACAGTCATAATAGGCAGAGAACATGCTTCGCCTGAAATGCGTGAATTAAGTATGGTGATGTCACCGTACAATGACGGGCAACGCACGGGTAGTGTAGGCGTAATCGGTCCCAGACGCATGCGTTACTCCCGAGCAATATCAGCCGTTGATCAAGTATCTCAGGCCGTGAGTCGTGTTCTTGATAATCAAAGGCATTTTCCATCCGATCATGACAGAGAAAAACAAAGCAACCGAAGAAAAGCTTGAATCAAAAATCGAAGTTTTAGAATCAGAATCAGCAGCTAGCGAGGACAACTCCTCCTCCATAGACGATTTTGAAAAAACACGTCAAGAGCGTGACGAATACCAGGACCTACTGTTACGAAAAACAGCGGAGTTCGATAATTATAGAAAAAGGATTACTCGTGAACGCATTTCACTAAATCAAATCGCGACAGCCGATCTCATTGCTCAACTTTTGCCAATTATTGACGACCTAGAACGTGCCCTTTCGGTCGAAGGCGACAAAGAAAGCTCGAGTGCGTACAAAGCTGGAGTCGAATTAATACACAAACAGTTATTGGAACTTCTAGCGAAACACGAGGTCTCTCCTATAAACACTGATGGGTGTATATTTGACCCACATTTTCATGAAGCTGTTACCTACGAATTAAGTGAAGAGCTCAAAGATGGTCAAATCATAGAAGAGATCAGGAAAGGCTATATGATTGGAGAACGTTTACTTCGTCCGACGATAGTTAAGGTTGCCAAATCGTGAGCAAACGAGATTATTATGAAATTCTCGGGGTTCCCCGAACTGCAAATGAACAACAGATTAAAAGTGCCTATCGGAAACTAGCATTAAACAATCATCCTGACCGTAATCCTGGGGACAAGCAAGCTGAGGAACGTTTCAAAGAAGCGGCGGAGGCTTACTCTATTCTCGCTGACCAAGAAAAAAGAAATCGCTATGACCAATTTGGTCATGCCGGAGTAAGTAGTACTGGTTCACAGGGGTACGATCCAACAATATTCTCAGATTTCGGAGACATTTTTGGCGGACTAGGCGATCTATTTGGTTTCGGAGGCAATCGTCGATCAGGTCCTATGAGAGGATCGGACCTCCGTTATGACCTGACAATCAGTTTTCAGGAGTCTGCTACTGGTTCTGAAACTGTTCTTCAAATTCCAAGAAGCGAAACTTGCGATGCCTGCGATGGCTCAGGGTCCGCGGACCGCTCTACTTCAAACTGCCCCCAATGCAAGGGACGAGGCCAGGTCCACTACCAACAGGGATTCTTAACTGTCGCCAGGACCTGCAGTGCCTGTGGAGGAAGAGGGCAAGTAATCTCGAAACCTTGCGTCACCTGTCGAGGGCAAGGCCGAAATGAACGTGACCGTAAAATTACTGTAAAGATACCTGCCGGAATAGCTAGCGGACAAAGACTACGCCTTCAGGGCGAAGGAGAACACGGAAGCAAAGGTGCCCCGTCGGGAGACCTTTATGTAGTTATTCAAGTAGAAGATCATTCTTTTTTTCACCGTGAAGGGGATGACTTGTGGTGTGAAGTTTCGGTTACTTATCCAACTCTAATCCTTGGTGGAAAAATTTCTATTCCTACCTTGGACGACAACGAAGTTATAAATATTCCAAAAAGCACAAACCCATCAAGTCAATTTCGCTTGCGTGGAAAAGGAATGCCGCACGTTTCTGGACATGGCCGAGGTGATCTTTTTGTCAGCATAAGAGTTGAAGTCCCAAAAAGTCTATCCAAAGAACAGATAGCATTGATAAAAGAACTCGACAAGACAATGCCTGAACGATCGTTTGGACCGACAGAACAGTCTGAACAAACTGAGCGTCCTTTTTTCGACCGCGTAAGGAACATATTTGGTTGAATTCCACCCGGCACTTGACGTTAAAACACCAGCAGTTAATCGAACAATAAACTCGTTACTGGAAGCCTTATTAGACGATTTTAATCCTTTCGCTATAGAGATTAATAAAGATTTCTCCAAACGTATTTACTTCTTTTCACGTATTGATAGAGATAACGCTTTAAGAGCTATCGCCTCGACTTTCAGTTCCAAGATTATCCTAGTTGAGTCAGTTGACGTACCAAACGAAAATTGGGCAGAACGAAGCCAAGCCTCACTTCGGGCTATACGGGTGGGAAATACAATAATTGCTCCTCCATGGGACATCCCAAAGAATCCGGACAAAAAAATCACTGTCATTGTCATAAAACCCTCCATGGGATTCGGCACAGGACATCACGCCTCAACCCGTCTGTGCCTGCATGCCTTGCAGGACATAGATTTAAAAAATAGATCTGTGATTGACGTCGGCACCGGTTCAGCCATTCTTTCCATTACCGCCGCCAAACAAGGTGCAAAAAGTGTTTTCGCACTCGACAGAGACGCTCAGGCCATCGAGACGGCATCGGAAAATGTGCATACCAACAATGTCAGCCACTTAGTTGAACTAAAACATGAGGATGTTCGCCTCTGTGAAGAAATCGGAACAGGCGATGTTGTGATCGCTAATATTAGTGCCGCTATAATTTGCCAGGAGCCTGATACATTCTTCAGACTCGTAAACGACCAAGGGATTTTAGTCGTTGGTGGGGTAATGGCTTCTGAAGAATCCTTTGTGATAGAGACCTTAAAACAGTTTAGCTCCTGTAAAAAGCGCTATAGTGAAGACGAATGGCTCTCATTGGTCTTTCAATATCATGCATAAAACTATATGAGTAGGCACCGTTTCTACGCACCAAATGCAACAGGCTGCAATCTCAGCATCGCCCTGCCAGATGTTGAGGCCAACCAACTTGCACGTGTCTTACGTCTAAAACGTGGAGACACAGTCAACGTATTTGACGGCCAAGGACGTGAGTTTGTTGCGAGAATAGAAAAAATAGAGAAAACACTTGTCACTCTTCTTACGCTTAAAGTATTCGATGCTATTCCTGAGCCAAAGGTACGTTTAACGCTTGCTTTGTCGTTGTTAAAAGGACGCCTTACTGACAACGTCGTCCGTGACGCGACAATGCTTGGAGCAACGGTCATACAACCGGTACATACAACACGCAGTCAAAATACATATACCCCATCGCAATTAAAGAAATCGTTAAAACGATGGGAATCAATCGCTATTTCTTCATCTAAACAATGTGGCCGAGCTGTTGTGCCAAGGATCAACGAGTTAATGCTCTTTAAAGATTTCCTAGATCTGAAAAAAAAAGCGCTCCGGATTATTCTCGTTGAACCTACAACAACAAAAAAGTACGCCGGTCTTGATATTGTTCAAAACTTTCAAGTTCCGTCCCATGCAACGATCCTAGTCGGCCCAGAAGGCGGCTGGACTAATAAAGAACTTGAAGAAGCCACACAACAAGGCTTTCATCCAGTAACACTTGGCTTTCGAACCTTGAGAGCCGATGCCACTGCAATTGTGGCGATACCCCTATTTAAGTACCTCTGGTCAGACTTGTAAAAATCAGCAATTTACCTCCTAAACCACAGGACTTTTAGTTAGATTGCTCTATACTGCACATAATTTCATGTTACTTCGAGATCAAAAACTTGGTAAATACAAAATCATCTCTCCTCTCGGTACCGGAGGATTTGGCTCAGTTTATCTAGCAGTCGACACATGGATTGATAAACAAGTCGCACTCAAAGTGCCTCATCGTCAAAATATTAATTTTGGAGAACTCCTACGAGAACCACGCCTCTTAGCAACACTAAATCATCCAAATATAATTGCTATCACGACGGCTGAAAAACAAGAAAATCTTTTCTTTATCGTTATGGAGTACGTGCAGGGTGAAACTCTTGAAAATCTTATAAACAGCAAGGGTACGATACCCATTAATCACGCTCTCGATTACGCGATCCAAACATGCCGAGCAGTCCAGCATGCGCACACGCAAGGAGTGCTCCACCGCGATTTAAGACCCCCAAATATGTTGGTGTCCGAAGAAGGGTTAGTAAAGGTAGCAGATTTCGGAACTTCTCGGTTTGTGGAACTTTCCACAAAAGGAACGACGGTAATCGGCAGTCCCCCATACATGGCACCAGAACAGTTTGAAGGCAAAGCTACATTTGCTTCTGACATATATGCATTAGGCGTAACTATTTATCAAATGCTCACAGGAGGCTTACCTTACAACACTCCATCACCCAGCGATCTTGATCGCTTGATGCGAGGAGAACTATTTGAACCTCCGCGGGCTCGAAATTCCTCGATTCCAAGTTCTCTCAATGAAATCATCATGAAGGCCATGAATCCGTACTCAGAAAACCGTTACCAGAGCGCAAACGAACTATTAACTGCTCTAGAAAACACCCGTGACCGGCGAGTACAATATCTATCCATGAATCAGGATTATGCCAAGTCAACTCCACAAGTTAATAATTCCCCACCATCAGAGCAAGAAATCTCAAAAACACCGAACCCTGACGATAACACTACACAATTTTGCTGGCACTGCCACAAACCCCTCCATGCACGTAATGACCGCTGTCCGTTTTGTGACGAAATCCAGTGATGGTAGACTCCTCTAGTAACATTCTCTGTATTAACTACTCTGTTTGGAGCCAAAATGAGCTTTGGAACTGGAAAAATATGGATGAACGGAACATTCGTTGAATGGAAAGATGCCAACATTCATATTGGTTCCCACGTCGTACATTATGGCAGCGGTGTATTTGAAGGAGCTCGCTGCTACGAAACCCCTAAAGGAGCAGCATGCTTTCGTTTAAACGAACATATCCGGCGCCTGTACGACTCGGCAAAAATATATCGCATGGAATACGTCCTCTCCAGAGATGAACTCCGAAACGCGGTACTCGAGACCATACGTCATAACAACTATCAGGCCTGTTATATTCGACCTTTAATGTATCGGGGATATAACACGTTGGGTGTTAATCCACTGTCGTGCCCGGTTGAAGTGGCGATTCTTATCTGGGAATGGGGCGCTTATCTTGGAGAGGAGTCGCTTGAGCAGGGAGTGGATGTCCAGATAAGTTCATGGGGCCGCGGCGCGCAAAACCGTTTCCCTGCCTTATCAAAAGCAACGGCCAATTATGCCAACTCGCAATTAATTAAGATGGAATCCGTCAACCATGGCTATGCCGAAGGCATCGCCCTAGATCCAATGGGATTCTTAAGTGAAGGAAGCGGACAAAATCTTTTCCTCATACGAGACAAGATTATAACCACACCTCCCATTTCGGCTTCTGTCTTACCAGGAATCACTAGGGATGTAGTTGTTAAAATTGCCTCTGATTTAGGATATACAGTAAGGGAAGAAACTCAACCTCGAGAAGCAATCTATATCGCAGATGAAGCTTTTTTCTCTGGGACGGCTGCAGAGATTACACCAATCCGTTCAGTCGATAAGATTGACATAGGCAGTGGAAAACGTGGACCAATAACTGAAGCAATTCAGAAAAGATTTTTTGACATCATTTATGGACGAGAAGCTGACAAGTACAATTGGCTAACATACGTTTATACTGATTAATTTTGGCGCAGACAAAGTTGGAGCTTTTGTTATCGCCATATCCAATCACCTTAAATAGCAATCCCTATTTTTCCGGATGCCAGACTCTTATCAAACCGGACTAAAATTATTATCACGGCGAGAACTATCCACAAAAGAACTCAGTGAGCGCCTACTCCGCAAGGGGTTTACTCAAGATTCCGTCTCGGATGCAATACAACGATTGAGCGATGACGGAGCTCTTAATGACTACAGGACAGCGCTCGCACTAGCGCATCGAGAAGCCCATATCCGTGCACGAGGACAACTTAGAGCCTTAAGAGAAATCGAGAGTCACGGTATAACTCGAGAACTTTCGACCAGCGCCGTTAAAGAAACATATAAAGATCTAGACGAAAGAGAAATGATTGAGGAAGCATTAAAAAAACGCCTAAAAGGCACCATTACTGATAATCGACAAATGCGTCGCCTTTACCAATTTTTAATACGACAAGGCTTCGATGTTTCAACAACTCGTTCGGTCCTCAACGCTCACACTCAAACTACTGGAATTAACGAAGATTTGGACTGATCGCTCCCGTTAAGCTTGTGACAAAATAGAACCAATGAAATCTGAAGATATCAGGTATAGCTTTCTTAAATATTTTGAGACACAGGACCATAGAATAGTCCACAGCTCTCCACTTGTACCTAATGACGATCCCACGCTGCTATTCACGAATGCTGGAATGAATCAATTTAAGAACATCTTTCTTGGACATGATTCATCGAATTACAAACGAGCAACCTCATCACAAAAATGTATGAGAGTTAGCGGGAAACACAACGATCTTGACAATGTGGGACCGTCACTGCGCCACCACACATTTTTTGAAATGCTTGGCAACTTCTCTTTCGGAGACTACTTCAAGGAGGAGGCAATTCCGTTTGCTTGGGAGCTTTTGACTACCGTATGGAAGATTCCACCTGAAAAACTCTACGCTACAGTATTCGGCGGCACAAAAGACATCCCCAAAGACGTTAAGGCTCATAACATCTGGAAAAATTTCTTACCCGAGAACCATATTATTGAACTTGGCTTGTCTGAAAACTTCTGGAGTATGGGGGACACCGGACCATGCGGCAGATGCTCTGAGCTCCATTACTACCGAGGAGACCACATCCCTTGCATTCAATCAACGTGCCGTGGACTCGACTGCAGCTGTGACAGATATATTGAAATTTGGAATAACGTTTTTATGGAATTTGAAAGACATCCAGACGGTACGTTGTCACCTCTTCCCGCTCCCTCAATTGATACCGGGATGGGTCTTGAGCGTATCGTAGCCGTACTCCAAGGACAACTTTCGAATTATGACACAGACCTATTCACGCCTATTCTGGCCAGTATCGGAGAAGTGACTGGCACTAAATACACACAAACGAATTCAGACTCTGATTGCCTCTCAAATAGCACCTCTATGCGAGTAATAGCAGATCACATGCGTGCAATGACCTTTCTCATCTGTGATGGGGTAATGCCATCAAACGAATGGCGTGGATATGTCCTCCGAAAAATTATGCGACGGGCCATGCGCCATGGAAAAAAACTCGGAATGACCAAGCCATTTCTTGGCAGTCTTGTCGAACCCTTAGTCGAACAAATGTCCAAAGCATATCCGGAAATGTGCGGACGTAAAGAAACGATCGTTCAAGTAATTACTCAAGAAGAAGAACGATTTGATTCAGTGCTTAGGGATGGTCTTCCTCGCTTAGAAACGATAATAGAACATTCCTTGTCAAAACATTCCCCAACTCTCTCAGGTGTTGATATATTTCGGTTATACGATACTTATGGATTACCTATCGATTTCATTGAGGACCTTGCAAGTGAACATAATTTAGAGCTTGACCGAGAAGGATTTGAAAAATCTCTCGAGGGACAGAGAAATACCTCACGAGCAGGCAAAATGTTTAAACAACGTAATGAATCTTCCTTTCACTATAAGTCACAAGAATCCGAATTGATATTGAGGAAAACTAGCGACTGCTTTGAAGGATATAGCACCACGCGAGTAAAAGACGCAAAAATTCTAGCGATCTTTGATGAAACCCATAAAGAAGTAGACCAACTCAAAGAACAACAAAAAGGGTCTATCGTATTAGACCGCACACCGTTTTACGTAGAATCAGGAGGACAGGTATCTGATTCTGGCCGTATCTACTGCACTAATAAATCTAGCTACCTGGATGTTTCTTCGATGGACACGCTCAAACCCTCTGGACTTAGAACCCATACATGCACAGTTACTTCGGGAACTTTTTCTGTGGGAATGATCGTCAACGTAGAAGTAGATCCAAGGACAAGAGAAGCGACTCAACGCAACCACACTGCCACCCACCTTCTTCATGCAGCTCTTCGCGAGATACTTGGCACCCATGTTAGACAGGCAGGTTCACTCGTCGAACCAGAGCGCCTCCGTTTTGACTTTACCCATGCAGACTCACTCTCGCCTGAACAGATCTTTGAATTGGAACAACGTATAAATAGAGACATCTTTACCAACCATAACGTTACAAGTGCTTTAAGAAACAAAGAGGATGCTATCGCTGAAGGAGCCACTGCTCTTTTTGGTGAAAAATACGGTGACGAAGTAAGAGTAGTTTCGATAGAAAATTTATCAACCGAACTCTGCGGAGGCACCCACTGCGAAACGACTGGAGAAATTGGAACTTTTGTGATTACACAGGAAAATGGCATCGCATCCGGAGTGCGTCGTATCGAGGCTGTCACCGGGGATGCGGCAATTAAGTTTCTCCAGCAACGAAGATCTATTTTAAATAAGGTTCTTGAATCCCTCTCCGCCTCAGAACATGATGTGATTCAGTCTATTGACCGTCTACAGTCCTCAAGTAAAACTCTTGAAAAACAACTCAGTCAGCTTAAAGTCAACATGGTTCTCGATTCCAACACTAACGAATCTCTGAATAGACAAGAAATAGACGGGATTGAGATAATTACCCAACAAGTGAACGATCTTGATAAAGCTGCGCTACGCAGTCTTTCAGATTCGTTACGGGACCGCATGTCAAACGGTGTTTCAATAGTTGTTTGCGTTAAAAACAAAAAAGCTTCCTTAATCGTCTCAGTAACTAAAGAACTTTCTACCCGCATACAAGCAGGAAACATTGTTAAAACGTTAGCACCCATTATTAATGGACGCGGTGGTGGTAGAGCCGATTTTGCGGAAGCTGGCGGTGACGACGTCAGTAGAATTGATGAGCTCTTATCAGAAGGAACTACAATTGTGAAAAAACTGCTTTCCGATTAATAGCAATTGATACATACCTTTATTACTTTCGTGCATAAAGTATCTTCTGTCGAACAGCTTCGGTTAGATATCTGGCTTGACATCGCTTGTGTTTACAAAACAAGGTCAGCGGCGAAGCTCGCTTGCCAAGGAGGAAAAGTTACGGTTAACGGGAATCGCGCAAAACCTAACCGGTACATCTCTGCGGGTGACAAAATAATAACCACGGGAGTAAATCGTCGAAAACGGCATTTACTTGTAACTTCATTAACTGAACACCGCATTAAAAAAGTAGAGGCCAAAACTTTATATACGGACGTAACGCCAGCACCAACTGCGGAAGAAGTCGAGCTTCAAACCATCCTACGACGAGCGGGTCCGACTCCTGGATTCGGTCAAGGCGCTCCTAGTAAACGTGAACGAAGATTTAGACGCCGAACAAAAGGACGTATATAATATTCGAGTGATTCTAAGGAGGAATATTTAGTTAGTGGCTAACCATAAATCGGCAATTAAAGCCCATCGGCAAAATATTAAGGCCAACGCTCAAAACCGCGAATATCGGAGTCGTCTCCGTCGAGCCTTAAAAGAAACACGCACTGCTATCGAAAGTGAAGATTCAGCGACAGCAGGCACAGAGTTAAAAAATACTGTCTCACTGATAGACACACTTGCCGGAAAGGGTATTATTCACGCTAATGCAGCCGCACGGCACAAGTCCAGACTCTCACGAAAACTAGCGGCTGTTTCTGCGAGTTAGAACAGTTCCGTGCACTGACAGTTCCGTACAAAGTTGGACTACTAGGCGCTCGAGAATAACTCTTGCTTCTATCGTCGATCGCTTTAAGGAACGGTCCGCCTTAAGCATAGCGGCCAACGCTGAAGGAACCTTCGTTTTTGGAAGCCTCTTCCGTATTACCCAACCCAATTGTCCCAAAACAATCTCTGGAATAGCACCCTGTTCCATTGCTAGCCCTAATTCACGCAAAGCTCGAGACATATCTCCACGCTCTATAGCAACGGTCAACGCCCATTCATCGAGCACAACTGCATGCCCAAATACCGTTTCCACATCCTTCACCGATATATTTGATCTGTCATCAACAAATAGTAATAACCTCTCAACCTCATCCCTCAAACGATTGATATCTGGACCTATCCGCTCACTAAGCATACGAGCCGCGTCCACTGTCATTTTTTTCCCTACACTTGATACTTTCGCCTGGATCCAGCGCTGCGCAGCAACAATATCCTTAAGTTCTCCAGTTCGTATTACCTCTGTCTGCTTAAGTAGATACTTGGTTAAACGACGTCTTTGATCTAGCTGTCCGCTGGAAATCACAAGGGTAACATCAGGGGGAAGTTCCTTAATCACTTCGGAAAATCTATCAATATTTTCTAGTAGTGCCGAACTTTCACGAACCGGCTGGATTATCCGTTCCGCATTCACAATGACAACAATGCGACGAGGTGACATCATTGGAGGAGTCAGCATCGCTTCTATGACAACCTGGAGAGATACTTCCCCACCATTAAATCGGTTTACGTTAAACGGCCGAAGTTCTTCGTCAACTAACGATTCAAATTCCTTTATAAGAGAATCTTTTTCATGATCATCGTCACCAAGGATAAGATAGACGGAAGACACCTCGCCCTTTTTGAAACGTTTACGGATGCTTTCCACCGGGGAATCAACCATGATGCGAACGCCACCTAGAATGCTTCAAGTATGGAACTGACTACAGTCTGTGCAAAATCTTGTGCTATGCGTTCTACAGCATTTGACCGTTGGCCAAAAAATGACGACACGCTCTCCACATTACCGCCTCCAGATGCAACCTCGTATTCATCACTAAATTCAAGCTGCGGATTTTCCCAGAGAATTTCATCGGTCGACACATCTTTAAACTCGATTCTTGCGGTCAAAGTGAACACATATCGAGACGCTTGCTGATCATCAGTGAAACTGGCTGGAGTAATTCTTATTTCACTGATAGCACCTTCTAGAACGGCATCAACACCTTGAGTCTCTGGCACCACGCGGTATTGACCGCGCCCAATAAATTGCTGACGCACTTCTTGCGTAACCAGCTGTTCGACATCGAACGCTGCCGTATTGTTGTCAAACATGGGAATCCCAATAGTTTCAATGTAGTCTGGAAGAAATGAGCCGCGCCCAGCAAGAGCATACCCACATCCAAGATGTGAACCTGCACTCATACATATTAATAGAACTATGAAATTTTTCTTCACAACTTAATTCCTAAACAACGACGATATTCACCAGCTTACTGGAAACAACAATTATTTTTTTTATCGATCTGCCATCAATATTTCTTTGTACTTGAGAATTTTCAAGAGCTAACTGTTTCAATTTTTCTTCGTTTAATTCAGACGAAACAATAATCCGCGCACGAACACGGCCATTAACCTGAACTGGAATAACGATTTCTTCTGATTTCGCTACGTTAGCATCATAAGCCGGCCACCCGGCCGCTGTAATTCCATCCGAATGACCTAGTTCTTCCCACAACTCTTCACAAATATGAGGAGTAAAAGGCGCCAGCATTAACACTAGCGATTCCAGGGATTCCTTAACGACACTCAACGACTCAGGACGACATACTTGAGAACCTGTCTCTACTAGAGACCCAGATCTTTTGAGTGAACCAATATTTTCTTGATCACAATATAGATACAACTCATTCACCAGTTCCATCAAAGCAGAAACAACCGTATTAAGGTGAACCCTTGGATCGATATCTTCTGAAACTCTACGGATTGTGCTATGGGTCTTCCTCCGCATATCTCTATCTGTATCAATAAGATCAAAACACGAAGGCTCTTTAACACCTTCAATCTCAACGGACTCACAATACGAAAGCACTAGCCGCCACACTCTTGTCAAAAACCGTTGACTGCCCTCCAACCCTGTATCTGTCCATTCAATTTCTTTCTCAGGTGGCGCCACAAACATTTCGTAAAGCCTCAGAGCATCCGCACCATAGGTTGCCAACATTTCGTCAGGATCAACCACGTTGCCTTTCGACTTAGACATAACAGCGCCATTCCTCAACACCATCCCTTGAGTCAATAGACGCGTAAATGGTTCATCGTGATCAACCATTTTTAAATCACCGAATACCCGGCAAAAAAATCTCGAGTAGATAAGATGAAGGATGGCATGTTCAACACCACCACTATAGAAATCAACGGGACACCAATATTTGACCTTCTCCGGCACAAACGGTAATTCATTGTTTTTCGGATCACAAAATCGATAAAAATACCAAGAAGAATCAAAAAATGTATCCATTGTGTCAGTTTCTCTTTTTGCGGGTTCGCCACATTCAGGACATGCTGTATTGACAAACTCTGAAACTTGCGACAAAGGAGAAGCCCCGCGACCTGTAAACTCCTCAACTATAGGGAGTCTGACTGGAAGATCTTCCAAAGGAACTGGTTTCGTGCCGCAATGCGGGCAATAAATTATAGGTATTGGTGTCCCCCAATATCGCTGACGAGAAACACCCCAATCTTTAAGTCTTAACTGCACCTCGCTGGCGCCAAAACCTTCGGCCTCAGCAAATCTGTTCATTTCTGAAATAGCCTCTGAACTCCGTAAACCTGAAAACGGACCTGAATCAACAAGTTCACCATGAACAGTCGAAGCACTTTCTAAAGTCTCTCCAATTAATTGTTGTGTTGTTGTTGGTTGAACGACAACCCTTACGGGAAGACCGTACTTCTTAGCGAATTCAAAATCACGCTGATCATGGGCAGGCACTGCCATAACTGCACCCGTGCCGTAATCGGCCAAAACAAAATTAGTCACCCAAATAGGTATTTTTTTGTTCGTAAAAGGATTTACAGCAAATCTTCCAGTATCGAATCCTTCCTTCTCGACCTTTCCCGTAAGCCGAGACATCCGGTCTAACGCCTTAAATTGACTTACATTGTCTCGAAATATTTGAGGATTACTCTTTAAATCTGCAATTCTGTCAACTAGTGGATGTTCTGGTGCCAGCAACAAACAGGTTGCCCCGTAAATCGTATCAACTCTAGTTGTAAACACAGAAAGTGCTTCCTCGGGTTTATCTGTCTCTTCCCCGTCTCGCACCACACTGAAAGTAACACGCGATCCTTCTGAGCGGCCAATCCAATTCCTCTGCATAGTCAAAACTTTGCTTGGCCATTCTCCCAGTTGATCCACGCCTCCGAGTAAATCATCTGCATATTTAGTGATACGAAGAAACCACTGATCTAGATCACGATCCTGCACTTCCGTATCACAACGCCAACAACGCGTATCAACGACCTGTTCATTAGCAAGCACCGTCTGACATGAAGAACACCAATTTACAGTAGACCGTTTTCTGTAGGCCAAATCTCGTTCAAGCATTTGCAAGAACAACCACTGGTTCCATTTGTAGTAATCCGAATTACATGTTGCAAACTCTCGCTCCCAGGAATAACTAATTCCTAAACGCTGCAACTGACCCTTCATATGAGTGATATTGCTAACGGTCCAACGCTCAGGATGATCGCCATGTTTGATAGCCGCGTTTTCAGCTGGCAAACCGAAAGCATCCCATCCAAATGGATGAAGAACATTAAAACCTTGCATCCTTTTTGTTCTCGCAACTACATCCCCGATCATATAGTTTCGTACATGTCCTACATGGGCGTGACCAGATGGATAAGCAAACATGACCAGACAGTAGAATTTAGGCCTGCTGTCATCTTCGGTGACTTCGAACGCTCGGCTTTCTTGCCAGCGCTGCTGCCATTTTTTCTCGATAGCTTGGGGATCGTAATCACGCACGGACATACCTACGGAATAGTTAATTATAGCCCAGGCCAAAAGGAAGACTGCGCAGAAAGAACCTTATCTAAGGAAGTCTCCGCTAATTCTTCCGCTTTCCGATTACCTTCGAATGAATCAAATGTAACCCCAGCCATAATTTCTAGGGTTACGGCAAGACACTCCTCGAGTACACCAAGATTGTACCCCCCCTCTGTTACAGTAATTATCCTTCCCTCGCAACACTCGTCAGACACTTCTCGGAGTTTTCTCATTATCTCGGCAAAGCCTCTAGTTGAAAGATTCATGCCACCAAGTGGATCGTCCACATGAGCATCATACCCGGAAGATAAAAGTAATAAATCTGGATTAAACTGTCTGAGAATGGGAATAACGAGACGGTTAAGCAACAACATGTAATCAGCGTCACCCGCCCCTGCAGCCAGAGGAATATTTACGGTAAAACCCGCACCATCGTTACGGCCAACGTCATCAGCCGCACCTGTACCAGGATAAAAAGGATACTGGTGGATGGAAATATATAACACCCTAGGATCATCATAAAACATCCACTGCGTTCCGTTTCCATGGTGAACGTCATAATCCACAATAGCAATCTTTTTACGTCCAGACGACAAAGCGTAACTCGCAGCAATCGCAATATTGTTGTAAAAACAGAATCCCATGGCACGATCCTGTTCGGCGTGATGGCCTGGTGGCCGAACGAACGCTACTGCAGGCTTGCCACTCAAAGCATAATCAACAGCATCAATCGAAGCTCCTACCGCCAACTTGGCAACCAACGAAGATTCTGGTGACGCATACGTATCTTGATCAAAGCGGAAATTAGAACCTGCTGTTTTTTCGATGTTTTCAAAGTGTTGCCTACTATGAACTCGCAGTATATGTTCCGCTGCTCCTTGATTTGGTTCTGATGCAGAACCACCATCAGATATCCAGCCTTCTGCAACCTTTTGCATAACTGAAGCCCGAGCCACTTGTTCAGGATGCCCCACAGGAGGTACATGTTTCAGAAAACGCTGAGACCAAATTAAGTGGGCATTCGACATCTGTAAACCCTTAAACTTTTTTCAAGCGAAACCACTTTTACGTTTCACTCGCTTAGCGCCGTTGACACCGAATTAACAGCTTTAGATGAAAGTTGATTCAGCGATCGTTCAAGTTCACTCCGAAAACACTCAAGACCAGACCCGTCTGCTTGAGACGCAGGCACATCGATCGGTGGTCCTATCGTAACGAAGATCCGACTGAACGGTCTTGGTATTTGAGTGCGGTCCCAACTGTTCGCCAACCAATACCGGTCAGATTCCATGTGGAACGGCAATATTGGACTACTCGTTAAACTCGCTAACCACACTGCACCAGGTTGAACTGACCTTAATGGTCCACGGGGTCCGTCAACTGTAAACGCAGCTGCTCCTCCACGCCGAATATCACGACGAAGCTGCACCAAAGCCCGTGCCCCACCACGTGAGGTTGATCCCCTAGCGGTTCCAAATCCAAATCTCTTAATGATTCTTGCGATCCATTCACCATCAAAATTCTCGCTGGTCATCACAACAATGCCACGGTTACGCCAAAAATAGGTAGCTGGAAGAATACGGCCATGCCAAAAAGCAAATATAGGTTGATTTCCTGTTGAGCGGATAGCCTCGTAGTGCTCATAACCCTCAACATGCCACCGCCAAGTACTGGCCAAAAGCGCGATTAACGGATATCCGAAAGCAGCAATAACTGCCACCTTGATACGCTGAACGAAAGACAGAGAGTTATTACCGGTCACATGCCTTCATATTGGGGCCCACCGCCACCTTCTGGAGGCACCCAATCAATAATCTGATAGGGATCCATAATGTCACAGGTTTTGCAGTGTACACAGTTTGAGGCATTAATCTTAAGTTCTTTTCCTCCAGAGTTTCCTGACACCGGAATAATTTCATAAACATTAGCCGGACAGAATCGAGTACACGGATTTTTATATTCTTCCAAACAAATAGTGCGACAGATATCAGTATCACTGACAATTAAGTGACTCGGTTGATCTTCATCGTGCCGTGTGCCCGAGTAATGAACATTCGTGAGTTTATCAAAGGTTAACGTTCGGTCGACCTCGACAGAGTCTACCCTGGCATTCCTGTCTCGATAATAATTTCGCACAGACTCAATACGTTTATAACCAGGCTCAGAGGGCATCGGTTCCCTGAACCACCACCCTCGCGTCAGAAGAGCCAAGGCAGAATAAGAAAGACCGGCCAACAAACCACCGCTAAAACTCTGATGAATATTTCTCACCGGATACAACTCACGACGAATATCACCATTGTCAATGGAAGTCGTATACCGTGCCAACACATCGCGCGAGCAATCTTTTAGCCGAATTGCTTCAAAAGCCGCATCGGCTGCACACATTCCACTTCGCATTGCCAAATGAATACCTTTGAGCCTTAGGGAATTTACGAATCCTGCAGCATCTCCAACTATTAAAGCTCCATCAACATGACATCGAGGAATTGAATGCCACCCACCCTCAGGAAGCGCCTTTGCTCCATAGCGGATCATCTGACCATCTTTTAAAAGATCCTTTATCAGAGGGTGTCGTTTAAAGCGCTGAAACGCAGTGTGGGGATCAAAGAAAGGATCACGGTAGTCGAGGCCACTTACAAACCCAATTGAAAGCCTTCCATCCGATAAACCATACGCGAATCCTCCACCAAACTCTTCCATCCTGAGGGGATAACCCAAAGTGTGAACAACCGCCCCTGGAGCAATACGACCGTCAGGAACCTCCCACAGTTCCTTAATTCCCAAGGCATAAGACTGAGGTAAACGGTCACTATCAAGAGACAAACGCTGAATTAATTGTTTTGTTAAGTTCCCACGAACACCATCCGCAAAAATCGTAACCGCAGCTCTAATATCGACTCCAGGTTCAAATGTCTTCTTGGGCTTTCCCTCTCGATCGACTCCACGGTCTCCAGTTCTAACACCAACCACGCGATCTTCATCAAACAAGATCTCCGTTCCTGAAAATCCAGTAAAAATATCAACACCAGCGTCTTCCACAAGACCAGCCAACCATTTCACTAGGCCATTTAGCGAGAGTATGAAATTACCGTGATTACGAAGTGGCGGTGGCGTAACGGGTAAACGCAGTCTATGATTTTCAGTTAAAAAATAAACATGATCTTCGACAACAGGTATCTTTAAAGGAGATTTTTTTGACCGCCAATCTGGAACCAACTCCTCCAAGACAGTCGGATCAAAAACGGCACCAGACAACATGTGGGCACCGTTAGAACGAGATTTCTCTAAAACAGCAATGGAAAGAGGATCACCATCCTGTTGTCGCTGGAGATTTGCCAATCTCAGCGCAGCAGCCAAACCGGCAGGACCGCCACCAATGATAAGCACGTCGACTTCAAGAGTCTCGCGATCCAGTTCATTCCTCCAAGGCTGAGATAATAGCAGGCACTATTTCAAATAGATCTCCTACTATTCCATAATCAGCAATTTCAAAAATTGGTGCATCAGCATCCTTATTAATTGCAACAATGGTACGGGCTCCCTTCATACCAACAAGATGTTGAATGGCACCAGAAATACCGAGAGCAAAATAAAGGACAGGGGTCACTGTCTGACCAGAACTTCCAACCTGCCTATCCATCGGCAACCATCCAGCATCACAAATAGGCCGGGAAGCCGCAAGTTCAGCACCCAGTTCTTTCGCGAGTTGCTGAACCAACGGTAAATGTTCTTGATCTTTAATACCTCTACCAACCGCAACGATACGATCTGCTTGACTTAAATCAACAACTTGCTGTGACTCTTTAAAAGGCTGTTCAGGATGCTGACGGATTGCAGACTTATCAATGCTTACTGGAAATAGTCTCGAAGACACTATTTCAGTGCTTTTTCTGGCCGCATCAGCCCGATATGATCCAATTTGAAAACTTATAAAATGAGGTGCTTTCCCCTCAGGAATTACATCCGCCACAAATTTACCCTGGAACATGGGTCTTACGAACGTTAAGCCTTCATCACGTTCTTTCGTTGCTATACAATCCGTAATCAGTGCAGACCCCAACATTGAAGCTAACTTTGGGGCAAAATCCCTTGTTCGATATGTGTGTGGTAGCAAAACAAGATCAGGCATTTCATTGTTAATAATTTGGGCCCAAGCCTCAACATAACTATCACTATTGTAGTGAAGAAGGCCTGGATCATCGACACACAAAATCTCTGAAACATCTGCTTGTGAAAACTCATTAAGAACCTGTTCAAGCCCTGAACCTATCACTCCAAGAGTAATAGATTCGTGGCCAGGCATGTCTTGAGCAGCAGCCACAACTTCCCAGCTAACTGGATTTACAACGTTACCGGTGTGCTCAGTAATTATTAAGATCATCATCTGTTCTAAACACTAAATCACTCGAATGTCTTCACGCATTACCCGGACCAATTCTGTAGCAGCCTCTGCAGGATCACCGGAAATTAATTGAGTCGTTTTTTCTTTCTCTGGAACGTACAGTTCCAAAATTCTCTGTTGAGAATTGATCTGTGATTCCTTCTCAATAGTGTTTATAGATTTTTTTTTCGCCGACATTATTCCCTTAAGAGTTGCATAACGCAGTTGATTGATACCACTCTGAATAGTAAGTAGGGACGGAAGAGGCATTTCTATCCACTGAAACCACCCACCCTCAAGTTCTCTCTTAACGCGAAGACCTCCCTCCTTAACAATAACCTCCATAATAATTGTGGCGTGCGACATATCAAGCTGATCTGCTAACACAACTCCAACCTGTCCAAATCCTTGATCGTCTGACTGGAGACCCGTAAGGATTAAATCGAAGGCTTCAGGCTTTAAAGCATCCGCCAATGAGGAACCAAGAGTCATAGCATCTGCAAAATCCATCTGTTCTGACTGGACATGTATACCCCGATCAGCACCCCTGGCAAGACCCTCTCTAATCACCTGAGCCACTCTAGCCGGACCGGCCGTACAAACCACGACTTCACCACCCTGCTGTTCCTTCAAACGAAGAGCCTCTTCAAGCGCATAGGCGTCCGGTTCATTCATTTCAAAACTTGCGTCTCCGTCGCTGATCCAAGTGGCACTATCGTTGACACGCAAAGGCCAGTCCCTACTGACCACCTGTTTGATACATACGCCAATTTTCATGATTATTAGCCAATTTCAAAAAACTTATGTCCGCAAACTATTTCTAAGACAACGGTACCTAAACACTTAAATTCTTAATTTTCGAACCGCTTAAAGATAAGACATGCGTTAGTGCCACCGAAACCAAAGGAATTTGACAACGCGTAGGTGATTTTCTTGTTTCTTTTTTCATTTGGAACATAGTCTAGGTCGCAGTCCGGATCCTGATTTTCAAGGTTAACTGTGGGTGGTATTACCTGGTCACGAACAGCTAGAGCAACGATTCCAGCCTCAAGTCCACCCGCAGCCCCTAGAAGATGGCCTGTCATGGACTTCGTCGAAGATATCGAAAGCGAGCGCGAGTGTTCACCAAAACAGGTCTTAATTGCCAAAGTCTCGAGACGATCATTGTAAGGGGTAGATGTTCCATGAGCATTTATGTAGTCGACATCCGTGGGTTTTATAGCGGCTTCCTTAAGCGCAGCCTGCATAACACGAACTGCTCCTTCTGCATCTTCAGATGGCGCAGTCATGTGGAAGGCATCTGCGGACATACCGTATCCAACCAGCTCCGCATAAATAGGAACGCCCCTTTCTCGCGCGTGATCCAACTCCTCAAGAATCAGGACCCCAGCTCCCTCGCCAATAATAAAACCATCCCGTTTTAAGTCGAATGGCCGACTTGCCCGTTCAGGCTCGTCATTTCGTGTAGACAGAGCCCGCATCGCAGCAAACCCACCAACCCCCATCGGAGTTATAGCCGCCTCAGACCCACCTGCAATCATTACATCTGCAGCTCCCCGTTTAACAATTTCATACGCATCACCTAGAGCATGCGCGGACGCAGAACAAGCTGTGCAGGTCGCACTGTTAGGGCCTTGAGCACCAAAACGAATCGACACCTGGCCAGCAGCCAGATTAATAATTGCCGAAGGTATAAAAAACGGAGAGATTTTTCTCGGACCACCGTCAAGTAGGGCTTTATGCTCTCTTTCGATAGTACTAAAACCGCCTATCCCAGACGCAATAAATACTCCAACTTTCGGCCCAAGGGGGCTGTCATTCTTGAGTCTGGAATCAGACAGGGCATACTCAGAAGCTGCGATAGCGTACTGGATAAAGATATCCATTTTCTTGATATCTTTCTTGCCGATAAAATCAAGCGGATCGAACCCCTTAACTTCACCAGCAATCTTCGCCGCAAACGCATCTGTGTTAAACCTGGTAATCCTAGTTATACCATTCAGACCAGAACATAGACCTTCCCAAGTCGCCTGAGTTCCGTTTCCCAGCGACGACACCAAACCTACACCCGTAACTACAACCCTTCTACCCGCCATCATACCCACGCGAAACAATAGAGGTTCTGCTATTTCTTACCTTTTGCATTAGCCTGAATATACTCGACAGCTTCCCTAACCCTAGTTATTTTTTCAGCATCTTCATCAGGAATTTCAAGACCAAACTCCTCTTCCAATGCCATAACTAGTTCAACGGTATCAAGAGAATCCGCACCTAAATCATCTACAAAAGACGCATCGGGTGTAACCTCCTCTTCATCGACACCGAGTTGATCCACGATAATACTTTTTACTTTATCCTCTACGGCCATTAAAACGCCTCCCTACATATACATGCCACCGTTAACAGCAATTACTTGCCCAGTAATATACGATGCTTCATCCGATGCGAGAAAGCATACGGCGGAAGCAACCTCTATAGATCTACCTATTCGTCCCACAGGAATTTGTTGAGAAAGAGATGCACGAGCTTTTTCATCAAGTTCTGCTGTCATATCTGTTTCGATAAATCCTGGCGAAACTACATTGACAGTGATACCACGCGAAGCCACTTCACGAGCAAGTGCTTTACTAAAACCAATAAGGCCAGCCTTAGAAGCAGCATAGTTCGCTTGACCAGGATTTCCGGACTGGCCAACCACGGAACTAATGTTAATAATGCGTCCCCAACGTTGCTTCAACATTGATCGCAAAACCCCCTTTGTAGCCTGAAAGGCAGCTGTCAAATTGGTATTTATAACAGTTTCCCAATCATCAGGTTTCATTCGCATAACAAGCTGATCCTTAACAATACCTGCATTGTTGACGAGAATGTCAATTCCTTTAAATTTTTCAGTCGCTGTTTCCATAGCGCGCATCAAACTGGACGAGTCAGACACATCAACACTCAATGCCTCAGCAATACCACCTGTCTCAACGATTTCTGATGCGACGCTTGCAGCATGATCTTCACGAGCGCACACAGCAACAGACGCTCCAGCTGCAGCAAACTGCAGCGCGATCTCTCGACCAATTCCCCTTGACGCTCCCGTAACAAACGCAACACGCCCTTCCATATCAGTCATCATATTTATTCTTCAGAACTCAGGGAAACAAACGATTCTTCAACCTTAAGAAAACTACTAACATCAGATACGTTCCAGACTGTTACCTCAGGATCGATTTTTTTTATTAAGCCAGTCAAGACTTTTCCTGGTCCAACCTCAACACAAGTCTTGATACCGGAAGAACACATTTCCCTCACAACTTCCTCCCATAATACCGGAGCACTTACCTGATTAACCAATGCTTCAACAGCTTCGGCTGCCGTTTTTTTCGGAAGGGCATCGCAGTTGGCTATTACCGGCATACTCGGATCAGAAACAACTATTCTACGCAACTCTGGTTCAAGGCGTACTTGAGCAGGCCGCATTAACTCGCAGTGGAATGGGGCACTCACCGGTAATGGCATCACACGGCGAGCTCCAAGAGCCTTAACTCGCTGACCCGCTCTTTCCACAGCCGCGGCGTCTCCCGCAATTACAACCTGCCCCGGTGCATTCATATTAGCCGGACTAACGATCTCTCCGTTTGCTGATTCTCTACATGCTTGTTCTACAAGCTTGCTATCTAAACCAATAATAGCAGCCATAGCCCCCGTCCCGACCGGAACGGCTTCTTGCATGTAACTTCCTCTACGACGAACTATTCTTAGAGCATCTCCGAAAGATAACGTACCTGCAGCGACGTGAGCAGAATACTCTCCGAGACTGTGACCAGCAACCATCACAGGCTTGACACCACGAGACTCTAATAACCTATATATAGCAATACTAACCGCTAGAACCGCTGGCTGCGTGTTGGCGGTAAGCCTTAAGACTTCCTCCGGCCCATCGAAACACAAACGGCTTAACGACTCACCAAGAGCGTCATCAGCCATTTCTAATGTCTCACGAAAGACGGAAAACCTCTCGGCAAGATCTTTTCCCATACCCACAAACTGTGAGCCTTGCCCTGGAAACATGAAAGCAATCAAATTCATCCTCACTTGGGTCGACAATATAATGCGTCGCTCACTTCGAAATTATTTCACTACCTAGTCTGTCTACAAACTTTTCATTTGCAAATTGGTGAGCCAGTTTTACAGCATTTTCTACAGCTTTCACCGACGAACTTCCATGCCCTATAACACACAAACCATTTACACCTAAGAGAAGAGCACCGCCCACTTCAGAATAGTCTATGCGCCTTCTAAACCTCTTAAACGAATTCTTCAACAAAAGTGCATTAAATCGAGTAAATACTGTTCGTCGCAGTTCTTCACTCAATAGTTCTTCTAATACTTCGACCAACCCTTCACTGACTTTGAGCGTGATATTCCCAGTAAATCCGTCACACACAATAACGTCAGCTTCTCCGTTATATAAATCCTTCGCCTCGATATTTCCAATAAAGTCCAGAGTGCTCTTTCTTAGAAGGCTATGACTCTCACGAGTAAGTTCATTGCCTTTAATCGCTTCCTGACCTATCGAAAGCAATCCAACTTTCGGCTGCAACACTGCAAGTAAAAGCCGGGCATAAACACATCCCATTATCGCGAACTGTAATAAGTGTTGCGGCCGACACTGAACGTTCGCGCCTGCATCAAGAAGAACCACATTGCCTCTTCGACTCGGCATAACCGTTACTAATGCCGGTCTGTGAACTCCTGGAAGCAGACCGAAAGTCGCATGTGCCGCTAAAACAGTAGCACCTGTGTTGCCTGCACTAAAAACCGCATCGGCTTTTCCACTCGCCACCAGTTCTACCGACTGTTTTACTGAAGACCGTGACTTACTTCTGAACGCAGCCACAGGGTCTTCAGACATTTCTATTACTTCACCTGCGTCAACAAACTGAACATCAACTGCCTGCGGAATATTTTGTTGAGAAATTTGATTTTCAATTTTTCGACGGTTTCCAACAAAAGTGAGACCACATTTTAACTGGCAGGCCGCAGACAAGGCTCCTTTAACAATATTGCCAGGAGCAAAATCTCCACCTTCTGCATCTATGGCAATATGCATCATCGGAACCATTTGCCCAAGATTCTAATATTACAGTTCCTTGCCTGGTTTAACCGGACGTCCTCGATAATAGCCACAATGCTCACAAACAATGTGCGGAAGTTTCGGCTCATGACATTGGGGACATTCACCCAGTCCGACTGGATTGAGAGAATCATGTGCTCGTCTCTTTGCCGTTCGAGCTTTCGAATGACGTCGTTTCGGATTCGCCATACCTTTGTCCTTAATTTAGTTCACTAATGAATCTAGTGTTCTCGTTGATTTGGTAACAACTTTGCCAACTCTGCAAAACGCGTGTCTTGCCACTCAGCCTTACAACTACAACGCTGCTCGTTAAGATTCAACCCACATAACGCACACAACCCTAAGCAATCACTTCTACACAAGGGCTTCATTGGAAGAATTAATTGAAATTGTTCTCGAACCATTTCACTGAAATTGATTTCATTATTTTGATAGTAGGCTGCGGTTAAATCATCCTCCGATATTTCTTTTTCAGCTTCACGCCAATTGCTGTCCTGAGGCAAATAAAGCAAATCAATTTCTATGTTGCCTGGCATTTCAAATAACTCCAGACATCGGCAACAGGACAGACTTAGCCGGCTATTTATTTGACCAGAGACCCGACACTTATCCCCATCTTTTCGAACTTTAAGGGCCAATAACACATCATCAATGAGTTGAAAATCATCTTTTTCAGTCTGACCGTTCTGCTTGATGAATTCACCCGGCGGACTGGTCCGGTCGAATCGCTCTTCAGGACCTAGCATATTTTCTAATGAAAACATCAGCGCCACTAAATCAATCACTTTCTCAAAAACGAACCCCAAATTATAGCACGCAGGGCTTCATGTCTGCCCTTAAAGAGACCTTCCCCATGGTCTCGGAATAAATAATTCTTTATATAAATTAATTGCGTAGCGATCAGTCATGCCAGCCAGAAAATCTCTTGCTGCTACGTCTATGCCATCTCTTTCGACGGTAGAAGCATCGAGAAATACAGCAGGTTGTTCTCGAATCTTCTGCCACAAACCCTGTAGGATATCTCTTGATTTTTTGAATTCTGCGGTAGCAATGTCATTGTCGTAGACTGACTCAAACAGAAAAGTTCTTAAATCAAGAGTAGCAGCGAGAACAATTTCACTCATTCTTATCTCCGGTTGCTCCTCTACGGCTAACGTCTGTTCAACAACGTCAGTCACCATCCGACCGATCCGCTCAGATGATGTCGCGCCTAAAACTTCAACAAGTCTTTCTGGTAGCGCTTCCTTCTGTAATACGCCTGCCCGAAGAGCATCATCTATGTCATGGTTAACGTATGCAATAATGTCAGCCACTCTTGCAATTTGTCCTTCCATGGTCGCCGAACGCAACTTTGGATCTACACCAACGGGAGAACCATTTTTACCTTTAGAATGCTTTGCTATGCCATCTCTTACTTCCCAACTCAAGTTAAGTCCCGCTCCATCTTGTTCAAGCACATCAACAACACGCAAGCTTTGCTCGTAGTGATTAAATCCTCCCGGAATTAATTCACGAAATACCCGTTCGCCGGCGTGACCAAATGGAGTGTGCCCCAGATCGTGCGCCAAACAAATAGCTTCGGTCAGTTCTTCATTAAGACGGAGAACTTTAGCAATAGTTCTAGCGATCTGTGAAACCTCCAACGTATGGGTCAATCGTGTCCGGTAATGATCTCCTGTGGGTGCCAAGAACACTTGTGTCTTATGCTTAAGACGACGAAAGGCTTTAGAATGGACAACTCGATCGCGATCTCTTTGGAACGATGTACGAATCGGATCTTCGGCTTCGGAATGAACTCTCCCACGGCTATGTGCGCTCTTTGCAGCCCACGAAGACAAAGTAAGCTTTTCACGTTCCTCTAACTGTTTACGTATCAGATCCATAAGTCTAAAAATTACTCGGGCGATAAACTTGAGGCACGCGCGGGACGAATCGAAGCGATCGCATGTTTAAAGAGCAATTCGTCTGAACCAGAATGCTCAACTACTACAGAGAACCGGTCGAAACTTTTTATAATCGCATCGAAGCTTTTTCCATTCATTAGCAGGACGGTCACTTGCAGCTTCGAACGCCTAGCACCATTCAAGAATACGGCTTGAATATCATGGTTTGCTATCGCTGGCTCTAATTCATTAGGCATAAAATTTCTTTCAATGTCTCCGGGTCTTCTCCTGGCCGGTTAATCCACTCTAGGTTAGGCTCTTTGCGAAACCAAATCAACTGTCGGCGTGCGTACTTTTGATTCTCTTTTACGATTAATGCACGTGTAGCCTCTTCGGGCCTGATGCCTTCAAAATGTTCAAGAACCTGACGATAGACAAGCCCTGAAAACGGATGCGCTGTAACGGGAACTCCCCGATCAAGTAAGCCCCGAACTTCTTGGAACAGTCCACTGGAAAATTGACGATCAACACGCTTGGCGATACGAGAAGAGGTAAGATTTGAAGCAAGACTCAAACCGCAGACTACAATTTTGTACTCTTCGAGAGGCGATCGCGTTTGAAGAAAGTGCTTACTTAATGGGAGACTCGTTAAAAAATAAACTTCCAACGCTCTGATTAAACGTTTTTCATCTCGGGGATGAACTCGGCCGGCGGTATCTGGATCGACGCGAGATACCATTCGATGTAGATATTCCGTGCCTCGTCGAAGAGAAATGCGAGTCAAGCGATGACGCATTACATCATCACGTCCTGGCCCAGCGAACAATCCTCTCGTAAGAGCCCGATAATACAAACCTGAACCGCCAACAACGATAGGCAATTTTCCCGCCATAGTAATCCGGCGAATCGCACTAGCAGCTTCTCGACTATACCGAGCAGCCGAATAGAGCTCGGTCGGCTCAACTACATCTATGAGATGATGGGGCACTCCACCCCTTTCACTCGGTGGTACTTTATCAGTGCCTATGTCAAAACCGCGATACACTGCTGTAGAATCGCAGCTGACAATTTCGCCATCCAGATGCTGAGCAACACTAATCGCGAGCGAACTCTTTCCTGACGCAGTATGCCCGACAATGGCCAAAATTCTATTTTTCTGATTTACAGTCCCCATGAAGAATCATGATCTCCACGTAAAATGTTCAGGATTTTCATCTATCTACTTGAATTGTCAAAACACCTAAAACATTTCTAGTCAGCGGTTCGGTGGAACTTCATTGAAATAGAAAGTTACCGTAAAAAATGCTTTGTCGTCAGGGTACTCAGCGGGCAAAGGTTGCGTTGGGTTGGAAGACAACAACGCATTAAAGGCAGAGTTATTAAACGCTTCGACATGGGAAGGTTGCACGACTTCCAAATCAGTTAGATCGCCATTGCCATGAACATTAAAAGTTAATACCACATGCCCATGCATTGACCAAATCGCATAAGGAACAAACCAGTTACGCCGAATTTGAGCAACAAATCTTCGTAACCAAGGGCCAAACTCTACTCCCTTGGTATCGAATTGAATATCCGGTCCATATCGTCCCGTATCTCCACTGTCATTCCTAAATGTTTCTTTTTGCACTCTCTGGCGAAGATTTCTAACAGCCCTACCAACGAGACCTTCCGGTGATAAATCTATACGACGGTCGCTCTCAGCAAACAGTTCAAGATCGCCATCTGTCTCCGAAGGCAAAACATCTGCTAGTTTTACTCCCGTATCGCTGTCATCTAGCTCGCTACTTCCTGGCTCCAAAAGATCCTCAGAAAATGATTCTCGTAATTCAGTGTTTTCTTCGGATAATTCTGCAAACTCCGTCGTTTCAACGTCGTCGAACGGTTCCAACACATCTTCGAACGCTTCATCAAACCCCTCAAGATCAGATGGGTCAACCACATCATCATTTGTTTCTTCTCCGATAATAAACTCAGGGGAATTACCTTCAGAAATAGGCAAGTTATTATCCGGATCAAACGAACGGAGGAGAGACTCCGCAATTCGGTCACGGTCAGAAAGCATCGCATCCGGTACAGGTGATTCCTCAATCTGTCTCTCTAAACGAGGCTGCACAAAGACAAATGGACGCTGATCTTCTTGCTGAGGCAAAGGTTGAATATTAGCCTGCAGTTCGGCCGCCTCCGCCATAGCCTGCAAACGTTCCGAACGACGCTCACGAGCCTCTTCAATGAAAGGCAGTCGAGGAACAAGAAAAATCAAACACCCTAATATGAGATGCGCAAAAAACGAGAGCAAAAACTGCTCTCGCCAAGACATAGCCGACTCGACGGTCGGGGTCTCAAATGGGCGACCCTCCAAGTCGAAGTACATATAGTTCTCTATAAAATTATAACAACACCTCTAGCCAAACAGCGCTCTTAAGACCTGCTTGCACTAAACATATAGACGATCCCAAAAGACAGAGGATTTACCTGAACATTCGTAAAACCAGCAACTTTCAACATTTCACAAAATTTTTCTGGGCTGTGAAACGTACCTACAGAAGCCGGAAGATAACTATATGCCGTGTTATCTCTCGATACCAGGCTTCCGATCAAAGGTAATACATTTCGAAAGTACCATAAGTATAAATAGCGAATAAGAGGAATCTTTGGCTCGCCAAACTCTAATATAACTAACCGACCACCAGGACGCAAAACCCGATAAACCTCTTTTAGAGCGCACTCAGGATTCAAAATATTTCTCACACCGAATCCCACAGACACGCCATCAACCGAAAAATCACCAAGCGGTATATGTTCGGCATCTCCTCGAATTAACCGTACCAAACTTTCTATTCGAAACTTGCGTATCTTTGAGTGCGCCAAACATAACATCTCAGCCGAAAAATCAACCCCAACCACCTGAACACCTTGACCTCGATTTCTTACAAGTTCTCGTGCCAAATCAGCAGTCCCCGTACAGAGATCTAGTGCAACACTGTCAGTATTTAAATCTAGCTGCCTCACGGCCGTTCGCCGCCACCGTCGGTCCAAACCAGCACTGAGCAAGTGATTAAGCATGTCATAACGAGAAGCTATCTTATTAAACATGCCAGCTATTTTTTCAGGCTCTTTATTGAGAGGCAGCCTGGATTCTGTTAGAGAACTCATCGCTAATGCCTAACCCATCCACGCTGGATAGAGTTCATGTTTCATGCCTAGGGCAGACAGAATTTTTCCAGCCATAAAATCAGCCAAATCATCTAAATTTTTAGGCTTCTGATAAAACGCAGGCATCGCTGGAAGAACCATCGCCCCAGATTCTGCACATAACACAAGATTACGCAACTGAGGCAAGCTCATCGGAGTTTCCCGTGGCACAAGAACAAGGCGACGTTTTTCTTTAAGCATCACGTCAGCAGCTCTCTCCATCAAGTTTCTTGACGATCCATGTGCTACGCCAGAAAGTGTTTTCATCGAACATGGAACGATGGCCATACTGTCACACAAATAGCTGCCACTAGCAATCGATGCCCCGACATTCTTATTATTATGCACTACCAACATCTCACTTGAGACTGAAAGCTCGTATCGCTCGCAGACAAAGTCAAACAAATTTTCAACAGATAAGTTTGAACCAAGTTCTTCACGAATCAGCCGGCGGCCGATATCGGAGACAATCAACTCAACACGGCATCCATGCTCTAAAAGAGCAGCAACCGTACGAACCGCATAAATTGCCCCTGACGCACCAGTAATTCCGACACAAATTTTACGCTCTGAATTAGACATAAAGATCTGTCGCAGTCGTAATAAAATAAAGAATTCCAACCCAACCATTCAAATCAAAAGCTTCCTTCACTCGAGTTAAGTCATCGTAAGCAACCATCGATTGTTCATAGCAAAGTAATAAGGCTACTCCAAAAACCCCAACTAAATATACAAATCCTAATGGAACAACCAGTGCAAGTGCAGCCAAGCTGACAACTGCGATACAGTGAAATATTTTTGAGATTAATAATGAGCGCCTAATACCAAATTTTGCTGGAATTGAACGAAGACCAAGCCTCCTATCAAATTCAATATCCTCACAAGAATACAGGATGTCAAAACCAGCAACCCACATCGCAATCCCAAGAGCTAACAACCAAGGCTCCCACCCGAGACCACCCCCAACAGCCAGCCAACCTCCGACCGGTGCAACTGCAAGGGCGAGACCAAGGTATAACTGAGTGTACGCGGTGAAACGTTTCGCCAGGGAATACCAAAAAATAATAACTAAAGCGAGAGGAGACAAGAGGAAACATAGTGGGTTAAGGAAAAAGCAAACCATTACAAACATCATCGCCCCAACAGCAACCAAGAACACAGCTTCTAATTGGGACACGATTCCCCTGGGAATCTCTCGGTCAGATGTCCTAGGATTTCTGGCATCAAACCTTGCATCAACCAATCTATTAAAAGCCATCGCCGACGTTCTTGCAGTAAACATTGCAACTGTTATCAAGGCGACTGTTGGCCATGTCAGGGGGACCTTCTGCGCGGCCAAAAGTGCCCCTGTTAAAGCAAATGGCAACGCAAATACGGTGTGACTAAAACGAACAAACGAAGCGTACCGTGTCAAACGGCTTAACAAGCTAATTTCCTCCTCTCCTCTAATCTCCCAACCAGGCCACCTGTTCAGAACAAACGCCACTTACTAAGAACTCTTCGGCATCATTAACATTTTCGCCAGGTGACACAGATATGAGAGACCCACTAAATCCAGGTGCTATGGCTCCAAATTCGTTTCCGAATCCAAGTGCATATGCACCAGATTGAGTAGCGCTTCGCAGAATATCTGCAGCAGAAATCTCCGGAGCCAATCTTCGTATTTCACGCAGTTCAGAAAAAAGATTCAAATCAGCCACGCTGGCAAGACTGTCAGTCCCCACAGCAATTCGTACTCCCGATCTGTAAAAATCTGCAACGGGTGGACTTCCAGCTCCAGTCCAATAATTACTACGGGGACAAGTTACCAAAGTAACACCACTATTAGTCATTAGAGAAAGATCAGACTTTGTCAGCTGTACTCCATGAACCATCAACGTATGAGGACCAAGCCACCCGAACTGTTCCAAATAACTAACTGGACTAGTTGAAGAAGGCGACCATGCTGTATTCCATTTATCTAATTCCTCGAGTACATCTCGCCAAGGCCCTTGGCCCGTTGCAAGAAATTCAAGTTCTTCTGAAGACTCAGCTATGTGCACAGATATAGGCCCCAATTGATTTTCAGACCTTGCCTCACTGAGAGCAGAAAACAAATCAGGAGAAACTGAGTAAGGAGCGTGAGCAGCCAAACTCATTCTTAACTTTTCATCAGATCCGGCTAATCGTTGCAACTGAGACACCGATTCAGAAACTAAAGTTTCAGCAGATATAACATCAAAACCAAGAAGTTCCTTAAAAACAACTCCAGACAGACCGAGATCTTTCAACACACTGACTGAAGCCAGTGTGTTACTAATATCTCCAACAAGAACAGTTCCTGAATTAAGCAACTCATGAACAGCCAGTCGGATCATATTTTCTGTAGGAGAATCCCTGCCAATTTGCCCCATTAAGTAGCGGGACCATTTCGGCATACTCTGACTGACAGGAACCCGACCGCGCAAGTCTGACAGCTCAAGGTGCGTATGAGCATTTACAAGACCAGGTAAAACGATACTGTTTCCCAAGTCCACGTCGGCGGATCGACGATCTGAAAAATTTTCATAACTTCCAGTCGAAGTAACAACACCCTCTTCGATCTCAACCCATCCATTCTTGATAGGACTGGTTACAATCGGCACGATCCAAGCCGCGCGATAACGTGTTTTCTTTGCCACAATGTAACGTCTAATCTCCTGCTGGAAGGATAGATCTACGAGCGACGCATCTTTTCCGCACGACTTCTGGCAGGGTACTGATGAAGCTCCTGAGGAATTTGTACATTTCCAGGTTCGCGAGCAATGTTAAGTTCGGTAAAACGCGGAACATCCTGTTGCCTAAAATACGGATCGCCAAGAACCTCATAATGCATATTGCGACGCTTCGGCACAAAACCTGCATCTTCAATGTTTCGAGCAATTTCGACTTCATCCATACAGTAAGTTGCGCCAGCAGCACGAACAACATTTTCTTCGATCATGACACTGCCCATATCATTCGCACCAAATGCCAAACTAAGCTGACCGACTTTTCCACCCTGCGTTACCCACGAGGATTGCAAATTATCAAAATTATCAAGTACAAGACGGGCAAGAGACAAGGTCCTTAAATAGTCAATCCCGGTCACCTCCGAGCCACCAAGTTCTGTATTGGAGGGCTGGTAGCTCCAAGTTATAAACGCTGTGAATCCCCCAGTATCGTCTTGAAGCTCACGTAGGCGTAACATATGTTCAATACGTTCTTCTGGTGTTTCAACCGTTCCATACATCATAGTCGCTGTGGTTCGAAGACCCATCTCATGAGCTACCTGCATTACCTCTAACCATTCTGACGCTGTAGCCTTCGAATAGCAGTTCAACAAACGGCGAACACGATCAACCAAGATCTCCGCACCACCACCGGGAATACTATCTAAACCAGCATCCATGAGCCGGCAAATAACTTCTTGGACAGATATTTGGGTTAACCGAGACAGATGCAAGACTTCAGGTGGAGACAATGCATGTAACTTAAATTTTGGATATCTTGTCTTTACTGCCCGAAAAAGATCTTCAAACCAACTTAGAGGCAAATCAGGATTATGTCCACCCTGCAATAAAAGTTGAACACCACCAAGGTTAATCGTTTCCTCTATCTTTTCAAAAATTTCATCGAAACCTAAAACATAACCGCCTGTGGCTCCCACTTCCCGATAGAAGGCACAAAAATTACAACGTGCCACACAAACATTCGTATAGTTGACATTTCTGTCCACGATATAAGTCACTATTTTTTCAGGATGTTTTCTTGCTCTGACCATATCAGCCAACTCACCCAGCTGATGCGTAGACGCGTACTGATAGAGAGTCATCGCATCACTGCGAGTCAACCGATTGCCAGTCATTATCTTATTGACGGCATTATTAAGATTTGATCTGACCATAAGATGTTTCACGTTAAAAGAAACGTATTTTCCTTGACTGAGGCACAACACCTATGTCAACCGCAGATTCAAAAAACTTTTTTAAACCCTCCCTCTCACGTTCACCTAGAGAATAGAAAACGTTGTCGCGCAAATACGATTGTGTTACCTCGACAGCATCTTCTTCACTGGGAGGGGCAAACCTTTCGGCAATCTTATCCAAAGCATTGACGCCGCCGTCACGAGCCTCTTGAAGGGCTTCTAGATGTTCTGACTTGAGGGCACCTTCCCTACCTGCCCAAAAAGACCACACGAATGAAGTGTCTGTCATGGCCCTCCATTCTTCTCCAAGGTCTATTTTTTCCAAACCCGCAGTCTCATACTCAGTGAACAAGGCCCTGTCTCCAATTAATAGGGCCGCATCACAACGTTTAAGCATGGTCGGCAAATCAGGACTCATCTTTACGAGCGTTGGTTCAATTTCAAACCAGTGGGCACAAAGAATCCGGAGTAGAGCACCAGCGGTTCTGGAGCTAGAATCAACCGCAACAGACCGGATCGCAGTAGCGGGACGTTGGCTAAACAACGCTACCGAGGCTACAGGACCATCCGAAGCTACAGCAATATTAGGTACAACCAGATAATCCGATCTCTGTAAATATTCAATCGATGGAATCAGAGCTAATTCCACGGCACTCTCGTGCAAATTTGTTGCACATTTCGCAGGAACAGCAAAATCAAGCGAAAACAATTTTGACTTATCTTCAAGTCCGTGAACCAACGGTCTTGCATTAAGATACTCGACGGCACTAACCCGAATAACACTCATATCATTAATCTTTCAAACCGGCCGTTTCGTTGGCATGGAACCAAACCCACGGCAGAAATATTTCTTTCAATCTCTACCACCGGCATCCGGCGGCGTCCAAGATCCTCCGTGTCAAAAGCAGAAACTGAGTCGACATCATTTGCACCAAACATCAGAGCCACCTGTGCCAATTTCGGTCCATAAAGTTTCCAATCAATCTGAATTGACTCGATATTGTCAACTACTATGCGTGCGAGCGCAACCTGTCGCAAATCAAGATACCCGGTAGTTGGCTGATTTCGTGGATTTCTAGACAATGGCGCAAAAGCATGAACGTAATTTAAAGACTCTCCCAAGTCGACAATTCTACGAAGAATGTCGACTCCTCCATGATTGTCAAGATCTCCCACTGCTAGTCTCTCAATGGTCAAACCAGTCTCTCTTACCACATCAAACCATTTTGAATCATTTATTTGGTCGATACATGCTTCCGCTATTGACGAAAGTCCGGCATCTTTTAACTCACTCAACAGCTCAGCCAATTTATTAGAATCCGAAGATGCCAGTTCGATAAGTAGATGAAGCGAAAATGCAGTAACAGGAATTTTTCCCGCAGCACTAACACAAGTTTTGACACTCTCTACATGACACTCCCAATTAGCCGACCTTCCAATAATTCTAATTAAACCAGCAGCGGGACTAATCTCAATGGGTAAAGCTTTAACCTCTTCAACCACAATCTCCTGAACCCGCACAAATGTAACTCTATCGTCATGTCTTTGACGGCGAACAATATCAGCGGCCGACCCCACACCTACTAGATTTTCTGTAGAAATAAGAATATCTATATCCTTTTGGCTAAGAGATTCACCAGCTTTTAATTTCGCGTCAATCTGACCAACTTCGTGCATAATAAAAACCTCTTGCACCTGTAAAACTCAGGCCTCGTGCTTCCGTTCCTCTCCCAATTGACTTGTTTCGTAAGAATCACGCTGCTCCTTGCGCATAGCATCAGTTATGTGCTGGGCCAGCAACAAGGCCGAACGCCCTGCACTGGCATCTACCCGGGGGAATCCACCAGAACGAACAGCTCTAACAAAATCATTGAGTTCATTTTTTAATGGTTCTCCAGACTCCACTTCGATCGAGCCTCCATTAATTTTCGCCTCACCATCAGACCCGTGCGTCACACTCCAAGCTTCGACCTCATGAGTCGCACAATCAACAGAAATCAACCCATCATTCTGAAAAAATCTCAACTTTCTAACACGGTCTCGACTTACTCGACTTGCTGTCACATTAGCAATACAACCATTTGCAAAACCTATCCTCGCATTCGCTATATCAACACGGCTACTCAGGACTGCAACTCCGACGGCCTCAATTGATACAGGATTTGAATTCACTAACTCTAAAAGAATATCAAGATCATGGATCATCACATCAAAGACCACATCAATGTCGAGACTACGATCAGGAAATTGAGCTAATCGATGGATTTCTACGAATCGTGGATCTGTTATCAGCGGACGCGCCGCCACGACAGCAGGATTAAATCTTTCCGTATGACCGACAGCAAGGATTGTGTCAGAAGAAACCGCGGCCCTGAGCATTTCATCAGCTTGACGAACCGAAGCAGCAATGGGTTTTTCAACTAAAACCGGCACACCTTTCTCCAAAAAAGGTATCACTATCTGATCATGTATCACTGTTGGAACCGCGACCGTTACAGCATCAACGCATGAAGAAAGCGCCAGCGGATCCTTTTCGACCCGTGCATCTGTTTGGCTTGCTATCGCCTGAGCCCTGTCAGTATCAACATCAACAACGGCCACGAGTTCTACTTCGGGCATTGAAGACAAAATCCTAGCGTGATGTTGGCCAAGATGGCCAACGCCGATAACACCAACCTTTAATCTCTGTACTCTCATATTTTTCTCAAGAGTAAATCCCGTCCCATAATTGTCAAGCCACACTCATCAGCGAAATCAAAAACGGCCTGGCCATCCAAAACAAGTGTTTTCTTCGCATCGATGGACAACACTGCGGCATCTGCATCCCGCAAAGCACGAACTGTTGGCAAACCGATAACTGGAACGTCAAAACGCATGTCTTGATTTGGCTTCGAAACCTTGACCACAACAACCTTCGGACCCGCTAGAGCACTTGCACGCCTTATGACTTCATCAGTTCCCTCCATAGCCTCAACTGCTACAACCGCTCTATTTTTCACAGCGACTGTTTGCCCAATGTCCAATCCCGCAATCGCGTCAGCCATCCTATAACCAAATTCCAAGTCAGCTTTCTCGTCGTCCGAAGGCCCCCGATCAGTCAAACAACCATTACCAGCAAGCAATGGTTGAAGAAAAGCAGTCGAATCAATAAGTTCGATACCATTTTCCGCAAGAACTTCGGCGACAGCTGCAATCACAGCATCAGTATTTTTAGTTTTGATCCGCTTGAGAATAGACAGAAAAGTCAGGTCAGGTACAACACCACTAAACAATTTAGTATGTTTGACCTGTCCAGCCATTAATGCTTTCGAGACATCGTTACTCTTAAATATCTTGATACAACGTCCCAACTGACCAAGGGACACCCAGTGCAGGCTTGCTTCCGAATAGTTCTGAATCAGTTCTTGAATATCTGGGTCCGCCTCGTCACGGATCGCTATCACCGTAACTTTGTGACCCATCCTTCCGGCCGCCTCCAATACTAAAGAAGGAAACCGCCCGTTGCCTGCAATTACACCGATATGCATCGTAACCGACTCACATCAATAATTAAGAATATGCCTAGACAAAGATTTAATCATCCTCACCAACCGGCTCAACACGTTTTGGTGGACGTCGCAGAGTAACACCGCGTTTCGAGGTCTTAATAAATTCCACTAAATAATCAACTTCAGGGCACGCAAGAGTTTGATCATTTACGATTCGATTAACTGCTCTGGTCGTATTCAATTTTGACTGAAGAAGATATCGGTATGCTCGTCTCAATTTAGTAACTGTTTCTGTAGAAAACGAACGTCGAACCAATCCTATAGTGTTCAATCCATAGATTCGCGCTCGGTTGCCCACGGTTTTCCCATATGGCAACGCATCTTTAGTTACGACAGAGTAGCCACCAATAAAGGCATGACGGCCTACTCGGCAAAATTGGTGCACTCCTGAATAGGCACTAATCGCTGCCTCATCCTCAACCAAAACATGTCCACCCAAAGTGGCACCGTTTCCACATATAGTGCGATTGCCGACAACGCAATCATGCGCAACATGAGCGTAGGCCATAAAAACGTTATCATCTCCAATCGAGGTCACACCACCACCACCACGCGTTCCACGATGAACCGTTACAGATTCCCTAAACACATTTCTATCACCTATTACTAATCGCGTGTGTTCGCCGCTGAATTTAAGATCTTGAGGGACCAAACCTATCGAAGCGAAAGGAAATATTCGACACCCATCCCCGATCTGAGTATCTCCTTCGATCACAGCCGATGCCCCAATACGACATCCCTTTCCAATGCGAACCTTAGGCCCTATTACAGCATAAGGACCAACAACCGTTCCTTCCAACAAGACCGCTCTCGGATGAACCACAGCGGTAGGATCGATGTCCACAAAATCATTTTTTATGACAAGTACCAATTCAGCTTCGGCAACAACACTGTTATCGACAGACGCCACACCTTGAACGACAACTGTTTCTGACTTATGACTGATTAGAGTTACTTTTAGATTTAGGCAGTCTCCCGGTAACACCTGTCGACGAAACTTCGCATTATTCACTTCCCTTAACTCGGCCCTACCATTTGAACTTTCCTCCACACCTTCAAACAGTAAAATTGAAGCGACCTGCACGAGTGATTCCACCATCATTACTCCTGGCATTAAGGGCATGCCAGGAAAATGGCCTTGGAAGTATTCCTCATTAACGGTTACATTTTTTATCGCTTCAATGCAACGGCCAGGCTCATGTTCAACCACAACATCTACTAAAGGGGAGGGATAGTGATGAGAAAGACGGTCGATGGTTTTAAGTATGTCGAGTTCCACGGAAAGCTCAAGACGATAACTGTTTGGATCTGACTAGTCGATTTCTTGGAAAACTAAATTCCTATTATATAAACCAAAAGCCAGCTCGAATTAACAAATCAAACAAATATGAAACAGTGAAGCACCTATGGGGTGCCACCAGTCTGAGCATTCAAAAGCTCGATTAATTCTTGGGTTAGATCGAGACTCGTATTTGCCCAAATCAATCCACCTTCACCAGCGCTAAAAATAAAAGAAAGTTTCTTGTCTTCCGCAACCTGCTCAATTATTGGAACCAACTTCTGTTGAAATTCAATTTGTAACTGCTGTTGCAGTGCTTGCACTTCAGCTTCTGCATCTTGTGACAGGCGTTCAGCCTCGGCTTGTGAATCTTGAGCCGTTCTTTGAATGTCGCGCTCTAACTGAGCAATTTCACGCTGAAGTCCAAGACGAGCCTCGGCACTCATTATCGTCTGTCCTTCTTGCAATTTTTGCTGAAGCTCCTGCAATTGCGCATTCAACGAGGTAACATTTTCTTGCAATTCGGCGGTTCTAGCTTCAATTTCTGATAATTTTTCCTCACTTAACTCCTGAACGCTTGTGTTCGCTTCCTGACCTGCATCAGATTCTGTCGCGACTCTCTGTATATCGACGAAAGCAAAACCACCGTTTGTTTCAGGACTGGGTGATACAGAATCTTGCCCCTGAGCGAAAACAGTACCTACCGTAAATGACAAAACAGCTATCATCAGTGCAATTACAAATTTCATTGGCTTTATCCCTCTAATTCTCACAAATATTCATTTCGTTTAAAAGGTAGTTCCAACAGCAAAGCGGAAAACCGTATCTTCCTGCGGAAGCAACCGATCATTGTAAACACCTTCGCTCTGCGGATTCCAAGCATAGATCAAACGGAAAGGAACATTAAGCATGGGAATAAAAAACCTAAGCTCAATCCCAGTTGATGTCTTAAAAGAATCCATCGAAAAATCTTGACCAAAATCACGTACTTGTCCTGCATCGTAAAAAAATACAATCCTTACGGGATCGGCAATACTTATTTGATACTCAGCATTGGCCAAAAAGCTTTTATTACCTCCAATGAGTGACCGTCCCTGATAAGTTTCTGAGGGAATGTTAGGATCCATATCACTAAGGGTTGGACCAATTCTACGAATGTCATACCCTCGAACCGAATATTCTCCACCAAGCCACAAACGTTCAAATATCGGGATTTGGTCAACATTTCCAGCAAACAAATGTTGATACTGTAAACGCAAACCAATCGTAGTTCGTGAGGTTTGCGGCAAGTACCAAATGGTCTCCAAAAGCGGCTTAATAAACCTTGAGTTCCCTCCAACTCCAGCAAAATCTACACCTGCCTGGTACTTACTGCCAGACCTTGGAAAAATCGGATGATCAATTGTATTAAGGCTTACCATTGGGGTTACTTTACTTACAGTCCTCGAGCCACCACTTCCTAACAACAACGCATCTTGAAAGAATGGGTTAAACGAAAGGAAATCAGGATCAGCGGTGAAATAAGGATTGATATCTTTGACATTGGTCGCCTCATAGCTGTAACTCAGAAAAAATCTTCCGTAAAGTGACAGCGGCCATCCAACCGTCGCCGTGCCACCCGTGCTATCTTCTGTGTAAGCACCAATCCATTCAATTTTTCTTGAAAAGAGAGCTATTTGCCCTGACATGTTCCGATCGAATAAATAAGGTTCGGTGAACGTCAGATTTATGTCTCGTACTCTCGACCCACTCTGCACACCAACACCTAGGGTTTCTCCACGCCCAAGAAAATTACTCGTCTGGAAAGACACCTGACCGAAAAAACCATCAAATTGAGAAACTCCAGCACCAAACGTTAGTTGATTTAGATTTGTTTCTGTTAGATTAATTGTCAGATCGACTTCGTTCTCGGCATTTTCTGTTTTGTCGATGTCAACAGCAGTTTCCTCGTCGAGCGGCTCAAAAAAACCTAGTTGATTTAAACGGCGAATGCTGTGCCTTAAACCTGCAGTATTGAAAACACCCCTCTCCATTAATTGGAGTTCGCGGCGAATAACCTGATCATGCGTTGTATGATTTCCCTCGATAGTAATGCGATTAACGAAATACTGATCGCCTTCCTGAATCTGAATAGTTACATCTACAACCGGTGAACCTTGAATATGAGTCACTAAAGCGTCTTCTGGACCGTCTGGTACCGTGGCACCTCCGGTAGTCTCAGATTCCTCATCAGGTGTAGGATTATTTATACTCACTCGAGGCTGAAGGTCTGGAAACAGGGTCATTTCGTAATATCCAAGAGCTCCATAGAGCTCCCGGGCTGTTTCAAACGAATCCCGAATGTATGCCTCACTGTAGTACTCACCAGTTTCAAGATCCTTAAACAACTCTCTCAAACCAGAAGCATTAATAACATCGTTTCCTTCAAAATTGACATCGCCCACTCGATACCGTTCTCCTTCTTCAACAGGTATTCGAAGGCGTAACCCACGATTTTCTCCATCCTCAGAGACTTCCAAGTACTCAAGTTCAGGCTGTCCAACTTGAGCATCTACATAACCTTCGTTGCGGTAGAAGGCCACCAGTCGATCAGCATCCTCTTCGTATTGAGCTTCCTTATAGGTCCCACGTCCCGTAATCCAAGAAAGCCAATAACGTTCCTTCGTGTTCTGCATTTGACCACGTAATCTTCTGTCGCTCATGGACTCATTACCGGCGAAAGTTATTTCATCCACAAAGACTTTCGGACCCTCGTCCATGTCAAATGTCAACTGAACGGTTTTGTTAGCGCCTGGCATAGGGGTTACTTCATGGTTAATTTCAGCAAATTGATAGCCCTTATCCGCAAACATGAACTGCACAAGTCCTTTTACACGCTTAATCATCGATTCATCAAGAAATGAATCGACACGAATGGCTAAACCGTTTTCCTGCATCGCCGTATCAATATCTCCACGGTCGACCTCGTCTGACCCTTCAAAAGTAACAAACCTGACTCGAGCTCGTTCTTCAAGATTAAAAATGACACGCTTACCAATCACCCCATTTTCCCAGGGTTGGTCAACAATTTCTATCCATAAGTCATCAAGGAAACCCGTGTCCCATAATTTAAGAAAATCCTCGCGAATAACCTCCTCAGTCTCTTCGGTATACGGAACCCATTTATTTTGAGAAGGTCTACTGAGATAATCCGTAACCTCCATATAAAATAAATATGTTTCTGGTTCTACATTCGGAACATTGCCTTGAGTAGGGAAAGCTAGTTGAACCGTCCTAAGTAGTTCCGGAGAATCATCAGGCGGCAGTAACGCCTGCCCTCCAGGTTGTGCAGTAGATATTCCTTCTGCTTCTGAAACTGGACCTGGTTCTGCTTTTTCATGGGCAAATATACCTTCCTCTGGCAACATAAAGAAGAATGTTATTGCAAACAAAAAAGCTTTTAGACCCACAAAGATTTCGTCTCTACGCATAATCATTGAAAGCACCTATTTATCAGCCTACGAAACCTTAAACTCCTGAAGCTAATTGACGACCCTCAACCCTCTGTCCGAGTGTCCGATAGGCCAACACTCCACTATCAAGGTAGACCTCAATCTCGCCTTCACTGAGTTGACCTTTAATCAACTCTTCAGACAGCGGATCCTCAACGTAACGCTGAATCGCCCGCCGCAACGGACGAGCACCGTACGACCGATCTTTACAAGTCTGAGCAATAATCCAATCCATTACGTCAGACGTAAGAGAAATCCTGATATTTCGACTGAAGAGATTTTCATTAACCTGACTCAATAACAACCGTGTAATCTCTCGTAGATCACTATCGACCAAACCATCAAAAACGATAAGCTCATCAACGCGATTGATAAATTCAGGATTAAATGTCCTTTTTACTTCAGACAAAACCATGTCTGAGACGTTACGCTGAACGCTCTCTGTATCAGGCGATTGGAAGCCCATCGATGTTTGTTTCTGAATGTGCCGCGCTCCAATATTCGAAGTCATGATCACAATAGTATTCTTAAAATCAATTCTATTACCCAACCCATCGGTTAAATGGCCATCTTCAAACACCTGTAACAAAATATTAAAAAGGTCAGGGTGGGCTTTCTCAATCTCGTCAAGAAGAACAACCGAGTAAGGATGGTGTTTTATTTTTTCTGTTAATTGACCACCTTCTTCATACCCAACGTAACCAGGGGGCGACCCAATCAACTTTGACACCGAATGTTTTTCCATATACTCAGACATGTCAAATCGAATCAGAGACCCATCACTTCCAAAAAGAAAATTTGCTAATGCCCTAGCCAACTCAGTCTTGCCAACACCTGTTGGGCCAAGAAACACAAAACTCCCGACGGGTCTATTAGGAGACTTGAGTCCCGCCCGAGAACGTCTAATGGCACGCGCCAAAGCCGAGATCGCACGTTCTTGACTTACCACTCGACGATGCAAATGAGCTTCCATCTGCAATAATCGTTCACTCTCATCTTGGTTAAATGATGTTACTGGAACGCCCGTCCATTCAGACACAACTTCATCGATTTGTTCCCTGCCAATCTCTAACACTCTCGACTCAGACGAAACATCAAATTTCTCTTTCACAAACCGAAGATTCTCTCGAGCCAACAATTCTTGTTCACGAAAGAATTGAGCGCGTTCATAGTCTTTTTGAACAGTCGCATTCTCTAATTGTTCGACAGCAACCCGGATACTCTTATTTATTTCACTATATTCCTTACTATGACCAGCTTGGCGCAATTTCATACAGGCACCAGCCTCATCTAACAAATCAATCGCTTTATCTGGAAGAAATCGATTGGTTATATATCGGCTCGATTGCTGAACAGCGGAGTCTATCGCCTCTCGAGTATAGGTGACACGATGAAATGATTCATACCGCTCTTTAATGCCCATCAAAATCTCAATAGTTTCCGTTTGAGTGGGTTGTTCTATACGGATAGTCTGAAACCGTCTCTCTAGTGAACGATCTTTCTCAATGTACTTCCTGTATTCACTTGGAGTAGTTGCTCCGATACACCTCAGTTCACCTCGCGACAAAGAAGGCTTAAGAATATTTGCAGCATCGAGAGATCCTTCTGCAGAACCAGCACCAACTATCGTATGTAGTTCATCAATAAAAATTATGATATCAGGGTTATCAACCAATTCTTTCGTTATAGACTTCAGTCGCTCCTCAAATTGACCTCTATACTTTGTTCCAGCAACAATCAAAGATATATCAAGAGACAGCACACGCTTTTCAGCAAGAAAATGAGACACCTGTCCCGACGCAATTCTTTGCGCCAAACCTTCAACTATCGCAGTCTTACCCACACCAGGCTCACCGATCAAAAGAGCGTTATTCTTCGTCCTTCGGCATAACACCTGCTGCAGACGATCGAGTTCTACCCAGCGACCCACCAAAGGATCATTATTGTTTTTAGCCGCTGCGTCCGTCAGATCTCTAGCAAATTCTTCAAGCAACGGAGTCTCTTTAGATGGGGGAACAACTGTTTTCTCGTTCAACAAATGCACAACATCTTCACGCACACCGCTGAGACGCATTCCCTTATCAGAGAGGATGGCGGCCGCAACCGAACGCTCTTCCCTGAGTATTCCTAGTAAAAGATGTTCTGTGCCAATGTAATTATGGAGCAACCGATCGGCTTCCTCTGAAGCATGCTGCAAAACTCTTTTCGTTTCAGTGCTAAATGGAATCTCAACAGAAGTTGAAATTTTGTCCCGAAAGACACTGCGCCCTTCTATTTCGTTACGGATACTCTCAAGTGACAGGTGGGACCGTGAAAAAATTCTATTTGTGAGACCTTTACCTTCTCGAATCAGTCCGAGTAACAGATGCTCGGTCTCGATAGAAATACTCCCGAGCTGACTCGCCTCATAACGAGCAAAGAAAAGTACCCGTCGAGCACGCTCTGTATAACGCTCAAACATGCACGATACCCGTTAAAAATCTAATCCTTTTGAAAGCCAAAACACTCCTAAATTATAGAGGAAAAGCTTAACAGGAAGAAAAACGCGAACTTCCATCACCAAGACAGGCTGCCCTTCTCGAGATAAAACACACGATCGCAAAGACCCGCAAGTCGAGTATTGTGAGTCGCAATCACCGAAGTCAGCCGATAATCGGCATGCATCTCCCGAAGTAAATTATGGAGTGCATCAGCGGTATCAGAGTCTAAATCTCCTGTCGGTTCGTCTGCAAGCAAAAGAGACGGTCGCATAACAAGGGCACGGGCCACCGCGACTCGCTGTTGCTCCCCTCCCGAGAGCATCCCGGGACGATGACTCAATCGATCCGAGAGCCCAACCCTCTCAAGAAGAATTCTCGCCCGCTCTGAAGCCGCTTCCGATGAGACATCCGCAATACGTAAGGGCATTTCAACGTTTTCAAGTGCGCTAAACTCTGGAAGTAAATGATGAAACTGAAAAACAAATCCGACATGCCGGTTTCTAAACCTTACGAGCTCCACATCAGACATCCCTGAAATATTTTCATCTCCTAGTTGCACTTGTCCGCCGTCACACCGATCTAATCCTCCAACTAGGTTCATTAACGTACTTTTCCCCACACCAGAGGCACCAACTATTGCAACCATCTCTCCCTTGTTTATTGCAACACTTAAGTTCTCAAGAACCTGCAAATCCTGACCGGCCACTGAATAAGATTTCGATATGTTTGTCAGTTGAAGAAAAGGCATGGAAATGATTACCTTGAATGCGAGTGCTACCTCAGAGCCTCAGCCGGATCTACTCGCGATGCCTGCCGAGCAGGATAAATTGTCGCAACAAAACAGACGGATAATGCAGCTACTATAATGAGCCAAAAATCAAACATTTCTATAGTAAAGGGCACATAAGAAAGATCATAGACTTCGGCGTTCAAGCGAATTAACCGATAACGATCAAATATTGTCGCCAATATATATCCTCCAATTGCCCCTATTCCTGTACCGACAAACCCAATAATTGCACCTTGGAGAAAAAATATCTTTGTTATGCTGCGTGTTCCTGCACCCATCGTTTTAAGAATTGCAATATCTCTACTCTTTTCCATTACCAGTAAAATAAGAGATGCAACAATGTTTAAAGCAGCCACCATTACGATTAGACCAATAGTAATTGCCATTGCCATTTTCTCTAACCACAGAGCAGAAAATAATGACTGATTTAATTGGGACCAATCTTCTGTGATGTAGCCTGCACCCAACTCATCTGAAACCATTTCGGCAACACCACGCGATTTATACATATCGTCTATCTTGAGTTCCATTAATTCGACACGATCTTTTTGAAGAATTCGTTTAGCGACATCCAAAACAACGAAGCCGTACTCATTGTCATACGTATAAAGTCCCAAACTAAATGTTCCAACGACACGTAACCTGCGTGGGCGAGGAATCATCCCTAACGGTGAAAGAGTGCCGTGCTGTGTAATCAACGTAACCTCGTCACCAACGAACGCACCCAACTGTTCAGCTACCCCTTTACCAATGACAAGTCCTCCCAAGACAGAACCTTCTCCCCCAACACTATCAAGATCAAATAAACTTCCCTCACTAACCGCGTTAGCGACCTCCGTTACATGCTGCTCAAGAGAGGGGTCAATTCCCTTGATCGTTATAAAAGCTTCCCCATTACGAGTAGTCGCAAGAGCTTTTCCTAGAATGGAAGGAGCCGCAGCTAATACTCGAGGAAATCCACTAAGTCGTCGCGCTGCTTCTTCATAATCTGCAAAACCTCCTTCCTCAACGTTCCACACATAAACGTGTGCCTCAGAACCAGTAATACGATCAGTCAATTCTCTCTGTAATCCAGTCATAAGAGCTACCGCTACTACTAGCGCCATAACTCCCAATGCAACACCAATAGTAGAGATTAGGGAGATTAAAGAAATAAAGGCCTGCTTGCGACGAGCAAGAAGATATCGCTTTGCGACGTAAAACTCAAAATTAGCCAGCATACCTATTCGATACTTTTCGGTCGCATTAAGGGAAATAAGATCACATCTCGAATGGACATACTATTTGTCAAAAGCATTACAAGACGATCAATTCCAACACCTTCACCTGCCGTAGGAGGAAGACCATATTCCAGAGCTTGAATATAATCATCGTCCATAGCGTGTGCTTCATCATCACCTTTGTCTCGCTCAGCCAATTGATCCTGAAAACGACGGCGCTGTTCAATCGGATCATTTAACTCACTAAACGCATTCGCCACTTCCATTCCGCCGACGAACAATTCAAATCTTTCAACGGTATCTGGATCATCGGTTTTCTGTTTTGACAAAGGTGACACTTCGGTAGGGAAATCATAAACAATAGTCGGCTGAATTATTTTTTTCTCACAAAACTGTTCAAAGAGCGCCACTGTCGTTTTACCGGCACCAGTATTACCTGGAAGATCAACGTTTAAGCGCTCAGCAAGTCGTCCTGTATAGACTGGGTCGCGAAGGTTTTCCTCAGAAACACCAAAATCAAACTCCCCGTTCAGAGAATGACAGACAGCCTCTCTAAGTGACACGCGTTTAAAAGGAGGGGCGAAAGAAATCGTATTCTCACCAAAAAGAAAGTCCGTCTTACCAGTTACATCAACAGCGATCTGGTTAAATAACTTTTCCGTGAGATCCATTAGGGCTTGATAATCACTATATGCCTCATAAAATTCCAGCATCGTAAACTCTGGATTATGCTGAGTTGAAATGCCTTCATTTCTGAAGTTTCGATTAATTTCATAAACCCGTTGAATACCGCCCACCACAAGACGCTTCAGATATAACTCAGGCGCAATCCTCAGATACAGAGGCAAATCCAGTGCATTATGATGCGTAACAAACGGTCGTGCGAGCGCTCCACCTGCAAGTGCCTGCATCATCGGGGTCTCGACTTCCAAGTACCCTCGCTCATCAAAAAACCGACGGATAGACAACAACGTTCGGCTTCTAATTTCAAAGACCGTCCTAGCGGACTCATTAACAATAAGATCAAGGTATCGCTGTCGATACCGAATCTCGACGTCTGTTAGTCCGTGCCACTTCTCCGGCAATGGAATTAAACATTTAGCGAGAAACTGCAACCGACTCGCCCATACTGTTAATTCATTGGTACGTGTACGAAAAATCCGTCCGTCAACTCCTATCTGATCTCCAATATCTAACAGCTTGAACACCTTAAATTCTTGCTCAGACAGAGCATCTTTTCTAACATAAATCTGTATTCGATTTCGTCCGTCAGAAATGACAAGAAAATTCGCCTTACCAAAACTGCGTATTCCCAAAACGCGCCCGGCAACTTTTGTTTGCGCTTGTCTCTCCTCCAAAGCAGCAGTGTCAAATCCTTCAAAACGATCGATTAACACCGAAACTGTGTCGGTAAAATCAAACTTATGCGGGTAAAGATCAATGCCGAGTTCACCAAGTTTCTCCAGATTCTCTCGTCGTTGGCGTAATTGATCGGTTCCACGATCATCATTCATACACTTATGATCCCCCTATAGAATCTTTGTGGTTAGATTCGTGTTGCCCGTCGAATCGTCGACTAACAGCATCGAGAATACCGTTAACAAAACTTGCTGCATCATCTCCACTGAACGTCTTGGCTAACTCAAGTGCCTCGTCAATCACAACAGCTTTTGGTGTGTCAGTAAACAACATTTCATACAAGGCCATCCTCATAATGAGTCGGTCGATAACGGCCATACGTGAAAGTCGCCAATTTTTTGCATTTGTCTCTAATAGAGGATCGATTATGTTTAATTGGTCGGTTGTTCCTTTTACAAGAATCATAGCGAATTGTCGCCGTGAATCTGGAGCCCGATGAACCCGCCAGAAAAGCCGACTCGCTTCATCAAGGGCGACAGCGTCGAGCTTTCCTATCTCCCATTGATAAAGTAGTTGCAGGGCCGCCTCTCGACTACGGTGTCGCTCGGAATCTGGTCGATGAGTCATGTCTTATTGGACACACCAATGTCAATACTATTAATTGTTCGAAAAGTTCTTATAAGTTCTATTGCAGCATTTGCCGCTTCCCATCCCTTATTCGATTCTTCAGGGCCAGTTCTTGCTAGAGCCTCTTCTTTTGTATTGGTGGTCAGAATTCCAAAGGTCATTGGTATATTTGTATCTTGAGAGGACTGCATTACGCCATTCGCCACCGCAGAAGCAATATACTCAAAATGAGGGGTTTCCCCGCGAATTAAACAACCTAAGCAGATAATTGCATCGAACTTTAAAGTTTTCGCTGCCTTCTGCGCCGCAATGGGAATCTCGAATGCACCCGGAACTGTTAAAACAACTTGTCGCTCCATATTTAAACCCGTCTGCTTTAAAGCCGCCAGGGCACCATCCTTCAAGGAATCAGTTATGGAATTGTGATAGGAAGAAACCACCAGTGCAATACATGCATCCTTTACATCACTGCCCGACCCTCGTGTATCTCGTGGCAAAGATTTCACTGTCCTTTAAACTCCGCTTTTCTTTTTTCCAGAAACGCCTGCGTGCCCTCTCTCTTATCCTCCGTGGCCGCTACTAATCCAAAAAGAGAGGCTTCATAATCACAACCATCGGCCAACGACATCTGCCCCCCCCGGCGCACAGCATCCAGAATATAACGAACCGAAAGAGGGGGCTTGCTCGCCAAAACGGTTGCTAACGACATCGCTTCGTTGATCAATGCTTCTTTTGTCAAGACTCGATTGACTAAACCAATCCGAAAAGCTTCATCCGCCGAAATCGGATCTCCTTTTAAAAGAAGTTCCAAGGCAACCCCAGAACCCACGAACCGCGGCAGCCGTTGAGTCCCTCCAAACCCTGGAATTAATCCTAAATTTATCTCAGGTTGGCCTATTTTTGCTGTATCACAGGCGATCCTTATAGTACAAGCCATCGCGAGTTCACAACCACCTCCAAGTGCAAAACCATTAATAGCCGCAATGACAGGCTTTCCTAAATCAGAAATTGTGTCACACATCAACTGGCCTTTTTGGGCCACCTGTCTTGCCTCCGTCGGCGACAACCGTGCCAGCTCACTAATGTCTGCACCTGCAACAAAGGCTTTTTCACCGGAACCAGTAAGAACGACTGCAAGGACGTCATTGTCCTTAGAAAACTGCTGGAAGACGCCTAGAAGTTCAATGATAGTTGATTCATTAAGCGCATTCAGCACTTTCGGCCGTTCAATAGTGACTTTCGCAACTTTAGTTTCGCTGTCTTTCACAATACTCAAATTTTCCATAATATTTTCTGCTTCTATAAAGAATGCCTCATGCGTAACAAGCGGCTCCACGTCCATACAACAAACAAACCAATAATAGCCCCAACTGTGTCCGCAAGCAGATCGTAAACATCGGCTACACGACCTGGCACAAACGTCTGATGGAATTCATCGGTAAGACCATAGAAGATACTTAATGCTAATGCACAGCCGATTCGACCAAGAGTCACTTTCTGCCAAGCACCTGATGCTAATGCCCTCAGAATAAGCATCGCGAGAATACAATAAGATAATCCGTGGATTAAGCCATTTGAAACACCTTCTGGCATCCGAGGAGGAGACGAATCAGACGACACTAAGAATATTAGTCCCACCATGACCGCAACGGGACTCCAAAGCCAAAAAACATTTCTGAACAACATATATACCTAATCTAATGCTCAACAAACTGCTTCATTCAAAGGGGCATCGGATACATAAGCCATGCAAAAAATAGCGCCGCCACTACAAAACCAGCCCAGAGCAACATGCCCAAGCGAACTTGATATTCAAATTTGTCACGCATTAGTTGCGAAAACACGAGCGCCACACAACTCGAAAACAAAACCATCAGAAAAAAATGACTTCGCATATTGAATCGCCTCGTCTACTTTCGTCCATGAACTATGTCATAGACATCCAACACCACAAGAGCATTCAGCAAACCAGACACAATAAGAAAAGTATTGCCATGTTCGTGTGTTGGATTGACAACACTTCCATCTCCTATTCCCATAAAAACTGCAAAGGCGTACATTCCGCCCATTCCCAATTCCGCAAAGGCAGCAAGCACAACTAAAGGCTGTCCGAAATCAAACGGAAACAAAGTTCCTTGGAGCCACAACCCAACGAAGAACATTAGAGAAAGAGCTCCAAAAAAAATTAATCCAGGATTACGCCTGCCCAACCACATGTGACCGCTACCAGGAATAAACAATGCGAGAGCACAGACAAACAGCCAGTCATATTTTTTATGCCTTGCTTCTTCCATCTTAGTCGTTGAGTGTACTGAAACCATGGCAAATTTAGATTCTTGTGCAGAACCACGAGTAAGTGCTCAAGATGAATACAATGATTAAACAGGAGGATCAAAATGCGTCAACTTATAAAATGCTTTAAATCTGTCTCTAATCGAAGCATCCGTTAATTGCAATAAGCGATCAATACCAAAATCCTCAACTGCAAACGAGGCCATCACACTACCTGCAATTACAGCCTCTGAAAATGTTTTTTCTGTAACTTGATCTGACGCAGCTAAATATCCGACAAATCCCCCCGCAAAGGTATCACCCGCACCTGTCGGATCAGACACCACATCTAAAGGAAACCCAGGCACTGCAAAAAAATCGCCGTCATGACTCATGAGCACCCCGTGCTCTCCGCGTTTTATAATCACACGCTTAGGACCAAGATCTCTAATTAAGTTGGCAGCTTTTACTAAGCTACTTTGTCCCGTGAGATCGCGCGCTTCCTCATCATTAATTATGATGGCATCAACCTTTGCAAGCACCTGTTTCAGTTCTTCAAGATTACCTTGGATCCAATAATTCATAGTATCTAAGGCAACAAATTGTGGGTCGACAACCTGCTCTAGAACTTGCAGCTGAAGAGCCGGGTGAATATTTGCCAAAAACACATATGGTGTGTCTCGAAATGGACTCGGTATCTGAGGACTAAACTCTTCAAAGACATTAAGTTTTGTATATATCGTTTCTCTAGCACTTAAATCAGAATTGTATTTGCCTTTCCACCGAAAGCTCTCACCTGGAACACGTTGAAGTCCAGTTAAATCGACCCGGCGATTCTGAAAGAATTCTAATTGGCCCGAAGAGAAATCTTCACCTACGACCGCGACCAGTCTCACATCTGTAAAAAATGAAGCCGCGAGACTAAAGTATGTGGCAGCTCCACCCACAATTCTAGAAACTTGACCGGCAGGAGCCTCTATGGAATCAAACGCGACTGAACCAACAGTAAGTACGGGTTTCATCTGTTACTCCAAATACCTTCCAATGATCGGCTTTAACCTCACCCGAACATCTGTATCGATTGAATCTGGTTGTGTAATAATTGCTGAAGACAGTGCATCCGCACATTCACAATTACGTTCTACAGGTAACCTATTTATCATTGCCTTGATGACAGCCTGAGCCGTTTTGGCATTTTGTGTTAAATTTTTGACGATCATATCAACTGTGACTTGGTCATGATCAGGATGCCAACAGTCGTAATCAGTCACCAAAGCAAGAGTCGCATAACAAATCTCCGCTTCTCTCGCCAACTTTGCCTCTTGCAAATTTGTCATGCCGATAACATCCATCTTCCACGAACGGTACAGCTTAGATTCCGCCAAGGTGGAAAATTGTGGCCCCTCCATACAAACATACGTACCATGTCGATGCACTCTTGCGTTTGCCTCAAGAGCTGAATCGTAAGCAAGGCCACTAAGTGTTCCACAAACAGGATGCGCAAATGTAATGTGGGCTACCACACCATGCCCAAAGAACGTGCTTATTCGCCCTCGTGTTCTATCCAGAAACTGATCCGGAACTACGATATCCAAAGGGCGGTAACGTTCTTGTAAACTACCAACAGCGCTGGCAGAGATGATCCATTCAACACCGAGAGTCTTCATTCCAAAAATGTTTGCTCTGAAATTCAGGTCAGACGGTAAAATCGTGTGACCTACTCCGTGACGAGAAAGAAAAGCCACTCTCTGGCCCTCTAAGGCCCCAACTACATAAGGAGCGGACGGCTTGCCGAATGGGGTAGCCACTGAGATCTCTTGTCGATCTAAAAGATCGACCATGTCATAGAGTCCACTTCCACCGATAATACCAATGCGAGCCGTCTGATCAGTCATCACTTGCCTTTCTGCTTGAACTCTACCAAGACTCCATTCGTACTTGCCGGGTGAACAAACGCAACAAGAGCACCTTCCGCACCAGTACGAGGTTCAGAATCAATCAAGCGAACACCCTTTTCCTTCAGCCGTGTAAGAAGAGCCCTTATATCATCAACCCGAAGCGTTATATGGTGCAGACCAGGTCCTCTCCGTTCTACAAATCGACTAATTGGAGAAACATCAGACGTCGCTTCCAGTAACTCTAGAGCGGCACCTCCTACATCTAAAAAATGGGCTTTAACATTCTGTGAGGGAACATCTTCGCTAAGCTTTATTTCTAAACCAACTGCATCTCGATAAAACGCAAGTGCGTCTTTAAGATCAGTAACAGCAATACCTATGTGATCCAACACTGCCTTCATTTCATTCGCTCCATAATCGCATCCGCGGCGGCATAAGGGTCGACGTTACACATCGCGATATTAGTTACCGCCTCATCGACAACGTTACTTAGTTCTCCGGACTGTTCAAATCGATCCATCATGCGCTTCTTTAAGATACTTATTAACCGGACTCGCGCCCGTCCGTAACGGCGCTCGTTCAACTTCTCTTTTTTTCCATGAAATTCATCGCATCTCAGAACGGCATCAAAAACGGCCGCTAAATTCGTTCCCTTCGTCCCCTCAGTCAAAAATACTGGAGGGCACCACATCCCTTCTTTAATGTCTTGTAACTTGAGCATCGCTTCTATTTCAGCGACTGTCCGTTCTGCTCCAGGACGATCGGACTTGTTAACAACGAAAATGTCGGCAATCTCCATGATTCCCGCTTTCATCGCTTGAACTTCATCTCCAGCATCTGGAACAGTAACCACAATTGATACATCTGCGGTACTGGCAATTTCTACCTCTCCCTGACCGACACCGACTGTCTCAACTATTACGACATCAAATCCAGCTGCATCCAGCACAAAAATTGCGTCACTCGTTGCATACGAAAGACCACCTAAATGCCCTTGGTTGGCCATACTTCGAACGTACACCCCTTCATCCAAAGTATGGCGTTGCATTCGAATTCGATCTCCAAGAATGGCACCCCCTGTAAAGGGACTCGTTGGGTCGATGGCCAAGATACCAACTGTCTTTCCTTCATCTCTACAAATTAGCGCCAGCTGATCAACCAAGGTGCTTTTACCTACACCTGGAGCACCTGTGACGCCAATCACTCGACCTTTTCCTGTATGACCGAAAAGACCTTTAATTAAAGATGGGGTCTTTGCCGAACTGTTTTCAATTAATGAAATAGCACGCGCGATAGCTCTATGATCACCAGAGAGAATTCGGTCTACTAATTCCACTGCCATTACCTCAACGTCAAAAACCAGTTCTACAAATTACAATAGATCGCAATGCGAACAGAAACGACTGCAACTTCTCAACTCGCCTACCAGATACAATTATTTTCGTTTCGATGTTGTCATCGATCTTAGAGTTGCATACTTTTTTCACAAAATAAGTCTAAAGTCGATGCTACTTAAATCGTCCAGACTCTATCACACCACTTTGATCTAGTTATGTGTCCCGAGTACAGTCTAAGAACGTTATGCGCAAATGCTTTGCACTTATGTGTTTCCTATTCTGCCTATTCATGACAAATAAGGCATCAGCCGACGTTACCGGTTTTATCGGGGCTAATCAAACCCCTTCGACACGGACTGTGCGAGGGTTAGCCTTAAGTTTTTCACTTTTTTTTGTGGGACTTGAGTTTGAATTTTCTGACACAAAAGAAAACGCTAAAGAACATGCGCCTGGACTTCGAACAGGGATGTTCAACCTTGAGTTTCAATCTCCTCAAATAACACGACTCATTTTTTATGGAACCGTCGGTGGGGGCATCTATCAAGAGCACCTTTCTGGGCATCGCACAACTAACTTTGGAAGTAATTTTGGCGGCGGAGTCAAAATTCCCCTTGGAGGCCCATTAGGTCTTAGAATAGACCACAGACTTTTTTTTCTACAGGGAAGCCCTTTAATTCAGCGTCCCCAACGTACTTACCTTGGACTAAACCTGGAGTTTTGAAACTAGATTAAGAATAGGGAACTCCGGGAAATACCGCAGCCCCCCATTAAACGTTTCTTATTAGCCGTGTTTAAATTAAAAATCCACTGCTAAATCCAAATTAATAATCGCCTGTCCACCACCAAAGGAATTATTAAATGTTTCGTACAGTTGTTGAACTTCATCAGGGAATTCTTCGTTCAAAATCGTTGAAACTGCATAATCTGCACCCGAAACAGCGGGGTCAATAAACATCACATATAGCGTTGTGTTGCCTTGGCCAGGTTCTTGGGCCTTATAAAGTTTTATGCCTTCCGCCTGTCTTTGGCGCTCAGGATTATCGCTGTTCTGAAGAGCGTCACGAAGTCTTCGCATCACACCTTCAAAATCATTCTCACTACCTGCCTTTATGTAGTTCAATATCATTCCAGAGCCACCAGACAACGCCCGAGCCTGAGCTTCGGCTTTTTGAGTTGTAAACGTTGTTCCAACTACGATGCCAATGACCAAGGTAAAAACAAGTGTAGTTCCAATAATAATATTTTTCTTTAGTCCCGACTGACCCTTATATGAACGCATTCTTAGCCCCCTCCTTACGAACGGTTACTCTAGCGTACTAAGCTACCTATACGAAAGTCCCCATTACTTCATTCGAAACAAGCATCCCGGAACGAGTAAGTCTCAAATACCCATCCGAATGAACCAAAAGGCCTGAATCTAGAAACGGTCGTAACCTTTCACCATAACGTTCCATGACATCTATGCCGTACTTAAAAGCGATTTTTTCTAAATCCAGACCCTCAGTAAGCCGCAGCCCTGTGAATATAACGTCCCCAACTCGCTCTTCTCTGGTTAGTTCATGCCTATCAATAATAGTCGAATGTCCGTTAAAAATTGTTTTAATGTACTGTTCCGTATCTAAGATATTTTTCCATCTCTGACCTTTTCGAGTCGAATACGCCCCACAACCAAACCCCATCCATTCGCCATCCTGCCAATATTTCAAGTTATGACGACAACGTTTTTCTGGAAGAGCAATATTTGAAATTTCATATTGCTCATAACCGGCAGCGTCTGTGCTAGACAGAGCATTCAAGTACATATTCGCAACGTCCTCATCAGGCGCCTGAGACCACGAGGCCCGCGACATTTCTTCCCGTAAAGGTGAGTTCGGATATAGCTCTAAAATATACAGTGACGCATGATGGGGCTGTAAGTCTAAGAGCGCATCTATCGACTGAGAGCAATCATCCCGTGTCTGCATCGGCAACCAAAACATTAAATCAACACTGACATCGAAACCCACACTCAGCGCTTCTTGAATCGATTGTCTTGCCTTAGCGGAACTATGAAGTCTCCCTAAACGCGACAATTCCTCATCGAGAAAGGATTGCACGCCGAAACTAATTCTGTTCACTCCTACCCTAAACCATTTTTCCAAGAGGTCAATCGATACAGTCTCAGGATTAGTTTCTAGCGTTATCTCTGAAAACTTTTTTAACCTAAAGGCATCTTTGCACGCAAAGATTAGGCGCTCAATCTCACGCGGAGTCAATAAAGATGGCGTGCCTCCGCCGAAATAAACCGAATCGACCGTCTCTTCCGTTGCCGCAGCCAAGATTTCTTTTTCGAGAGCATCGACGTAACGTTGTTTTACCGAAGAATCCAGCAAGCCACGGTTAAAGTTGCAATAATTACAGATCGATTCACAAAATGGGATGTGCAGGTAGATACCGAGGGGCTCAATATCTTGCATGGCTTCTCAGGTTAACTACTGGCCTTTCCCCCACTCCACCCAAGATCGAGACGACCAGATTTTAGTTGTGCGCGAGCACGCACTGAAGCACGCCGAGGCAATTTTCTTCGGGGTTGAGTTTTCCATCGTTGAAAAAGATCTTCACTAGTTGGCGGGTACTCAAAATCCCTATAATCTGGGCTTCCATACTCCAAAAATTCACACATTTCTCTAAGTCGAGAATGCATACGAAATCCCACACGAACCAACAAGGAATCAAGATCATCGCTGTCAGGCACATCTTCATAATTTGAAGTGAAGATTGTAGGAAGTTTGTCGTTATACCTGGTGTTGACGATTAGATTCATAGTCTCTTCGACCCAGTCTGTCGGCCTTTCTGCACCTAGATCATCAAGAACAAGAAGTTCCGCACTCATTACTCGGTCTAAGATGTCAGCTTCTGATTTGCGCGTAACAGGATTAAAGGTACTGCGGATGGTGCTCAATAACGTCCTAGTGTCAAAATAGAGACCTTGAATTCCTTTTTCCACAACCGCCTCTCGAAGTGTCGCCACTGCCAAATGTGTTTTTCCAACACCAGGCGGTCCAATCAGTAGAAGTCCTTTTTCTACCACAGGAAAAGAATCAGAAAAAATCTTTGCTCTTTCAACTGCTCGTAAAAGCTGTTCGTTGGGGTAGGTAACAAAATTCTTAAAGTTACACTTTTTGTACCGTGGAGGGATGTTTGCCTCGTTAAGTAAGGTTAACGCGACCTGACGCCGCCAGCACTCACAACGTGCGACGGTTCTGATTCCATCGATTTCACTGGCACGCCAACCTGTACTTTGGCACGAACTACATTCCATATAGCACCCTTGTAACCTAGAACAAAATCACCCTGCTAGACATTCTCTTACAGAATACATTTTCTAGAAACAACAGTCTGCTATCTAATCACTTTTTTTGGACAATGGTTTTTGATTCTTCTAGTTTAGGCTCAACAGTCACCGGAGAAGATGGTCTGACCAGTGTCGAGGGTGGCGAAGGCACCAAAGCTGTTCCGAGTCGCTCTTCCCAATCATCAAGACCTCTCTCCATCTCTTGCTTAACGTAGACCATAAATTCATTCACTTCTCGCTGCATTCGATCCATCTTCTGGCGCATATTAAGAATAATCTCTACACCAGCGAGGTTGACACCAAGGTCTCTAGTTAACGCTAAAATTGTTTCAAGACGGTCAAGATCTTCTTGAGAATAGAGTCTCGTATTTCCATCTGTGCGAGATGGTGTGAGCAACCCCTCCCGTTCGTACAATCGCAATGTTTGGGGGTGAATATCATAACGTTTCGCGACTGCACTGATCATAAACAGAGCTTTGCCAGTCTGATTTTTGGGCATTTGTTATTACTCGTTGAATAGGTTCTTTCTGACATCGATGGGGTTAAGCTGACCAAACTCACGCAACAATTCTTTAGAACGTTTATCGCGTATCGCTGGCAATACGATGTAGACACTTACCAGCAGATCTCCTCGACGGCCTGTACGGGGCGAAGGAACCCCATATGCTGACACTCGAAATATTGCACCAGATTCGGTGCCAGCTGGAATCTCAACTTGGGCTGCACTGCCGACAGTAGGAACTGAGATAGTTGAGCCAAGTGCCGCCTCATGTACACCAATCGGCACACGAATCAATAAATCGTCACCCTCTCGTTCAAAAAATCTATGTCTATCGACATTAGCAGTAATGTACAAATCACCAACAATTTGCCCCCCTGGACCAACGTTACCTTTATTGGGCACCCTCATCCGAGAACCATCAGCGACGCCAGCAGGAACTTGAATCGTAATTTTTTCATTAATCGGGATGGTTCCCTCAGCACGACAATTTGAACAGGGTCTTTTTCTCTGTCTTCCTGAACCATCACAATGATGACAGGCTTTAGAGAAGAGCATATGGCCACGGCGCCACTCTGCGGAACCTCTCCCACCACAATGCTTACAACGAGTTTCTTCGGCTCGACGAACACCGCTACCTCCACAAGGAGAACAAACATCCAGCCGCGTGATAGTTAATTGACGCTCCACCCCCAAAAGCGCATCCTCAAAACTCAGTGAAATTTCCCCATACAAGTCACTACCCTTTCCACTCTGCCCAGTGACATCAGCAGTGCGGGGTATTACTTCAGCAAACAATTCACCAAATGTTACGGAAGCGCCTGTGGCAGGAGTGGAGAAATCGAAACCACTAAACTCGACTGACCTTCCCTGAGTCACATTTGATGTCAGGCTACCAGAATCGTACTCTTGTCGCCTCTCAGGATCATGAAGTGTTTCATATGCTTCGGTAACTCTCCGAAAAAAAGCTTCGGCCTCGATATCACCTGGATTGATATCCGGATGATATCGACGAGCCAAACGGGTATATGCACGCTCCATATCAGCTAGTGACGCTCCGCGATCAACGCCTAAAATTAAGTAGAAGTCCATCATTTATTTCTTGTCGTCTTCAACTACCTCAGCATCGATGACATCCTCACCCTCATCGGATGCGGATGCGGTTTCAGATTCAGCTGAAGGCGCCTGTTCCCCTGCGGGTTGGGCCGTTTTGTAAAGCTCTTCCGCGGCTTTCTGCTGCACCGTATTTAACTGCTCTAAAGATTTATTGATGGACTCTATATCGCCACTTTCCAGAGATTTTTTTGTTTCATTTATAGCCTCTTGAATGCTCTTCTTCGCTTCATCACCGAGCTTGTCGCCAGAATCCTCGATCATCCGCTCAGCAGCGTAAATCAACTGATCAGCTCGATTTCTGGTCTCCACTTCCTCTTTACGAGCCTTGTCATCCTCAGCATTTGTTTCCGCTTCTTGCATCATCCGATTAACTTCATCTTCGCTGAGACCACTAGACGAAGTAATAGTAATTTTTTGTTCCTTGCCAGTTCCCAAATCCTTCGCAGAAACGTTAACGATGCCGTTCGCGTCTATGTCAAAGGTGACTTCAATTTGCGGAACTCCACGTGGCGCAGCCGGAATACCGACAAGGTGAAACTTCCCAAGCGTCCGATTGTCTCTTGCCATCGGGCGCTCCCCCTGTAACACGTGTACTTCAACGCTAGTTTGACTATCGGCCGCCGTAGAAAAGACCTCACTCTTCTTAGTTGGAATAGTCGTATTACGTGTCAAGAGTGTCGTCATGACCCCACCAAGGGTTTCAATACCCAGCGATAACGGCGTCACATCTAAAAGAAGGAGATCTTTAACCTCGCCAGACAGTACTCCTGCCTGCACTGCTGCCCCAACTGACACAACCTCATCAGGATTAACCCCCTTATGAGGCTCCCTACCAAAAAGTTCCTGAACAATCTCCTGAACTTTTGGAACTCGTGTAGAACCACCCACAAGCACCACTTCATCAATCTTGGAAGCATCAAGGCCAGCGTCAGACAATGCCTGCTTCACCGGTCCGACAGTCCTTTGCAACAAATCTTCGACGAGCTGTTCAAATTTTGCTCTAGTAAGGGTCTTTTGTAGATGCTTTGGTCCACTTGCATCCGCAGTAATAAATGGAAGATTTATCTCCGTCTCCATAACCGTTGACAATTCCATCTTAGCTTTTTCAGAAGCCTCTTTTAGACGCTGCAATGCCATACGATCTTTGCCAAGATCTATACCTTCATCGTTCTTAAACTCCCCAACAATCCAGTCGATAATTCTTTGATCTAAATTATCTCCACCAAGATGGGTGTCACCGTTCGTTGCTTTAACCTCCACAACGCCTTCACCGACCTCGAGAATGGAAATATCGAATGTTCCGCCACCAAAATCGAACACTGCAATGGTTTCATCTTTTTTCTTATCAAGACCATAGGCTAATGCCGCTGCGGTAGGCTCGTTTACTATCCTCATGACCTCAAGTCCGGCAATCTGACCTGCATCCTTCGTCGCTTGCCGCTGCGCATCATTAAAATATGCCGGGACCGTTATCACTGCTTTTTCAACAGATTGCCCCAAATATTCTTCTGCTGATTGTTTAAGTTTCTGTAAAACCATGGCAGAAATTTGCGGGGGTGAATAATCTTTGCCAATAGCTTCAACTTGGGCTGCGCCATTAGCCGCCTTACTTACAACGTAAGGCACCATTTTCATCTCTTCACTAACTTCATCATATCTACGACCAGTAAACCTCTTAATTGAAAAAACAGTGTTTTCAGGATTTGTCACTGCCTGTCTCTTTGCAACCTGCCCAACGAGTCTCTCGTCATTCTTAGTGAATGCAACCACTGAAGGAGTCAACCTCCCTCCTTCAGGATTTGTAATAACAGCAGGTTCATTGCCTTCCATAACCGCCACAACAGAATTTGTAGTTCCTAAATCAATACCAATAATCTTGCTCATCTTTTTTCCCCAATACACCAAAACCTAAGTTTAGACCCCACTATGGGGACCAACGCACTGTAAAATTTAAATATCTACATAAATAAAATTATAAAATCTTAGCATGGCATTGTAAAGTATTATTTACTGTTTTTACTGATCATTCTTACTATTAAGCAAACTTGATATTTTTATTCCGGTAAAATCTGAATCTACTAGGAGATATTTAAACTGACTGAAAAGAGTAAACCTTACTCAAAAGCCATAATAAGTGGCCTGTTTCTCATAGCGTGCACCCTCGGCTTAATCAGCGGTGCGCTATTTGCATATTCTCCAGATTTAGAAATCATTTCTGAACTCGACAGCTACACCCCAGGCACAATTACAAGAATCCACGCTAAAGGCGGTGAGTTAATTGGGGAATTCGCGACAGAAAGACGGGTAATTATTGAATACGATGAGATTCCAGAAGTTCTTAGACATGCAATCATTGCAGCAGAGGACGGCAACTTCTTCGACCATGTCGGTTTTAATATCCCTCGAATTCTAGCGACCGTTGTGGATAATATTCTGTCTGGTGATTTGACCGCGGCAGGTGCGAGCACCCTCACCATGCAATTAGCCAGAAACGTTACATTGGGTGGAGAGCAATTAGGTCTCGAAAAAACGTGGCAACGAAAACTGCGCGAGGCTTACTATACATTCCACATTGAAAAACGCTATACCAAACGAGAAATCTTTACACTTTATTGCAACCAAATGTGGCTAGGAACTGCCACTCATGCCGCAAACGGAGTCGAAGCTGCCTCCCGTCTTTATTTTGGAAAATCCGCTAAACAACTAACACTTGAGGAAGCTGCCCTAATAGCAGGAATCATCCAATCCCCAGCAAGGCAAAGCCCTCTTGTGAATATCGACCTTGCTCGTTCTCGTCGAAACTATGCTCTACAAAGAATGGCAACCGAAGGATTCATCACGGAAAAAGAAGCCAACGTTGCAAAGGAGCTTCCAATTCGACTCGCTCAGCGTGAACAACGTAGCAATTCGGTAGCACCATACTTTATTGAAGAAATCCGCCAACACTTAGAGAAAGAATACGGCGCAAAGCGTTTATACGAAGACGGGTTAGTCGTGCACACGACCCTAGATGCAGCACTCCAAAAAGCCGCAAATAAAGCTGTTTCCGAAGGCCTTCGTCGAGTTGACAAACGGCATGGTTTCCGCCCTATATCGAATAACGTTCTAGCAGATACTGAAAACCTCGACGCGTTCACACACAGTCGGTGGAATCTTCCAATGAAAATTGACGACGTCGTCCCTGCTGTTGTGACCGATGTGTCGGACAATACAATCTCGGTAAGATTCGGAAATCACCAAACTGTAATTGAGCCTGAAGGGTTCAAGTGGACTCGGCGCCCTGCAGAACAGCTTGTTTCCATTGGCGATTTAATCGAGGCGCGCATTACTTACCTCAACCCAGAATCCAAGCAGATCCAAGTCACACTCGATCAAGAACCCACTATAGAAGGCGCACTAATTGCTTTAGACAACCAGACAGGCCAAATAATATCTATGGTCGGAGGTTACAGCTACGAAAGAAGTAAATTTAATCGGGCTACCCAAGCGAAGCGACAGCTCGGCTCTCTGTTCAAAGGCGTACTCTATGCTGCCGCAATCGACCAAGGATATACGACAACCTCCTTATTGGAAGATAATCCAATCAGTTACGAAGTAGGAGTTGAACAGGATCTATATGAACCCGAGAACTACGACAAAAAATATGAAGGGGCAGTTACTCTTCGACGGGCACTCGAAAAATCTCGCAACGTTCCATCTGTGTGGCTCATGAATGAAATCGGACCACAAATCGTTGTAGATTTTGCGAGAAATCTTGGATTCACCTCTCCGATACCACCGTTCCTCTCGGTTGCACTGGGGTCAAATGAAGCGTCATTAACTGAAGTTACCAGCGCATACTCGGTTTTCCCAAATCGAGGAATCAGGATGCTGCCCTATCAAATTGAACAAATTAGAGACCGCGAAGGAAAATTACTTGAAGAAGGTAGACCCACTCCTCAAGATGCAATACGGCCAGATACTGCGTACATTATGGTCTCACTAATGCGAGGTGTCGTTCAACGGGGAACAGGGCGAGGAGCACTGCGCTTAGAGTGGCCGGTAGGCGGAAAAACCGGAACAATGGACGATTATACCGATGCTTGGTTCGTAGGCTTCGATCCAGAAATAACGGTTGGAGTTTGGGTTGGCAATGACGAAAAAATCTCTCTCGGCGAAAACGAGGAAGGCGCAGCCGTCGCACTTCCTATTTGGCGGGAATTTATGCAAGCATACATCGCCAAGCGTGAAGGACGAGCCCCTGAAGGCTTCTTGCCTCCACCTAACATTATTTTAAAAGCCGTTGATGAAATAACTGGAGAGCTAGCGGAACCTTGGGCAGATGGTGCAATTCAAGAAACATTTATTGCAGGAACGGCACCGGGAACAACATTTCGTCAATAAAATCGAAAAACATGAAGTTCTAGATCTTTTTATCAGTAAAAACAAGATCGCTGGTTTTCTGCATCAGAAAACCTTTAATAAAGTTATCGATATCACCGTCTAGCACTCTCGCCACATTACCAACCTCGATCTTTGTTCTGTGATCTTTGACCATCTGGTAAGGATGCATGACATAGCTTCGAATTTGGTTGCCAAAAGCAATATCTTTCTTTTCACCGCCAATCTGCTCAAGACGATTCTGTTGCTCTTGACGTTTAAGATCAAAAAGACGAGAACGGAGAACTTTCATCGCGGCATCACGATTACGATGTTGCGATCTCTCATTCTGACAGGACACCACTATGCCGGTTGGAAAATGGGTGATCCGAACCGCCGAATCAGTAACATTAACGTGCTGTCCCCCAGCCCCACTTGATCGATATGTATCGATCCGAAGATCTTTATCCTCAATCTCAACGTCAACATCATCAGGAAGCTCAGGCCACACAAACACTGAGGCAAACGACGTATGTCGGCGTGAGGCCTGATCATATGGCGAAATCCTAACCAGCCTGTGAACCCCGGCCTCAGCAAGCAACAGCCCATAAGCATAATCACCTGTAACAGTAATAGTTGCGCTCTTAATCCCAGCTTCTTCTCCGGGTTGAAAATCAATAACCTCGCTTGAAAAGCGACGACGCTCAGCCCATCGTAAATAGGTGCGGATAAGCATTTCTGCCCAGTCCTGAGATTCTGTTCCTCCTGCCCCTGGGTGAACTGTAAGAATACCGTTGCAGTAGTCATGTTCCCCACCCAGCATTTTCTTGATTTCAGCCGCTTCAATTTCAGTCTCTAGATCACTTAGTGCAACAGTCAAATCTCCAATAACACTCTCGCCTTGATCAACCCATTCCATTAAAACATCAAGATCTTCACTTTTGTGCTTGAGGGATTCAGATAAGTCGTGATCTTCCTGTAACCGTCTACGGCGACGGAGAACCTCCTGTGCGGCATCTGTATCCTTCCAGAAATCAGGTTGAGATGCCCGCTGTTCTAAACGTGCTATCTCATCAACAAGACTGACCGAGTCAAAGATAACTCCGCAAATCTGAGGCTCTCTTAATAAGTTTTTGATAACGCTTTACTAATTCTTCACGTTCAATATCCACAAACCCTCTCCGTTCCGTACTTCAGGATTTTAATTTCCTAAAAAAACTTGTCTTGAACCCGCAGATTGCTAACAGACAACCACTAATAATGACACACATATATTCGAATAAATTCCCGATACGACTGTATATTGTACGTGCTTCGAGTAGTCTCACATCAGTCGTGAGAACCTGCCTCTCAAATAGTGCCGTCTGTTCCAGCACTCGCCCGTAAGGATCGATAACGCCACTAATACCAGTATTCGCTGAACGCACAAGAAAACGACCGAGTTCAATTGATCTCATGGTCGCTTGCTGAAAGTGTTGAAAAGGAGCTGCACTATTCCCATACCATGCGTCATTAGTTATCGTTGTTAGCAACTGACTGCCACCTTCAACCGATCCCCTCAATAAATCAGGATAAATAACCTCGTAACATATCGCTGTGCTAACAGCCCGCTTGCCCATCATTAAAACTTGTGCCCCAGGACCGGCGGAAAAATCAGAAACTGTTTCAACCAATGGCGACACAAAAAACAGTGCACTTCGAAACGGAACATACTCACCAAAAGGTACGAGATGGTGTTTGCGATATATCCCTTCTGTGTCACCTCTAGAACCCACCATTACCGCAGAATTGTAGTAGTGCACCCGATCCTGCTGAGAAGCGACTTCGGTTGTTCCCAGTAGTATATGGACATCGTGCTCTTGAGTCAGTTCTCTTACTGGTGCAGCTAGGCTTGGATTTTGTTCAAAGGAAAATGGAGTCGCAGCCTCTGGCCAAATTATTAATTCCGCTCCATCAGCAATTGATTGACGCGTTAAATCAAGATAAGCCTTATAGATATCATCACTTAGCGCTGGATTCCATTTATCATGTTGATCTATGTTGGCTTGAACTGCAGCAACACGCAATGGAGTACCTGCCTTTAGAAGACCTCCGTCACTTAACCGTGACATGCCATAAGCAACTGTGGCCAAAAGGATACCTACTGTGGCAACAATACCAAGCACTCTACGAGCATCTTTAACAAAAATTGAGAAAGCAATCGTCGAATTAACGAGAACTATTAATCCCGAAAGTCCCATTACCCCGAAAATACTCGCAAGTTGAGCCACGGGAAGTACTCCCGTTTGGCTGTACCCGAGTAGCTCCCAAGGAAAGCCACCAAAAATGTACAACCTCCCAACCTCACTGCTGACCCAAAGAGCAGGAGCAAAGAAAAGTCCGACAATACCAATACGACTGTGTAACATAAATATACCAGCAGCAAAAAACGCAGGAAAAAAACTGAGATAAATAACAAGCAAAATATAAACGGACGCTGAAATACCATCTGACAGCCCGCCATATTCATTAGTTACTTGGGGAATCCAATTAATGACAATACCAAAGTAGAAAATCCCGCTAACCAAACCGAGCCAAAACGCATCTAACACGTTCCGCGTCCGAATCAGTGCAACCAACAGTGGAACAAGTGAAATCCACGCTAGAAGAGAATGACCATGTCGAGGGAAACTAAGTGCGAGAACGCAACCTGATACAAAAGCTAGAATTATATTAGACGAACGTGAAGTCAACACTATTGAGTGATCCAAGGCTTGAAATCTTCTTCGCGTTCCAAACGCTGCCGAATATGCTCAGCCTCTTGGTGCGCAACGTATTGACCTACACGAACTCGATAAACTGACACGGGCGCACCAGGCGAAGGCTCAAGAACATACGCGGGAAAGCCTTTAGCAATCAAATGACCAGCAACTTGTTCTGCTGCCTTTGGAGAACGTAAGGCCGCAACTTGAACAGTATAAGCAGCGCCTGAAACCGTAGTGATTCCTGCCGCATCACCTATGTCTCCATCCTCTGCAGCAGTACGACCCTCAACAATATTATCAACCGACTCTTTTTGAGAAAAATTTCTCAAAGAATCTCTAGCAAAAGATTGAGCGCCGTCGACATCGCTGCCCACTGGCGACTCAATGTCAGACGTCTGCAGCTCACCGGGAAGAGCTTCCTCAACTGGAGCACTACTCTGAAGTCTTTGTGGATACGTCAACTGATCTTCCGCTACAGCTATTGCAGAAGGTGCGCCATTTCTGGTTTCTATAACAGGAGGAAGTAATTCTCCCTGAAACCCTGGATAAGAATCGGGCTGACCGGCACCGGCAGTTTCGGGACCCCCACGTCCGACAACAACTCCAAATAAAAACACGACAACTGCTACGGCCGTCGCGGCCATGAACAAAAAAACGACCTGCTTCGCAGTAGGTGTAATAGTCTTCGAGGTTTCAGAAGATTCCGTCATTCTTTGATCTCAACCTATTCTGAACACTTACACCTCAACCTAACATTTACGGTGTAGAGTCTTTCTTTGTAAAAAACTGAGTCAATAGGTCCATCGGTAAAGGAAAGACTAAGGTTGAATTCTTTTCACCAGCTATCTCAGTTGCAGTTTGAAGATATCTAAGTGTTACAGCTAATGGTTCTTGACTCATCGCATTCGCCGCTTTAGCCAACTTCTCAGATGCAATAAATTCACCCTCGGCGTGAATGATTTTAGCACGCTTCTCTCTCTCCGCTTCCGCTTGTCGAGCCATCGCTCGCTGCATATCCGGAGGAAGATCGACATGCTTCACTTCAACAGAAGAAACTTTGACACCCCATGGATCCGTCTGCGTATCTAGGATTTCTTGGAGTTCTTTATTTAAGGACTCCCGTTCGGACAATAAACCATCCATTTCGACTTGACCAAGCACGCTACGTAAGGTGGTCTGCGCCAATTGAGACGTGGCATAATGAAAATTCTCAACCTCTACAATCGCTCTAAGAGGATCCATTACACGAAAATAGACGACCGCGTTAACCTTGACCGAAACATTATCTTTAGTAATGACATCTTGCGGAGGAACATCCATAACGATCGTTCGAAGACTCACACGAACCATCCTGTCAAGAGGAGCAAAAACTAAAATAACACCAGGTCCTTTGGGCTGTGGTAATAATTTGCCTAGTCTAAAAATTACAGCTCTTTCATACTCGTTTAAAATCTTGATAGAACTTACAAGATAGAGCGCTACGACCAGAAAAAACAAAAACGTCGGCTCCATAGAATCACCCTCCGAATTAAAATATTTATTTTCGCTTTACTATAAGCTTCAATCCAGTAACTGACACAACACGGATTTCCTCACCCACATTAATGTCTACATCAGCCATGGCCGACCATAATTCCCCATGAGTAGAAACTAACCCCGAAGATCCTGCAGAGATCGATTTCGTCACGAGTCCTGTTTGACCAACCATACCACTACGACCTGTTACAGGCGTTGCAAGTTGAGCACGAAGGCCCAAGCGTGTCAAACCTAAGACAATAAGTCCAAGGGGCAACATTAATGAGATGACAAAAAACCAACCAAGCTGTAACTCGGGTAAAGGAGAATCAACTAACATCAATGAACCAAGTACCATGCTTACAATTCCGCCAGTCGCCAGCAAGCCGTACGTAGCGGTCATCATTTCTGCAACAAGAAGACCGATACCAAGTAAAATCAACAATAAACCCACGTAATTAATTGGCAATACTTGAAATGCAAAGAACGCCAAAAGCAAGCACACAGCGCCAGCGATGCCAGGAATTATGCCCCCTGGGTTCCAAAGCTCAATGGTTAACCCTAACGTACCAAGACTCAATAGAAGCACTGCTATTTGGGGGTGGGCAATAGCACTCAACAATCGTTGCCGCCAAGTCATCTCTATTTGTTCAACCTCTAGACGCCCAATATCCAACACGACCGTCTCTCCATCCCATCGTGTCACCTCGTATCCATCAAGAAGTTGAAGAAGATGATCCACATCTTCGGCCACAAAATCAATAAGTGGAGGTTCGGCTTGCAGTGCTTCTTGCTCTGTAAACGATTGACTCTCTACAACTGCCTTTTCCGCCAATTGAACGTTTCGATTTCTTTGGCTTGCCAAAGACCTAGCATAGGCCGCCACATCAGACGCAGCCTTTTCTGCCATCGTTTCATCCATACTTTCGCCAGTACCAGAAACAGGGTGGGCCGCACCAATATGTGTACCTGGAGCCATTGCCGCCACATCAGCCGCGATAGTAATAAGAAAGCCTGCAGAAGCCGCTCGCGCTCCACTTGGGCCCACATAAACGACAACAGGGGTATCTGACTCAATAATGCTAGTGTTAATAGCTCTCGTAGCGTCAACTAAACCACCTGGAGTCCGAAGCACAAAAACAATCAAATCGACGTCATTGGCATCAGCTTTTTTGACAGTCTGGTTAATAAATTCAGCCGAAACAGGGTGAATCAGAGAATCAACTTCGGCAACATACACCTTAGTTTCATTTACACCGGGAACTCTTTCTTGCGCATTTACCCACAATTTATCTAGCGAGCAAACAGCTATCAAACACAATACTGCGCAGGCCAAGCTAAGATTGTTAAACACTTTCATAAATCTCTGCACGCTATGACTCTATATGGTTATAGTCACAAGGTATCTAAGTCCCCTTGACCTGTCAACAACCAAAGGCGCACTCCATGCAACGTAAAAACGAATCAGTAAACATTCGAATCTGGTAAGGTTAGTCGATTCAATGCAAACAGCAGTGATTCTTGCAGGTGGGCGGGCGCGGCGTTTTAATGGACAAAATAAACCACTTCTTCCTATTGGAGGAACAAGCATCATATGCCGTCAGCTCAAACTTTTAACTTCCATAACCGACTCCGTTGCGATCGTAACGAACGATGTACACAGTTACTCTCACCTTGAAGTTGCCATCTGGAAAGATTTGATTCCAAACGTCGGGCCACTCGGTGGAATCTATACTGCGTTGAGCAATTCTCGAACCGACCGCACTTTAATTATTGCAGGAGACATGCCTTTCTTGACAAAGGAATTCCTTCAATATGTCGTCCATGTTCAAGAAGATGCGGACATCGTCATCCCACACAATACAGATGGCTATCAACCGCTATGCGCTTCATATGGAAACGGCTGTCAAGACTTACTTAAACAGCGTATCGAAAAAGGACACCTGAAACTTATCGACCTCTTGTCAGACTGTCGTGTTTACGAAATTAAGTCAGAAGAAATAAAATCACTTAACCCAAACGGTAATTTATTCTTTAATATCAATACACCGGAAGACTATCGAGAGGCTAATATTCTCGCGTCCCAATAAAATCTAATGATTCTTTCAGTCCATAACATTTTGCGCACACGGCTGGCCAAAGCCTTGAGAACTCTTTATAAACTAGACGCTGATGCCGTGCCGGCTATCGGTATTAAATACCCACCAGACCGGATGCTTGGTGATTTAGCAGTCACTGTAGCGTTTGAATTGGCACGCACTCTTCGTAAACCCCCAAAACTCATCGCCCAAGAATTGATAGCCGCCATCGGTGATATTGAGGGAATCACGAAAAGTGAAGCCACACCAAACGGGTACATCAATTTACACCTTGATCGTCGGAGTCATCTTCAGGCTGCTTTTGGTCAACCAGACAGCACACCATCTGGAACAGCAGACATGAAAACAGTGGTTGAACACACCGCAATTAATCCAAATAAAGCCGCACATGTAGGCCACCTGAGAAACTCGGCTTTGGGAGACACCCTCGTTAGACTGCTACGTTTCCAGGGACATCATGTTGAGACTCAAAATTATATCGACGACACCGGCGTGCAGGTTGCAGATGTTGTAGTTGGTTTTATAGAAATAGAACAGATGAACTTGGAAGCAGTAAAACATCTCGCAGACACGACGCAATTTGACTACTACTGTTGGGACTTATATGCCCGTGTCACAAGTTGGTATGAAGAAGATCCTACGCGACTAGAAAAGCGAACACAAACATTACACGCTTTGGAACGCGGCAAGAACGACACTGCGACGCTTGCCCATTTTATAGCCGAGCGTATCGTGCGTCTCCATCTCAAAACGATGGATCGTCTCAATATTGAGTACGATCTGCTAAGTTGGGAAGGAGACATCCTGCAACGTGATTTTTGGGCAACAACCTTTGAAATCCTCAAAACTTCTGGAGCAATCTCGTATGAAACGAGTGGGAAACAGACCGGTTGCTGGATTATGCCGATTACCGATGGAACAGATAATGAAGCATCTGAAGCAGAAGAGGAAGTAGATAGCGAAAAGGAGGCTCGAGCAAAAGTAATTGTTCGATCTAACGGAATCGTAACTTACGTCGGAAAAGATATTGCGTATCAATTTTGGAAATTTGGCTTACTAACAAACAACTTTAATTACAAAATCTTTAGCGAGCAACGCTCAGGAAAAACTCTTTGGACGACCATTTCCGGTGATTCTTCTGTATTTAGGAACAACGCCGTACAACCTGATTTTGGAAATGCTACCGCTGTTTATAATGTCATCGATACACGACAGTCATACCTGCAACGTCTACTGCAACAAGCTTTACACGCTACTGGCCATAAAGAAGAGTCTAGCCGTTCAATTCATTTTTCCTATGAAATGGTGGCGCTATCAAATCAGACAGCAAAAAGCCTTGGTTACGAAACCGATGATGAGCGTCCCTTTGTTGAAGTCTCTGGACGAAAAGGACTCGGCGTCAAAGCGGATGACCTTCTTGATCTAGTAACGAAAGCGGCCAAAGAACAGGTCGTTACACGGAACACAGAACTGACGAAAACAGAGGCACATTCAATTGCCACAGCAATTGGAGTAGCAGCCATTCGATATTTCATGATCAAGTATTCTCGAGTGAAAGTAATCGCATTTGACCTGAACGAAGCCCTCAGCTTTGAAGGCGAAAGCGGACCCTATCTCCAGTACGCAGCACTTAGGTCCATGAACATCCTCGACAAACTTCATTCTCAGTACGGAACAACCGAAGACATAATCATTGGAAAACTTTCCGACATTCCAAATACTGTGTTTTATGACCAAAACAATAATGATCTCTGGAACTTAGTATTAGAATCTTCTCGACTCGACGAAATTGTCGATCAAGCGATCCGCACCTTAGAACTATCGGTTCTGGCGAAATATAGTTTCACTCTTGCTCAACACTTTAACGCCTTTTATCATAAATATCCTGTGATAAAAGAAGAGGAAGAAACTGTTCGTCTCTACCGTGCGGCAGCAGTTCTTTACTTCAAGCAACAGATAACGCAAGCATTACACCTAATAGGCTGCACTGTGCCTCATCGAATGTAAGGTGGCGACGATCCAGTTACGACTCAAATTTAATGCGCGGGAAATTCAGGCGCTCACGTAACAGCCGACCTGCTTCTGACCTTACGGCCCCTTTAAATACTTGGTCGGTCATTCTATATCGATAAGCAGACAAGGCTTCTTCCGCCTCTATCTGTAAGGCCTTACTTATTAATGGATTCAGGTGCTCCCACGCGGCAAGAAGCAGAGAGCGATCGATTTCTGCTAGCTCTTCAATGAGGAGATTACGTTCCGGCCCAGTCGCGCGTTTGGCACCTGAACGCAACCCATCCAACGTCTGTATAACCTTCCTGACCGCATCAACTGTCTTCGCAGGCTGTTTGTTCTGGCTGTGCCACTTAGTTAATTCGAGGATAACGCGATCAAGATGATCGATGAGCGACAAGCGTCGCGACATATTTTGATCGTCGGCTTTAGGATTGATGTCACTTATAGCTCCGACAGCCCGTCTCCATTCCCTAAATAAGTCCATCACATCATCTTCGCAATACTCGATACGAACTGGCCTACGTACTTTTCCGCTGGACTCACGGCGACCAACCACGCGATCAATCGCCTTAAATACAATACTCAAGGGGATTTTTTCCTGAGCCCATGTACAGACAAGTTCAAACGCTGGTCCGACAATTCTTATTAGATGACCATCATTACGCCGACAGAGATAAGATTCGACATCACGACAGTAGAAGCCTTGATCCATTCCATTCCCACACTATCTGCGAACCCAATAGGGTTAATCTGATCTTTCTGATATCAATCGCGAATAACATCGCAACCATTACGAGAATCTCATTGAGCAGCGCTATCTCTCCACTCGACGTCTCCCGCCCGCAAGCGTTCAATCTTTCCGTTAGATAAAACAAGAAGCGCGCCTTCTATATCTATGCCTTTTGTAATTCCGTGTCGGCTTTCATTACCCTCAACCCACTGAATTTCTGTCTCCTTGCTCATAGGCGCCAACTCTGACCATCGGCCTAACATCACATGACTGTATCCCTGAAGCATTTTAAGACGCCATTCTGACATTGCGGCCAATACCTCAATAAAAACTAATGCCCGTTCAACCTTCTTTCCAACTTCTCTTTCAAGCGAACTTGCCTGCACTGGAAATCCGGTCGGATATTCAGTCGTAGTTACATTGATACCAATACCAATAACAACTGCGTCGACTGCTCCCTTGACTTGGCAAGTTTCCGCCAGAATACCTCCAATTTTTGAAATCTTACCTTTCTTACCGCTAATACCAGCTCCTTCCACGACAAGATCGTTGGGCCACTTAATAAGAATAGGAGCGCCTGTTGCGGCACGAATACCCTCCGTCGTCGCCACCCCAGCCATCAACGTAATAGACGGAGAATAGACACCTCTTAAGATAATAGAAAAATAAAGGCCGACCACTGCAGGAGAAAACCATTCCCTCCCACGTCGACCCCTTCCACTTGTTTGACTCTCCGCAAGTACAATCGTTCCGTCTTCTGCCCCTTCCGCAGCTAAACCCAGTGCCACATCATTAGTAGAAGACACTTCTGAAAAAAATCTAAGACGATCACCAAAAACTCCAATTCGGTTCGCGCCGGAAACTAAAGCCTGATCGATATCGGCAGGAAGCATTAGTCCATCCACTTCTCGCAATTTGCTATTAGTAGGTGAAAATTAGCTCGCGTTTTTGATCGTAAAACTACAATTTACTGCTGGAGCAGAATGCGTCAGAGCTCCAACAGAAATAAAATCAACTCCGGTTAAAGCTATCTCACGAGTTCGATCGATACTGATGCCCCCAGATACTTCAATAGCTGCACGTTTATCAATCATCTTCACCGCCTCTCGAACCGTTCTAGTTGACATATTGTCCAGTAAAATGATGTCCGCACCAGCGGCAACCGCCTCTTGAACCTCTTCGAGAGATTCTGCTTCAACTTCCACTGGTTTGTCCTGGCGAGTTTTAAGCCCTGATTTGACCGCATGTCTTAATGATCCAACTACCTGAATGTGATTATCCTTAATGAGTAGCCCATCCTCGAGAGAATAACGATGATTTTCACCACCTCCTACACGTACTGCATACTTCTGGAGAGTTCTCAAGGTGGGAATAGTCTTCCTTGTATCCATGATGACTGCCTTGCCATCCGCCGCATCAACGTACTTACGTGCAAGTGTCGCCACCCCAGACAGCCATTGTAAAAAGTTAAGCGCTGTCCTTTCAGCTTTCAACAGAGAATCTGCCGATCCTTCAATACGAAGAACTACCGTGTCTTTCGAGAAGAGTTCACCATCTTTTTGTAGTTGATCAATTCGCACGTTAGAGTCAACCTGCATAAATGTCTCGACTGCAATGTCCACCCCTGCAAGCACACAAAATGGCTCCTGCACTATTAATTCGCCGACCGCTCTCTGCTGGGGAGGAACCATCGCAGCGGTAGTAATGTCACCGCCTCCGATATCTTCAGTCAATGCCTGCGCCACAATATCGCTGTACTCTATTCGATCAAGTCGCTTTAACGTCTCTACCTTCACCCGCCAAACTCCAACAGTATCTGTTCAAGTTTCCCTTGTCGTTCTCTTAAACCACGTTCCTGAACTCGTGCCTCCGCAACAACCTCAGGATCGGCTCTTTCTATAAACGCTTTATTCCCTAATCTGGCCTCCACCGATTCACGCTGTCGAATTAGCTTTTCCAGATCTCGTCTAATTCGCTGAATCTCTTTTTTGCGATCTACAACTCCCGCTAAAGGTATATGAATTTCAAAATCTCGAACAACCCGACGAACGGTCTCTGGATCTCTCGGCACGTGATCAGAAAAGTCGAGTGAACCAAGCCCAGCCAACCGCGACACATCTGCAGACTGTTCCGTGACGTTACTCCTCTCCTTTCCATCCATACCTTGAATATAGACATTCACCCGAGCAGAAGGAACAACACCCCATTCTGATCTGATAGTCCTGATAGCAGTAACAATTTCTTGCATTAAAGTCATCGTCGAGACCGCGGCCTCATCAGTCCAATCCGAATTAGGTTCTGGAAAAGACGTCAATGTGATCGTCTGGCCCTCACCATCTGTAGCTTGTCCTTCGTCTCTGCTTCGAGGAAGAGCCTGCCATATTTCCTCAGTCACAAAGGGCATAAATGGGTGCAACATCCGCAATATCCGTTCATGCACTTCCAGCAAAACAGCAAGAGCGTTTTCATTATATTGAACACCTGGTTGAAGTTGCGGTTTAACGAGTTCGATATACCAATCAGCGTACTCATGCCAAAAAAAGTGATACAAGCGATCAGCGGCCAAATCAAATCTAAATTCTTCAAGAGCAATCTGTACTTCGTGACTTAAAGCGCTGGTGCGATGTAGTATCCATCGATGCGCTACCCCCAATGATGAAATCTTAGGAATTGTGGGACGACTGATCGTTGCTTCAGGAATGTTTAACAACACAAATCTGGAGGCATTCCATATCTTGTTAACGAATTGTCTATACCCTCTCAGGCGTCCCTCCGACAAAGAAATATCCATTCCAGGAGATGCAAGAGCGGCCAGGGTAAAGCGAAATGCGTCCGCACCAATTTCATTAATGAGTTCCAATGGATCAACAACATTCCCCTTGGATTTACTCATTTTTTGACCATGAGCATCTCTCACGAGAGACGTGATGTAGACCTTTTTAAACGGCACCTCTCCAACAAATTTTTTACCAAGCATCATCATCCTGGCTACCCAGAAAAAAATGATGTCGTGGGCTGTCATCAAGAGGCTTGTCGGATAATAGCGGTCCAAGTCAGGTGTTTCATCTGGCCAACCCAAAGTGCTAAAAGGCCAGAGTCCTGAACTGAACCAAGTATCAAGGACATCGGTATCCTGCCTTAACTTCCCCCCACAAGAACAAGTTGAGGGTGTGTTCTCATCAACGACAACGTTGGAACATGATTCACAGTACCATGCAGGAATACGATGTCCCCACCATAATTGCCTCGAAATACACCAATCATGGATGTTGGACATCCAGTCTTCATAAGTCTTTGTCCAATTATTAGGAACAAAAACTGTTTCTCCGTCTTTAACGGACTGACTGGCTTGTTCGGCCAGCGACTTGATCTTTACAAACCATTGGGTCGAAAGTAACGGTTCCACTACTGTCCCACAGCGCTGACAATGGCCAACAGCATGGGAGTGATCTTCAACTCCGACAAGCAATCCTTTGTCTTCAAGATCAGATAGAACAGATTTCCTAGCTTTAAACCGATCCTGTCCAACATACTGCGCGGCATCAGCAGTGATTCGACCATCTTCATCAATCACAGAGACCTGCGGTAAATCATGGCGCAGCCCCATTTCAAAATCGTTTGGATCATGGGCTGGTGTCACCTTCACAGCACCCGTTCCGAATCCTTGATCGACAAACTCATCAGCAATAATTGGAATGCGCCGACCGATAAGCGGTAAGACAACATCAGCGCCGATGTGAGCTCTATATCGCACATCACTAGGATGCACCGCGACTGCAGTGTCACCTAGCATTGTTTCAGGGCGTGTCGTTGCTACTGTAAGTGACCGCTCTCCATTAAATAGAGGGTAGCTAATATGGTAAAGCTTTCCCTTCATGTCCTTATGAACAACCTCTAAATCTGACAGCGCAGTCCTACAGCGAGTACACCAACTTACCAAATACGTGCCTCGATAAATAAGTCCTTCCCGATACAAAGAAACAAAAACCTTACGAACAGCACGCGACAAGTTTTCATCAAGAGTAAATCGTTCACGGGACCAATCGACAGAAGAACCCAATTTTCGCATCTGACTTGTAATCGTGCCATGGCTCTTTTCTACCCAATCCCAGACACGCTTTTCAAAAGCATCTCGTCCAAGATCGTGCCTCGTCTTACCCTCTTGTGCCAGCTGCTTTTCAACTACATTTTGAGTCGCAATACCCGCATGGTCCGTCCCGGGAAGCCATAACACGTCGTAACCTTTCATACGTTTCCAACGGGCAACAACATCGGGAAGCGTCTGATTGAGGGCATGGCCGATATGTAGCCATCCCGTTACATTTGGCGGTGGCAACACCATACTGAAAGAGGGTTTATTGGTTACAGGATCGGCACGAAACGCACCGATGCTTTCCCAGTATGCATACCACTTTGGATCGATCTTCGCGTGCTCGAAGACCTTCGTCAGTTCACGCATGTTACCTCATCACATCAAGAGAAATGGTGGACGGAATAGGGCTTAAGACACCTTAAATTGTTAATTACGAGACTAATTGTCGTTCTCGCTGCTTCTAGAGTGAGCCTTAATAAATTGGGTTATTTCATTCATTGAAGTGCCTGGTTGAAAGATCCCTTCAATTCCTATCTGGTTAAGTTTTTTTACATCAGCATCAGGAATAATACCGCCAATCACCACTAGAACATCATCCAACTTCTTCTCAGCAAGCAATTCCATCAGGCGAGGACAGATATGGTTATGTGCACCAGATAATATGGACAAGCCAATCACATCAGCATCTTCTTGTAACGCAGCATCCACAATCTGTTCTGGGGTTTGTCTCAAGCCGGTATAAATTACTTCCATCCCTGCATCCCGCAAGGCTCTGGCAATAACCTTTGCACCCCGATCATGACCATCTAACCCTGGTTTAGCTATTACTACTCGTATTTTTCGCATCATCACCTAATAAAAACCTACATCAATTATTACTGTACGTTCTCAAATTGAATAGACTAGAATTTTAGTGCTCTCTGACTCTTATAAGCATAAACCTTAATCTACACACCCATTAGACGACTGGAGTTTCTTCAAATTCACCCCATACATCACGCAGCGCATCACACATTTCTCCTACAGTAGCATATGCACGAACAGCGTCAACGATGAGAGGCATCAAATTTTCCTTCCCGTTAGCCTCTGTTCGTAATACGTCCAAAGCTTTTGAAACAGCACCTGAATCACGGCGTTTTCTTAATTGATGGACCCGTTCAATTTGTTGCTCCTCCACACTGTCGCAAATTTGTAATATCGGAATATTTGGCATTGTTTCATCAATAAATTGGTTGACTCCAACAATACCTTGGTCACCAGATTCCACAGATTGTTGAAAGCTATAAGAACTATCCGCAATTTCCCGTTGGGGATATCCTTCCTCAATTGCTTCAACCATCCCTCCAAAGCCATCAATAGTTTCGAAGTATTGTTTCGCTCCGGCTTCTAATTCTCCGGTTAATTCTTCCAAGCAATATGACCCGCCAAATGGATCAACGATCTCTGTGATTCCACTCTCATGAGCAATAACCTGCTGAGTTCGTAAAGCCAAAAGCGCAGCCTCACTAGTCGGAAGTGCAAGCGCTTCGTCCAGTGAATTGGTATGCAAGGAGTTCGCCCCACCTAAAACAGCCGATAATGCTTGAAGTGCTGTCCTTACCACATTGTTGTAAGGCTGCTGAGCCGTTAACGATACACCTGCCGTTTGAGCATGGAAACGAAGTTTCCAAGACCTCGAATCGGTTGCCTTAAAACGTTCTTTCATCGTTGTAGCCCACAGACTTCTTGCAGCTCTGTATTTAGCAATTTCCTCAAAAAAATTACTATGAGCATTAAAGAAAAAAGAAATCCTTGGCGCAAACCGATCGACCGATAACCCAGCGTCGACACCGTACTGTACATACTCAATTCCATCTCGAAGCGTAAAAGCCAGTTCCTGAAGCGCAGTGGCACCCGCTTCACGGATGTGGTACCCACTCACAGAAATCGTATTCCACTTAGGCACCTCATCAGCACAAAAAGAAAACACATCCGTCACCAGCCGCATCGACGGACGAGGTGGATATATATATTCCTTCTGGGCAATGTATTCTTTCAAAATGTCGTTCTGAATCGTTCCTGAAAGATTTTCCCACGCAACCCCTTGCTGTTCCGCCACAACGAGATACATAGCAAAAATTATTGCGGCTGGAGAATTAATCGTCATTGAGGTTGTAATTTCATCAAGACGAATCCCTTTAAATAACATTTCCATGTCTGCTAAAGAAGCGATACTCACTCCACACTTTCCAACTTCACCCAAAGATAATGAATGATCAGGATCTCGTCCCATCAAAGTAGGAAGATCGAACGCAACACTAAGCCCTGTGCCACCAGCCTGCAACAATTCACGATACCGTTGGTTAGTCTCTTCTGGAGTCCCAAAACCTGAAAACTGCCGCATGGTCCATAACTTCCCCCCATACCCACTTGCGTGAATACCTCGGGTATAGGGAAATTCTCCTGGACCATCGGCTTCACCGACTGAGTTAGACATTCGCTCACTGTCGGCATATAACGATTTAAATTCAGTAGTTAAACGAGATTTAGAATTCATGACCGCAATTTAAAAGCAATAAGTTTTGTGATGGTGTTCATGAGCGAAGATGCAGTGAACTCTATTACATATTCACCAGGAGCCAAGTGAGCTGTCCATAAATCAACTTGGTTTGGAAATTCAGCGTCAGTAATCTGAACTTCAAGTGGATACATTACTTCACCCGTTCTACTCAATAGACGTGCTCCCACCTCATCAACTTTCACACCTGATGCGTACGCATTAAACCGAACCAAAACACGATCTGTGCGACGAAACTCTTGTGTCAATGTTGGTACCGCATCCCAATCAGAAACCAAATTCATCCATTCCATGTGGTTACGTGCACGAATAAACGTTGGCGTTGTTAACACGAGTTCGGAGCCCGTGAGATCAGGAACGTTGATTTCAATACGCTCACGGTCAAGCACTTCCTCTACATCGTCCTCAATCACTACACCTACTTGAACGGTACCTGGCTCAGATAAAAATTCAACTTTATTTGACGTTAAACCGAGACTTTCACGCCCGTCAGGCAACTGTTTTGATAATGTTTGACTAGGTACTCTTCCACGGTACAACGCTTCTCCTGTTTCATTCATCGCCGTCAGAAGCACTTGAGCTGGTTGTTCTCCATAATTTCTTCCATCAGAAACTGGTTCCCACAAAAAAGTAACTTTGGTTTTACCATCTTCACCTTTTTCCATCCCAAACCAAGTGCGAATAAGACGACGTCCACGCCTAGGTTCCGCTAGGGCCCCAATCGCAACATCTACAGCCTTCGGCGGCTCGTTCTCGGTAGCAGTCATAGCCCGCTCTACATCACGTTCAGTAAGAGCCCAAAATCCTTGTCGATGCCTTAAGTCAACACCTGTTCGTTTTACACGAACTTCAAGCTCATGAAATTTTCCATCATTGGCGGACCGAGTAGAATTGTAACCGAGTAAATAATATGCACTGGAATCATGCAGCATTTGCCTAAGACCAGGTTCAAAGTCATTAGTATTCAGAATCGTTCGGCCATCGGTCTCACTAGCCAAAACATATAAAGTATCTCTTGTCGCTCGCATCACACGGTCATCGATTGCTCGGCCAACAATGGGTTGACTCATATCAAACTCACTAACTGCAAGCCCACGAGGATCAAGGGAATAAATCGTGGTATTAAAACGATTTGCCGTGGAGAAAACATCTCTAAGATCGAAAAAAATATTCTGATCGGAAAAAAACTGCGCCGTTTGTTCATATCTTGGATTCGACTCAACTGGCTCAGAAAGGCCGCCAAACATTTCCGCATTCATATTCCTTAAGACAGGCGGCACATAATTTGAAAATCCCTCGCTAATCAATAGAACATTCTTACGCCCCTCTCTCAACGCACCCATACGAATCATTAGTCCCTCAAGCGCCGATAACGACACATCATTTCGAATACGTTCAACGATCTCGGTGGGATATTGTGAATACCGCTGCTCAAACATATTTACTGGTTGGTAGTCATACTTGCGTCCATAAAAGTTTTCGACCGCTTCAAAAACAGATTCATGGTTGCGCGTCAGGCGAACATCATCCAGTGGCGTGAGAGGATGCATGAGTCCAACTAAATCCGTGGGAAACAGATTATTCCTAAGAAATTCTGACAACTCTTGACCAGCACGGGCACCATTTTCCCAACGGACATGATAGTCATCAAAAAAAATAACGAACACACGCGTGTCGGTTCTAGCAGCTTCTCGCTCTTCGTCAAATCTATTAATAATAGGACGCGGAGGTTCGGCATCAACATCTTGAATTTGATTAATCTCAATTAACTCAAAAGTTTCAATATCCTGCAGCTCACCATCTTCATACACTTCAAACTCTGCAAGGTCTAAATCACGAATATGATTGCCCTCATCATCAGTTGCTATTACATCAACCCGAATAAAATTAATACCCGTTCTGAATACGGTTTCATCGGGTGATTCCTCAATATTCTGCCCACTAGTCTCATTGCCATCAGAACCCGACGACTGTGGCTGTTGCTCAGCACCCGCAAAGAGACCGAACACTAAACATCCAAGAAACACTGTCGCCCATCTAAAACAGAATATGCGCATAGTTAACATCAAAGATTCGGCATGTTTATGGTTCAATGATAACATCGCTTTTACACATGACAGATCTTTCTGACATTTCACTTCCTTTAACTGCGTTATCTGAAGAAGAAGAATTTCTTCGGGCAAACGTGCGCGCATTTGCCAAAGCAGAAATCACACCGCTCGTTCGGCAAATGGACGAAGAAGCCAAAATACCTCAACAACTAATCGACAAACTAAACGAACTCGGTGTTATGGGCATCGAGATACCCACCGAGCTCGGAGGCAGTGGTGGCCATTTCTTTTTATCAGTCATTACCGTTGAAGAACTTTCTAGAGTTGATCCTTCTGTGGCGGTGCTTGTCGATGTTCAAAATACTTTAGTGATAAATGCCATCCTTAGATGGGGCAATCAAGACGTTAAGGAACGTTTTCTTCGACGCCTAGCTGGCGGCACAGTCGGCGCATACGCTCTTTCAGAATCAAATTCAGGGAGTGATGCATTTTCGATGTCAACAAAAGCCGTACCTGACGGGAAAGATTACATTTTGAGTGGACAAAAATTGTGGATCACCAACGCAAACGAAGCTGACATCTTTATAGTCTTTGCAAATGCCGATCCCACCGCGGGACACCGTGGAATCACTGCGTTTTTAGTCAACCGTGACACTCCTGGATTTACTATTGGGAAAAAAGAAGACAAACTCGGGATCCGTGCGAGCAGTACGTGTGAACTGATCCTAGACGAATGTAGAGTACCCTCAACGGATATCCTTGGAGAAATGGGTCGCGGTTACAAGGTTGCCATTGAAACGCTTAACGAAGGCCGTATCGGCATCGGCGCACAAATGATAGGACTCGCCCAAGGAGCATTAGATCATGCGCTTTCGTTTGTTCAAACGCGCAAACAATTCAATCGACCAATTAGTGATTTTCAAGCCGTTCAATTTCAACTGGCACAAGCTGCTACAGATCTGGAAGCGGCACGACTAACCGTGTACAACGCCGCAAGGCTACGTGATGCACGACTCCCATTTGTCACTGAAGGAGCAATGGCTAAACTCTTCTCTTCTCAGGTCGCTGAAAGAGTTAGTTCTCTAGCCGTTCAACTTTTTGGCGGCGTCGGTTACACAAAAGACTACCCTGTTGAAAAGCTATATCGCGACGCAAAGATTGGTCAGATCTATGAAGGAACTTCAAATATGCAACTTCAAACGATAGCCAAAGAACTGTTGAAAGGTAAGAATTGATTTTTCTTAAAACAGAGAATACGTGGCGAGCAGATAGATCAGGTTCAAAACTTAATTATCAAGGATACGAGAGAAAATAGGCTGGAGACGCTCAAGCGTCTGACTTGGTTCCTCAGGAACAACACGGGTTTCCCCAACTACTGTCATAAAATTCGTATCCCCATCCCAGCGGGGCACAGCATGAACATGAATATGATCAGGCACACCTGCTCCGGCAGAACGTCCGACATTAATGCCAACGTTAATGCCGTTCGGTTTATAAGCCTCATTGATTGCTATTTCGGTTGTTCGTATAAATGAACCTAATTCATCCAATTCCTCATCGCTCAATTGAGACAGTGTGGATATGTGGCGATTCGGCACAAGCATGAGATGCCCATTATTGTAAGGAAACTTATTTAGAATTATAAAAACATGCTTGCCTCTATATAGGATTAGCTCTGAATTGTTTGAAAGTGCTGCACAAAAAATACATCCCCCAGCATCTCCTGTAGCTGCAGTCGTCACGTAAGCCATTCTCCATGGTGCGCGAAGATGTTCCACTTTTTAATTAAAATTCTGTGAATTAGAGGCATAACATCCACTTAGAAGACGCCTCAACTTTAAAATTCAGGAACGTTTCTAGATTGACACATCACCAGTAACCACATGAGCCAATGAAGTTTCTCCTACTGGAGAAACTTCTATAGGATCTGGCGACTGATTAATAAGTTCCTTTAATTCTTTACCAGGCTTAAAATATGGCACTTGCTTGGAAGGAACATCTACCCGATCACCCGTCTTAGGATTCCGACCTTTGCGAGATTCCCGACGACGAAGGCGAAAACTTCCAAAACCTCGAAGTTCTACTTTTTTCCCACCGTGAAGAGCCTCTGTAATACTTCCCAAAACAGTATCTACTATAACTTCAGAATCCTTCTTGGTAAGATCAGCGACACGAGCGACTTCTTCTACAAGAGTCGCTTTTGTCATACTATCTCCAGACACGGGTTCCTCCAGTTATTTGACTCGACTATGAGTCTGATGTTTCTTGGCTATGCTTAAAATGATCGCCCAAGGTAACTTCAGGTGATTCACTGGTAGCATAATTCTGCCAGTTATTCTCGTAATCATCAGACGTTAATGCTCGAATACTTAAGCCAATCTTTCGTTCATCAGGGCTGAGCTTAATAATCCGCATCTTAATCGTTTCGTCGACTTTAATTTCCGCCACCTGTTCACCTTGGGAGGAATCGAACTCAGACACATGAATTAAACCTTCAATTCCTTCAGCCAACTCTACAAAAGCGCCGAAATTAGTCACTCTTACAACTTTTCCTTCAACAATGGCCCCCACTTTGTTTTCAGCAAAAAAATCATCCCAGACATCAGTTGACATTTGTTTAAGCCCAAGAGACAGACGCTGATTTTCAGGATCGACACTCAACACAACGGCCTCAATGTCGTCACCCTTTTTCAAAACCTCAGAAGGATGCGTAAGACGTTTACTCCACGACATATCCGAAACGTGGATAAGGCCATCGATGCCTTCTTCGACCTCAACAAACGCACCAAATTCTGTCAGATTTCTGACTTTGCCATTAATCTTTGCTCCGATGGGGTAACGTTCTGCAAGTTCATGCCACGGATTGGTTTCGATTTGCTTGACACCAAGTGAAATACGTCTTGCCTCTTGATCAACGCCAAGCACCATAGCATCGATTGAATCACCAACGTTCAGAAGCTTGGATGGATGCTTCACACGTTTACTCCAGCTCATTTCAGAAACATGAATCAAACCTTCCACACCAGATTCAAGCTCTGCAAAAGCACCATAATCAGTCAAGCTCACAATTTTACCACTCACACGTTGACCAACCGGGTACCGGTCTGTCACGGAAGCCCATGGGTCATCATGCAACTGTTTGTACCCTAGAGAAACACGTTCAGCTTCAGCATCATACTTGAGCACAACAACCTCAACCTCATCATTAACCTTGTACAGTTCAGAAGGATGTTGGGCTCGCCCCCACGTCATGTCAGTAACATGCAAAAGACCATCAATACCACCTAGGTCAATAAAAGCCCCATAATCGGTAATATTCTTTACAAGGCCTTTCATAACCTTGCCTTCAGCGATATTCTCTAATGTAACCTTCTTTTTCTCAGCGTTTTCTTCCTCAAGTAACGACTTACGGGAAAGCACAATGTTTCCACGTTTCTTGTTCACTTTAATAACACGCATCCGTAGCTCTTGACCTTTAAGAGCATCAAGGTTTCTCACAGGACGAACATCAATTTGTGAACCAGGAAGAAAAGCTCGAACCCCGATGTCAACAGCTAAACCACCCTTGACACGCTCAATAACATGACCAATTACAATACGACGGTCGGAATACGCCTGTTCAACCTCATCCCATATTTTCATTTTCTCCGCTTTTTCGCGAGAAAGGACAATATGGCCATCTCGGTCTTCAGTGCGCTCAAGCAACACATCAACTGAATCGCCAGCTTGCACCGTCACTTGACCACCTTCATCCACAAACTCAGAAACCGCGATAATGCCCTCAGATTTATACCCAACATCAACTACTACCTCTGAAGACGAAACCTTAAGCACGGTTCCCTTAACCACTTCACCTTCACTTATGTTTCTGAAACTACTGTTGTAAAGTTCTGTCAAGCGGGCGTGTTCAGCTGGATCAATAGATTCGTCGTCCACTAAAAAATATTCAGCGTCTTTCATTTGCTGCAGGCTCTCCTAAATACTCACGGGTAACCACTGGCACTCTAAAGCAAAACGAGGACCTTAAGGCTTTCTATATACCCTCTGAGTCGTGATAAGTATAGGACTATATGATAGTTAGCGTCGGTCGGTCAACTGTGGATAGTCAAGAGTCGTCTAAAGGACAGTACTCCTCATCTAGTAGACACGAACTACTAGATCGATTTGCACACCGGTTGCCAAAAACAGCAAACCCTTTCCTGTAGAGTCACTTACACTGAGCTAGCTTCGCTCTAGTTTTTAACGAGAAATCCCATCGCCAAATCTATCTTCCACAATCTTTAAAACCAGCTTAACAACCGAATCGATTGAGATGTCTGTGGTATCAATGACGGATGCATCTGGAGCTCTAACCAAGGGTGATGCGTCTCTCGTCCGATCAAGATGATCTCGTCTCGCTAAAGCATCCGCTACAACATCTAATTTACTAACTTGCGACAATCCGTGAGCGGGATCCTCGGAACGGCGTCTCGCTCGTTCCTGCGGACTAGCATCTAAGTAAATCTTAACAGTTGCATCTGGAAACACGACGGTTCCGATATCACGCCCCTCCATTACAACCGCATTATTCTCTGCGAACTGGCGCTGACGAGTAACTAGGACTTTACGAACACCGGGTATTCTGGCCACTGAGGTGGCGGCCAAATCAATTTCAGGGGTTCTAATATCAGATGTAACGTCGTGCCCGTCAATTAAAATTTTTTGTCCATCCATCTGAATAGCCGCCATCTTGGCAATAGTCACTACGTCAATTTCATTATCAAAATTTTTTCCTTCATAGCGAGTTTTCCACGCCACAGCCCGATACATAGCACCCGTATCCACGTGAGTCCATTTCAAAGCATGAGCAATGGCCCGCGCCACAGTCCCCTTACCCGCACCGGATGGTCCATCGATTGCAATAACTTTTGTCATTTTTTTTGACTTCTCAACTGACCACGTTCACTCAATTCCTTATTGGCACTTTTGAGCGCGTTGACTTCAAAGCGCGACAGATCGCGATATTGACCCAGCCTGAGAGTTCGATCTGATATTGGACCAATCTTTATTCGGCGAAGCCTTGCAACGGGGTGACCTATTGCATCTAACATTCGTCTAACCTGACGGTTTCGACCCTCGCGAAGTGTTATCTCCAAAAGTGACTGGGTTTTACTTCGCCCGCGATTACCACTAATGAGTCGAACATTTAAAGGTGACGTACGGCGCCCCTCCAGAATAATGCCTTGGCGAAGCCGGCGCAGCTGAGTTGCACTGGGCACACCCTCTACAGTCACCTGATAGACTCGTTCAACAGAGTGCTTTGGGTGAGTCAATTCTTGAGCAAGCTGACCATCATTCGTCAAAAGCAACAGGCCTTCTGAGTCGTAATCAAGACGTCCTACGGGATAAACGTAGTCCCGAATCCGAGCAACTAAGTCCGCAACTGTTTTTCGTCTTTCTGGGTCATGTCGTGTAGTTACAACTCCCCGGGGTTTATTAACCAAAAGATACCTGCGGCGCGCTTTCGAACCGACCCTACGTCCATCAACACGAATATCGTCTTTTGATTGATCCGCCCTCGTGCCAAGACGTTTGACAACGTTGCCATTTACTGTAACTCGCCCATCAGTCATTAATTTCTCCGCAGCTCGACGGGAGGCGATCCCTGCCGCAGACAATATTTTTTGTAATCTAGATCCTGATTGACTGTCTGGTTCGATTGGCAAATTTTCCACTTGATTTACAAAAACAAAGATATTGTTATTTCTGTTCGTTAGATTCAGCTTCTACCTTGTCTCTCTCGGGTTCAAGGGGCAAAGCCTCATCAAGAGGGTAAGACTCCGTTAGACCGGTCGGAACATCCATACCAAGCGCTTTGGCCATGTCTTCAACACGTGGTAAATCCGATAAATCATTTAAACCAAATCGATCCAAGAATTCTCTTGTCGTCGAATATAGAAACGGCCTTCCAACTACAGCTTTTCTCCCGGTCACCTTCACAAGTCGTCGCTCGATCAAGGTTCCCAACACACCACCAGACGTATTGACACCTCTAATATCTGCAATCTCAGGACCAGTAATTGGTTGCCGATAAGCGACTACCGCAAGAGTCTCAAGCGCTTGAACAGACAATCGTTGTTTGGAGTGTTCATGAAACAACCGTCTTACCCATTCTGAAAATTCAGGGCGGGTGACTATCTGATACCCCCCAGCCACCTCCACTAATTGCAAACCACCATTTCGATCCCAATGCTTAACGATCGCAGCAAGCGCCTCCTCAATATTTTCTACAGGCTCTCCGTCCAAGAGCTTTACCAACATTTTTAAGGTCACAGGCTCAGGAGACGCGAAAATCAAAGCTTCAATGACCGATTGAAGATCATTCATAGATTCATTCATCTTCTACGCCACCCATCGGGCGCGGAGCATCCGTAGGTCTGGCACGTTTATAAATTCTTATCGGATCAAGTGTGCCACCTTGAAACACACGAATCAATTTCAATCGAATCATTTCAAGCAAAGCCAAAAAAGTTGTAATTAAATTTTTACGACTTACATCTTCACTGAATAGCTCATCAAAACCTCGAGCTTTGCTGTCAGATAGCTTTTTCAATATTTGATCTATACGCTCCTCAATTGAAAGCTGAAGCTCTGGAACTGGAATTCCCGGCCTCAGTTGGGCCCGAGCCAGTACTGATTGAAATGCTTTCAGAAGGCTAAATAAATCAACCTCCAATTCACGTTCAATCTCTCCGTCCACCAGATCGCTTACGCGTTCATCAGGACGAATCCATTGTGCGCTTCTTACAGTCTCACGTTCATGCAATAATTCCGCAGCAGCTTTATATTTTTGATGCTCCAATAAGCGACGGACGAGCGCATCTCTTGGATCTTCAGTCTCTTCCTCCTCGTCTTCGTCTTCTATCCGAGGAACGAGCATCCTCGACTTGATGTGAATTAATGTCGCAGCCATAACTAAAAATTCACCGGCCACATCGAGATCGAGTTCTTGCATAAGTTCTAAATACACAAGGTACTGATCGGTAATTAAAGCCATCGGAATGTCGTAGACATTAATCTCATTTTTCTTAATCAAATGAAGCAATAGATCTAATGGACCCTCAAATTTTTCAAGTTTTATAGGGTATTGTGGAAGAACTGATTCAAAATCGCGAGAGAACTCAGAAACCTTTAAACCCATAACAATCAAACACCAACCAGTGAGATTCGTACCAACAGGCTTTTTGAATCTACCCTGCGAATTCTATATCGACTTTCGTGCCTTAGTACGATCATCCGTAATTACCGGTAAGATAGCCCCACGGCTTCACGAACATTTCGCATCGTTGCACTTGCTATAGTAGCTGCCCGACTGGAACCATCAAGGATTATTTCTCGAATCATTTTTGGTTTTGCTAACAATTCTTCCCTTATAGATCGCATAGGCTCCAGTTTCTCATTAATGGCAGCCGCAAGTTTTTCTTTGACTTCTACGTCCCCTACCGCGCCTTGGCGATATCGAGATTTAAGGTCTTCAACCTCTTCAGAATTGCTATTAAATGCGTCATGATAAACAAAGACCGGATTGCCTTCTACCATCCCAGGAACATCTGCTCTGATCCGGTTCGGATCAGTGTACATACGCATAACTTTCTTACGGACAGTCTTAACATCATCAGACAAATCAATAGCGTTGCCATAACTTTTACTCATTTTTCGATTATCTAGACCAGGCAACCTAGGAAACTTTGTCAAGAGGGGTTGTGGCTCAATAAACAATTCTCCATAAAACCCCTGGAACCGTCTTACCACTTCACGAGTTAACTCAAGATGCGGAACCTGATCTTCGCCAACAGGAACATAGTCAGCATTATAAATAACGACGTCAGCACCTTGAAGCAATGGATAACCAAGAAACCCAAGAGTTGACAGGTCTCTGTCATTTAATTGATCGATCTGCTCCTTATATGTTGGAACCCGTTCCAACCAAGGGATGGGCACCGTCATCGAAAGCAACAAATAAAGCTCAGCATGCTCTGGGACCAAAGACTGAACAAAAATTGTCGTTTGTTCAGGATCGATCCCAGCTGCTATCCAATCGGTAACGTTATCAATCACGTAGGTTGAAAGTTGACTAGTATCTCCATACTCGCTCGTTAAAGCATGCCAGTCCGCAACAAAATACATACATTCATACTTATCTTGCAGCTCAGCCCACTGAGATAAGGCCCCAACCAAATGGCCTAAATGAAGTTTACCGGTGGGTCTCATACCAGACACGACGCGAGGACGATTTTTTTCAGAAGGCATATGGCACAATAGAAATTATTAGAAGAGAGATAACAGCTTCAATCTTTTAATAGCCTAGAGGATACGGGCAGACGAGCCATTCGGCAAGTCACCCTCGAAAACTACGACTCTACTTCGTTACTCGTCGCAAATGTTTAAAAATGATACTGGCAAGCTTCACACCAACAATTTCTTTAATCTGTTCTTCTGTCGCCCGACGGATGTTACGCATGCTTCCAAACTCTTCAAGCAATAACTTTCGGCGTTTTGGACCGACCCCAGGAATTTGATCAAGTTCTGATCTGAGGTCCCTTGCCCTTCTCGCACTCCGATGAAAAGTTACTGCAAAACGATGAGCTTCGTCACGCATCCGTTGAACCAATCGTAAGGCAGAACTATGACGTGGAAGGACAATCGGCTGCTTCCTTTCTTTCACCACGAGAACTTCTTCTTTCTTTGCTATCCCTATTGCCGACAGATTTGAAAGACCTAACTGCTCAAAAGCCTTGTACGCAGCGGACAGTTGCCCTTTGCCTCCATCCACGATAACAAGATCAGGAAATGGTCCTCCCTGTTCAAGTAATCGTCTATACCGCCTGAGAACAACTTCCTCCATCGCCGCAAAATCGTCTGGTTTATTGATAATTTTTTCTGCACCACGTATTCGATACTTTCGGTACGCGCGACGATTCAATCTTCCATCTTCAGCAACTACCATAGCCCCTACCGTCTCTGCACCTTGAATCGTCGACACATCAAAACACTCCAACCTTCTTAAAGGATCTGGCAGATCTAGCACGGTGCGTAACTCTTCAAGCGCAAGGCTGTCAGCTTTTGCCTCTTGACTGTAACGTGACACATAAGTCAATTCCGCATTACGGTTTGCCAGCTCCAAAAGGCCCCTCTTTTGTCCACGCTTCGGGCAATACAACCGTACCTGTCTGCCTGCGCGACTCGAGAGCCATTGAGTTAGCGTGTCTTCATCAGCCAGTGTTATTGGAACATGAACCTCAAGAGGCACACTTCTCCCCTCATAAAATTGTTGTAAGGCCGCCCCCAACAACTCTCTGTCAGAATGAGAATTCTTATTAATTTCGTCAGTTACTAATTCGACACGCTCTAGGACCCTTCCTCCCCTCATCTGAAAAACCTGTATAACCGCACCGAGAGGACCAGATTTAACACCGAACGCGTCTCGGTCTCCCAACTTAGCGGTCGCCATTTTCTGCCGGCGACTGCCAAGTTCATCGATTAGCTTCAAGGCATCTCGTATACTTGCGGCTTCTTCAAACAGAAGTTTTTGAGAAGCGGATTGCATTTTCTTGTCTAGCTCTTTTTTCAACTCATCGTTGCGCCCGTCTAAAAACATCTCGGCATGCCTTACAACTACCGCATACTCTTCCTGGGAACAAAGTTCGTCGACACACGGAGCGACGCAACGTTTAATGTCATACTCAAGGCAAGGCCTGTCCCTTTTTCCATTAATAATTTCATTACATGAGCGAATGCCGAATAAGCGATGTGTAAGCGACATGGCTTTACGTGCTACAGGGGATGGCAAAAAAGGTCCGGCATAGAAATTACCATCTCTGGCCACTTGTCTGGCCACCAAAACCCTCGGATATGATTCAGTTCTTGTAACTTGCAGATAGGGATAATTTTTATCATCCCGTAACAGAATATTGTAACGGGGCACTCGATGCTTTATGAGATTATTTTCGAGCACTAAAGCTTCAACCAAAGAGTCGGTTACAATGACCTCTAATCCTGCGATTTCTTTAAGCAATACGTCGGTCTTCGGACTCGTCCCATATGCGCTAAGATAGGAACGTACACGGTCTCTAAGCACCTTGGCGCGTCCCACATATATTGTCTCCCCAATACGATTTAAATAAAGATACACACCTGGTGAATTCGGAAGATTCGCAATCTGATCCTTGAGTTCTTTAATAGGCATGATCTACACTTCGACATCTATGAGCTTCTCAAAATCAGCAAATCAGTCTTAAAATGTAATGCGGTGCACTGATAATCCCTTCCAAATTATATCGTTGGTTGTGCTGACTCTAAGGTCCAATTCAAAATGACATTTACCGGAACTATCGGTTGGCTTTGCATGTATCCTCTGCGGGCCATTATAAGTTTTTGCGTGCGGTTTCGTATCCATCCAAATGTGTTAACACTCGTTGGTGTCATCATAAACGCTGGTGCGGGTATAGCGCTTGGCCTAGGTGAATTTCGATTGGCAGGCTTCGTAATGATCGTAGCTAATATTTTTGATTTCATTGACGGCAAAGTTGCAGAGGAAACCTCACTCTCTTCGAATTTCGGAGGCTTTTGGGACTCTGTCATGGATAGATTCTCAGATATGTTCCTGTTTTTAGGTTTAATTTATCTTTATTCTGAACTCAGCCGACCCGATTACGTTTTGATCACTGCACTTGCCTTGATGTTCTCGGTAATGACCAGCTACACCAGGGCGCGTGCTGAATCTTTAATTGAAAAATGCAAGGTCGGCTTTATGGAACGCCCTGAACGTATTGTACTCTTCATGATCGGGGCCTTTACCAACCGAATGGGTGCAGTAATGTGGATTATCTTGATTTTATCGATAATCACCGTAATCGATCGCATTTACTTCACGTGGCGGGAACTCCAATCGCCACAAACACAGCGCGAAGATCGAAATATTCACATGACCTTAAAACGTGCTCTCGCCTTGCCAGTGATTGCGGTATGGCATGCCCTTTTTTGGACCTTCGATAGAGAAACATGGCAGTACGATTTGATGGTAATTGCCATACTGACATTTGTATGGGTTACCCCCCCATCGTGGCTTGGGGATCCAACGGCTCAGGGACCGGGATTAATCGGTTTGCTGTTACAATAAAACGCTCTAAAACTTCTTTCCACCAAACAATCGAAGACATGAATTAAGCTACCAGAGAATTCGACTAAACCCGCCCTTGATATTCTCCAGTGTCTGTGTTTACTCGAATCCGATCTCCATTTGCTACAAATGGTGGCACCTGAACAACTAGTCCTGTCTCTAAACGGGCAGGTTTAAGCTGTGCACTTGCAGTCGCTCCTTTGATAGCGGGAGCGGTATCTTCAACCTTCAAATCTACAGTCAACGGTAGCTCGATCCCGATGGCCTCTTCATTATAAAACTCAACAACAATTATAGACTCAGGAAGCAGATAATTTACGGAATCACCTAACGTTTCTGAAGTCAGATGGCTCTGGTCAAAAGTTTCGGTGTCCATAAAGTGATAAGAATCACCATCAACATACAAAAACTGCATTTTTCTCGAGTCAAGGATCGCAAGTTGTACATTGTCCTCCGAACGAAATTTGTGATCGTACAGTGAATGCGTTCTGATATTCCTAAACCGCGCCTGAACGAATCCATGCCCCTTTCCAGGGGTTAAATGTGTAATGTCAATAACCCGAAGAAGATTTTGATCCATCTGGACCAGATTTCCTTTTCTCAAACGTGTCGCTTGGATGGTACTCATAATCTTCGATCGTACCATACCGTGACGCCATCACGAAACGTTACAATGGTTACCAGCCAATAGAGAAGAAAGGATGCTGCCCTATGCGCGTTGGATTCATTGTTTTTAGTGTTGCCGTTTTTGTGGCAGGACTAGCTTTAGGTAACTCGACTGCTCTATTCAAAAGTTATCCTGCCGACGCAATCCAGACGACCGCACCGGTCACGAGCCAACCGATACCATCGTCTTCGCGGCCGCAAAATTCTCCACCGGAAAATAACGTTCGGTCAGGGCTTGCAAGAGGAGTTGGTGCAATCAATCTACCCAACTTCTCTGAGGTAGCAGAAACCAGTATTCTGTCAGTCGCTAATATTTCATCTCGGCAAGTGGTGAGACGCCGTTCTCCCTTTCCAAATGATCAATTTTTTCGTTATTTCTTTGGTGATTCTGGAAATTTTTCAGGATACCGGGAACGTCCGAGTCTTGGATCAGGAGTCGTTGTGCGCAGCGATGGTTTCCTGCTAACAAACGCTCACGTTGTAGGCAGAGAGTCGGCAGGGATAACAGTTACCCTCTCTGACAATCAGGAACTCGAGGCAGAACTCGTCGGCCGTGACGAATCGACTGACATTGCCTTGCTCCGCATCGACGCTGACAACCTACCTGCTATACCCTGGGGCGATTCATCGTCTCTACGTATTGCTGAATGGGTATTAGCAGTAGGAAATCCTTTTCAATTGAATCAGACTGTCACGCTCGGAATAGTAAGTGCGGTAGGTAGAGACAACCTTGGTGTTGCCCGGTACGAAGACTTTATACAAACGGATGCTGCCATTAACCCTGGCAATTCAGGTGGAGCATTGATTAACACCAACGGAGAACTCATCGGTATCAACACTGCAATATTTAGTGACAGTGGTGGTAGTCAAGGTGTTGGTTTTGCCGTTCCCAGTAACTTGGCGAAACGAGTCATGGAAGAACTTATAGAACACGGAGAAGTCAGACGAGGTTCCTTCGGTTATGTTGACGTTAGAGCCCTGACGCCAAGATTGGCAAGAGAACTCGGAACCCCTGATAGCAATGGAGTCGTAGTCTGGCGCATCCATCAAGCATCAAGTGCGGCTCAAGCTGGCCTAGAGCCCGGAGACATCATTATTGCATTTAACGGCATCACGATTGATGATAGCGCTGATTACGCGCGTCTCCTCTCAGATGCTGAGATAGGAACAATCGTCACGCTTCAGATAGTGCGTGCTGGTAATCGTCTTGAATTGGAGATTCCTGTTTCACAGGCTAGACCACAGTAAACTTTCGACACTATTTGATTCAACCAGAAACATATTGATTATCTAGAATGTAACACCGCCAGAGTGTATCAAGACCGGCACTAATTCCTACCCTTCGACTCCAGACAACAGATCTGTCTGGTGGGTTTTTACAATCTTGGATAAACAATCGACCTCCTGAAAGATCGATACGATTTTCTTTTAGATTAATTCCCATCGCTCTAGTCAAATTTCCTGGTCCACAACACAGTTGCGTCTCGTGGATCATTTTTTTGGAATTCAATTTCCGATTACACCGTCTATCTCGCATCAGATCAAGCCCTTTTAACGGTTTCACCGCTCGGATCAAAACTGCAGAGGGCATCCCCTCAGGCTCTGTAACAACATTGAATAAATGATGCACTCCATAGTTCAGATACACGTAGGCAGTGCCAGGGGGGCCATAGAGTGGCGCGTTACGAAATGAAAATCCTGTGGCTGCGTGACAGGCAGGATCTGTCTCTCCAATGTATGCCTCGACCTCAACAATCATACCCGTCGTGATCCCGCAATGAGATTCATGAACTAAAACATTGCCAATTAGATCACGCGCCACCTTTAGGGTAGGCCGCACATAAAAATCACGCTGAAGAACCGTCTCAGGTGCAGTCACTAGTCTTCTACATAATCAAAAGCTCTGGCCGCCTGTAACACTCCCGCCAAATAACGACCAGTATACGATCCATCTTCTTCTACGATCTTTTCAGGGGCACCACAGGCGACAAGATGCCCTCCCTCTTCACCACCCTCCGGACCTAAATCGATAATCCAATCAGCGATCTTAATAATGTCAAGATTGTGCTCAATGATCACCAATGTGTGTCCGGCCTGCAGCAACCTCTTAAAAGAAGTTATTAATTTTGCGATGTCGTCAAAATGGAGACCAGTAGTCGGTTCGTCGAGAATATAGAGAATTCTATCTCCAGAACGCGACACCAAATGAGAAGCAATCTTTATTCTCTGTGCTTCTCCTCCAGACAATGTCGTGGCGGCTTGCCCTAAACGAAGATATCCAAGACCCACTTCCTCTAATACCTCTAATCTCCTAAGAACTTTTGGTGCCGAGTTGAAGAAAGCTAACGCTTCCCGCACAGTCATGTCGAGCACATCATCAATGTTCCGCCCGCGATACGACACCTCCAGAATGTCCGATTTAAACCGTTTACCGTCACAGTCTTCACAGGGAACAGAAACGTCGGCAAGAAACTGCATTTCCACCCTGATCTCACCTTCACCCTCACACGTTTCACACCGCCCCCCAGGCACATTGAATGAAAAATGACTTGGCGTTAAGGCGCGAGCCTTGGCGTCTTTGGTAGATGCAAACAATTCCCGAACGGCATCGAATGCCTTGAGATAGGTAACAGGATTTGAGCGCGGGGTTCGTCCAATGGGAGATTGATCGATCAGCATTACTTTGCTAAATAATTGAGCACCCTCAATACTTCGATGCATGCCGACTCGTTTATCCCACTCTCCTTTTTCTTTTTTTATCGCGGCGTAAAGAACGTCATGAACAAGCGTCGACTTTCCAGATCCACTCACACCCGTCACACACGTCATCATATTAATTGGAATCTCGACGTCGATATTCTTTAAATTGTGTTCAGCGGCACCAAAAACACGAACGGCCTGTGCTTGAGGCAATCTTTTACGACGCTTGGCCGGTACGGGTATCAGCAACTCACCCCTAAGGTATTTCGCTGTTAGCGAGGTCTGCTCCGCTTTAATACCGTCTGATGGACCTGCATAGATAATCTTTCCGCCGCGCGTTCCAGCCCCGAGACCTAAGTCAACTAGAAAATCGGCACTTCGAATCATTTCGGCATCGTGTTCGACAACCAGCACAGTATTTCCCTGATCACGTAATTGCCTGAGTATGTTTAACAAGCGTTCATTGTCTCGAGGATGCAACCCAATTGAAGGTTCATCCAGTACGTACAAAGTACCCACAAGGGACGACCCTAGCGAGGTCGCCAAATTTATTCGCTGCGCCTCACCGCCAGACAAAGTTGATGACAATCGATTTAGAGTCAGGTATTCCAACCCCACATCCGTTAGAAACAACAGGCGCCGTTTAATTTCCTTCAGGATGCGCTCAGCAACAGCTGTCTCTTTTTCCGTCAATACAAGTGAATCAAAAAATTGGTTAGCCTTTTCTACCGTGAAGGCTGACAAGACATCAATCGTGAGATCTCCTACGCAAACCGCTCGGGCTTCACGTCTCAGACGAGACCCATTACAATCCGGACACTGAGAATACCCTCGATACCGACTGAGAAAGACTCGAACGTGAACCTTATACTTCTTGCTTTCTAACCATCTAAAAAACCCCTTTACACCTTTGTACTTGTCCCCATCCCCCTCGACAACAAAGTCACGTTCACGCGCAGAAAGCTCGTTCCACGGAATATTTACCCTAATGTTGTGGTCTTTCGCGACCCGCTTCAAATCCGCAAGCCTCGGCCGATAATGCGGCTTACTCCACGGTTCTATGGCATTTTGTTGAATTGATTTCGATGGATCTGGAATCACTAAATCTAAATCGAGTTCGATAATGTTTCCAAATCCATGACAAGTCGCACAGGCGCCAAAGGGACTATTAAACGAAAATAAGCGCGGTTGCGGTAATTCATAACTGATACCGCACTCCCTACACTCAAATAACTCACTAAACTCATGTGTTAACTTCTTATCGACCTCTATCGCAAATGCAGTGCCCCCACCTTCTTGATAGGCGGTCTCGATAGATTCGGTAAGCCGTCCCAACACCTGTGGCTTCACCTGTACCCGATCCACAACAACCTGAAGATTTCTTGTATCCGTCAAGGATTGAAGATCTACGTCGTCAATGGAAACAGTGCTATCTGCCGACACTAATCGCCGAAATCCCTTTCTGCGCAGTGCGTCGAGCATCGCTTCGATCGGAGAGGCTTGATCTGCTCCACTTTCCGAAAGCTTCCCATGGTCTTCCACAACAGTTTCGTCGACATATTTTTCATCCTGCAGCGATTCCACCACAGGCAGGGTAAAACCGATTATCAGTCGTGTGCCGACTGGCAGTGCAGCCAACTGCAGCGCAACAACCTCAGCACTGTCACGGAGAACCTCACGCTCACACTCAAAACATATTGTGCGACCCACTCTGGAAAAAAGTAATCGGAGATAGTCGTTAAGCTCAGTCGTTGTACCCACCGTCGATCGGGGATTACGTAGACTGTTCTTTTGTCTGATCGCTATGGCTGGACAGATACCGGTGATCTCGTCGACATCCGGCTTTTCCATGCGTTCGAGAAATTGCCGAGCGTAGGCTGACAACGATTCTACGTAACGCCTTTGACCCTCAGCATAGATTGTGTCAAAGGCCAACGACGATTTACCTGAACCACTAACACCCGTAATTACCGTCAGCTGTTCCTGTGGAATGGAAACGCTAATCTCTTTAAGGTTATTGGTTCTCGCACCACGAACAACGATTTCTCCTACATTTCCATTCTTTGTCGTCTTCATAGAACGCTGCCCATGACCGCAAGGCCCACTTGTTACGACTTACCCGTAACGAACCATTGTATCTACACTAACGACGTTGGCCAAACTTCGAGAGAATCTTTATAAGCTCAGGCATGTGCTAAGATTTCAGGCTGCACACGAAAACTGCAGAACACAGCAGTAGCAGAAACACTCATTTTCTGCCATGCCGACGTAGCTCAGCTGGTAGAGCAGCTGATTCGTAATCAGCAGGTCAGCGGTTCGACTCCGCTCGTCGGCTCCATCACCTTTCTCTAACCTGTGCACCTTCTTATCTAACCAACAAAAAGCCGGTCTCCATTACTGAAGACCGGCTCCGGTATATCCCACTGACACACC